>DATAXD010000020.1:0-75991 GCA_036266835.1 Galbitalea sp. | reverse complement strand
CGGGTCCTCGAGACATCCGGCACCACGTAAACCTCGTAAAAGCCAAGGGTGTTCGGGTTGGCTTCGGCGTAGTTGCACATGAGCGCGCCGTCCTGCGTGAAGCCGTACGGTTCGAGGTCGGAAACGCCGTAGAGTCCGCCGGACGGCACAAGCGTGAGACCGAGGATGCTGTTGACCTGGGCGTTTGGTGCGATCTGGGCGCACGTCACGCCGACCCTGCTCGCGGGCGGCGCGAGCACCACGGGAGTCGGCGTCGGCGTCGCCGTTGGGCCCGAAGTCGGCCCCGAGCTGGGATGGGAGTGGTGGCCGTGCCCGGTAGTCGGATGCACGGCAGGAGCGCACGCGCCGAGGGTGAGCAGGGCGGCCGTTGCAATCGCCGCAACGGCAGCGGTGCGTCGTGGGGATAAACGGTGGCGTGACTTCCGAGCGCCTATGGTCATGCGATCAACGTAGTAGCTGCTGGCGCAGTTGCACAGTGGCGTTATCGACTATTCGCGCTCGATGGCCGACCAGTAATCTCAGACGGCGAGAATCGATCGAATCTCGCGACCGGGCAGTGCTCCGCGTCCGTTGAGGTCGGTGAGCTCGAGAACAACACTCACGCCGGTCACTTCCCAGCCCGCGCGCTCGATGAGGTTCGTGGATGCCGCCAGGGTACCGCCGGTGGCGAGCACGTCATCAAGGACGAGCACCCGCGAGCTGCGCGGCAGGGTATTCGGCTGCACCTCAAGCGTTGCGCTGCCGTACTCGAGGTCGTAACTCTCCGACAGCACCGCCTGCGGGAGTTTGCCCGGCTTGCGGATGATGAGAACGCCTACTCCGAGCGCATATGCGGCTGCTGCGGCGAGCACGAACCCGCGCGCCTCAACCCCCGCCACGGCGTCGACTCGACCCACAAACGGTTCGGCGAGCGCATCCGTGATGACGCGCAGCGCCGGCCCGTCCGCGAAAACCGGCGTCAGATCCCGGAAGGTGATTCCGGGCTTGGGAAAATCCGGAACGACGACCGTCAGGTCGTGAACGAACCGGGCGGCGCTGGCGGCAGACATGCACCCATCCTGCCAGTCGCATGGCGGGTTCGACGTCCTACTCGGTGCGCCGTCGCAGGGTGATCGCGCCGACCACGACGAGGCCGAGGGCCCAGAGGGCGACGATTCCGCTCTCGCGGAGCACGGCCCCACTGCTCGTCTCAGTAGTCACCTTCTGCAGCGCCTCGATCGAGTGGGAGAGCGGAAGCCAGTCCGAGATCGAGCGCAGCACATCCGGCATCTGGCTTCGCGGGATGAAGATGCCGCCGAGCAGGATCTGCGGGAACACCAGAGCTGGCATGAACTGGACGACCTGGAACTCGGTGGATGCGAACGCACTCGCGAACAGACCGAGCGTCGTTCCCAGCAGCGCATTGACCACGGCGACGAGGATCAACAGCCAGACGTTTCCGCTGATCGTGAGGCCGCACACCCAGACCGCATAACCAACCGCGATCAGGGACTGCACGATCGCCAGCAGCCCGAAGGCGAGAGCGTAGCCGAGGATGAAGTCGAACTTGCCGAGCGGCATGGTCATCAGACGTTCGAGCGTGCCGGATCGGCGCTCCCGGAGTGTCGTGATGCTCGTGATCAGGAACATGACGATGAACGGAAACAGCGCCAGAAGCGCTGGGCCAATCGTTTCGAACTCCTTCGTGTCGACGAAGATCCAGGCCATGAGGCCGATCAGCAGGCTCGGCACGACCAGCAGCAGCACGATGGTCCGAGGGTCATGACGGATCTGAGCCAGGACCCGCCCCGTTGTGGCGAGCGTCAGCCGCGGGTTCATGCTGCGGCCTCCTTCGAGCTCTCGGTTGCTACGCGTCTGTTGGCCCGCGCGATCAGCGCGAGGAACGCGTCGTCCGCGTCCTGCGTTTTGGTTTCCTTGAGCAGCTCGTCGGGCGTCTCGTCGGCAAGCAGGTCACCGTTATGCAGCAGGAGGATGCGGTCGCAGCGTCGCGCTTCGTCCATCACGTGACTCGAGACCAGGAGGCTCACTCCGGACTTGGCGAGTTGCGCGAACAACTCCCACAGGTCATGCCGCAAGACCGGGTCGAGACCGACGGTGGGCTCGTCGAGCACCAGCACCTCGGGTCGGCCCAGGAGCGCGACCGCCAGCGAGACGCGATTGAGCTGACCGCCGCTGAGGCTGCCGACGAGCTGTTTCGCCTGCGGGGTCAGCTCGACCTCGGAGAGAACGCGATCGATGTCGGATGTCGGTGCGCCGATGACGCTGCCGAAGTACTTGAGGTTCTGGGTCACCGTGAGGTCTTCGTACACGCTCGGTGCCTGCGTCACGTAGCCGATCCGTTTCCTCAAGCCCGCCGACCCGGCATGCTGGCCAAGCACCGTGACAGTCCCGCTCGCGATCCGTTGGGCGCCGACGATGGCGCGCATCAGCGTTGACTTTCCGCTTCCGCTCGGGCCGAGCAGCCCGACGACCTGGCCCCGCGGAACCGACACCGACAGGTCGTGGAGCACCTCGAGCTTGCCCCTTCGCACGCGCAGATTCGCGATCTCGATCGCCGGAGGCGCAGAATTCATCATGTGATGAATTATTGCCCCGTCGAGCTCCCGGGTCAAGGGCGCGCTTGGCGCGGCGCGTCGGCTGACTGCTTCCAATCGCCCACCAGATACCACTGCACCACGGTGCCGACCCTGGCGACAACCTCATCCGCGGATGCTTCGGCGAGAGGCGCGAACTTGATGCCGTAGCGGGCAATTATCAGCCCGATGATCTGCGACCCGGCGAGAGTCGCCCGCAATTCGCCGTCTTCGAGATCGAGCGCGGCTGCGACTCGGCCGAGCACCTCGCGCACCATGAACTGGCGGAGGATCCGCGCGGCGAACTCGTGCCCGAGGGCCGTTCTCACGACTCCGAGCACCGCATCCCCGACGGGTTTGTTGTCGAGGCGGTCGAGGATCGTGCGGATGATCGTCGCGCCGATCGCATCCCTCGGACCGCGCAGAATCTCTGCGACGATCAGGTCGGGGCGGATCGGCACATCCACGGTCGCGGCAAACAGGTCGGCCTTGTCGGCGAAGTAGTGATGAACCAGCGCAGCATCCACGCCGGCTCGACGAGCGACCGCGCGGAGCGACGTCGAGTCGTAGCCCTTTGCCGCAAATTCGACCCGGGCGGCGGCAACGATCTCGGCGCGGGCGCCCTCGCCGGAATCCGCCGATTTGCGGCGTCCGCGGCGCGGGGGAGCGGATGATTCATCCGCAGACCTGGCTGCCCCGGTGGCGTTCACAGCCCGAGCCTAGGCCCGCGCGGCCAAGTCCCTACCCGGGAATCTCGTTGTTCACGTATGTCGCCAGCGCGAGCGCGACACTCGCATCCTTCGCGGGGTTGCTGAGCGTGACGGATATCGAGCAGAGGTTGTCTCCGCGCACCCAGTCGATTTCAACGCCGTTGGCGTTGGTGTCCTTGTACTCGAACGCCTTGGTTCCGAGGCTCGGCACTGTCGCGTAGCCGGGCTGGGAGACTGCGGCAGTCTGGTCCTGCGACCAGGCCCAAGCGCCACCGGGAAGCACCGTCGCGAAGAATGCGTCCTTCTCGTCACCTGACCCGAGGTCACACTCCACCCGACCGACGCTGGCGGCCGCGCCAAGGTATTCTGCCAGCGACTCCTGGTCTGTGAGGTCGGGTCCGATCGCATTGATGCCGGTGGCGCCGGAAGCCGTCGCAACTTCCGAGTACGGCAGCGTCGTGGTGCAGGTCGTCGGCGTCGTCGTTGCGGCGGGGTCGGTCCACTTCGGTTCCGTGACGAAACTGCTCGCCTGGGCCGCTGTGACGATGGGGTTCAGCAGCGCGGCGAAGTGCGTCAGACCGAGATCCGAGGTGGCGAACGTCTTCGAGAGCGACTCGACCTCGATACTCAGCCAGGTCGAGCCGACCAGGGTGTCGATGCTGCAGACCGTGCCCTTCGGAATCGCCGGATTGCACCATCCGTATGCGTTCCCGCGGATCAGGGTCGTCTTGGTTTCGCCGCTCAGGACGAGGGTCGGCGTCGCCTGCGACCAATTGGCGGTGGAAACGTCGGGCAGGGCCCACACCACCAGGTGATTCGAGGTCTCGGCCGCATCCTTCGCATAGTTGTCCGACCAGTTGCAGGTCAAGGCGCCATCCTCTTGAAAGATAATGTCGCTCACGAACAACGGAGGCGGAGTCACGGCCGGCGCGCTGGCGCCCAGGGAGGTCGTGAGCGCGGCTGCCGACACGAGGTCGGAGCAGGTCTTTGTGATCCGAGTCGTTGGGGCGCTTAGTGGTGTGGGTGTCGGTGTGGGCGAGGCACTGGGAACCTTGCTCGGACCATTGTGGATGTGTGTCTTGGAATTCTGAGCCGGTGCGCATGCCGCAAGACCGCCGATGATGAGGGCTGCGGCCGCAATCGACAGAGCACTTCGAACGGAAAATCGGCGGAATCTTAGGGGCATGGCATCACGGTAGCCGCCAGCTGAGCGTTGCTCCATGAGTAGTCGGTGTCCAGGTTTGCGGGCGTCCGACCCGACCTCCAATCGTTCACAAAACATAGAGAACAATTGCCCAGACCACTTTCCATGGCGTCGCTTATAGTTCTAGGCATGGTTTACATCATCATCGGCATCATCGTTCTGCTCGTGATCATCATCGGTATCTACCTGTGGGCGACCTACAACGGTCTCGTCACGCTGAAGAACCGAGTCGACGAGGCGTGGAGCGACATCACCGTCCAGCTCAAGCGTCGTGCCGACCTCATCCCGAACCTGGTCGACTCCGTCAAGGGTTACGCCGCACACGAGTCGGGCGTGTTCGAAGCGGTCACTGCCGCTCGCGCCGCGACCGTCAACGCGACCACCCCGGCGCAGGCAACCGCTGCCGAGGGCCCGATGCAGAGCGCGCTCAAGTCGATCTTCGCGGTCGCCGAGGCCTACCCGCAGCTTCAGGCCAGCCAGAACTTCCTCGACCTGCAGGCTCAGCTGGTCGACACCGAGGACAAGATCCAGGCTTCGCGTCGGTTCTACAACGGCGGGGTTCGTGACTTCAACACCAAGATCCAGGTGTTCCCGAACAACGTGTTCGCCAAGCGCCTCGGATTCTCGGCTCGCGACTTCTTCGAGGTCGACGACCCGACCGCGATCGCCGACGCACCGAAGGTGCAGTTCTAACTCGTCACTGCCCGCGGGTCGAGTAGCGCGCCCGGCACGGGCGCGCGTGCCGAGACCTTCGACCAGTAAATCGTCTGCAGATCCCCGTTAACGGAGCCCCAATTTGTACCGCGCCATAGCAGCTAACAAGCGCAACACGATCTTCATCATGATGATTTTCGTGATCATCATCGCCGCGATCGCGTTCGCAGTGAACTACATCTGGGGTGACGGGCAGGAGGGCGGCTACGGCATCTTCTACGCCGTCGTTATCGGCGCGGGCGCTTACACGGTGCTCCAGTTCTTCATCGCTGGCAAGCAGGCGCTGGCGATCACTGGTGCGCGGCAGATCCAGCGGGCCGACAATCCGCGTCTGTACAACATCGTCGAGAACCTGTCGATTACGACGGGTCTGCCGATGCCCAAGGTCTACATCATCAACGATCCCGCGCCGAACGCGTTCTCGACCGGGCGCGATCCGAAGCACGCGGCGGTTGCGGCGACCACTGGCATCCTCGACCTGATGACCGACTCGGAACTCGAGGGCGTCATGGCGCACGAGATGGGCCACGTTCAGAACTACGACATCCGAGTCTCGACGATCGTGTTCGGGCTGGTTGTCGTGATCGGATTCCTGGCGGACGTGCTGCTTCGCCTCAGCTTCTTCGGCGGCTTCGGTGGCAACAACCGCGGCGGCGGCGGGGGTGGCGGCAACCCGATCCTCCTGATCGGGAGCCTCGTCGCACTCGTCATTTCTCCGATTCTTGCGGCGCTCATCCAGGCCGCGATCTCTCGTCAGCGTGAGTACCTCGCGGACGCATCAAGCGCGATGATCACGCGTAACCCGCCGGAGCTCGAGAGCGCGCTTCAGAAGCTCGGACAGTATGGCCGGCCGATACGCCGACAGAACTCATCGATGGCGCACATGTGGGTCGCGGATCCGAATAAGCCGGGTCTCATCGGTCGCCTGTTCGGAACGCACCCGCCGATCCCGGAGCGCATTGCCCGCCTCGAAAAGATCGGTGGCACCTTCTAGCCCCTTTTGCTCTCCTAATTCAGGAGGGTATGTGACTGGTGTGGTTTGTACCGGGCGGAAAGGTTGATTCCTGCCGGATCCGCAGCCCGACCTCCTGAATTAGTCGGCGCCCTCCTGAAAAGAGAGAGTGCGGGGTCAGAAGAGTCGGGCGATTAGGTCAGCGAAGATCGGCTCCGGATCGGTGTCGAGACCCTGGCGTGTGAACCAGCTGCACACGTTCACGCAATCGCGGTGCAGGAAGTCGAGTCCGCTCGGATTGCTCACGACCTCGACCAGCTGAGGCAGGTCGATCACGACGACACGTCCGTCCTGCACGAGCAGGTTATACGGGGACAGGTCGCCGTGCGCGAACCCCGCATCGGCGAGCGTGTTCAGGATGTCGAGCACCTGATCGAGGTATCCGCCGAGTTCCTCGCGGCTGGTGCGCACCTGGGCAAGGCGCGGTGCCGCAACGGTGCGCGAACCACGATCACCGGACGCATCCGCTCCGATGAACTCCATCAGGATCTCCGTGCCGTTCACCTGCACCGGATACGGGACCGGCAGTCCCAGGAGGTGCAGCGTGCAGAGCGCCTCGAACTCCGCGGTCGCCCAGGTCCCCGCGGCAACGGATCGCCCATATGCGGTTCCCCGCGCGACGGCACGGGAGTCGCGCGTGTTGCGCATCCCTCGACCCTCCGTGTATCGCGCCGAGCGATGGAAGTCGCTGTTGTCGGCACTGCGGTAGCGCTTGGCGGCGAGGATGCAGGACTGCGTCGGATCATCCGGCACCGCCCGTTCGATCAGGAACAGGTCGGCCTCCTTACCGGATTTCACGACGCCGAGCTCGGTGTCGAATGCTCCCGCCGATGTCACGAGCCACTCCGGATGAGGTCGCGGGCCGCGCTGGGTGGGAATGACCGCCGGCCAGGTGGTCCAGCGCTGGCCGTCGCCCGGTTCGGCGCCGAGGAAGGTCAGCGCTGATCGGTCGAAGGCACCGGCGGCCGAGGGGCTTTCAAGAGAAACGTCGTCATAAAACAAGGTAGGTGGACTCCAGATGGGGAGGCCACCGCTAGGTGATGAGTTAGGCGGCCTCGGAAGGGAATGGGGTGTCGGAGAGCACGGCAAAAACCGTCATGGGACTCACTCCCTTCGCTGAGGTGTAGCGCCGGACTCGGCGCTGCACAACCTGTTTGTTCCCGCCATCACGGTGACGGGGCCGCTCCCACGATAGTGGGGCGACCCCGCGACCGCTAGCCAACCTTGGTAACGATTGCGGCAGCGACCGCGGTGACGGCGGCCCGATTGGTCGCTCCCGGCTGGGCGACCTGGGTCTCGATCCAGTTGCCACCGAGAATGAGATCGGCAACGCAGCTGCTGTCGCCCGCAGTGCAGCGGATGAAGGCGCTGTCACCGTTGGGCAGGCCCGGGATCGCGAGCGGCTGCGCCGGTGAGCCGAGGTAGGGCAGTGCCTGCGCTTCGTTCCAGGCCCAGGCGCCGCCCGCGAGCCACGAGAGATGCCCGACGACCGCGGAGCCACGTTTCCACTCACACGGGTGAGCGCCCAACGCATCCTGCGCGCCGCTCCAGATGCCATAGAAGTCGATGTCGTCCTGCTGTTTGATCGGCTGGACGGACACCACCGGCGTCCCTCCGAGAGCGGTCGACGCATCCGCATTCGCGACGAAGTCCGTGCAGCTGTGTCCGATCGGAAGCGTGCCGGCAGCGGGGGTCGGATCCGGCCCCACGGCACCCGCGGCCAGCAGATCCGACTTGACGGCGGAGATGATGTCGCTGAACGGATCGTTGGGGCTGGAGAGCTGATTGAGCTCGGTGGCATTCATCCACATCGATCCACCGATGTACTCGTCGAGCTCGCAGCTTCCGATGTCGCAGGACCCGACCCCGTAATCTCCGGTTACGCCTTCCACATCTTCGACGGTCGGCCACAGGGGCTGCGCATGGAACAGCACGCTGATCTGGATGGTCTTGTACGGCGGGAAGCCACCGTTCGCCGAACTCGTGTAGTAGTAGTTCACGGGAGCATTGCTCCACAGGCAGGTGATGCCGCCGGTCGCCCGCACATAGTCCATCGCCGGAATGTAGGCGTTCTGGTTCTTAAGGTCGCCGGTCGCGATTGCCGGCGTTTGAACCGCCGTGACCGCCGTGTTGCCGAATGCGGCCGTGAGTTGCGCTTGCGTCACGAACTTGCTGCAGTCGATGTTCGCGAGCGGAGTAGGCGCGGTCGTGTCCAGAGTGGACACTGTTGGCGTGGGCGTTGGAGTCGGAGTAGACGTAGGCCCCGCGCTGTGATGGCCGCCGCCCCCGTGGTGCAGCGCGACCGCGGGCGCACACGAGGTGAGGGCGAGAATGAGGCCGGCGGCAGCCACGGCTCCGAGGATGACGCGAACACGAGTAGAGGTCATGATCACATCCTGACCGGGAGCGCCGCTCGTGCACATGGGCACGAGTTACCTAGATTTTGCTCAGAGTTCGCTCGTCCCCAAGCTCGCTGCGGGTTCGGCGTCATCGGTGCGGGACAGGAGAGGCTCGCCCAACTCCGCAGCGATCGCACCGGCGAGATCGCCGCGATCGCGCACCTCGACACCTCCGAGCCCCTGCCATGCCGCGGTCTCGCGCAGCAGCCCGGCCATCCGTGATTCGTAGCCGCGCGGCTGACCGGCTTCGTGCCAGGCGGACTGCACTCGAAGTACGCCGTTCTGTCTGTCGCTTTTCAAGTCGATACGTCCAACGATTCTGTCGTCCACGAGCATCGGTAGGGTGTAGTACCCGAAGATGCGTTTGGGCGCGGGCGTGTAGATCTCGATGCGGTAATGGAAGTCGAACATCCGCAGCGCGCGCTCTCGTTCCCAGACAACCGGATCAAACGGCGACAGGAGTGCGACCGTCTCGACCCGCCTGGGAACGCGGGCATCCGGATGCAGGTACGCCGCCTGCGGTTTTCCGCTCCGCTCCCAGCCGTCGACGGTCACGGGAAGCAGGGCACCTTCGTCGACAAGTTGCCGCAGAACTCCGACGGAGTAGGTCAAGGGCAGACGGAAGTAGTCCGCGAGGTCGCGCGCGGTCCCGATTCCGTGCGCGGCGGCGGATGCGAGCAGCAGCTGCCGGAACGCCTCGTGCTTGTCGACGTGTGCGTCCAACAGGTCGGCGGGCAGGACCTGTTCGGCCAGCGCATAGGTGCGCTCGAAGCGCGTGCGCCCCGCGGAGACTACCTCGCCCATGAAAAAGAGGAACTCGAGACCGGTTTTCACATCCGACCACTCCCACCAGCCGCCCTTGCGTTTGCTTCCGGTCTCGTGCTCGATCTTGCCCGTCTGCTGCGGGCCGTTAGCGGCGAGCTCGGCCCGAAGCCAGTCGAGCATCTCGCGATTTCGGGACACCCAGCTCGACGGATCGCCCATCCACTTGTCCCGGTGCTCGGCCATCTTCCAACGCCAGAGCGGCCAGGTCTCCAGGGGAATGAGAGCGGCAACGTGCGCCCAGTACTCGACGTAGCGTGCGCCCTTGCCCGCCCGCGCGCCGAACGTCAGCCGATCGAGATCCGACTTGTCGTAGGCGCCGAGCCGCGCGAACAGCGGCAGGTAGTGGCTGCGTTCGAATACGTTGACCGAATCGAGCTGCAGCACGCCGAGCCGGTGCAGCGCGGCGTCCAGCTGACGGATACCAACGGCGCCCGGATGCGGCCGGCCGAACCCCTGCGCCGCGAGCGCGATGCGCCTGGCCTGGGGCGCGCTGATTCGGTCGGCACTCACACCCACGAGCGTACTGACGACCGCCGACGCGCTCGCGGCGTCAAAGGCGCGGGCTACGGCCGGGCGACCGCCAGCCCCGGAAGCGCCGCGACCGAGTGCAGGATGTGGTCGTGCGGATGCTCGGCGAGCTGCGCTCGTCCCAGCGCGCCGGTGAGTACCCCGACGCCGATGACCCCGGCGTTATGAGCCGCGAGCAGGTCCACGACCGTGTCGCCCGCCGCGAGCACGGCGCGCACATCGGTCACTCCGGTCAGCTCCATCGCGTGATGGATCAGGTACGGCGCTGGTCGACCGGCGCGGACTTGCGAGGTCGTGACGACGGCATCCAGCAGGTGGCCGTCCCCGTCCCCCACGGTCCAGCCGAGAGACGCGAGCAGGGCCTGAGCAATGTCGTCGGAGAATCCGGTGGTGAGCGCGATTCGGATTCCTCGGCCCCGGAGTTCCACCAGGGCATCCTCGACTCCGGGGAGCGCCACCGGGGGAGTTTTGCGGTAGGAGTCGGCGAGGATGACCCGGAAGCGCTCGAAGGCGGCGGCAACACGGTCGGGTTCCGGCTGTTGCCCGCCGAGACGCATCAGTGCACCGATCGCGGTCACCTTGTCGGTGCCCATCCACTGCTGCAGGTCGGATTCTGCGACGGTTGCGCCAGTCTCCTCGACACTCCGGGTGAGCGCGAGGTACACCGATCCGTGGTCGTCGATGGTCGTGCCAGCCATGTCGAGGGCGACCAGTGCAATCACGAGACGTCAGCCAACCGCACCAAACCGAACGGATGGTGAACAGTGGGCGACATCCCGGCTTTCGACTTGGTTTCTCGCCCCCGCGCCCGCGATAGTTGCCTGTCATGACCGATGCTCCAATCGCGACCTCCGACGTGCTCGTCGTCGGAGCCGGGATAGTTGGGCTCGCCCACGCCTGTGCCGCGATTTCGCGCGGGTTGAGTGTCACCGTCATCGATCGTGACGCGAAAGCCGTCGGCGCATCGGTTCGCAACTTCGGTCACTGCTGCGTCACTGCTCAGTCTGGTGAGCTGCTCGAGATGGCGATGGTTGCGCGCGAGAAGTGGCTCGAACATTCGTCGAGCGCCGGGTTTTTTTCGACCAAGGCCGGCGCGATCGCCATTGCGCGCAGTGCCGCGGAACTCGCGGTGCTTGATGAATTCAGCGGGTCTCGCGAGCCTGGACAGGTCACGCTCCTCGGCGCACGCCAAGCCCGCGACTACCTCGGTCACGGCGCCAGTGACGACATTCTCGGCGGGGCGCTCCTGCGGGAGGACCTTCGCGTCGATCCGCGCGAGGCGACCAGATCGCTCGCTCGCTGGCTCGCCCGGCAACCGGGAGTGACATTTCTCTGGCGGACCAGCTACCTCGGCCCCGAGAATGCCGGAGCGCGAACCAGCAGGGGCCGGATTCGTGCCGAGCGAACGATCCTGTGTGTCGGCCATGACCTGGACTACCTGTTTCCGGAACTGTCAGAACGCGCGAAGATCGAGCGCTGTGCGCTGCAGATGATGCGGGTCGATTCGCCGAGGTCGCTCGTGCTGGGTCCGGCAGTACTGACCGGAACCTCGATGCTGAGGTATCCGGCCTTCGCGGAGACCGCCGCGGCAGAGGCACTCAGGACGGAGCTGACGGCCGAGCGCCCGGAACTCCTCGAGATCGGAGCGAACGTGATGTTCACGCAGCGCCCAAACGGCACGCTCATCGTCGGCGACAGCCATCGCTATGCGGCGACGATGGATCCGTTCCAGGCCGAGAAGGTCTCGCGCATCCTGCTCGCGGAGATCGCGAGAATTCTTGGCACCGAGGAACTCAAGGTGAAGGAACGGTGGCAGGGCGTCTACGCGTCGAGCACGAAGCAGGCGTTTCTGATCGAGGATCCGGCACCCGGCGTAACGGCGGCCATCGTGACGTCGGGTGTCGGCATGACGATCTCCTTCGGCCTGGCCGAGAAGACGTTCGGCTAGACCCACGAGGCGGGGCGAGTGACGCGCCGAAGCCGCGCGTATCGAGAGCTACCCACCGACCTCGAGGAGGGACGACTCGAGGATGTCGAAAGCACGATGCAGGTCGCTCTCGAGAATCGTGAGCGCCGGCGCGAGGGTCAGCACCGTGCCCATGGTGGTCTTGAAGCTGAGGCCGCGCCGGAGGCACGCATACAGCACGCTTTCGGCCAGATCCGGATTCGGTGACCCGTCCGGCGTGACCAGCTCGATTCCGAGCAGCAGTCCACGACCTCGCACATCTCCGATCGAGGTGAACTCGGATGCGAGGATCCGCGCCCGCTCGAGCGCGATCGCCCCGAGCTCCGCAGAGCGTTCGACCAGGTGCTCCTGCTGGATGATCTCGATCGTCGTTAGCCCGGCCCGTGCCATCATCGGGTTCTTTTCGTGCGTGTAATGCCCGAATGCCCAATCGGCGCCGACGTCGAGTTCTGCCCGAGCGATTACCGCGGCGACCGGCAGCATCCCGCCGCCCAGACCCTTGCCGAGGACGAGGATGTCGGGCACGACGCCCTCGTGCTCATGCGCGAACATCCGCCCGGTGCGGCCCAGGCCTGTCGGGATCTCGTCGAAGACGAGGAGGGTTCCGGTGTCGTCACAGCTACGGCGAACCGCGGCCCAGAAACCGGGCGCCGCCATCTCGGGGATTGCTCGCATCGGCTCCGCGATGAGAGCGGCCACGTCGCCCTGGGTGCGTAGCGAGTAGTCGATAAGGTCCGCGAGCGCCCGGCCGCACTCCGCGGCGTGCGGCTCGTCGAATCGGTGTCCGTTGCCGAATCGAGGGTGGAAGCATCCGATCGGTGGCACGTGCTCGGTCCCGGTGAGCAAGGGACCGATCGGACCGCTGCGAAACAGCTGCTCGCCTCCGACACTCGCTGCTCCGAACCCAGCCCCGTGGAAGGACTCCCAGAACGACAGGGTCTTGAACCGGCCGGTCGCAGCGCGGGCCAGTTTCAGCGCGACTTCGATGGCATCCGAGCCACCGGTCGTCAGCAGGACGCGATCCAGGCCGGCTGGCGTGATCTCGATGAGCTTCTCGGCGAACTCGACGCTGACGGCACTCGTGTAACGCCTCGGCACGAAGGGAAGCACCGACATCTGCCGCTTGAGGGCCGTGACCAGCTTCGGATGCCCGTACCCGATCTGGTGCGCTGAGTTGCCGTGGAAGTCGAGGTACGGCGTGCCATCCGAACCGAAGATGTACGCACCCTCCGCGCCCTCGATGGAGGTCAGGCACGGGGTCGAGACCGCTTGCTTCAGGTAACTGGCCGCATCCCTGCGCAGCAGAAAGTCGTCGTCTGGGGAGCGCATATTCGACCAGTCCGCCCGCCGACCGCCCGAGTTGGTGTCGCTTTCGCTCTGGCTGGCGGCCTCGGACGGCTTAGGTGGGCGGGGGCGTCGCGGGCCGGCGGCGAGTGTCATGCTGCGAAGCTATCGCGGGATCGAGCGGCGGCCCACGGAGGCAGCACAATGCTCAACTGCCCTTTGCCAATCGTTCATCAAAGTGGCGGCGCCCGGTAACCGTAGCGGCGCAAGCTACCGATGGATCTGCCCCCGGTATCCGATAGTTCACCCCCACAGCGTGAACAACCGCGGGTCGGACCGAGGAGGATCTCTTGATTACCAGGCGTCACATCTTTGGCGTGGCAGTTCTCGCTGCAGTTGCGGTCACGCTCGCTGGCTGCGCGAGCAACGGCGGCTCGTCGACCGGCTCGATCAGCAAGGCGAAGGCCGAGACCGCCACCAGCGCGAAGGCGTTCGGTGGAATGAAGGGGCTGATCGCCGCGGCCAACGCCGAGGGACAGCTCAACGTCATCACGCTCCCGCCGTCGTGGGCGAACTACGGCAAGATCATCGCCTTGTTCGAGAAGACCTACCCGAAGATCAAGATCAACTCGGCCAACCCGAATGGGTCTTCGGCCAACGAGGTCTCCGCGGCCGAGGCGCAGAAGGGTGAGAGTACGGCTCCGGATGTCTTCGATATCGGCACCGCGGTCCTCGACCAGAACCTCGACCTGGTTGCGCCCTACAAGGTGTCCAACTGGGCGGACATCCCCGCCGACTTCAAGGACGCGAGCGGCAAGTGGTACTACGACTACACCGGCCTCATGTCGATCGGCTACGACTCCTCGAAGATTACGACGGCTCCGACCGACTACGCAGACCTGTTGACCGACAACGACAAGGTCGCCATCAAGGGCGACCCGACGCAGGCGAACGAAGCCGCGAGCGCGGTCTACCTGGCCGCCCTGCAGAGCGGCGGAACGGCGGACAACATCCAGCCCGGCGTCGACTTCTTCAAGTCGTTGAAGGCGGCCGGTGACTTCAACAACGTGCTTCCGACGCAGGCGACCGTGAACTCGGGCGAGACCCCGGTTGTGCTCCAGTGGAGCTACAACAACCTCGCCTGGGGTCCGGAGGCCGGTTCGGCGGGCAACGCGAACTGGAAGGTCGTGATTCCTTCGGGGAGCGCGGCGCTCGGCAGCTACTACAACCAGGCGATCAACGCCGGAGCTCCCGACCCCGCGGCGGCCCGCCTCTGGGAAGAGTTCCTGTACACGCCAGCGGTGCAGAACCTGTACCTCGCTGCGGGCGCCTACCCGGCCACCCTTGCAGCGATGGAAAAGAACGGCACAGTCGACCAGTCGGTGCTGAAGTCGGTGGGCGCCCCGCCGGCAAACTTCGTGCAGCTGACTGACGGCCAGGCCGCATCCGCTGCGACCCTGCTCGGATCGAAGTGGAAGTCCGCGATCTCCTGACCGATCGCGCACGCTCCACAACAAGACACAACGGACCAATAGAAACGACGAAATGACTGCCGCCGTAACAACTGCGTCAGCCACGACCGCGCGCGGCGCCGGGAAACCATCTCGGCGCCGCACCGCGATCTGGCTCGGCCTCACCCCCTTCGCGATCTACGTCATCCTGTTCCTGGCGATTCCCGCGGTTCTCGCGGTCGGCAGCGGCTTCTTCACGTCGACGGGGAGCTTCACGTTCGCGAACTTCTCCGCGCTCGCGGACCCGGGCGTGCAGGGCGACTATCTGGGAACGGTCGCGCTCTCGGCGTTCACCGCCGTCGTCGGCGCTATCTTCGGAGCCCTGATCTGCCTTGCTCTGCTTGCCACCAACCCAACCGGTGGTCTGCGGACCGCGATCGACTCGGCATCGAGCGTGCTCGCCCAGTTCGGCGGCGTTATGCTCGCGTTCGCCTTCATCGCCACCGTCGGCGCGAACGGCATCATCACCCAGTTCCTGGTCCACGCCGGACTCACCAGCAACGTCTTCTCCAGCTTCAACCACAACGGAGCGCTGCTCTACCAGGTGGCCGGCCTGTCACTTCCATACCTTTACTTCCAGGTGCCGCTGATGGTGCTCACGTTCATGCCAGCGATGGAGGGACTCAAGGCGACGTGGGGCGAAGCGAATGCGACGCTCGGCGGCACTCGCTTTACCTACTGGACACGGATCGGATTTCCGATCCTCGCGCCCGCCTTCTTCGGCAGCGTCATCCTGCTGTTCGCCAACTCGTTCTCTTCGTATGCGACTGCCGCAGCCCTCATCAGCCAGGGTGGCCTGATTTCGCTGGACATCCGCGGTTTCATCAACAGCGAGACGGTCGTCGGGCATCAGAACGCCGCCGGCGTCCTAGCGCTCGCGATGGTCGTCACGATGATCGTCGTCATGTACCTGTACTCACTGCTGGAGCGCCGGGCCTCGAGGTGGCGTCGATGAGCGGGCCACGGTTTGGTGCCGTGCCGTCGAAGACGACGCGCAACCTCATCCTGATCGTCGCGGGCATCTTCACGATCGTCCCGATCCTCGCGATGGTGCAGTTCACGTTCCAGATCGGCCAGCCGGTGGACAATGTGCAACCGTACGGAGTTGCGCACTACATCGACCTGTTCAACCCGGCCAACGAGTCGACCTACGATCCGCTGTTCCAGGGCGTGCAGAACTCGCTGGTCATCGCGCTGTTCACCGTGCTGATCGTGCTGGTGCTGCTGCTTCCTACGATGATCCTCATCGAGTTGAAGTTTCCGCGAATGCGCAAGGTGCTCGAATTCATCTGCCTGATCCCGCTGACGATTCCCACGGTGGTGCTCGTTGTCGGATTCATCCCGGCGTACCAGACGGTGGCGCAGATTTTCGGCGCGACTCCCTACACGCTCGCGTTCGCGATCGGGGTGATCTGCCTGCCGTACGCGTTCCGACCGATCGCGACAAATCTCGCCGCGGTCGAGGTGACGACGCTCAGCGAGGCCGCTCGGTCGCTCGGGGCAAGCTGGTTCGAGGTCATGTGGCGCGTCATCCTGCCGAACCTTCGTCGAGGCATCCTGTCGGCGGTTCTGCTGACGGTCGCGGTGGTGCTGGGTGAGTACACGATCGCCGCGTTCCTGAGCCAGACGACGTTCCAGACGGCGCTGTTGCTCATCCAGCAAACCGATCCCTACGCCGGCGTCATCTTCTCGGTGTTCGCGCTCGTCTTCGTCTTCATCCTCCTTGTCGTCATCGGCCGCTTCGGAACCTTCCGGGTCCGCGGCAGTCGTCCGTCCCGCCGAAAGCGAACAATCTCATGACCTCGATCATCACCACAGACACTGCGGCGACGTACGTCGCGCGCGAAGGCGCGACAGTACAGCTGGTTGGTGTGACCAAGGAATTCTCCGGTCAGTTTGCCCTGACCGGCGTGGATCTGACCATGAAGCCCGGCGAATTCATCGCCCTCCTCGGGCCATCCGGATGCGGCAAGACGACCGTCCTGCGCACCCTGTCCGGACTCGAGCAGGTGACCGAGGGCCGCATCCTCATCGACGGCGAGGACGTCGTCGATGTGCCGGTGAACAAGCGCGACATCGGCATGGTCTTCCAGTCGTACTCGCTGTTCCCGCACATGACGGTGATGGAGAACGTCGAGTTCGGACTGCGGATGCGCCGGGTGGATGCCGCAGCGCGCGAACGTCGCAGCAGCGAGGCCCTCGACATGGTCGGCCTCGGCCACCTCGGTTCCCGCTACGCCCACCAGCTCTCCGGCGGCCAGCAGCAGCGCGTCGCGCTCGCCCGCGCGCTCGTGACGCGCCCCCGGGTGCTGCTACTCGACGAGCCGCTGTCGGCCCTCGACGCGAAGGTGCGAGTGCAACTGCGCGACCAGATCAGGCGCATCCAGACCGAGCTGGGTATCACGACACTCTTCGTGACGCACGACCAGGAAGAGGCGCTCGCCGTCGCCGATCGGGTTGCCGTCATGAACGCCGGCAACGTGGAGCAGATCGGCACGCCCGAAGAGCTCTACACGGCGCCGGCAACCGCGTTCGTCGCCAACTTCGTGGGCCTGAGCAACCGCATCCCGGCGACGCTCGCAGGTCACACGGCCACCGTCTACGGCACCGAGTTGCAGCTGCTCGGCGAAGCGCCACCCGATGGTGCCGTACTGGCCATGGTGCGTCCGGAGGACATCCTCATTGCAGCTAAGAAGGCGGGCGCGAAGGGAATCGACGGCACGATCGTGACGTCCAGTTTTCTTGGGAGTTTCCGGCGCACGCAGGTGCGTCTCAGCGACGAGACGATCGTCGCCGTGCAGCACGACGTGAGCGATCGGCACGAGCCCGGGGACGCGGTCACCGTGCAGTTCAAAGGGGCGCCGGTGTCGGTTGTCCCGGAGCGCTGAGTCGGTCCGACAGCGCTCCTGCAGGCAAGCTGAAGGAGTTTCATGATTCGGTCCGGACCTCCCAAGCACAGGTTCTAGACTGAACCGATGAAGCTCTGGAGGCCCCGCCCCGCGTCGCCAGAGGCGAACGCTCGCAAGACCCTCAGCGGAGCCGATCGCAAGAAACTCGTCGACGAAGCGATACCGGTCCCGGTCGAGATTGCCGGCCAGTGGGCCTGGCGAATCCTCGCCGTCGTCGCCGTTCTGGTCGTTGTCGGCTACCTGATCTTCACCATCCGCGTCATCGTTGTGCCGTTCCTGATCGCGATGCTGATCGCGGCTCTCCTGGTGCCGCTCAAGGAATTCCTGATCCGCCATCACTGGCCACGGTGGCTCGCGATTCTGCTCGCCATCGTCCTGGCCGCCGCGATCATTTCGGGCCTGGTGCTCGTGGTGATCGTGCAGGTTCGACACGGGCTGCCCAACCTCGAGAAGCAAACGCTGAAGGCGTATACCAACTTCCAGTCGTTCCTTGCGGTTCCGCCGTTCAACATCTCGAAAGCGCAGTACGCCGGCTTCGTCGGCGATCTCTCCAAGACCATCCAGAAGGATGGTGCACTCGCCAGCGGAGCGGGTCTCGTCGCTAAGACCGCTGCAAGTGTGCTCACCGGTCTGTTGCTGACCATCTTCGCGACGATCTTCCTGGTGCTCGATGGCGCGCGCATCTGGCGCTGGGTCGTGCGGCTCTTCCCGCGCCGTGCGCGCTCGGCCGTGGATGGAGCGGGACAGGCTGGCTGGAAGACGCTCACCGCGTTCATCCGTGTTCAGCTCCTGGTCGCGCTCGTGGACGCCGTGTTTATTGGAGCCGGCGCGCTCATCCTGCGCCTGCCGCTCGCGGTGCCGATTGCGATCATCGTCTTTCTCGCTGCCTTCGTTCCCATTGTCGGTGCCGTGCTCAGCGGAGCGCTCGCGGTGTTCGTCGCACTCGTCTACGACAACCCGATCACCGCGCTCATCATGCTGGCCATCGTCCTGGCGGTTCACATCATCGAGGGCAACCTGCTGCATCCGTTCATCACGGGCAATGCGGTTCGCGTGCATCCGCTGGCGATCGTGCTCGCGGTGGCGGCCGGCGCCTACGTCGGGCACATCCCGGGCGCCCTGTTCGCCGTGCCACTCGTCGCCGTCGTCAATGTGATGACGCGGTACATCGCCCGAGGCGGATGGCGTGGGGCAAACGGTCCGCCCGGGCGCGACTTCGACCTGGTTACCGGCAATGACTGAGGCGGTGGCGGTCGGCACCGGCGAGGATGTGTTCCCCGGACCCACGCTCGCCGACTTCGAAGCCGCGCGGGAACGGGTCGCCGTCGTCGTCGATGAGACGCCGATGGAGAGCTCGCGCTCGCTGTCGGAGGTTCTCGGGTCCGACCTGTGGCTCAAGTGCGAAAATCTCCAGCGCACCGGCTCCTACAAGATCCGCGGCGCCTACAACCGTCTTTCGCACCTCTCGGATGCCGACAAGGCGCGCGGCGTGGTTGCGGCATCGGCGGGCAACCACGCCCAGGGCGTCGCGTTCGCGGCGCGGGAGTTGGGCATAGCCTCGACGATCTTCATGCCCGTGGGCGCGGCACTGCCGAAGCTGTCGGCAACCCGCGAATACGGGGCAGATGTCGAGCTTTCCGGCGACGTCATCGATGAGACGCTTCGAGCGGCCGCCGAATTTGCCCGGAAGACCGGCGCCGTCTTCATCCATCCGTTCGATCACTTCGACATCGTTGCGGGGCAAGGCACGCTCGGGCTCGAGATCCTGGATCAGCTGCCCGACGTTGACACGATCCTGGTTCCGATCGGCGGCGGCGGGCTGATTTCGGGTGTCGCGAGCGCCGTCAAACAGCGTGCCGCCGTGCTCGGTAGCACCGTTCGCGTCATCGGGGTACAGGCCGCGAATGCGGCCGCATATCCGACGTCACTGATCGCGGGTGAGCCGACCCACGTCCCCATCCTGCCCACGATCGCCGATGGCATCGCGGTCAGCAAGCCCGGGGTGCTCAACTTCGAGATCGTTCGGGACGTCGTCGACGAGGTCGTCACCGTGGAGGAGAACGACATCGCTCGTGCGCTGCTGGTGCTGCTCGAGCGCGCGAAGCTCGTCGTCGAACCGGCGGGGGCGGTGGGCATCGCGGCAATTCTCGCGGGCAAGATCCAGAACTCCGGTACGACGGTTGCCATCCTGTCCGGCGGCAACATCGATCCGCTCGTCATGGAGCGAATCATCAGCCACGGACTTGCCGCATCCGAGCGCTACCTCAAGCTGCGCATCCCGCTGCCCGACCGGCCGGGCGAGCTGGCGAGGACGGCGGGGATCGTTGCGGCCTCCAATGCCAACGTGGTCGAGGTGCTCCACAGTCGGCACAGCACCGGGATGGGGATCAGCGAGGTCGAGCTCGAGCTCCACATCGAGACTCGTGGCCCCGAACACGCCGAGCTCGTGCTGAACAACCTGCGCGAAGCCGGCTACGACCCGAGGGTCGACTTCTAGCTGCCGCACCACTCGCGTCGTAGAGCCACCTCCAACTCGCGTTGTGCAGGAGTTACAGCCACTTCGCTGTGCACCTGCGCCGGATTGCCGGCACCTCGAGTTCGAAACTCCTGCACAACGATGGTGGTTTAGGGCTGGTAGGTGTCGACCTTCAGGATTTCGACCGAGATGGGCTTGCCGTTCGGAGCCGTGTAGGTCTTCGTATCGCCGATCTTCAGCCCGATGATCGCGGTGCCCAGCGGCGACGCCTCGCTATAGACGTCGAGCTCGCTGCCCTCCGCCATCTCGCGGTTTCCGATCAGGAACACCGACTCGTCACCCTGGATCTTCGCCGTCACGACGGTTCCGGGCTCGACGACGCCATGGCTCTCCGGAGCGTCCCCGACGGTCGCAGTGCGCAGCAGCTGCGTGAGAACTCGGATGCGCGCCTCGATCTTGCCCTGCTCCTCTTTCGCGGCGTGGTATCCGCCGTTCTCCTTGAGGTCGCCCTCTTCGCGCGCCGACTCGATCTTCTTGGCAATCTCGGTGCGACCGTCGCGCTCAAGGTGTTCCAGTTCAGCCGTCAGCCGGTCGAACGCATCCTGGGTAAGCCAGGTGACGCTGGTGTCTGACATGGTTCTCCTCGTGCGGGACGTAAGCAAACAAAGATAATGACCGGCCTTCGAACGACCGGTCCGTGAGTCTCGCTGTCAATTCGTCTAATGATGAAGCAGCGGCGAATGCATCAGCTTAAGACAGCCAGCATTGGTAGATCAACCCGGAGACGGCAGGCTGGGCGGTTCGCACGATGCTTGATAACGTGCGCGACCGCGTGGCGGATGCCGGTATCGAGACGATCTTCCAGCCCACGATGCCGAAATTTGCATCGAGAGCCTGGATGGCGCATTTGGTCGGGGTGCCGGTGTCGACCGAGAGTTCCCAGGTCACTTTGAGTTGGTTCGAGCTCACCCTGGTCTGCCCGACCGAGACGTACTCGACAGCCGCGCTCGGTTGAAAGAGGCCAACCCAGATGGCCCAGGCGCCGAACGTCACAAGGATGACAGAAGCGAGCACGATCGCGCCGACGATGGTGCGTCGGCGACGGGAAGCGGTGCGTCCGTATCGCGCGTTCAGGTCGGTTGCCGACACCTCAAACTCCTGCGATTAGTCTGGACTTGGCTGTGGTTCGAGTCCCAGGGCCATTGGGCCAACGCTACCGGCACATTCCTAGGAGTTTAGTGACACTGCGACTGCTGTCCGTCCACGCGCATCCGGACGACGAATCCTCAAAGGGCGCGGGCACCCTCGCGTATTACGTCAGTCGGGGCTCCAAAGCTCTCGTGGTGAGCTGCACGGGCGGCGAGGAGGGTCGGGTGCTCAACGAGCACTTTCCCGCGCACGCGCAGGCGATGGCCGATCGAGACCTGCCCGGTCTGCGTCGGATCGAAATGGCGCGCGCGGCCGAGGTGATGGGCATCCAGCATCGCTGGCTCGGTTACGCCGACTCCGGATGGCCGGAGGATGGCGAACCGGAGCCGGTGAACAGCTTCGCCTCGATCCCACTCGAGATCTCCGCTGAGCCGCTCGTTCGGCTCATCCGTGAGTTCCGCCCGCAGGTCATGATCACGTACGACGAGGAGGGCGGCTATCCGCATCCCGACCACGTTCGCACCCACCTCATCTCTATTTACGCGCGGGATGCTGCGGCAGACCCCACCCGGTACCCGGACGCCGGTGCGCCCTGGACAATCAGCAAGACCTACTACGACCGCATCTTCAACGGGCCGCGTGTGAACGCCATGTATGACGCGCTGGTCGCTCGCGACGGCGAGGACAGCGAACTGGTCCAGGAGATCGCCGGGATCCGCCGCTGGTTCGATCGTCCCGATCTGGCGACGACCCACATCCCGGTCGGAGACTTTCTCGAGGTGCGCGACGAGGCGCTGCGCTCGCACGCTTCTCAGGTCTCGCCGCAGAGCACGTTCTTCCTGTGGCCCAACGATCTCCAGCGCGAGGTGTGGCCGTGGGAAGACTTCCAGCTTGCTGATTCTCAGGTAGAGACCGAGCTGCCCGAGGACGACCTGTTTGCCGGAATAGCCGATGACGACGAGGAGGCAGCGTGAGCCCCGTGACCGCTGTTACCGAAAGCCTGTTGCACTTCGCCAGACTTGCTGCGCCATCGCCGACCCCGTTCCCGGACTACACCGGTAACCCCAACCTGATCACGCCGGGCGTGTGGGGGTTCATCGCGATCCTGGTCGTCGCGGTCGCGACGATTCTGCTGCTCATCGACATGAACCGTCGCATCCGTCGCTCGCGCTATCGCGAAGAGGTTCGCATCAAGCTCGCCGAGGAACAGGCCGAAGCCGATCGCGCGGCCGAGGCGGCAGCACGCAAAGCCGGCCGCGGCAAGGCGAAACCAGTCGATGGCACCGACGCGCCACCGAAGTGGGGCGGCTAGCGCAGCACCGGCGGGTTGGTCGCGATCAGCAGGATGCCGACCCAGTGGCACAGGAACGCGAGCAGTGTGCAGGTGTGGAAGATCTCGTGGAAGCCGAATTTGCCGGGAAACGGATTCGGTCGCTTTAGTCCGTAGACGAGCGCGCCGCCGGTGTAGAACGCGCCGCCGACGAGGATGAGCGTCATCGTCACCGCGTTCGCGTCGAAGAAGTCCACGATGAACGCGAGCGCGGCCCAGCCGAGCAGGATGTAGAGGGGCACGTAGAGCCAGCGCGGTGCCCGGATAAAGAAGATCCGAAACAGCATGCCGAGCCCGGCACCGCCCCAGATGACCGACAACAGGATGGTCTGCTTCGGCTGCGGCAGGCACAGCACTGTCAGCGGAGTGTACGACCCGGCGATGAGCAGGAAGATGTTCGCGTGGTCGAAGCGCCTCAGCAGCGTCTTCGTTCGCGGCTGCCAGTTGAGGCGGTGGTACAGGGCCGACGTGCCGAACAGCAGCATCGAGGAGAGCACGAAGATTGCCGAGCTGACCTTCGCCGCGACCCCGTCCGCGAGAACGATCAGGATGATGCCCAGAGCGATCGCGACCGGGAACGTACCGGCGTGAATCCAGCCGCGCCAGGTGGGCTTCACCTCGGCGGGCGTGGTGGCAAGCGCGTCCTTGAGCAGCGGGACGTGGGGCAGCGCCGGCCCGCCGTCGTCCGCGGCGTCGTCTTCGGAGTTGCCCACCGCAGAGCCCTCCGGCACGGCTTTCCGGGTTCCCCTCGCGGCCATCCGCTCACCATACACCGGGGGGAAATCGTCAGGCTGGGTAAGCGCTTTGGGCTAGCGTAGACAGGGTGAATGCGCGAGAAGTGCCGATCGGCAGGGGCCTTCTCTATCGCCTCTACCAGGGTCGGATTCGTCGTCACCTGGCCACCCAGACGCTTCCGCGTCACGTCGCAATGATCATCGACGGCAACCGTCGGTGGGCCAGGCAGCGGGAACTCGAGACCGCCGCGCACGGTCATCGAGCCGGTGCTGCGAAATACCACGAGTTCCTCGAGTGGTGCGATGACCTCGGCATCCAGGTTGCCACCCTGTATCTGCTGTCGACCGACAACCAGTCGAAGCGAACCGCAGAGGAGCTCACCGGCCTGTACCAGATCATCGCGGATCTCGCGGATGACCTCTCTAACTCCCGGAACTGGCGCGTGCAGCACGTCGGCTCGACCGACGGCCTGCCGAAGCCACTCGTCGCGGCGCTCAAGGCCGCCGCCGAAAGGACTCGCGACAACACGGGTCTGCACATCAATCTGGCCGTGGGCTACGGCGGTCGTCGTGAGATCGCGGATGCGATGCGCAGCATCGTGAAGCAGCACCAGGTCGAGGGCGGAGACCTGGATGCTCTCGCCGAAATCCTTACGCCGGAGCTCATCGGCGAGCACCTGTACACGCAGGGTCAGCCGGATCCCGACCTGGTCATCCGCACCTCCGGTGAACAGCGGCTCTCGGATTTCATGGTGTGGCAAAGCGCGCATAGCGAGTTCTATTTCGTCGAGGCGCTGGGGCCGGATCTGCGCGAGGTCGACTTCCTGCGCGCGCTACGAGACTTCTCACGGCGGCAGAGGAGGTTCGGACAGTGATCACTCTCGAAGAGCATGCGGCATCCTTCGGGGAAGAACCCGGCTACCTCGACTTCGCATCCGTGGGGCCTCCCGGTCGCGCGGTAAAGGACGAGCAGTACGCGCAGACGGGTCTGGTCGGGCGGGCCAGGTTCGGCACCCTCGAGAGCCTGTTCGATCAGGATGCGAGAGTGCGGGCCGCCATCGCCGCGGTCACCGGTTTCACCGCCGAGCAGATTTCCTTCCAGCCGAATACGTCGCAGGGACTCATGCACGCGATGTTCGGATTATCGGGAGCCGTTGCCGTCTCGCCCGCCGAGTTTCCCAGCCTGACCTTCGCTGCCGTGCGCGCCGCGGAGGCTCTGGGCACACTCACTCCGGTGTGGCTCGAGACCGATCACGGACGCGTCACACCGGGCAATCTGCGCGCACAGCTCACGCGTGAGGTTACGGCCGTCGGCGTGAGCCTCGTCGACTTCCGTACCGGCTATCTCGCCGATCTCGAGGGCATCCGCCAGGTCATCGGCGACCGGCTTCTGATCGTGGATGCCGTGCAGGGTTTCAGCATTGTGGATGCCCCCTACGAGGTCGCGGATGTCGTCGTTGCCGGCGGGCAGAAGTGGGCGCGCGCCGGATGGGGCACCGGATTCCTCGCCATGAGCGATCGCGCCGCCGAAGTACTCAACCCGGTCATCTCCGGTTTTACCGCGAGCGAAGTCGATGACCTCCCGCTCGACGAGGTGCCCGTTCCTCGCGCCGGTGTCGGTGCCTTCCAGGTGAGCCACGCCGATCCGATTGCGCAGGCTCGGTTGGCGGCGGCGCTAGAGGAAATTGCCGAGGTGGGAGTCCCGACTATTAATTCCGGCGTTGCCGACCGGGTGACCCACATCATCGAGCTCGCCGACGAGTATGCGATTCCGGTCAGCTCGCCTCGCGAGCTTGCCGAGCGGGCGGGCATCGTTGTGCTCGAACCTCCGATCGATCAGCTGACCATTCTCACCGCCTCGCTGTTCAACCACGGCGTCACGACGAGGACCCGGCAGGGGCGCGTGCGACTGAGTGCGCACGTCTCCACTGACGATGAGACGCTCGACCTGCTGCGCGCGAGTTTCGTGAGTTTCGCATCCGCTATCCACGTCTGACCGGACGGGCACAACTTTTGCCTTTGCGTAATTTTTCCTCGGGCGTGTCGTAACGCACCGCCACGGTCGGCGCGCATAGCGTCGAGACACCGGACAAGTCGCCCGGTCGAGACGGCCACACGGATTCGTCTTGACAACTGAATGTGGCCTTTCTCGCGTAAGTACATCCGGGTGCATTTCGCATCTGGGGACGGAGTACGTGTGCCCCAAGTCGCTAACCCTCAGGCCGCTCGATCCGATGAAGACGAAAGTCCAAAGGATCCCCAGGTAACGAAGGGAAGGCAAGGGACCAGAACCTACGTTCTCGATACGTCTGTTCTGCTCTCCGATCCGGGGGCCATATTCCGGTTCGCGGAGCACGCGGTGGTGCTTCCGGTGGTCGTCATTGCCGAGCTCGAAGGCAAGCGCAACGATCCCGAGATCGGCTACTTCGCACGGCAGGCGCTGCGTAATCTGGACGAGCTGCGCATCAAGCACGAACGCCTCGACTTCCCGATCGCGATCGGAGACGCCGGGGGTAGCCTGCGCGTCGAGCTCAACCACTCCAACATGGGCGTGCTGCCCTCGGGACTTCAGCTCGCCGACAACGACTCCCGCATTCTCGCCGTCGCGCTGAACCTCTCGGGAGACGGGCTGGATGTCACGGTCGTCTCCAAGGATCTGCCGCTACGTGTGAAGGCGGCATCAATCGGTCTCGCGGCTGAGGAGTATCGGGCCGAACTCGCCGTCGATTCCGGATGGACGGGGCAGGCCGATGTCACCCTGTCGAGTGAGCAGATGAACCAGCTCTACGAGGACGAGAAGCTCTCGACCCGACTCGTTCAGGATCTGCCGGTCAACACCGGACTCGTTCTGCACTCGGACCGCGGTTCCGCGCTCGGTCGCGTGGTGCGTCGCGGACAGCTTCGGCTGGTGCGCGGCGACCGAGACATGTTCGGTCTGCACGGCCGCAGTGCTGAGCAGCGACTCGCGATCGACCTGCTGCTCGATCCGGAGATCGGCATCGTTTCTCTGGGTGGTCGGGCCGGGACCGGTAAGTCTGCGCTGGCGCTGTGCGCGGGGCTGGAGGCGGTGCTCGAGAAACAGCAGCACCGCAAGATCATGGTGTTCCGACCGCTGTATGCCGTCGGCGGCCAGGAACTCGGATACCTGCCCGGCGATGCCGCGGAGAAGATGAACCCGTGGGCACAGGCCGTCTTCGACACCCTCGGATCTGTTGTGTCGCAGAACGTGATCGAGGAGGTCATTGACCGGGGCATCCTCGAGGTGCTGCCGCTGACCCACATCCGCGGGCGCTCCCTGCACGACGCCTTCGTGATCGTGGATGAGGCACAGTCGCTCGAGCGCAACGTCTTGCTGACCGTGCTGTCGCGCATCGGCCAGAACTCGCGCGTCGTCCTCACCCACGATGTTGCCCAGCGCGACAACCTGCGGGTGGGCCGCCACGACGGTGTCGCGTCCGTCATCGAAACGCTGAAGGACCATCCGCTGTTCGCGCACATCACGCTGACGCGCTCGGAGCGCAGCGCTATCGCCGCTCTCGTCACCGAGCTGCTGGAGGGCAACGAGCTGGCGTAGCCGGTAGACGGAGTTTTCTGCAAAAACTCAGGTCCCCGAAGTCGTCGAGCCCAAATAGGGTTTCGGCGCCGGGTGGTCCTGAGTTTTCCGGCCGGCCACCTAGCCGGGGTGGGTCATCGAGAGCACGTCGAGCTTCTCGTCGAGCTCCTTCTCGGTGATCTCACCACGCTGGACGAAGCCGAGGTCGATGACCGACTGCCGGATCGTCAGGCCCTCGGCGACCGCGTGCTTGGCAACCTTCGCCGCAGCCTCGTAGCCGATGATCCGGTTCAGCGGAGTCACGATCGAGGGAGACGACTCGGCTTGTGCCCGGGCACGCTCGAGGTTGGCTTCGAGGCCGTCGATCGTCGTGTCGGCGAGCAGCCTGCTGGAGTTGGCGAGCAGTCGGATGGACTCGAGCAGCGAGTTCGCCATCACCGGGATGGCGACGTTCAACTCGAACGCACCGCTGGCGCCGGCCCAGGCGATCGTCGCGTCGTTGCCGATGACGCGCGCGCAGACCTGCAGCATCGCCTCCGGGATGACCGGGTTGACCTTGCCCGGCATGATCGATGACCCGGGCTGCAGGTCGGGAATGTGGATCTCCGCGAGACCCGTATTGGGACCCGATCCCATCCAGCGCAGGTCGTTGCAGATCTTGGTCAGCGAAACCGCGATGACGCGGAGAGCGCCGGATGCCTCGACGAGCCCGTCGCGCGCCCCCTGCGCCTCGAAGTGGTCGAGTGCCTCGGTGATCGGCAGACCGGTGTCTTTCGCGAGCAGCTCGATCACCTTCTGCGGGAATCCGATCGGCGTGTTGATGCCCGTACCGACGGCCGTTCCGCCGAGCGGGACCTCGGCGACGCGCGGAATGGTTGCTTCGACGCGCTGGATCCCGAGCCGCACCTGCCGCGCGTAGCCGCCGAACTCCTGCCCGAGGGTCACCGGCGTGGCATCCATCAGGTGCGTGCGTCCGGATTTCACCGCGGTCTTCCAGGCGGCCGCCTTGACCTCGAGTGAGGTCGCGAGGTGTTCGAGGGCAGGGATGAGCTGCTCGATCAGTGCGCCCGTGACGGCAACGTGCACCGAGGTCGGGAAGACGTCATTCGATGACTGCGATGCGTTGACCTGGTCATTCGGATGCACTGGCGCGCCGAGGTACTTGCTGGCGAGGGTGGCGAGCACCTCGTTGATGTTCATGTTGCTCGAGGTGCCACTTCCCGTCTGGAACACGTCGATCGGAAACTGGTCGTGGTGATGGCCCGCGATGATCGTGTCTGCTGCCTCGACGATCGCGTCGGTCACTTTTTGGTCGAGCACGCCGAGCGAGGCGTTGGCCACGGCGGCCGACTTCTTGATGCGTGCCAGCGCCACGATCTGGGCGGACTCGAGTCCGGCTCCCGAGATCGGGAAGTTCTCGACGGCCCGTTGCGTCTGTGCGCCATAGAGCGCGTCGATGGGTACTCGCACCTCGCCCATCGTGTCGTGTTCGATGCGATAGTCCGGCGTGCTGGTCACTTCAGGTCTCGTCCTTCTTGGATCGGTGAGAAATATTGAGTTGTGGTGGTAGAGGCAGTGTGGGAGCGCTGGCTCAGGACGGCTCGACCGAGCCGATCACCGTATCGGGCTCGGCGCGACCGACGAGCAGGCTGTAGTTCGCTCCGACGATAGCCAGAGTACCCGTGGCGATGGCGTCGCTGATCAGTTCGGATGCTTCGAGCAGCTCCGAGATGGTGTCGCGAAGGTGCTCGCGGCCGACATCCCGGCTGTCGACCTTGGAAGCGTCAATTGCACCTTGTGCGCTGAAGGCGCCATCCGATCCGGCTACCCGGCGAACGGCCGGAATGATCGGCGAAATCAGGCGCGCGATGTGCGGGGGCAGCGGCGTCGCATCCGCCGTCTGGGACTCGATGGCCGCGGCCACGGCGCCGCACGAATCGTGGCCGAGCACGACGATGAGCGGAACGTTCAGGACGGCCACGGCGTATTCGAGCGATCCCACGACCGACTCCGAAATCACCTGGCCGGCATTACGGATGACGAAGAGGTCGCCGATTCCCTTGTCGAAGATGATCTCGGCGGACAGTCGCGAATCGCTGCATCCGAAGAGCGCGGCGATGGGAGCCTGGCCGGTCGCGACTTCCGCGCGCCGCTCGACATCCTGTCGCGGATGCAGCGGAGCGCCGGCGACGAATCGATCGTTGCCGCGCAGCATCTCCTGCCACGCCATCGCGGGTGTGCGCGCCCGATCGGCCCCACTCGGAGTCACTTCAGCTCCTTCGCAATTGCGGTCGCCAGTTGCGAGAACTCGGCCTTGTCTGCGCTGCCGTGGAGCACGAAGTGTGAGGTACCGATGCTGCCGGCCAGTGAGTACGCGAAGTTTCCGGTCGGGGATGCCTGTCGCCGGTTGTACACGACCCAGCGCACTCCGGCGATCGTGAGGTGACCGGTCACCGGGGACTTGCCCAGGAGGGAACCAAACCAGGTGTCGCTCGTATCGACCCCCTGCTCGATGGCGATGAACTGCTGCTTGGGTGTGATCAGCCCCACGTACCAGTCGATCGTCTCCCCGCTGTCTGTCTTGAGTTCGGCGTCGTTGGACGCCCAGCCCTTTGGCAGTGCGGGAGCCGCGAGTTTCGCGTCCACCGCCGGCTGCGCCTGGGCGGCTACCGCGCGATAGTCGACCGCCTTCACGAGACTCGTTGATGGACGCACCACGACCAGGACCGCGAAGAGCACGATACCGAGCGACGCGATGATCGCGAGTACGAGGTTGCGAGTGGTCTGGTTGGCTCGGTGGGCGCGGGAAGTTTCGGCCCGACGCGCCGCCGTTTCGTCAGGAGTCTCCGGCCGACCAAGCTCGGCGACGACTCTGCCTGCGACCTCTCTGCCGGCGACGTCTCTGCCTGAGGCGACCTTCTCGCTTGCGGGTTTGGCCATCTAGTCGGTCGCCGCCGCGCGCGCGGCGTCCAGGCGGGCCTTTGCCCCGAGGAGCCATTCCTCGCAGCGTTTGGCGAGAGCATCGCCACGTTCCCAAAGGGCGAGCGACTCCTCGAGAGTCGAAGAACCCTGCTCGAGTTCGTTCACGACGCGGACGAGTTCATCGCGCGCGTCTTCGTAGGAGAGGGATGCGACGTCCGGATGCGAAGCCGGCGCGGGGGATGTTGCTGCCACGCCACAATCCTAACGAGTGCCGCTGGGCACGGGCTCGGGATCGCCCGCGACCGCGCTGAGCTTGCCGTCTGCCACGGTGAGGAGGAGCGGTGTGCCGTTGGGCGCATCCTTGGCCGCTCGCAGAGCCAGCCCGCCGGGCAACTGCGCGATGGCGTAGCCGCGATCCAGCGTGCGTTGCGGAGACAGGGCTCGAAGCTGGCTGGCGAGCTCGCCGACCCGGGCGGTCGAACGGTCGAGCAGGAGTGTCACCAGTTCCGCGCCGCGAGCCACATAGCGCGAGAGCTCGTCCGCGCGGGAATCGATGAGCCACGCGGATCCCGCGAGCACTGGTCTCGAACGCAGCTGTTCAAGCCGATCGATCTCCTGGGTCAGCAACCCGGTAACACGCGAGCCGATCCTGGCTCTGGCCTGCTGCACGCGGGCGAGCTCCTCGGCGACATCCGGGACGACCCGCTTGGCCGCATCGGTTGGCGTGGATGCGCGGAGGTCGGCGACATCGTCGAGCAGCGGACGATCGGCCTCGTGCCCGATCGCGCTCACGATCGGCGTGACGCACGCCGCAGCCGTACGGACCAGATTCTCGTCGCTGAAGACCAGCAGGTTCTGGAAATCACCGCCACCGCGAGCGACGATGATCACGTCGACCTCCGGGTCGGCGTCGAGAGTACGAAGCGCCGCGGTCACATCGCCGACCGCCTTGTCGCCCTGGACCGCGGCGTACGCGATGCGAAACTCGACGGCGGGCCAGCGCAGCTGCGCGTTACGAAGAACATCTTTCTCGGCATCGCTGTCGCGGCCGGTGATCAGGCCGATGCAGTGCGGCAGGAACGGCAGCGGCTTCTTACGCTCAGCATCGAAGAGACCCTCGGAGCGCAGGGTCGCTCGAAGCCGCTCGAGTCGTTCGAGAAGATCGCCGAGCCCAACGTGGCGCATCTCGAAGACCTGCATGGTGAGCGTGCCGCCCTTAACCCAATAGTTGGGTTTGACCAGCGCTACCGCACGGTCGCCCTGTTTCAGGTCATCCGGAATTTTGGCGCGCACCGACCCCCAGATCGTGAAGGAGACGGTTGCGTCCGCTTCCAGATCCTTGAGCTTTCCGTAGACGTTGCCACCGGAGACGCCCCACTGCGTAATCTCGCCTTCGACCCAGACCGTTCCGAGCTTGTCGATCCAGCCCTTGATCTTGGACGAGAGGATGCCGATCGGCCACGGGGCGTCGACGGTCGGAGGACCGTCGGCGGGTGCGGCGGCCGCCCGTTCGATCCCGTCCGTCACTTGTCGTCTCCGTCACTGCTCGTACGGCTCACGTAAACTTGATTCACGTGAGTTCGATCTCTAATGGCACCGCCGTCAGCCTTGAGCTGCCGCGACTTCCCGCGGTACGTAACAGGCTAAGGGACAACCCCGTCACGGGTGTGAAGCGCGTCCTGCTCGCCGCTCCGCGCGGCTACTGTGCGGGAGTGGACCGGGCCGTCGTTGCGGTCGAGAAGGCTCTGGAGAAGTTTGGCGCACCCGTCTACGTGCGTAAGCAGATCGTCCACAACATCCACGTCGTCTCGGAGCTGGAGCGCCGCGGGGCGATCTTCGTCGACGATGTCGCCGAGGTGCCGACCGGCGCCCACGTGGTATTCAGCGCGCACGGGGTTGCGCCATCCGTGGTTCTCGCCGCTGCCGAGCGCGAGCTGGATGCGATCGACGCGACCTGCCCGCTGGTCACGAAGGTGCACCGCGAGGCGAGTCGATTCGCGCGCGACGACTACGAGATCCTGCTCATCGGCCACCGCGGCCACGAAGAAGTCGATGGCACGATGGGGCACGCTCCCGAGCGCACGATCCTGGTCAACTCGCCGGCCGATGTGCCGGATGTCGTCGTCGCGAACCCCGATCGAGTCGTCTGGCTCTCGCAGACCACGCTCAGCGTGGACGAAACGATGGAGACCGTCCGCCTGCTGCGCGAGCGGTTCCCCAACCTGCAGGATCCACCCAGCGACGACATCTGCTACGCGACTCAGAACCGCCAGGTTGCGATCAAGAAGGTGGCGCCGCAGGCCGACCTGGTCATCGTGGTGGGGTCGGCGAACAGTTCCAACACGCTGAGGCTGGTGGATGTCGCGCTCGAAAACGGTACGAAGGCCGCCTACCGAGTCGACTATGCCAGCGAGATCGTCCAGGAGTGGCTCGACGGCGTCGCCACGGTCGGGGTGACATCCGGCGCTTCGGTTCCGGAAGTTCTCGTGCAGGAAGTTCTCGATGCTCTCGCGGATGCCGGCTACCGCTCCGTCGAGCAGATCGTCACGGCCGAGGAGGACCTGATGTTCTCGCTGCCGCGCGAGTTACGCACCGACGCGGACGGGAATCCGGATGACCGCGGGCTGGGCGGTCGCGTGCGCCGCCTCGACTGGCAGGACCCGCGATGACCGACGATCGACCACGTCCCGAGTACGGCGAGTATGCGACTCCCGAGCAGCAGGCGGCCGCAATGGGACGTCCGTACATCTCGCCCGTGGAACACGCAGCGACCGAGCAGGCCGCGCGGGAAGCAATGTCGCAGGTGGTGGTCGCACGTCCGACCGGTTACGCCAACCGGTTTTTCACCGTCTTTCTTCTCGGCCTCGGCATCCTCACGCTCATCGAGCGCATCCCGACCTACTTCAGCTACGCGAGCTCGTTCAAGGGCTCTCTCGCGGCCACGCAATTCGCGTCGATCAAGGTGCCGTCATCGTTGGACGGTGCCGGCGTCCCCACTCTGATAGCCAACATCGTGCTGTTAGTGGCGACCGCGATCGTCTCGATCTGGGTGCTGCGGCGTGGTCACGCCTCGTTCTACATCCCGATCATCGGTGCGATCCTGTTCGGCATCGTCGGGCTGGTGCTCGTCGTGCTCTACGCGCCCACTCTTCTGCCTCAGCTCTCTGAGCTGGCGTCCACAACGACCGGGTAACAACCGCTGTTATAGCCGCGTGGCCGCGCCTGTCCCGAGCCCGCGGTGTGATTACCTGTTGTCGTGAGCCACGGAGTTACTCGGGTTCCGGTGCTGCCCCGCGCAGTCGCGGCCGGCGTGACGGTGGCCGCCGTGGCGCGTGGCGCGTGGGCGATCGCGGCGGTGTGCCTCGTGATTGCTCTCATCGGGGCCCCTGAGCTCTACGCTCGCGGCGGTTACACGGCATTCCCGGTCGTATCCGTCCTCGCGGTGGTGGCGATGCTCGCCGCGCTGGTTGCCCTCGTCATCCGACCATCGCTGCTGACGATTGTGCTCTACCTCGTGGTGGGCTCGGCGGGCGTCTACCTGTTCCTGCACGGTGTGCTCGATGGCCACACGTCGCTGCTTCCCTCGGCGCTCGTACTCATCAACCGACCCGAGGTGGCACTCGTGCTGGTTGGAACCGCGGGGCACCGACCGATGCCCGCGGTGTTCTGGGGCATCGGTGGGTTTCTCGCCGGAGCCGGGGTAACGGTTCTCGTCTGTGCGCAACTGGCCATCCCGATCGAGCTGGGGAACGCGCCCGCGCTCGCGCTGGCGAACTATTGCGCCGCGTTTCTCGGCCTGTCCCTAATCCAGCGTGCTCAGCGCACCCGCGTTCCGGACTACCTGCAGCTTCGCGACCAGGCCAGGCAGATCGAGATCGCGCGCGGTATCGAGAATCGTTCGGTGGCGTTGCTGCACGACACGGTGCTCAACGATCTCGCACTCATCATCAACGGTCCGGAGCAACTCGACGGTCGCATGACCGCACGGATGCTCGCCGACGTGCAGACGATGTCGGATTCGAACATCCTCGCCGAGGTTCCGACCGCCGAGGTGCTGGATGCGGGCGACGCGGCCCTTCGCAACCTGGTGATGGCGATCGTCAGTGACTTCCAGTGGCGGGGTCTGAACGTCGAGGTGACCGGCGACACCGGAGCCGAATTCCGGATGGCGCCGGAAGTCGTTGCAGCGGCAGCCGGCGCACTGCGGGCGTCGCTCGAAAACATCCTGGCCCACTCCGGAGCCGAGTCGGCGGAGATCATCGTCAGCCTCTCGAACACCGCGGCCACCTGGACGGTCAACGATTCGGGCAAGGGGTTCGACATTTCGGCGATCGGGGCCGACCGCCTTGGCCTTCGCTCCTCCGTCTTCGGACGCGTCGAGTCGGTCGGCGGCACGGTGAAAGTCTGGTCGGCGCCCGGGAACGGGACTTCGGTGCTGTTCTCGCTGCCCATCATGCTGGCCCCGTCGGGGAGCGAGGCGACCCTGGATGACGCTCACGCGAAGGCGGGGCCGACCGATGCGTAGGGCGTGGACGCGGTCCCCCCAGGAGGTCGATCCTCTGAGCTGGTTCGCCGGCCCACGGGTGCCGATCCTGTTCTCCGGGGCGGCCGTCGCGCAGGGCATCGTCATCGTCACCCTGTACTGGGACCAGTGGTCGAGCGTCCTGCTGCAATTCCTCGCAATGCCGTTCTTCCTCGCGGCAGGCCTCACGACCTCCGCGAACACGCAGCCGAATCGTCGACAGTTCGCTCCACATCACGCCGCGATAGCGCTGCTCCTCGCAGTGGGCGGACTCCTGGTGTCAGCCCTCGGAACGTCGGGCGGCACGCTCCCGGTGACGCAGTGGTGGACGGGCATCGCGGTAGCGGCGACCCTGGCGAGCCTTGCGCCGTACTCGTCGGCCGTGCAGATGATCGTGTACTCGATCCCGGCGACCCTGGTCACCGGCTTCGTCGGTCTGGCCGTCTTCGCGCCGCTCGAACACTTCTGGTCGCCAACGGCGCTCACGGTGATCAGTCTGGGGCCGGTGCTCATCGGCGCGGTCTGCGGGACGGTCTTTTCGTACACGGTCGTCGACAAAACTCTCGCCCTCCTCGACACGTCTGTTGGATCGGAGGAGTCCTTCCTGAAGGTCGACCCGGCCGCGCCCTCGGAGCAGCTTGGCAGCATCGCCCGAGTGAGTGCGCGAGTGGCCCCCTTTCTTGCGGGCGTCGCGAACGCGGGTCGGATTACCCCGTCGGATCGGGCACTTGCCGCGCAAATCGCGCGCCGCCTGAGAACCGAACTGGTCTCGGTTACGAGCCGCAGCTGGCTGGATGTGGTTGCTCACGAAACCGGGATGGTCGTGAGCGATCCCGGCCGGCTCGCCGATCGGATGAACGAGTCGCAGCGTGCGGCACTTCGCGGGCTGCTGGTGACCGCGCTGGAGAATTCCGTCGTCGACCGAAGCACGGTCCTCATCGAGCTGCGCGCGCAGCCGGACGGCTCGACCGCGGTAGCGCTTTCGATCGATGTCGACCTGCCGGAAGGCAGGCGCCTGGTGCTGCTCGCGCCGTACTATCTGACCCTCAAGATGACCGTCGACGACCTGTCCTGGGACAACGGCGAAAACATGCTGGTCAGGTTTAGGATCCCGCCGGGTCAGTGACCCTGTAGTGCCGCCTGTAGCAGTCCGGCAGCACTGGGGTCGTGCGCGGCGAGCACGACCAGGTCCGGCATCTTCGCGCGAAGCGCCAGGGCCCGCTCGCTTGATCGATGCATCCCCGGCTGATTGCCGGACCCGGGCACGTCGCCGTGCTCCATCCGATGGATGTCGTAGGTGAGATCGCCGACGAGGAGCAGGGGAGCGAACCCCGGCCGCCGCACCAATAGCGAGATTGATCCCGGCGTGTGACCGGGAGTTGGAAGGATCACCATTGACCCGTCTCCGAACAGGTCGTGGCCGACCAGGAACGGAGCGAGCTCGTCCCCCTGGAGTGCCGAGAATTCGATCGGATTCCAACGCAGTCCGGGCAGTTCTATGTGCTTGCGCAGCAGACCGCGCAGTTCAGGAGCGGGACGCTTCGCGTCCGCGAACTCCTCGGCGGACACCAATATCTCGGCGTGCCCGAGTTCGCGAAGCCCACCGATGTGGTCCTGATGCAGGTGGGAGAGGACAACGGTCGTGACGTCGGCGATGTCGAATCCGGCCGCCGCCAGTTGGCGTGTGAGGGTGTCGTTCTCTCCGATCTCGAATCGGGCGAGTCGTGAGTATATACGGCCAAGGACACCTCCCGGAAAGTAGTCGGCGTCGGTCACGGATGCCCGATCCTGTCCGGTGTCGAAGAGCACCAGACCGCGTTCGTGCTCGAGCACGTAGACGTTGATCGGAAGCGGTTCCGTCCACGCTCGGGAAGTGAGCAACCACCGCGTCTGGCTCTTCCGGGTCGGCCCGACGTGTTCCGGCCGTATCGCCACGCTTCCCGTGCTGAGAACGGCAACACGCGAGAGCGGATCCTTCTGTTTCATGTCGACTCCATTATGATTAGGTGATACGACAATACATGATACGACATGTATTGTCCAGAATCGAAACAGGAGCACCAGTGAGACCAGCCGAGGAGCTGCGCTACGCAGTTCTTGCCCTCCAGCGCGAGGGCAACCGAAACCTGATTGCTGCGCTGAGACCCCTCGGTGTCACTCCCGCGCAGGCCGAGGTCATCCGTGTTCTCTCCGACTACGAGCCGCTTACTCTCACCGGTCTCGGTGAACTCCTCATCTGCGAGTCCGGTACCGGTCCCAGTCGCCTCGTAGATCGCCTGGTCGCTACTGGCGCCATCCACCGCACCACGAACCCGGACGACCGCCGTTCCATAACCCTCGCCCTGACCCCCGGCGGCAGAGCCCTGTCCCAACAAATCGCAACCGTAGAAACCGCCCTCTACTCCGCAATAGATGCGGCAATGGGAGACGCCCGGTTCGAGCCCGTCCTGGCGCTAGCCCAATCCCTCCTCAAAGGGTCGGCCGCCGGCGCAGCCCTCGACCGTCGCCGGCAATCCGGAAAGTGACTCAAAGCGGTTGTGGGTGCCTCTTAAAAGGCAATCGGGGTAGGGGTCCCCGTTCTTGCCTCTAAGCAGGCATCCCTAAACGCGTCCCCCGAGCTATTTGGACGAGTGCCCGGCAGACCCCAGTTGTTGCGTCGCCGAGATGACCCGCGCCGCCATGGCCGTCTCCGCCAGCTTCCCCCACGCCCGCGGGTCGTAGATCTTCTTGCTTCCCACTTCGCCGTCGACTTTCAGCACACCGTCGTAGTTCTTGAACATGGTGTCGGCGACCGAGCGGGTGTAGGCGTACTGAGTGTCGGTGTCGATGTTCATTTTCACGACGCCGCTGGCGACCGCTTCGGCGATTTCGGCATCCGATGATCCGGATCCGCCGTGGAAGACCAGGTCGAGCGGATGGGCGGCCGTGCTGTACCGCGCGGCGATGCCGGCCTGGATCTCACCGAGCAGTTCCGGGCGCAGCTTGACGTTGCCGGGCTTGTAGACGCCATGCACGTTTCCGAAAGTCAGAGCGGCCATGTAGCGACCGTTCTCACCGAGTCCCAGCGCGTCCACGGCTTTCTCGACGTCGCCGAGCGTCGTGTAGAGCGCGTCGTTGGTGCCCTCGTGCTTCACTCCGTCTTCTTCACCACCGACGACGCCGATCTCCACTTCGAGGATCGCGTGGATTGCCATGAGCCGCGGCAGGAGGTCTTTGGCAATGCTGAGGTTCTCGTCCAGGGGCACCGCCGAGCCGTCCCACATGTGTGACTGGAAGATCGGGTTGCGTCCCGCTTTCACTTCCGCCTCGGACGCGGCGATGAGCGGTAGCACGAACCCGTCCAGGGCGTCCTTCGGGCAGTGGTCGGTATGCAGGGCGACGGTGACGGGATAGTTTTTCGCCACCTCGGTCGCGAACGCAGCGAAGGCGAGCGCGCCGGATGCCCGGTTCTTCACCGACTGTCCGGCGAAGTAGTCAGCACCCCCGGTAGTGACCTGCAGGATGCCGTCGGAGCCCGCCTCGGTGAGGCCTTGCAGAACTGCGTTGATTGTCGACGACGAGGACACGTTCACGGCGGGGTAGGCGAAGCCACCCTTCTTGGCCTTGTCGAGCATTTCTGCGTACTGCTCCGGGGTGGCGACGGGCATGACGACTCCTTGGCTGGGATCGGGGATGAAGTTGACGGGCGGCAGGCGGCCGCAGCAAAAGTCTACCGAGGTCAAATTCGGTACTCTTGTGCCGAAGCGTTGATCCCGTGCGGGGTCTATGAAACCACCATCGCTGTAGACCGATCGAGGACACCTTGGCGACGATGGAAGCGGCCGCGCACTACCAGTCACCGGATCGCAACCTGGCGATGGAGTTGGTGCGGGCAACCGAAGCCGCGGCCATTCGTGCCGTCCCTTTCATCGGTCGAGGAGACAAGCTCGCCGCGGATGGCGCCGCAGTTGACGCGATGCGCACATTCCTCGGCACGGTCAACTTCGACGGTGTAGTGGTCATCGGCGAGGGCGAGAAGGACCACGCCCCGATGCTGTTCAACGGCGAGCACGTTGGCAACGGAAACGGGCCGGCCTGTGACATCGCCGTCGACCCGATCGACGGGACGTCGCTCACCGCTGCCGGCCGCCAGAACGCGCTGTCGATGATCGCGGTCGCCGACCGGGGCAGCATGCTGGATGCGTCCACCGTCTTCTATATGCAGAAGATCGTCACCGGGGCCGAGGGGATCGGGGTCGTCGACATCCGCAAGCCGGTCGGCGAGAACATCCGCGCTCTCGCGAAGGCGAAGGGCAAGCCGGTCGCCGACATTACCGTGGCTGTCCTGGATCGCCCTCGCCACGCCGAGCTCATCGACGACATCCGAGCTGCCGGTGCCGGTACTCGACTGCTGCTGGACGGCGACGTTGCCGGCGGCATCAACGCGGCCCGCTACGGAACCCGCATCGACATGTGTGTGGGCATCGGCGGCAGTCCCGAGGGGGTAGTCACCGCGTGCGCGATGAAGGCGCTCGGAGGGTTCATCCAGGCCATCCTGCATCCGACCGATGACGAACAAACACAGCGCGGACTGGATGCCGGCCTGAAGTTCGATCACGTCTACGACGCCGACGGCCTGGTGCACAGCGAAGACACCTACTTCGTGGCTACGGGAGTGACGGATGGCCAACTGGTCGCCGGCGTGCGACGGCTCGGGCCCGTCATCCGCACAGAAAGCATCGTTTTGCGGTCCCGTTCCGGCACGATTCGCAGGGTCATGGCCGACCATCTGGCGAAGAAATGGCTGGACGCTTAGCTACCCCCAGATTTGGGGGAAAACCGCGAGATTCCGCGGGTTTTGATACCCCCAGTGCGGGGCAAACCGTTGAAAATGCTTGCTTTCGTACGGTTACGTAGTCGGCAGGGCAGCGTAATCACCCACACCCTAGCCGGGTGCTTGCGCGAGGCAATTGGGCCTTACCTACCTAGCAAACAACCCGGAGTAAAAAAATGCGTAACACGAACGCGCGCAATTCCAAGCGCCGGATCGCGGCTATCGCGATCGTCACACTGATCCTCGTGGGTGGCGGCGGCGCCGCAACCTACGCCTACTGGTCCGCTGGCGGTACCGGAACGGGCACCGCGGCGACGGGAACCTCCGTCGGCATCACGGCGGTCCAGACCAGCACCATCACGGGTCTCGCACCCGGTGGAACCGCTCAGACACTCAGCGGCAACTTCACCAACACGAACTCGGGCCCGGTTTACGTGACCTCGGTCACCGCGAGCATCTCCAGCGTTACGAAGGCCGGCGGCGCGCCCTCCGGTACCTGTGACGCAACCGACTACTCGCTCACCAACGCCACCATGGCCGTTGGCGCCGAGGTCGCTTCGGGCTCCGCCAAGGGAGCCTGGACCGGAGCCACCATCGCATTCAACGACAAGGGAGCCACCCTGCAGGATGCCTGCAAGGGCGCCACTGTCAACATCGCTTACGCGATCTCCTAACCAGGCAACCCAAGCCTCGTAAAGAGATTCAGCCCTCGAGCTGGGGGCGGCGGAAACGCCGCCTCCCGCTTCGAGGGTAAGTGTTCACTCGTCCCGATCGAGTGGGCACGGCACCCTCGTCCCTAGCGGGCGTGCCACAGGAGGACCCGATGTTCGTAAGACTCTCGGTAGCGTGCGTGCTGCTGGTGGTGTTGGGACTGTGCGCGATTTTCGCGGCGGCCCGCATCCCTGTCTTTAGTGTCCGCGGCGACCTGGCTTCCCGGCTCGAACCCGGCGTCGCCGTTCCGCTCGATCTCGTCATCTCGAACGAGCACTCCTACCCGGTGCGCGTGCGGTCGATGGTCGTAACTGTTACGGCCGTCGACAACGGTTCCTCCGATCCGCGCCATCAGTGCGCGGTCACCAATTTTTCCGTGACCCAGGCCGTCGGTCTCACGCCCGTGATGCTGAAGCCTCACAGCCGCGTGACCCTGGCAGACCTCGGAGTCACCACGGCCCATTGGCCGAAAGTAAAGATGCTGCAGGTTTCCAAGCGCGCCCAGGCGGAGTGCAAGAACGCTCGCCTGACGCTGCAGTATTCGGCGCCGGGATGGTTCTGGACAGAATGAACCGCCGCATCCTTCGCGTAGCCGCCGTTGTTACCGCCGCGATCCTCCTGGTCGTCGGCGGTAGCGGCGTTGCCTACGCGTATTGGAGCGCCGGCGGAATCGGAGCGGCAATTGGCGGCACCGGAACAACGGTGCCCATCACGCTGAGCGCCGGAACGCCGACAGCGGGTCTTGTGCCCGGTTCGAACTCATCCGTGGTGCTCGTGGCCACCAACACCAATCTCGCGACCGTTCACGTGTCGACCCTGAGCCTGGACACCACGCAGGGCACCAGCGGCCTGTCGGTCGACGCCGCGCACACCGGATGCTCGCTGAGCTCGCTCTCGTTCACGACGCAGACGAACGGCGGCGCGGGATGGGATGTCCCCGGCAAGGTCGGCGCAGTCAACGGCTCACTTTCTGTTTCCCTCGCGAGCGCGCTGACGATGGCGACATCAGCCGCGAACGCCTGCCAGGGTGCCACCTTCACCATCTATCTGTTGGCGGGATGATGAGGACAAAGGTTCCGAAGCTCACGCGGTGGCGACTGTTCGCCTTCGTCGTTGCCTTCATCGGCTTTACGCTCGCTGGCTCAGGAGCCTGGGCGTACTGGTCCGCAGGTTCTGCGGCCGGCGGTGCCGGTTCGTCCTCCGCCGCGACGGTCGGCCAGGGCGCGACACCGACGGCAATTTCTGCGGGGACCAGCGTAACCGTCAGCTGGGCAGCCTCGACTCTCTCCAACGGTGCCGCGGTCTCCGGGTACATCGTCAAGCGCTACAACGCGACCACTGGCGCCGTTCAGACCATCGGAAGCGGATGCACGGGCACCATCACGGCGCTGAGCTGCACCGAGACATCCATCCCCAACGGACAGTGGAAGTACACCGACACCCCGGTATTCGCGACGAACTGGGTGGGCACGGAAAGCGCGAAGAGCGCCGTCGCGTACACCGATCCAACGCCGCCGACGAACTCGATCTCTCTGACCAACGTCACCGGCACCGCGGTTCAGAGCGGCAACACCGTCTACTACGTCGGTGCGAGCGCCGGCAGCTTCACGCTCTCGAACGCGGTGGCGGACACCGGATCGGGACCGGCATCCAGCACCACCGCCGCTTTCGGTGGCACGTCCACCGGCTGGACCGGCACGCCTTCCACGGTTTCATTGCCGGCGGGCGGACCCTTCGTCTCGACGGCGTTCAGCTGGACGGCGGGGACAACCAGCTCGCCGACCGAGGTCGTTACCGGCAAGGACTTCGCGAACAATCAGGCCACGACGACGCTGACTTTCGTGAACGACTCGACTCCGCCAACCGGCACGATCAGCTACACGAACGGATACCAGGTCGGCAAATACATCACGGTCAGCTTCACCGGATCCGACAGCGGATCGGGGCTCGTCAATGCCCAGCTGCAGCGAACGTCCGCGCTGTTTGTGAATGGTTCCTGCCAGACGTTCGGCGCCTGGGCGAACCTCGCGTCAGCGAATCCGGTCTCGCCGTATACCGACAGCAGCGTCGCAAACTCGATGTGCTACGACTACCGCTACGTGCTGACCGACCTCGTCGGCAACACCTTCACCGCGACGAGCGCCAACACTGCCTGGGTCGACTATGCCGGCGCGGTTCGTTACGAAACGCCCGGAGTCATAAGCCAGCTGCGGTTCGGTGATTCGTCTGCTAACGGCAACGTGACGGCGTACGACAGCGTGGGAAGCATGAATCCGACGTACTTCAACGGTGTGACGCTGGGCGTCACCGGTGACCTGCCGAACGACTCGAACACCGGCGTCACCCTCGACGGCTCAAACGACTACATCCAGGACACCACTCCCACAGGCCTGCCGACGGGCTCGTCGTCGCGCTCGGTCGAACTGTGGTTCAAGACCTCGGCGACAACCCAGCAGGCGCTGTTCGCCTACGGGTCGTACGCCAACGGTGAAGAATTCGGCCTCTGGATCAACGCGGGCGGATCGGGCTTCACCGGGTGGGGGTGGGGCGCCGCGTACGACGCGACGTTCAACGCGTCCTCCAATGTCGAGGATGGCAAGTGGCACCAGGTCGTCGAGACCTACAACGGTTCGACTCTCATCGTCTACCTCGACGGTGTCTCGCTTGGCTCCGGCGCCATGACTCGCAACACCGTGGTGGACTCGTACGGCCTGCAGATCGGCGCGGTTGTCGACCCCGGCGATCCCAACTCCGGATTCAACTTCAAGGGTTCGCTCGACGAGTTCTCGCTCTACAACGCGGCGCTCACCCAGACCCAGGTGACGAACCACTATCAGCTCGGTGCGAACACCGGCGCCGATTCGACCGGACCGACGGGCGGTTCGGTTACCGCATCCGGTCTCGGTGGCACCGGTGGGCTGTACTCGACGTCCACCACCCTCAATCTGACGGCGAGCAAGGGCACCGATCCCTCGGGCGTGGCGTCGACGGGAGCCCTCGCCTTCGAGGCTACGGCTCCGCTGACGTCCACCGGCAACGCTGACGGCGTATGCGGTACCTTCACCGCGTTCACACTCCTGTCGGTCGATCCACCACTGACGGCGAGCGACACCGTTGCCGACGACCAGTGCTACGTCTTCGAGTACGCCGTGCCGGACACTCTCGGCAACTACACCACCTACTCAACCGGCGTCATCAAGGTGGATACGAGCGCACCGACAACGCCGACTCTCGGCTTCACGACGCTGCTGAACGTGTACATCGCCGGTTCCACGGTTTACTACCGTGGCACGACTGCAGGACACTTCACCCTCACACCCACTTCGACCGACGCGACCTCCGGCCTCGAGCCGTACACCTACCCGACCCTGACGGGGTGGACGACCTCCGGTACCGGCGCCTCGCGCACCTACACGTACACGACTTCGACGGCATCCGGAACGGAGACGGTGACCGCCACCAACAATGCGGGCAGCACCGCCTCGACCACCTTCACTGTGACGGATGACATCACCGCCCCCGTGGCGACCATTACGCCATCCAGCGGACCGGGCGCGACGACCGCCAGCATCGCGTACACCGCGTTGGATGCGGGCTCGGGTGTCAACGCCGCCTCGACCGTGATCAAGCGTCGGGCGGAGACAAACTTCGGGGGTACCTGCCTGGGCGGTTACGGAGCGTACTCGACGGTCGTAACGAACCCGGCGTCGTCGCCGTACGCCGATACCGGCCTGGGTACCGGATGCTACGAATACGAAATCACCGTGACCGACAATGTCGGAAACACCGTGACGGTTACCAGCGCCACGGTGGTGAAGATCAGCTAATAGTGGGCGAGCTTGCCACGCAGGCTCAGTTGCAGAGCACTGAAAGGATGTTGCCCGAGGGATCAAGGAACCATGCGATATCGGGTCCCATGTTCGCCGACTTCCCTCGGGCGATGCCGTGCTCGTCCTGGTGCGCACCCTCGTAGATCTGGAACTGCACGCCTTTGCCCGTGAGCTCGCGCACGGCGGCATCGATATCGGCCACCTCGAGGTTGAGCACCGTGTAGGTGGCTGGCGCGTGGTCATCCTTCGGGTATACGAAGATGATGCCCCCCTGCGGGAGCTTCAGGTTGATCGCGTTCATCGGATTGTCCTCGACAGCGAGACCGAGCGCGTCGCGATAGAACGTTCTCGCCGCGTCGATGTCCTTGACCGCAAATCCGCTCATCAGACCTGTTACTGCGACCATCACATGCTCCTTTGTTTCGTGAGAAAGATCTTCCTCTTCGTCACTGACGATTGAACCAGTGGGAATTCGACAATCACCGCTCGATTAGGGCTCGACCACTTCCGCGAGTAGTTCAGGCGCCGTTAGTGCCTTGGGCGATTCGTCGATGCCGTGGCTCTCCACGATGTGCAGGGTCGGATCGCCGGCGTCGTTGAGTTTTCGAGCTGTCACCAGCACTCGAGTTTCGAGACTGGCCGAGAACTTGTTGTAGTTGCTGACGGTTCCCTCGATGGAACGCCGCAGAGCCTCGCTGTAATCGGCGAGGGTACTGATCCTCTTGTACAGCTCCTTGCCCAAATCAAAGAGCTTCTTCGCATCGGCGGTGAGGCTCTCCTGGCGCCAGGAATAGGCGACTGTCTTGAGCACGGCCCACAACGTGACCGGCGAGGCGACAGCCACGTTCTTGCGGAACGCGTAATCGAGCAGGCCCGGATCGAACTCGAGCGCGGACGACAACAGCGACTCGCTCGGGATGAAGGCGATCACGAGATCGGGACTGTCGGCCAGGCCCTCCCAATACTCCTTCTTCGCGAGGGCATCGATGTGGCCGCGGAGCGCTTTGACGTGCTCGGTCATCAGACGTGCGCGGCGTTCGGCTTCTTCGCCCGTTGCCGTCAGCGGAATCTGTTGGGCCAACAAATAGGAGTCGAACGGCACCTTCGAGTCAACGGCCAGGCTCTTCGCATCCGAGAGCTGCACCACCATGTCGATTCGGCCGCGACCAACATCGCTCTGCACGTTCGCCTGCTCGATGAAGTCGACGTGTTCGATCAGACCAGCGGCCTCGACCACCCGCCGCAGCTGCGTCTCACCCCAGACGCCACGAACGCTGTTCGACCGCAACGCCGAGGCGAGCGACTCCGCTGTCGCCCGCAACTGCTCCTCCGACTGGCGGGCAGACAGCAACTGCTGGCTGATCGCGCCGAACTGAGTGGTGCGTTCGCGCTCCAGTTCGCCCACCTGCGTCTGCATGGTTCGGAGCGCCTCCTGCACGGGCGTCAGGACCTGCAGGATGCGATTGTCCTCGTCGGACTTCTCCTGCTGTGCCTTCTGCTGACCGAGGAGTTGGTCCACCTGGTCCTTCAGAGCGGTCGCCGTGGCCTCTGCTGCCGCGGCTTGCGCGCCCAATTTCGCGAGCGCGCCCGAGGCATCCCCCGAGGGCCGGCGACCCCTGACGACCAGCCAGCCGAGCAGGGCACCGATTACGAGACCGACGGCCAGTCCGATGATGAGTGCGACGACGGGATCCATGGGCTCCAGTATCCCGCCTGCGTCGGACAATCCGTCCCAGACACCGGCGATGAGCGACCTAAATGTTCCCGAAATGTCTCCAGTTAGAGTGGCCGCATGAGCATTGTCGAGCACTGGATCAACGGCAAAACAGTCAGTGGGGACTCGAAGCGCACCGGTCCGGTTTACGACCCGGCGAAGGGCGAGATCGCGCGCGAGGTTCGGCTCGGAAGCACAGCGGATGTGGCGGCGGCGGTGAAGGCCGCGAAGGCCGCGCTTCCCGCGTGGTCGGGCGCCTCGTGGGCGAAGCGACAGGCCGTGATGTTTGCGTTTCGCGAGATCCTGAACGCCCGCAAAGAAGAGGTCGCTGCCATCCTCACCAGCGAGCACGGCAAGGTCACTGCCGACGCGCTCGGCGAAGTTGCTCGCGGTCTCGAGGTCGTCGAGTTTGCGACCGGCATACCGCACCTGGCCAAGGGCGAATACAGCGAGAACGTGTCGACCGGGGTTGATGTCTATTCGCTGCACCAGGCGATTGGTGTCGTTGGCATCATCAGCCCCTTCAACTTCCCGGCGATGGTTCCGCTCTGGTTCTTCCCGATCGCGCTCGCTGCGGGCAACACCGTGGTCCTCAAGCCGAGTGAGAAGGATCCGTCTGCATCCCTCTGGATGGCGAAAGCGCTCAAGGAGGCCGGGCTGCCGGATGGCGTGTTCAACGTCGTGCACGGCGACAAGGAGTCGGTGGACGCACTGCTCACACACCCGGACGTTGCATCCATTTCCTTCGTAGGCTCGACGCCGATTGCGAAGTACATCTACGAGACGGCCTCGAAGAACGGCAAGCGAGTTCAGGCTCTCGGCGGCGCGAAGAACCACATGCTCGTACTTCCGGACGCCGACCTCGACCTGGTGGCCGACTCATCCGTCAATGCCGGGTTTGGCTCGGCCGGCGAGCGCTGCATGGCCATCTCGGTCGTCGTGGCCATCGAGCCGGTCGCCGACGCGCTCATCGAAAAGATCGCCCAGCGGATGGGCGGCTTGAAGGTCGGCGACGGAACGCGCGGCTGCGACATGGGTCCTCTTATTACCAGGGAGCACCGAGACAAGGTCGCCTCGTACATCGATGTCGCAACCGCCGATGGCGCGGTCGTGGTCGTCGACGGGCGCGGAGTGACGGCCGATGGCGAGGCCGACGGCTTCTGGCTCGGGCCGACGTTGATCGACAGGGTGCCGCTGACCTCCCGCGTGTATACCGAGGAGATATTCGGGCCGGTGCTCTCGATCGTTCGCGTCAAGACCTACGAGGAGGGTGTCGCGATCATCAACTCGTCGCCGTACGGCAACGGCACCGCGATCTTTACGAACGACGGGGGAGCGGCTCGTCGCTTCCAGAACGAGGTGCAGGTCGGGATGATCGGCATCAATGTTCCGATTCCGGTGCCGGTCGGCTATTTCTCATTCGGCGGCTGGAAGGATTCCCTGTTTGGCGACGCGAAGGCGTACGGACCGGATGCCATCCGTTTCTTCACCCGTCAGAAGGCCGTGACCTCGCGCTGGCTGGATCCGTCGCACGGTGGAATCAATCTGGGCTTCCCGCAGAACTAGAACACGCGTCGCGGCTCGAGTCCCCGCCCGCCCACTCTCTTCGTAACTCATGCAAACTCACGTAACTCATGCGGAATTCAGGTTGGGTGGCGTGTGAGCCCGGAAACTCAAGGGTGGTTTCCGCAGTGTTCGAAACCAGCATGAGTTACGCAAGGGGACAACCGTGTCGGGAGGCGAGCACAATGGTGGGGTGACGACGCTGGCCGAGACGCTCCAGAGGTACGTCAGCGACGGAACAGTGGTGGGCGCCGTTGCCGCTGTCGCCCGGGGTGACGAGGTCGAGGTCGCTGTCGTCGGGTCAATGGATGCGGCCGCATCGGCGCCGATGCGCAGCGACTCGATCTTCCGCATCGCGTCCCTGACCAAGCAGCTCACGGCAGCGGCCACGATGTTGCTGATCGAAGACGGGCTGCTCGAACCGAGTTCCGCAATCGCCGAGTGGATGCCAGAGCTCGCGACTCCGATGGTGGTCCGCACTCCGACATCCGAGATCACTGATGTCGTGCCGGCTAAGCGCGCGATCACCGTCGCCGATCTTTTGACCTTTCGCTGTGGGTACGGCTTTCCATCCGATTTCTCCCACCCCGCGGTGGGGCTGCTATTCAGTGAACTGGCCCAGGGGCCGCCGCAGCCGCAGACGGTCGCCGCACCGGATGAGTGGATGGCGCGGCTCGGCCGCATCCCGATGCTCGCGCAGCCGGGAGACGCGTGGCTCTACAACGCCGGCGCGGACATCCTCGGTGTGCTGGTCGCCCGGGTGTCCGGACTGCCGTTCGACCTCTTCCTGTCCCAGCGGATCTTCACTCCGCTTGGCATGGTCGATACCGGCTTTGTCGTGTCGGAGTCCCAGCGCGATCGGTTCACGACTGCCTACCGCCCGACCGCTGACGGTCTGGAACTCGTCGATGCGCCGGATGGCCAGTGGAGCAGCGCGCCGGCCTTCCCGTCCGGTGCCGGTGGGCTGGTTTCGACGTTGGACGACCTGCTCGCGTTCGCCCGGATGATGCTTGCCGACGGGATGGTCGGCGCCAGACCCCTGCTGTCGGCGGTGTCCGTGCGCCACATGACGACGAATCATCTGACGCCCCAGCAGCGCGACCGCTCGATGTTGTTCCTCGAGGGGCAAGGGTGGGGGTTCGGTGGATCGGTGGACGTGGATGCCGCTCAGCCGTGGAACGTTCCGGGTCGGTACGGTTGGGTCGGTGGTTCGGGAACGGCCTTGCACATGACGCCCTCCACCGGGGTCGCTACCGTGCTGCTCGCTCAAACGGAGATGACCGGACCGACCACGACGCCGCTCATGCGTGAGTTCTGGGTCGGTGCTTCCGCGGCTTCGCCGGTCGAGTAGCCGCGGGGCAGCCCGGCGCTATCGAGACCAGGCCGTCGAACCGATCACCGCTTCATCGTTCAACGCCGGCGCCGGAGCGCCGATCTCGCCAAGCTTTCCGCTCGTCACGCTCACGAGCGCGGCGACATCCTCCACCTCGTGCCGGCGGGCGGCGTGCACCATGATCGCGGCGCAGGCCTGGGCGTCCGCGAGCGCATTGTGGTGGTCGAAGTCCTCGAACCCGGCGGCCATCGCGGCGACCGGCAGACGGTAGGAGTCGAGGTTGTAGGTCTTGCGCGCCACCTGCAGGCTGCAGGCGTAGGTGAAGTCCGGAGTCGCCACGTAGGTCGCGACGCAGGCGGCCGAGATCACTCCCATGTCGAAGCCGGCGTTGTGGGCGACCAGGATGTCCGAGTCGGCGAAGGCGATCAGGTCGGGGAGCTGTTCGGTCCAGAGGGCCGCGTCGACGACATCCGCGGCGACGAGTCCGTGGATGCGCGTGTTCCACTCCCAGAATTCGTCGTGGCCGAGCGGCGGCTTGATCAGCCAGTAGGCCTGGTCGACCATCCGGCCGTCGCGCACCTTCACCATGCCGACAGAACATGCGGACGCACTCGAGGAATTTGCAGTTTCGAAGTCGATCGCGGTGAAATCCATTGGCACGTTCCCGATGTTCGCATGCGCATCCGACGAGGCGGCCGAGGCGCGGCGAGGACGCGCGGATTTAGGCTGGGAACATGGCGGGCGACGAAGATCTGGCGGCAATGGCGGCATCCTTCGATCAGGCGGCGGCTGTGTACGAGAAGTCGCGGCCGGAGTATCCATCGGATGCAGTGGACTGGTTGCTTCCCGCAGGAGCCAAATCGGTGCTCGACCTCGGCGCCGGAACGGGCAAGCTGACCCGCGCTCTTGTGGCGCGCGGACTCGATGTGATCGCTGTCGATCCGGCGCCGAAAATGTTGGACCAGCTGCGCGACGCGGTGCCCGAGGCGATCGTGCGCGAGGGCACGGCCGAGGACATCCCGCTGCCGGATGCGAGCCTCGATGCCGTTCTCGTCGCGCAGGCGTGGCACTGGGTCGACGAGGATCTCGCGCTGCCGTCGGTCGCACGCGTGCTCAAGCCGGGTGGCACGCTCGGCCTCGTCTGGAACGTGCGCGACGAGCGGGTGCCGTGGGTCGCGCGGCTGACCGAGGTCATGCATTCCGCGACGGGCGAGGTCTTCGTCGAGAAGGGTGAGATCGCGCGCGGTCCGTTCGGTGAGATCGAGACAGCGAACTTCGAGTGGTCTCGGACCTTCGACCGCGACGGCCTGCTCGATCTCCTGCGGTCCCGCAGCTACTACATCACCGCGTCGCCCGACGAGCAGGAGCGGCTGATTGTCGACGTCGGCAAACTGCTGGACACCGATCCGGCTCTCGCGGGGCGAAGCTCCTGGGAGATGCCGTACGTCACGCACTGCTTCCGGATGGTGCTGCCGGTCGATCGGTGACGGTCGCGGGTATGGATAGCCAGACCCCGATCGACCGCGAAGCCTATTTTCGAAAAACTTTGGGTTTGTTCGAGTTATTAGGCCGAAATCCTGTGGATAACTCGCTCGAATGTCGGCCCGTTCTGCTGGAATTAATACATGCCAACCGGCCCCGATTCCGTCCTCGAAGAGGCGTTTCCCGAGTCTTACGCGGACGATCTCGCCGACGTGCTCCAGGCCGATCGCGACATCCGCAAGGCAACCGCTCGCAAGGCCGTCGCGTTGATTCGTGCTCACCACGAACTCGTCAATCCGGTGCAATTTCAGAACCGGATGCTGGCGAACCGGTCCTTTCGGGCCGAGGTCGCGTGCCTGCTGAACCTCACCGAGAAGTCGGCGGAGAACCTGATCGGCTATTCGAAAGTGCTGATCGATGCCTTCCCGGGGACGCTTGAGGCCCTTCGCGAGGGTCGAATCAGCTGGCAGCACGCGACAGTGATTGTCGATGAGCTGGGGTCGATTCAACCAGGCGCTCGCCAATCGGTCGAGGCGCTCGTGCTCGGCGAAGCGGGGCACCTGACTCCGCACAAGCTGGGCCGTCTGGCGCGCCTCGAGCGGGAGCGGGTGAATCCGGAGACGATTCCCGAGCGTCACGAGGCGGCGATCCAGCTGCGCGGCCTCGAGCTGGCAGAAGACCGCGACGGGATGGGCGGCCTTTTCATCCGCATGAAGTCGGTTCACGCGCACGCGATCTTCAACAAGGCGACCACCGCTGCTCGCGCGATGGACGACCCACTCGACGATCGCACTCTCGACCAGCGGCGGTCAGACATCCTCGTGCACATGCTGCTGGCTTCCGTCGACGGTCAGGTCTTCGGTGTGGTGCCCGACGAGCACGACGACGAGAACTTCGTGAAATGGTTCCGCGGCATCAAGGCCGAGGTCGTCGTTTCGGTGCCGGTGCTCACGCTGCTGGGCCAGTCAACCGAGCCGGCGACGCTCGACGGATGGGAGCCCATAGACCCTGCTACCGCTCGGGTGCTGGCGGCGGGCGCTCCGAGCTTCGTGAGGGTGCTCACGCATCCGGAAACCGGTGCGATTCTGTCGGTGGGTCGAAAACGGTACAAAACACCCAACGATTTGAGACGAGCCCTACAGATTCGAGATCTCACCTGCAGATTCCCGGGCTGCAGCATGGCGGCCGAACGATGCGATGTAGACCACACTGTCGACTGGCAGCTTGGGGGCGAAACCAAGGTGTCCAACCTCGCTCACCTCTGCCGCGGCCACCACACACTCAAGGGCGACACCGCGTGGACCGTCGTTCAAGCGACGGACGGCTCCGGCGTGATGACCTGGACCAGCCCTGCCGGTCGCACCTATCGCACCTATCCGCACCGGCCGCTGGCTGCCTAATTCCATCGCGGCTGCCCGCACCTGCCGCCAACTGGTCCTCCGGTACCCTTGAGCATCGTGGCTCTAACAATCGCGATCGTCGGACTTCCGAACGTCGGCAAGTCGACCCTGTTCAATGCGCTGACCAGAAACACGGTTCTCGCGGCGAATTACCCGTTCGCGACGATCGAGCCGAACATCGGAATCGTCACGCTGCCCGACCCTCGACTGCAGGTGCTGTCCGACCTGTTCCACGCCGAGCGGATCGTCGCCGCGCCGGTCTCGTTCGTTGACATCGCCGGCATCGTCAAGGGTGCGTCCGTGGGCGAGGGGCTGGGCAATAAATTCCTGGCGAACATCCGTGAGGCGGACGCGATTGCACAGGTCGTGCGCGGATTCGATGATCCGGATGTCGTGCACGTCGACGGGAAAGTCGACGCGGCAAGCGACATGGAGACGATCAACACCGAGCTGATTCTCGCCGATCTCCAGACGCTCGAGAACGCGAGTTGGCGCTATGAGAAGGAACTGCGCGCTAAGAAGACTACCCAGGCGACGGTGGATGCTGCCGCCGAAGCGAAGGCATGGCTCGACTCCGGCAAGCCGCTGTCGGCATCGTCGATTGACCTCGCTCCGATCCGCGAACTCGGGCTGCTTACTGCGAAGCCGTTCATCTATGTCTTCAATGTCGACGAGGCTGTGCTCACGGATGCATCACGCAAGGCTGCTCTTGAGGCTCTCGTCGCTCCGGCTCACGCCGTGTTCCTCGACGCCAAACTCGAGTCGGAACTCATCGACCTCGACGCTGCGGATGCCGCGGAGCTGCTCGCATCCACCGGTCAGGATGAGAGCGGTCTCGACCAGCTTGCCCGCATCGGCTTCGACACTCTCGGACTGCAGACATTCCTGACGGCTGGTCCTAAGGAAGCGCGCGCCTGGACGATCCACAAGGGCTGGAAAGCACCGCAAGCGGCTGGCGTCATCCATACTGACTTCGAAAAGGGCTTCATCAAGGCCGAGGTCATCGGCTACGACGACCTGATCGCTGCGGGCTCGATCGCCGAAGCTCGCGCTCACGGCAAGGCCCGCATCGAGGGCAAGGACTACGCAATGCAGGACGGCGACGTGGTCGAGTTCCGGTTCAGCAGTTAGTGGTTTCACTCCGCCTGCGGCGACCGCGGTTCCGGGAGTAACGTGAAAAACCGTGGAACATCTACCCGAAGCCGAGGTTGCACGTAGGCGTGCCGCTCTCGAAGAACACACCGGAACCTGGCAGCCGCGGTCACTCGCCGCAGCATTCGATCATGCAGTCGCCAGCTACGCCGACCGCCCGTACGTGCTGACGGAGGGCGGCGCGCTGAGCTACACCGAAGTACAGACCCGGTCGCTCGCGATCGCGGCCGGCCTTGTCTCGCTGGGCGTGGAGCCCGGCGACCGAGTCGCACTCCTCGTCGACAACCGCGCCGAGTATGCGGCGATCAAGTTCGGGATAGCACGCACCGGCGGCATCGCGGTCCCGCTCAATTATTCCTACAAGGGCGACGAGATCAGGGAGCGCCTCGAGCAGTCCGGAGCATCCGTCGTGATCACGATCGACGCATCCGCTGCGACCAATTTCCTCGACGTCTTCGACCGACTTGTTCCGGGATGGGAGAGCGGCGTCCACAGCAGTGAGCTGCCCATGCTGCGATCGGTCATCCTGGTCGACAACGCCGAGCGGCCGGCTGCTGCGTCCGTTGCGGCATTCGATCCGGATGACGCCGCGCTCGCCGAGGTGGAGCGGCGCACTGCCGCCATCGAACCCGATTCCGTCTGCGACATCGTCTTCACCTCCGGAACGACCGGCCACGCGATGGGTGCAGAGCTCACCCACGACATGGTGCTGCGCAGCGCATACGGATCCGCGTACCACCGCGCCTTCGACGACGGCTGGCGCGTCAGTTTCGCCCTACCGCTCTACCACGTGTTCGGCTACATCGAGGGGATGCTCGCGGTCATCTTCGTCGGAGGAGCCATTGCCCCGCTGCGAGTCTTCAACCCGAAGACGGTATTGAGCGTCATCCAGGATTTGCGCATAAACGAGGTTCTGTTCGTGCCAACCATGACGGTGGCCGTGGTCGAGTTGGCAGTTAAAGAGAGCTACGACCTGAGCTCGCTCCAGTCCGTCTTCTCCGCCGCGGCGCCCGCGCCGGTCTGGCTCTGGGAGCGAGTGCTGAGCGACCTGAAGCCCGTGATGGTCTTTACCGGATACGGCCAGACCGAAGTATCTGCGGCAACCGCGCTGACGTTCCCCGGCGACGACATCGAAACCGTTGCGGCGGTCGTGGGTGCGACCAAGCTCGGCGGAGTTGCTGCGGCCGGAGAGGCGGATGGTCGGCTCGCCGAATACCGCACCGTCGATCCCTTCACGGGTGAGCCGCTCGCGGCGGGCGAGTCCGGCGAGCTGTCGGTTCGGGGCCCACAGGTGACCCGCGGCTACTACCAGAACCCCGAGCGCACGAACGAAGCGATCGACGCCGACGGCTGGCTTCGAACCGGCGACCTCGGGCGGGTCAACGAGCTTGGCTATCTCGAACTCGGCGGACGCAGCAGCGAACTCTTCAAGGTGGGCGGCGAGCTCGTTGCGCCAGTCGAGGTGGAGCGAGTGCTAACCGCGATCGACGGTGTCAGCCAGGCGTTCGTTGCTGGGATTCCGGATGAGCTCTACGGAGACATCGGCTGGGCCTGGGTGGTACCGACGGAGGGCGCCTCGCTGGACACCCGCTCGCTGCTGTCCGAGCTGCGTGAACACCTCGCACCGTTCAAGGTTCCGCGCGGCATCACTCTGCTTGAGGCGGCAGAACTGCCGACCACCACCACCGGCAAGGTGCAGAAGTACCTGCTGGTGCAGTCACGTCGTGAGGAGGGTGCATAGAGGCAACGCTCATCCGATCTTCTCCCACACCGAGACATGACTGGGGCTGAACGAGGTGAACGGGGTCCCCGACCAGTCGGCCCACCGATTGCGAAGTCGCATCCCAGCCATTTGCGCCATAAGGTCGAGCTCCGCGGGCCACACGTAGCGGAACGGGATCGAGTTGATGTGCTCGCTTCCGTCACTCAAATGCACATGGTGCGAAGACATCGCCTGGGTCGCAGTGTCGTACTCGTCGAATCCAAGTCGAGACTCCGTCACCAGAAACGGGACGACTGTCCCCGTCTCGGATAGCTTCCGCAATTCGGGCACCATAACCTCGATAACGAAGCATCCTCCGGGCTCGAGGTGGTCGGCGACGTTCTGGAAGCACGCGACCTGGGCATCCTGACTGGTCAGATTCATGATCGTGTTGAAGACGAGGTAGGTGACCCGGAAGCTCCGGTCGAGGCGGGTGGTGGAGAAGTCGCCGATCGTGACCTCGACGGATGCGCCGCCCGGTTTCGCGGCCAGACGTGCCGCCATTGCCCGCGAGAGTTCGATCCCGTGCACGGGCACACCGCGAGCGGCCAGTGGCAGGGCGATGCGGCCAGTGCCGATGCCTAGCTCGAGGGCACGGCCATCGCTGGCCAGCAATTCGAGCAGCTCGACGACCGGCTCGACGGCTGCCCGATCAAACTTTTCGGCGGAGTCCTCGTCTTACGCTGACGCAACCGCCTCGCCGAAGTATCCGTCGCCATCCATCCGCCGATCATAGAACGCGTCCCCGCGGATGCCATCCAGAAGCTCACCTCCACAAGGCCGACGCCACCATCACTCGACTGCTTCTACGGTCGGACGTTGCCACGCACCCGATGGTCGCCGGCGAAGTCGCTCTTGGCTCGATTCGCAATCGGCGCGAGCTGCTTGAGCTACTGTCCAACCTGCCGACAACAGACTTGGAGCTGCCCGAAGAGGTATTGGTGATGTTCGAGTGCCGCCGACTCCACGGGCGCGGATTGAGTTTGATCGATGCACATCTGCTCGCATCAACCGTGATCACGTCCGGGATGACGCTGTGGACCCGCGATAACAAACTGAGCGCGGCGGCGAAGGAGCTCGGCGTCTCGTACACCGCTGACTGAGGCCGGGCATCCGGCCCGACACCGCCCCGGGATACGATCGGCAGCATGGCACTCCTTCACCACGCTGAACTGGTTCCCTCCAAACTCGAACTGCTTGCCGGCTGGGCACCATCCCAGTCCTGGTTCGGCGGCGATGCGAAAGCGCCATTCGCCACCGTTTCGTCCTACCGATTCGACGACCCCGACGGCCAGGTCGGAATCGAGACGCTGCTGATTCGCGCCGGCGACGGGCCGATCCTGCAGATACCGCTGACCTATCGCAACGAGGAGTTGCCCGGGGCCGAGAAGTGGTTTGTGGGGAACATGGAGCACTCCGTCCTGGGCAAGCGCTGGGCCTACGACGCCGTCGGAGATCCCGTCTACCTGGGCAGGCTCGCGGCAGCAACGCTTGGCGGTGGGCAGCAGGCCGACCAGTACTTCGAGGAAGAGGGCAAACGCGTCACCCGCAATCCGACCGCAGTTGTGAAGGGCAGTGGACCGGCCGGATTCGTCGCGCCCTCCGCGTCAGACGATCACGTGCCAGCGACGCGAAACGACGCGGTCTCGACACTTGTGGAGACCGATCGGCTCGCCTTCTTCATCGCCCGCATACCGGTACTGAATCCGCTGAAAAAGGATGACGACTCCGATTACCTGAGCGGCACCTGGACGGACCAGCCCGATCCGTGCATTCTCGCGCTGGTGTCTCTTCGTAACTGAGCTGGCGCGTTCGACGATGGCAAAACCAAAGAAGCGCAGATCCGGAGGCGTTACCGCGGGCATCGGGGGAGCCTTCGGTGCGATCGACGAGGTGTTTCATCCCTCCGCGTACGAAGCCCAGCTGATTCGCGAAGAGCAGGCCGAGGCATCCGCACCGATGCCATCACCCGAGGACACCCCGTTTCCGGGCGGCAGGATCCGGCTGCGGATACCGGACGAATAGCCGACCGATCGGCATGATTGAACCATGGTGATGAACATCGTGATCGCGAGCTGCGGATTCCTGGGCAGCTGGCTTCTGGTCGCCGGTCCGGTCTGGCAAGCCGCGATCGAGCTCCGGGAAGAAGAAATCGACGAGGAGATCATCCGATCGGCGAGGTCATCGGCCCGGGTGGCGCCAAAGGTATCGCCGTGGTGGTGGCTGCTCCCACCGGTTGCCTACGTCAAGCAGTTCCGCGCATCCCAGGCGAACCAGCGCGCCTTCCGCGACGCACTGCCACCCGACCAGCTGAAGCAGACGGTTTCATTTCTCAACAAGGCGAACGGATGGCTCGTCGTCGCGCTGGGCGCGCTCCTCCTCGCCGTCAGCGAAACTTGGAACCTGGTCGAACTGACGAACCTGCCGGTCTGGGTCTTCTGGGTGAGCGTCGTCGTGGCGCCCATCCTCGCCATCGCCAACGCGGTCGCGCGGATTACCCTCACCAATCGCATGCTGGGGGAGCAGGCCTAGTGGCGCGTGTGCTGCCTCGACTGCCCGATGTCCACGCCTGGACGGGTCGGGCAGCCTTCGGAGTCGCGGCGTTCCTGCTCGCCGAATTCATCGTGCGCGAAACCGAGGGCTCGCGACCACCGCTCGGGGATACCGGCGCGCTCCTCGGATTCATGGCGCGCACCTCCACCGAAACGCTCATCATCGTGACCCTCGACGCGGTGCTGATGGCGTTCGTCATCGTCTTTCTGGCAGGATTCCGGCAGCTCATCACTGCTGCTCGTGCCGGCGTCGAGTGGGTGGCCGACCTCGCGTTCGGGTCCGGGCTCGTGTTCGTTGGTACCACCCTGGTTGGCGATGCGATGGAAGGCGGAGCCGCACTGGATGCGGCGGGCGGCCACCCGGACGCATCCGTCATCCGCGCCCTGACCGAGGGGCACACCCTGCTCTTCGGATCGATCGGATGCGTACTGCTCGCGCTCGTCGCCTCGGCATCCGGATACGTCATCCTGGCTTCGGGCGGGCTGCCGGTGTGGACCGGCCGGGTCGCCTATGCGGTCACCGCGCTCAACATCCTCGCGGTACCGACCCTGTTCGGCGGAACGAGCGACACATCGTTCGTCGCAGCGGGCGGCCTGGGCGTAACGCTCTTCGCCACGTTCCCGTGGCTCGCCTGGGTGGTCGTCGTCGGCGCGGTGACCATCCGCGGCCAGCGGGAGTAGTTACTTGGTGTAGCTCGACTTCACCATCGCGATCATCGCGGCAATCAGAAGGACGCCGCCGACGACTCCGAGGAACACGATGATCGCGGTAAGAACGGGAACAACAGCCATGCGCTAACGCTACCAAGTCGACTGGCTGTTGCCGCGCTCTGCATAGGATTCAGCCATGAGGTGTCGGGTGATCTCCGCATTCGCGGTGTCGCTGGTGCTCGTGGGTTCGCTCGCGGGATGTCAGGCGACCGGGCCCGGTTCGTTCACTCGTTCGGAGGCGCAGACGGATGTTGCGAAGTGGACGACACTGGCGGTGCGCGCGGTCGGCAGCCCGGCCACAACGTCGCAAACGAAACTGAACGCCTTCGAGGCCTGCCGCTCCGATCACGGCTTCTTCACCACGACCCTTCAGTGGCGCACGATCACGAATATTGACGTCCCGGCCTCACGGCAAGTCGCAGTGACCCGAGTGATCGAGAAGGCGTTCGAGCAAGCAGGCTGGCGTGCGTCGACACCACAAGGGTTTGTGACACTCACCGGACCCGACAACGAGAAGCGACGCGGGGCGATCCTCATCCAGACAGCCGGCGCAACGCAGCTCGCGATCTCGGTCGTTTCTCCCTGCTACGTCTGAAAGTGCATCAAAGTCGCGCGCTTAGACTGCGAAGATGAAGCTCGCCATCCACTTTCCCAACTTCACCTATCCTGGCGAACCGGCATCGCTGGCCGGGATCATCGCCGCAACAGCCAGGGCGGCGGACGAGGGCGGATGCGAGACCATGACGCTCATGGACCACTGGTTCCAGATGGAACAGAGGGCACCGGCGACGGATCCAATGCTCGAGGGCTACACCAGCCTCGGCTTCATCGCGGGCCAGACCAAGCGCCTGAAGCTCGGGCTGCTGGTGACCGGAGTGACCTACCGGCATCCGGGCCTGCTGGCCAAGATCGTCGCGACACTCGACGTGCTTTCGGAGGGACGAGCGTTTCTCGGAATCGGTGCTGCCTGGTACGAGCGCGAGCACCTGGCGCTTGGCGTTGGGTACCCACCGATCTCCGACCGTTTCCACATGCTCGAAGAGGCGATCCAGATCTGCGAGCAGATGTGGAGCGACAACGAGGGACCCTACGAGGGTAAGTACTACTCGCTTGCCGAGACGATTTGTCGACCGCGCCCCATCCAGACACCGCGCCCACCGATTCTCATCGGCGGAGGTGGCGAGAAGAAGACGCTGAAGCTGGTTGCAAAATATGCGGATGCCTGCAACCTGTTCGAGACCGACAACGATGCTCTCGCCCACAAGCTGCGGGTGCTCGATCGCCACTGCGAAGAACACGGACGCGACCCGCAGGAGATCCAGCGCACCGTCCTCGGTCACAGCCCGCTGGCGGACATCGACGGTTTTCTGAAGCGCATGGAGGGCTACGCGAAGCTCGGCTTCAGCCAGGTGTGGGTCTCGCCGCAGAGCGATGATCCTGCCGGTTATGTCACCCGCATGACCACCGAGGTTCTGCCCAGGCTGAGCCAGATCTAGGGCGCGGGCTGCACCGGATACCGAAACAGGTCGAGGACGGTGCCGAGCTTTCCGTAGCCGCGGTTCGACCGACACGCCTTTTCCGGCGTCAGACCCGCCGACCCGCACTCGGCCTGGGCGATCGCTTCAAGTCGAAGCCGGGTTCGCGCGAATCCCGACAGCGACCAGCCAAGCGGAACGGAAACCGCGGGCTCAGTCGACGGGGAGGCAACGACCACCCCCTGCGGAATGAGGCCACGCATTCCATCGACAGCGTGTGTACATGCCTTCGGCGCGTTCACGCACACCTGCGACAGGCCGTTCGCGATTCGAGTGAGCCAGGCAGATGGCGTGACGAGCGCGGCCTGCGCATCCTGAAGCGCCGCGATCGGAACCAGCGCATCCGGCTTCGTCTTGTTCGGCGCCGAGGTGAGATCGAGGCCCGGATCGTTGGACGCGTAGACGAGGATGGGAACCACGAACGGTGATGATGCCGAGCCGATCTGATGCGCGTTGTAGTCGGAGATGGCGGCCGAGAGCTCCGGCGCGAGATCCGAGATCGTCCCGATCGCGCTGTTGTCCGCCGTCCCGCCATCGACGAGCTGCATGCTGTCGAGGTCTTTGCGCGATTTCGTCAGGCATCCCGCCGGCAGGGTCTGGCTCGAAATCCGCCCCGGCGGACTGATGATGGGGAACCGCGCCGAGAGTTCCGCGGCGGTCGACCAGTTCAGGTCAGCCAGGCAGCGCGCTCCGATGTAATTCTCGAGATCGATGGTGTTCGACAGCTCGGTCCCCGGCCCCGTGCAATTCGAGTTTCCGGTCGGGGCATTGGTCGTCGCGCCAAGATTCAACTGGCTCACGATCACCTTGCAATTGGTCACCGAATCCTCGGAATTGAACACGTCGTAGCCGGTCGGATCATTCGGGGACACCTCGTACGGCCGGGCGAACTGCGGTGCCTCGGACTCCCAGGTGAGCTCCTGCAAAGCCGTCCGGTCGTGCCACGCCCACGGCGCGGAATACGGGTTCGTCAGGTTAGACGGACTGGGCATCCGGATGCCGGTCACGCCGCCGAGCAGGTCGCCGTCGAGCAGTCCGGCGATGTCGGTTGCGAGCGCGTCGGGGCCGCCATAGTTCAGAGTCTCGACGTCCTTCGCGTGCGGGATGGCATTGCCGGCCTTTCGAAATGTCGCGATACCGATGCTCCCACCGCTTGCACCGCTGGACAGGAAGGTGGCCCCGGATGCGCAAGTGTTCACGCCCGGCAGCGAACGCAGGACATCCACCGTCCAGGTCGCGGCACGGATCCCGCCGCCCTGCGCAGCAAAGAGAAGGAGCGGGCGGATGCTGACGCCGTTTGGCAGCTGGGTGACGCAGTCGTCCTGGGCTGAGTTCCAGTTCTTCAGCGCACTCGTCACGCTCGGGCGTGCGGCGATCGTGCGACCGGCAGTTGCCCGGATCGCGTGCAGTGTCGGGGGTACGTCGACGAACGAGATGACGAGCGGGACCACCACCAGGAGTGTGACGATCGGAGTCGACCTGAGCTTCAGGGCCTGGAACAGCGCAAGCGGCTTGCTCCTGCCGAACGCCACGATCAGCGTGCCGATGATCGTGGTCCAGCAGCCGAGAAGAAGCACGAGCGAACCGACCGGTCCGAGCAGGTAGGCGAACGTGGCCGGCTGCAGCAGGAGAGCGGCGATGCCGACGATCGACAGCGACAGGGCGAGGATCGCGAGTCGCCGGATGAGCGCCGACGAACTCACCTCGCGCCTGAGCAGCGAGTCAGAGTGCCGCGCGATCAGGTACCGGAAGAGCACCGGAACCCCGATCCCGAGCGCGATAAGAATCACCTCGAAGATCAGCAGCGCCCAGAAGCTGTTGGCAAACCGTGAGCCGGCGAACTGCCCGCCAAGAGCCAGAAACAGCGGCGAGACCAGGGCTTTGAACGGCCCGAGCACCCAGATCGCAATCCAGATCGCAACGAGCAGGTCGCCGGCCGTTCGAACCTGACGCGCGTGCGATCCGAGGTTCGTGTTGAGGAATGGCTTGCTGGGACTTCGACCGCGCATGACCCAGCGGATGAACGCGGAAACACCAGGGATCGCAAGCACGACGGCCAGGAACGCGCAAACGATGAGGATGTCGATGGATGCGCCGCCGGTGACGAGTCCGACGACGACGGCCACGATCGCGACGCCGCCCGCGAAGATGAACCAGCCCCGGTAGAGGGCGTCCGGTCGATCATCCTTTTCACCCAGCTTCTCGTAGTGGGTGGCGCGCTGCCGACCCAGAGCGAACAGGCTGAGACCGGTCAGCGCAAACGCGACGAAGTCGAGGACCATCGTCGCGATCGCGGACCCGGTGAACACCGGCAGGAATCCCTCGGTCGTCGGGAACGTCACCCAGCCGCGGTAGACATCCGAAATCTGCTCGAAGAGGTTCGCGAGCGGCAGCAGCGACAGGGCGCCAACCGCGAACACGACGATTGCGGTCAGCCGTTGCGCGTAGATGGCACGAATCGCGATGACCAGGAATGGACGCACCACCTCACCGATGAGACTGCTTAGTAACAGTTGCAGACCGAACACGACGAGCGCCGCAATCGTCAGGTAACTGAGCACGGCGAGGATGATCGAACCCACTGTCAGCGCGGCTGAACTCGCCGGCATGAAGTCGAGGGCGAGCATCGCGGCGTCCCGGAGCACGTTGAGTGCGACGAGAGCAATGAGGACCCCGGATGCCTTGAGTCGGGAAACCGGGATCGCGTCCGGGTGGGCGACGCTCCAGAGCCTCGCGGTGTGGTCGATCAGCCGGTACGCGAGCACTGCGTAGCAGGCGATGAACAGCAGGTCGAAGACCGTCGAGATCGCGATAAACGATTGGGCCGAGGTTGCGGCATTCGCCGATTTCCACCCGGCCCAGGAACCGGTGGATGTTCCGGCGCTCAGCCCCGTCACCTCGCCGAGCGAGTTCACGTGGCCGTCGAGCGACAGCACTTCGCCGATCAGCCGGTCGAGCTCGTTGCGAACGATAGCCAGCGCGACGGCGGCCAGGCCGAGCGCGGCCGAAGATGCGACACTACGACGAACGGATGTGAACACAGGGGAACTCCGAGACGGACGTGCGAGACCGACGTGCGAGATTGAGGTGCCGGACAGATTGAGGTGCCCGACAAATTGAGGTGCCCGACAGATCGGTCTAGTTGGCACAATCTACCGGTGTGGTGGTCGATGTCGCTAGATCGATGGCTCATCCATTAGCCTGCAACGGTGAGCTTCACTCCGTCAATGGACCCGTCACCGTACTACTCGAGCCCTCCGGCAAAATCCAAGACACTCGGCGTCGTCGCGTTTATCGTCGGCTTGGTCGTCATCGTGTTTTCCGTGATCGCCTCGGTCATTGTCGGCAATCTCCTCGGGTCGATCCTGAAGCCCGGGTCGACCTTCTCGCAGGGATTCCAGGCCGGAGCGACGTCGACCGATCCTCGGGTGGCCTTCGGAGGGCTACTCGTGGTCGTCCAACTGCTGTTGGGTACCGGCCTGGGAGTGTGGGCGTTTGTGCAAGGGATCGTGGCAGTGCGCTCTGATCGAGGTCGGGGCTGGGGCATTGCGGCGATTGTGATCGCGGCAATCGCGCCCGTCCTGTCCTTGATCGTCTACATCGCGGTCGGCGCCGTCGTCCAGGCGGCAACCCACTAGCTCCCGGGCCATTCCCGCGATGCACGCGGGGCTTCGATGTGCGCGAGGCCCTCGATGTGTGACCCGTGTCGTTGCTAGGCTGATCGCACAATCAAACATCGGGCCGCGCACGCGATGCGGGAGAGCTTCGATCGACGAATATCCGTCGATACGCAAGCACCGAAGGAGCAAGCCTCCCCGCCAATCTCTCAGGTAGCTGTACCGCATCGACAAGGCCACTCTGGAGAGCGCATCTGAACTCGTGATGCCGCCGACGGTGAAAGTTGGTCCACTCGTGGACCCGCGAAACTCTCAGGCCAATGACAGAGGGGGAGTTCTTGTCCAGACTTATTGCCACGCACTGGAGAACTCCGTGTCCGATCGAACCTCACCCCTGCATCAGAAGCACGTCGAATCCGGCGCGAGTTTCACCGACTTCGCGGGCTGGCAGATGCCGGTTCGCTACAGTTCCGACCTCGCGGAGCACCATGCGGTCCGCACCGCCGCCGGGCTGTTCGACCTGTCTCACATGGGCGAGATCGTCGTACTTGGACCGGATGCCGCCGCAGCCCTCGACTACGCACTCGCCAGCAAGATCTCGGCCATCGCAAACGGGCAGGCGAAGTACAGCCTGCTGCTGAATGAGGCTGGCGGAATCGTGGACGATCTGGTCACTTACCGCACCGGGGACGACCGGTTCCTGGTCGTCGCGAACGCGTCGAACCGCGAAGTGGTCGCGGCGGCGCTCGCCGAGCGCGCATCCGCATTCGACTGTGAGGTATACGACGAGAGCGACGACATCGCGCTGATCGCGATCCAGGGTCCGAAGGCGTATGAGATCCTTAGCCAGGTTCCCGGCGTGAGCATCCCCGGGCTCGAGACGCTCAAGTATTACTGGTCGACGCCCGGGACGTACCGGCTCACGGAGAACGCGATCGACCAGCACGAGCTCCTCGTCGCTCGCACCGGCTACACGGGTGAAGACGGTTTCGAACTTTACGTTGCACCGGATGTCGCGCCGAAGCTCTGGGACGCGCTAATGGATACCGGCAGGGGCTCCGGCCTGGTCCCGGCGGGTCTCGCGAGCCGCGACACCCTCAGGCTCGAAGCAGGGATGCCGCTGTACGGACACGAACTCGGAACGTCGACCTTCCCCGTGCAGGCGGGCCTCGGGCGAGTGGTCAGCCTCGCGAAGGAGGGCGACTTCGTCGGCCGGGCCTCCATCGAGGGCGGTCCGCCTCCGGACTCGCTCGTGCTGGTCGGGCTGGTCTCCGAAGGAAAACGCGCGGGACGTGCCGAATACGAGGTCTACGACGGCGAACGCGCCGTCGGCGCGATTACCAGCGGAGCGCTGTCCCCAACGCTCGGGTACCCGATCGCCATGGCCTATGTACATCCGTCACTGAGTTCGCCGGGAGCTTCGCTCGTGATCGACGTCCGCGGTTCCCGGATTCCGGCATCCGTCGTATCCCTGCCCTTCTATAAGAGAGAGACCAGCTCATGACCGACCAGAAGACACTCAAGTACACCGCCGAGCACGAGTGGGTGTCCGTGGAAGGCAACACCGCGACTGTCGGCATCACCGCATACGCGGCCGAGAAGCTGGGGGATGTCGTGTTCGTTGACCTGCCAGCGGTTGGTTCGAGCGTCGCAGAGGGCAAGGTCGTTGGCGAGATCGAGTCCACCAAGTCGGTGGGTGAACTGTTCGCGCCGGTGCAGGGAACCGTCGCGGCGATCAACGACGCAGTTGTCGCGACACCCGAGCTGGTCAACAGCGACCCGTTCGGCGACGGATGGCTCATCAAGGTGACCTTCAGCGACCTGCCGAAACTACTGAGCTACGACGAGTACAGCGCGCTGGTGGGCGAGTAGTGCAGATCACCAACCGTCCGGAGCGTTTTCAAGACCGCCACATCGGAACGGACTCGGTAGCCCAGCTCGAGATGCTGTCGGCTGTCGGATACGACACCGTCGAAGACCTCGTCATGGCGGCGGTTCCGAAGTCGATACAGGTCGACGCGCTCGCGCAGTCATCGATTCCGGCCGCTGCAACCGAACGTGAGGCCCTGGCCGAGCTACGGGCGCTCGCGAAGAAGAACGCGGTCAACCGCACGATGATTGGGCTTGGCTACTACGACACGATCACGCCTGCTGTCATCAAGCGCAACGTACTCGAGAACCCGAGTTGGTACACCGCATATACGCCGTACCAGCCGGAGATCAGCCAGGGTCGCCTCGAGGCACTGATCAACTTCCAGACGATGGTCGAGGACCTCACCGGACTCGACATCGCCAATGCCTCGATGCTGGATGAGGGCACAGCCGTGGTGGAGGCCATGCTCCTTGCGCGGCGGTCATCCGGGTCTGCGTCCAACGTTTTCCTCGTGGATGCGGATGCGTTCCCGCAGACGAAAGCGCTGCTGGCGAATCGCGCGGCGGCGGTGGGGATCGAGCTGCGCGAGATCGCGTTCGGGACCCCGGCTGATGGGCCCGTCGAAGCGTTCGGTGTCCTCGTGCAGTACCCGGGTGCCTCCGGCCGTGTCTGGGATCCGACGTCGGTTCTTGCAAAGACAAAGGAGCAGGGAGGCGTCGCCGTTGTCGCCGCCGACTTGCTCGCGCTCACGCTGATCAAGTCGCCTGGCGAATTGGGCGCGGATGTTGCCGTCGGGACAACGCAGCGCTTCGGCGTGCCGATGGGATTCGGCGGTCCCCACGCGGGATACATGGCCGTGCGCAAGGGACTCGAGCGGCAGCTGCCCGGCCGACTCGTCGGGGTATCGCAGGATGCGGCAGGGCATCCCGCCTACCGGCTGAGCCTGCAGGCGCGCGAGCAGCACATCCGCCGCGAGAAGGCGACCTCCAACATCTGCACGGCGCAGGTCCTGCTGTCGGTGATGGCGTCGATGTACGCGGTGTACCACGGACCCGCCGGGCTGAAGCGGATCGCCGAGAGCGTGCACCGGGCGGCCCTGAACTCCGCGGCGCGACTGCGGGCGTCCGAGGTCGAGGTCGATGCCGCGCCGTTCTTCGACACTCTGCTGGTGAAGGTTCCCGGTCGCGCCGAGGAGCTCGCGAAGGCAGCACACAAGGCGGGCGTGCTGTACGGAATGGTTGACGCGGACACGCTGCGCCTCAGTTTTGACGAAGTCGTCGCCTCTGACGCGGAGCTGGTGGATCGGGTGCTCGCCCCGCTGGGGGTCGAGCCGGTGGCGGGTCACGAGGTGGGGAGCTGGCGTCCCGCTTCCTCAATCCCCGACGAGCTGGTTCGCAGTTCCGACTACCTGACCCACCCCGTCTTCAACACGCACCACTCGGAGACGGCGATGATGCGCTACCTCAAATACCTCGCCGACAAGGACTATGCGCTCGACCGTGGGATGATCCCGCTCGGCTCATGCACGATGAAGCTCAACGCAGCGACCGAGATGGAAGCGGTCACCTGGCCGGAGTTCGGCGGGCTGCATCCATTCGCGCCCAAGGCGGATGTCGAGGGCTACCTCGAGCTGATCGAGCAGCTGCAGGGCTGGCTCGCGGAGGTCACCGGGTACGACCAGGTCTCACTGCAGCCGAATGCGGGCAGCCAGGGTGAACTCGCGGGACTGCTCGCGATACGTGGCTACCACCACTCTCGCGGCGACGAACACCGGACGGCATGCCTGATTCCGGCATCCGCGCACGGGACCAACGCCGCGAGCGCGGTGCTCGCGGGAATGAAGGTCGTGGTCGTCGCGACGAACGAAATCGGAAGCGTCGACCTCGATGATCTTCGCGCGAAGATCGCGGAATACGCCGACGAACTGGCCGCGCTCATGATCACCTATCCATCAACACACGGGGTGTACGAGCACGAGGTTCGCGAGATCACCGATGCGGTCCACGCGGCGGGCGGCCAGGTCTATGTCGACGGCGCGAACCTCAACGCGCTGCTTGGTTACGCGAGGTTTGGCGATTTCGGGGGAGATGTTTCGCACCTGAACCTGCACAAGACGTTCTGCATCCCGCACGGTGGTGGTGGACCCGGAGTTGGGCCGGTAGCGGCGAAAGCGCACCTCGCGCCGTTCCTGCCAGGGCATCCGATGGCGCAGCGCAAGTTTCAGGCGGGTCCACCGGTTTCCGCAGCGCCGTACGGTTCACCAAGCATCCTTCCGATTAGTTGGGCCTACGTACGGATGATGGGCGCAGACGGGCTTAAGGCCGCAACTGGTGCCGCAGTACTCTCCGCGAACTACATCGCGGCGAAGCTGCGAGACCACTACCCGGTGCTGTATTCGGGCGAGAACGGACTCGTCGCTCACGAGTGCATCCTGGACCTGCGGCCGCTGACCGCCGCGACCGGAGTGACCGTGGATGATGTTGCCAAACGCCTCATCGACTACGGCTTCCACGCCCCGACGATGTCATTCCCGGTTGCGGGCACCCTGATGGTCGAGCCGACCGAGAGCGAGGATCTCGTCGAGATCGATCGCTTCATCGCCGCGATGGTTGCGATCAGAGCCGAGGCGGATGCGGTTGCCGCGGGACGCTGGCCCGCCGACGACAATCCGCTGGTGAACGCTCCGCACACCGCCCAGGCCGTGATCGTCGGCGACTGGGAGCACGCATATTCACGCGAGGAGGCGGTGTATCCGTTCGCCTCGCTCATCCGCGCGAAGTACTGGCCGCCGGTGCGGCGCATCGACCAGGCCTACGGAGATCGGAACCTCGTCTGCGCCTGTCCGCCCATTGAGGCTTTCGCGTAGCGGTGAGAGCTAGAACAGGGTGGGGAACGCCGCATGCGCCCATCCGTACCCGACGAAGGTTGCGGCGTCGATCAGGAAGTGGGCGACGATGAACGGAAGCAGTCGACCATAGCGGGTATACAGCCATCCGAAGATCACGCCCATGATGAAGTTGCCCACGAATGAACCCCAGCCCTGGTACAGGTGGTAGCTGCCTCGGAAGACCGCGGTCGAGAGGATGATCGTCCACTTGCTCCAGCCCAACTGGCGAAGCCGGTAATAGAGGTACCCGATGACGATGAACTCTTCCTGAAGAGCCGCCCGTAGAGCCGAGAGAAGAAGTACCGGAATTGTCCACCAGTAGGCGTTGAGGCTGTCGGCCGAGACCGAAACCGTAATCTGCAGTGCCCTGCCGGCCAGGTACACGCCGATGCCGCCCGCACCGATGATGGCGGCGAGTGCGATGCCCGCGCCGGTATCCAGCCAGGGACGTCGAAAATCGAAACCGAGCCGGGCCAGATGTGGTCGAGCGGTCTGCCAGAGGATGTAGCAGACGAGGGCGACCGGAATCAACGGAATCAGGATGTCGTACAGCTGGTACGACAGATCGATGTACTGGCGATCGCTCAGCGGGGTGTTTATCGCCGTGGACTGGTGTCCGAGTGATTGTGCGCGGGTGCTCAGATCGACGATGTTGATGATCGCGTAGACGGCGTCAGCCCCGAGGGAGACGCCGAGAACCAGCAGGATCTCGCCTCGAATCCTGCCCCGGGAAAGCGCTGTGTCTGACTGCAGTGGCTGGTCGCTCATCCGGACAACGGAATCCGTTGTTTGCCCCGCTCTTTCCGTTGCACGGTTTTCATGCTACGCCGCGCTTCGCGCGGGTATGCCGCACTCGTCCACCGCTCGACGCTCGATTCTTGTGATCCGTGAACCCCGACTGATCTTTTGTTGCATGCAGCGCAAAGATCGCGAATGCGCGTTACCAATGTGTAACGTTTCCCAATACTGTTTGTCGAAGGTTGTCACCCGTTCTAGGGTGGCTCTTAATAAGCGTGGCTCGGCGCTAGGAATCGCCGTGCCATTTGCGCATCTTGCACAGGAGGAAAATTGAAACTCAAGCGAATCGGGATCGTCGCAGCAGTGGTTGCTGCCGGCGCTCTCGCACTCTCCGGATGCTCGGCGGGATCGGGTGATCAATCCGAGATCGTCAAGGGCACCTCGATCACGGTCGCCCAAAACTCCGGGTTCACCTCGTACAACGGGAACTCGGCAACGGGGAACTCGACGTACAACCAGAACATCCTGTACCTGACCACCCAGTGGTTCAACTACTACGACGCAACCCCGAAACTGGTGAACGACACCAAGTTCGGTACCGAGACGTTGGTCAAGAAGTCACCGCTGACCGTGAAGTACACGATCAACCCGGGCGTCAAGTGGTCCGATGGCGCTCCCGTGACGGCGGCAGACCTCCTGCTGAGCTGGGTCTCCAGCATCTCGAAGTACAACGACCCCAAGGGCGTCAACTTCACTTCCGCCGATGCCGGCAGTGGTCTCGACCTCGTAACGAAGACGCCGACCATCTCGGCCGACGGCCAGAGCATGACGATGGTCTACTCAAAGCCGTTCGTTGACTGGGTGAACGCTCTCCCGAGCGGTCTTCCGGCTCACGTCGTCTACGACCACGCCTTCCCGAGTGTTAAGAAGGCCGCGACCGCGGACAAGGACCTCATCAAGGCGGTCAAGACCAACGACACCGCCGCGCTGACGAAGATCGCTAAGGTCTGGTCCACCGCGTTCGACATGACGAGCACGCCTTCCGACAAGAGCCTCATCCTGTCGGACGGACCGTACATCGTCTCGAACATCACGAAGAACGCGTCGATCAGCCTCGTCCCGAACAAGGCATACACCTGGGGCCCGCTTCCACACATCGCGAAGTTCACGTTCCGCGTGATCCAGGACCCGACCGCTCAGGTCCAGGCGCTGCAGAACGGTGAGGTAAGTGTTATCGAGGGTCAGGCGGACGCCGACACCACAGCGGCGCTGAAGGCGCTGTCGGGGGTAACGACCACCACGACGCCAACGTCGACGTACGAGCATGTTGACCTGACGTTCAACAACGGCGGCCCGTTCGACCCGGCCACCTACGGTGGAGACGCATCCAAGGCTCTCCTGGTTCGCCAGGCGTTCCTTGACGCACTGCCGCGCCAGGAGATCGTGACGAAGCTCATCAACCCGATTGCGCCGAACGAGCAGCTGGACAACTCGCTCACGCTGCTTCCGGGCGCTGCGGGCTACTCGGCTTCGGTCGCCACCAACGGTTCGTCGCAGTACGCCAGCGTGAACATCGCAGCCGCAAAGGCCGCGCTTGCTCAGGCGGGTGTCACGGCGCCGGTCAGCGTCAAGTTCCTCTACGGCAAGTCGAACACTCGCCGCGCTCAGGAATTCGCCCTGATCCAGGCCTCGGAAGCGCAGGCCGGATTCAAGGTGATCGACGAGGGCAACGACAACTGGCCGAGCCTGCTCGGTAACAAGAGCTACGACGCGATTCTCTTCGCATGGCAGTACACGTCGCTCGCCGTTACCAGCGGCCAGTCGCAGTGGCAGACCGGTGGAGGTAACAACTTCAACGGATACTCCAACTCGACGGTTGACTCCGACTACAACAAGTTGCAGACGGACTACAACACGACCGACCAGGTGAAGTTGCTCGGTGACGTGGACAAGCAGGCCTGGGCAGATGCCTACGGTGTGCCGCTGTTCCAGTTCCCCGATGTAACGGCCTACTCGAACAACATCCAGCACGTGGTTGACGCGCCTCTCGCGCCGAACGTGTTCTGGAACTTCTTCGACTGGACGATCAAGAAGCAGAAGTAAGCACGTAGTCGGCTCAGCCGAACTTCTGCTACTTCAACTCGAGGGTGCCGGGAACGAGACAATCGTTCCCGGCACCTTTACGAGGATGTTTCGATCGATCCCTCGAAGAAAGAACACCATGATCTACCCCACGACTTCCCAGCTGCACCGAACAATGGAGTTCGGAAGATGCTGACCTTCCTGACCCGCAGGATCATCATCTCGATCCTCGTTCTCCTCGCGGCGTCCTTTCTCGTCTACGTTCTCTCCGCGAGCTCGGGCGATCCGCTGGCCCAGCTGCGCACCAGTACCGCCCGCAACAAGGAAGAGCAGATACACGCCAAGATCCTGCTACTGCACCTGAACGTTCCGATCCCGATTCGCTACTTTTTCTGGCTCTGGGGTGTGATCCAGGGACTCTGGGGCCAGCTGGATCTCGGGCAGTCGCTCACCGGCCAGCCAGTCACCCAGATGCTCGCGTCTGCGGTCTCGGTGACGGTCCAGCTGCTCATCGCGAGCTTCGTGCTCGCCATCGTGTTCGGCGTGCTCATCGGCATCACCTCGGCCCTTCGCCAGTACAGCGGCTATGACTACACCGTCACGTTCATGGCGTTCCTGTTTTTTTCTCTCCCATCATTCTTCGTCGCGGTGATCCTGAAGGCCTACGTCGGCATCGCGTACAACAACTTCTTACAAGATCCGACGATCCCTCCCTGGCTGATCGCTCTCATAGCCCTCTTATCGGGTCTCATCTGGATGGGGATTCTCGGCGGCGAGGCGCGTCGCCGCTGGATGATTTTCGGTATCGCCACCGTCGTGACGTTCGGGGCGCTGTTCTACATCTCCGCCACACACTGGCTCGATAACCCCGGCCTCGGGATCGGTGTCGTGCTGGTGCTGTCGGTAGGTCTCGGGTTGCTGGTCGTCGTTCTCACGACCGGCATCGAGAATCGTCGCTCCCTGTACACGGCGCTCACGGTTGCCGCAATCGGTACGGCCCTCTACTACCCGCTGAATGGACAGGGGGGCCTGTTCCACGTCGTCCAGTTCAACATCTGGTACGTACTCGGTCTCGGCGTGCTGGCAATCGGCGTCGGCGCGGTGGTGGGAATCCTGTACGGAGGACCGGACCGCGGACTCTCCGCTCGGACCGGCGGGATCACCGCCCTGCTCTCGAGCGGACTTCTGCTGGTGGACCGCTTCATGCAGGACTTCCAGATCTATTCGGCCGACATCGTGAACAATCGACCGATCGCCACCGTCGGCTCGGCCACGCCGAACCTCTCGTCGTACAGCACCAGTTTCTGGATTCAGGGGCTCGACAGTTATACCCATCTGCTCCTGCCGACGCTTTCGCTCATGCTGATCTCGCTCGCCGGCTACAGCCGCTACTCGCGCGCCAACCTGCTGGACGTCCTCAACCAGGACTACATCAGGACGGCGAGGGCGAAGGGCCTCAATGAGCGCACGGTCGTCATGCGGCACGCGTTCCGCAACTCACTCATCCCGTTGACGACCATCGTTGCTTTCGACATCGGCGGCCTGGTCGGCGGTGCGATCATCACGGAGACGGTGTTCGCCTGGTCGGGCATGGGTGTGTTGTTCAATACGGCACTCAATCAGACCGACGTGAACGTGCTGATGGGGTACTTCGTCGTTACCGGGCTGCTAATTGTCATTTTCAACATCGTCGCCGACCTCATGTATTCGGTTCTTGACCCACGAATTCGGGTGACAGTATGAGTAACCTGATCCCTCCCACCTCGCACGGCGGATCATCCATCGATGAGGATCCGTCGGACTCCGAGCCGATGCTCGGCGACCCCGAGGTGCCGATTCCCGTCGGTGGCACCGAGCGCGCTGAGAACGCCATCGAACTCCACGAAGTGGAAGGACGATCCCAGGGCTCCATAGTCGCACGGCGTTTCCTGCGCCACCGCGGCGCGATGATTTCGCTCACGGTGATCGTGATCATCGTCATCCTCGCCCTGTCGTCTGAGGGACTCGACCTGCTGGGCCTTAAGGTGCACGGCTGGTGGAAGTGGACCTGGACCGACCTCGCCAACATCTCCAACGGCGGACAGCCCACTCTGAGCCTCATCCCGAAGTGGCTCGGCGGTGCCGGCATCCGTTGGGGTGATCACCCGTTCGGGCAGGATTCGCTCGGTCGCGACATGTTCGCCGAAGTGATGCGCGGTTCCCAGCAGTCCCTGATGATCGTCTTCGTGGTGGGAATCATTTCGACGGTCGTCGGCGTCGTCATCGGGTCCGTCGCCGGATTCTTCCGCGGCTGGGTCGACTCGGTGCTCATGCGTCTTACCGACGTCGTTTTGATCATCCCGCTAATCGTGCTGACGGCGACACTCGCACGCACCTACAACGCGAACGGATCGTTCGTGCTGGCGATCGTGCTCGCCCTGGCGTCGTGGCCGCAGCTCGCGCGTCTCGTGCGTGCAGAGGTCCTCGGACTCCGCGAGCGGGAGTTCGTGGATGCGGCCAGGGTCGCCGGGGCATCGAACGGACGCATCATGTTCGTGCACATCCTGCCCAACGCGGTCGGGGTCATCCTCGTCAACACCACGCTGCTCATGGCCGCGACGATTCTCACCGAGGCCGCCCTCGGCTTCCTTGGTTTCGGCGTGCAGCCACCGGATGTCTCGCTGGGCTCGATCATTTTCCAGTACGAGAACGCGTTCGACACCCGGCCCTGGCTGTTCTTCTCGCCGGCGCTGTTCGTCGTCGCGATCGCTCTCACCGTCAACTTCATCGGCGATGGCCTGCGCGACGCGTTCGATCCACGCCAGAAGCGCGCGCTGAACAAGGCCGCGAGGCGGTCCGCCGCCGCAGCCCGCCAGAAGGTGGCCGGCCGATGACGGCCGCGCTAGCTCGGCGGAACCAGCGCGAAGGCAGCCAGCGTCAGCAGCAGCAGACCGAACAGGATCAGCGACACTTGCAGCAGCCACGTCGTAACGACGCCGGTGCCTTCGACTACGCCCGAGTTGAGGTAGCCGGCATCACGCAGCTGCTCCCAATAGCGGCGCACGTAGAGGGCGGCGAGACCCGAATCCGACTGCGGAATATCTCCTGGACGAATCGAACCGGCGAGGTAGGTCGATTCCGGCAGGGATCTGCCGATGTCCGTGCGCGAGGCACGCAGGGCCGCGAAGCGGCTGGGCGCGGGCGCCGACCAGGCCGGGATCTTCCCGGCGGCCGTGTAAAGGGTGAGCGCGAAGCGGGTGTCGATCCGCTGGATTGCCGGCCAGCTGACCGCGTGCGACCGCAGGAGGTTGCGGATGGTCACACCGGATGGCGCGATCGTCACGCTGGGGGACCACAGCAGGATCCACAGCACGTAGCCGATCAATGCGAACAGCGGCGCGTAGCGAGCGATCTGCAGCCACTGCTGTCCGACGATCATCGAGACGAACGCCGAGCCGAGGATCAGCCACACGATGACGACCAGCACGATACCGAAACGCGACCGGAGCGTCGTGGAGTCCTGGGTCACGCGCAGCGGTTTGTTATAGGCGTCGGTCACACCCCAATGCTCGCAGATAAAGAGGCGCTCGCAGATAAAGCGGCGCTCGCAGATAAAGCCGTGCTCGCAGATAAAGCTGTGCTCGCAGAGACGAAAGAACGTACCAAATGACACCGGCACAGCCTCCGGCACGATCAACGCCGCGACAATCCGCGACCCAGCCATCCCCTGGCAGTCCGATTCTTGAAGTCCACGACCTCGGCGTCGACTTCTGGGTGGACGGCACGTGGTATCCCGCCGCCATCGGCATGAACTACGACGTTCACCCCGGCGAGGTGCTCGCCATCGTCGGCGAGTCAGGGTCTGGCAAGAGCTCAAGCTCGATGGCGCTGCTGGGACTTCTTCCGTCTAACTCGCGGGTCCACGGAAGCATCAGGCTCAAAGGACGCGAGATCACGACCCTCAGCGATCGACAGCTGCGGATGGTACGCGGACGCGATGTCGCGGTCATTTTCCAGGAGCCGATGACGGCCCTCAACCCGGTGTACACGATCGGGTTCCAGATCGTCGAGGTTCTGCGACTGCATATGAACATGTCGCCCGATGAGGCGAAGGCGCGGGCAATCGAACTCCTCACCATGGTCGAAATACCGGATCCGGAAATCGCTTTCAACAAATACCCTCATCAGTTCTCCGGCGGCCAGCGACAGCGCGCGATGATCGCCATGGCGATCTCGTGCGACCCCGTCCTGCTGATTGCGGACGAGCCGACGACCGCCCTCGACGTCACGGTGCAGGCGGAAATCCTCGACCTCATGCGGAGCCTGCGCAAGCGGCTGAACAGCGCGATCGTGCTCATCACCCACGACATGGGAGTCGTCGCCGACCTCGCCGACAAGATCATCGTCATGAAGGACGGCCTGATCGTTGAGGCGGCTCCGATCCAGCAACTGTTCGATCATCCGACCCAGCCGTACACCAAGGAGTTGCTCGCGGCGGTTCCGCGTCTCGGTGAAGGCGAAGCCGTCGTCACTGCGGCACTAAAGAAGGCTGAGGCCACCCACGCCGAGCCGGTGCTCTCACTCAAGCACGTGTCCATCGAGTACCCCAAAATCGGCCGGGTTCCCGCTTTCCGGGCAGTGGACGACGTGTCGCTCGATATCTTCCCCGGCGAGGTGGTCGGCCTGGTCGGCGAATCCGGATCGGGCAAGACGACGATTGGGCGCGCGGCCGTAGGCCTCCTACCCGTGGTCGAGGGTTCGCTCACGGTCAACGGCATGGACCTCGCGGATGCGACGCCGAAACAGATGCGGGAGATCCGCAAGCACATCGGCATCGTCTTCCAGGACCCCGGGTCCTCGCTTAACCCGCGCTTCCCGATCGGTCAGTGCATCGGAGAACCCCTCTATCTCGCCAAGGTCGCCAAAGGCGCCGAGCTCGAGCGACAGGTGGAGCGCCTCCTCGACCAGGTCGAGCTGCCTCGCGCCTTCCGCAACCGCTACCCGCACGAGCTCTCCGGAGGTCAGAGGCAGCGCGTCGGCATCGCACGCGCACTTGCCCTCAGCCCATCGCTGTTTGTCGCGGATGAGCCCACGAGTGCCCTGGACGTCTCAGTTCAGGCACGGTTCCTCGACCTGCTCCAGGAACTTCAGAAGAAGTTGCAGTTCGCGTGTCTGTTCGTCAGCCACGACCTCGCGGTCGTCGATGTCCTGGTGCACAGGATCGCGGTCATGTACAAGGGCAAGCTGGTCGAAGTCGGCAGTCGGGACCAGATCCTGCGCAGCCCGAAGGACGCCTACACCAAGTCCCTGATCGCCGCCGTGCCAATCCCGGACCCGGCGGCGCAACGCGAGCGCAGGGAGGTTCGCGCCAGCGCGAGAGGGCGCTGAACCGGTCAATTCCCTTCGGGGAATTTCATAGGATCGACGCTCACGATTCGATCATTCGCCGCAAAATAATTGTGAATCATGCGAATTTCGAGCGCGAAACCGCCGTCTCAAGCAATTATCCGCAGTTTCTATATCTAAGTAATAACTTATCGGTCGCGCGTTTGTGTGTATGGCGACGCGTGTCTAGAGTTCAATAACCGGCGTTCATCTGATTACCTATCGGGCGGACACCGAAAGCGATTTTGGCGCGACGAAGCGCAACCCCCAGGCTCACACGAGCCCCGACTCGAGCAATCGAAGAAGAGGTGCCCAGACAATGACTCTTCAGGCTGGGGAACTCGAGCTCGTCGCCGAAAGTGCGAACCCTCAGCCGTCGGCGAGTCAGTTCAACCGGCCGTCGATCGTAGGACGATCGCTGTGGTCAATCGCCTGGCGCCGTCTGCGCCGGAACAAGGTGGCGATGGCGGCGGGCATTGTCGTCATTCTTCTCATCCTCATAGCGATCTTGGTGGATCCGCTCAGTGCGCTGTACGGGACGAACTACATCG
>DATAXD010000012.1:0-89344 GCA_036266835.1 Galbitalea sp. | reverse complement strand
CGCAAACGCGATCGGCGGCATGAGCACCGGCACGGTCGCATCGTCAGACAGAACTGTGGCAAGCAAGTACATCAGGTTCTCCGTATCCAGCCTTCACCAAAAGCGCGAGCGTTGGGTAAAAGTCTAGCCGCGCACCTGCCCCGCGCCTCTCACAACCCACTTGGTGCTCGTGAGCTCCGGCAGCCCCATCGGGCCGCGCGCATGCAGCTTCTGCGTCGAGATTCCCACCTCGGCGCCGAATCCGAACTCGGCACCGTCGGTGAAGCGCGTCGACGCGTTCACCATGACAACAGCCGAGTCGACCTCGGCGAGAAAACGTTCGGCCCGAGCGAGATCGTTTGTGATGATCGACTCGGTGTGATGCGTCGAATAGCGATGGATGTGGTCGAGCGCGGCGTCGAGATCCGGCACGACACGCACCGCGAGATCCAGCGACAGGTACTCGGTCGACCAGTCATCCTCGGTCGCCGGCACGACATCCGCAACGATCGCAGCGGTGCGGGCGTCGCCGTGGATGACCACGCCAGACTCGTGCAGTCTGGCGAGGACCGGCGGCAGCAGCTTCTCGGCGACGGACTCGTGAACGAGAAGCGTCTCGAGCGCGTTGCAGACGCCAGGGCGCTGAACCTTTGAGTTGTGCACGATGTCCACCGCGACGGCCTCATCCGCCGACTCATCCAGATAGACATGAACAACGCCGGCTCCCGTCTCGATTACGGGGACCTTCGACTCGGTGACCACCGTGTTGATCAGCTCGGCACTCCCGCGGGGAATGAGAACGTCTACAAATCCGCGGGCCTGCATGAGGTCCCTGGCTCCGTCGCGGCCGAACTCGTCGATCGTCTGGATGGCGGTGGGCGGCAGCCCGACCTCCATGACCGCGGCCTGCAGCACCTCGACCAGCACACGGTTGGTGTTCTCCGCCGCGGACCCACCCCGCAACACGACCGCGTTGCCGCTCTTGAGCGCGAGAGCTGCGATGTCGATCGTCACGTTCGGCCTGGCCTCGTAGATCGCGCCGACAACGCCGAACGGGACACGCACCTCAGTGATCCGCAGCCCGTTGGGAAGCGTCGACCCGCGCACCGCTTGGCCGATCGGATCGGCAAGCGAAGCGACCTGCAGAACGGCCTCCTCGAGCGCTTCGAGCCGGCGAAAGTCGAGCCGCAGGCGATCCTGCAGACCTTCGCTTACGCCGTTCTCGCGCGCGTCTGTGAGATCGCGTTCGTTGGCCGGAAGGATGCGGTCGGCGTTGCGGACGATCGCAGCCGAGATTGCGTGCAGCGCGAGATTCTTCTGCTCGGTCGTCGCCGTGGCGAGCACTCGGGCAGCGGCACGGGCATCCTCGAGCTTCTGCACAAAGGCGGTCTCGACGATCGCGGTGTCAGGCATGCGGCAAGTGTAATCGCGGGCCGGCCACGAACCAGGTGCCGATGTCGACACCCTCGAGTGCCTGGCGCGCACTCGTCGTTGCGGTAAGCAGCACGGGAGTTCCCGCCGCTGCCGCATGGCGGGCGGCCGCAACCTTCGTGCCCGCTCCCCCGCTACCAACTCCGGCCGCGCCGATGTCGCCGAAGGTCACATCCTGCAACTCATCGCCGAACGCAACCTCTGCGATGCGCTCTGCTCCCGGCTCGTGCGGTGGCTTCGTGTAGAGGCCGTCGACATCCGAAAGCAGCACCAGCAGGTCGGCGCCGACGAGCTCGGCGACGAGTGCAGCCAGCCTGTCGTTGTCGCCGAAGCGAATTTCGTGGGTGGCCACGGTGTCGTTCTCGTTCACGATCGGAAGGATGCGCAGCGACAACAGCCGCTCCATTGCGCGCTCGGCGTTGCTGCGATGCGCCGGAGTCTCGAGATCTCCCGCCGTGAGCAGCACCTGGCCAGCGACGATCTCGTAGCGACGCAGGCTCTCCTGGTAGCGGTAGATCAGCAGGTTCTGCCCGACGGCCGCGGCGGCCTGCTGGGTCGCGAGATCGGTGGGCCGAGCATCCAGTTTCAGGAATGGCATTCCGGTCGCGATGGCGCCGGAAGACACCAGAACGACCTCTGCGCCGCGAGCGTGAGCCTCAGCGAGGGCATCCACGAGCGGTCCGATTTGGTCGGTGCTGGCGCCACTGATCGACGAAGAGCCGACCTTGACCACGATTCGGCGCGCGCGGGCGATGTCCACGCGGTTCAGGACCTCACTCACTGGGCGCTTCCTCGGCGCCTGTGCCGCGGGTCACCTCGAAGCCCTCGTCGTCCCGCCAAAGGCCGGCCTCGCGCTCCACGGCAAGCTCGGCGCGAGCGGCGGCCTTGGCATCCATCCGCTCCTCATAGGCTTCGCGGCGCGTCTTACTGGTGCGCCTGCGGTCATCAAGCAACCGCGGATCGGTGCCGCGCGGAGCCATCATCAGCTCGGCGGTCGAAGTGAGCGTTGGCTGCCAGTCGAACTCGATGCCAGCGCCGGGGCCGATGATTACTGTCGAGCCCGCGATGGCGCCGGACTTGAAAAGCTGCTCCTCGATGCCGAGCTTCGCGAGTCGATCGGCAAGGAAGCCGACAGCTTCTTCGTTGTTGAAGTCCGTCTGCTGCACCCAACGCTCTGGCTTGGCGCCAAGCACCCGATACAGGTTGCCGTACGTGCCGCCCTCGACCGAGATCGTGAAGTCGACCTCGTTGACGGCGCGCGGGCGGATGACGATGCGCGGCGCCGCGACATCCAGCGCCTTCTGCGCACGGTCGGCTTCCACCAGTTGGGCCAGTGCGAAGCTGAGCTCACGCAGCCCGACCCGAGACACGGCGGAGATCTCGAACACGCGGTACCCACGAGCCTCGAGTTCGGGGCGAACGAGCTCCGCAAGCTCGAGTGCCTCGGGGACATCGATCTTATTCAGAGCGATCAACTGCGGCCGCTCCAGCAGCGGCACCTGGCCCTCCGGCACCGGATATGCCGCGAGTTCGGCGAGGATGACGTCCAGATCACTGATCGGGTCCCTGCCCGACTCGAGCGTCGCGCAGTCGAGGACGTGCAGCAGGGCCGTGCAGCGCTCGACGTGCCGCAGGAATTCGAGGCCGAGGCCCTTGCCTTCGCTGGCTCCCTCGATCAGGCCCGGAACATCCGCGACGGTGTAGCGGATGTCTCCGGCCTGTACGACGCCGAGGTTCGGATGCAGGGTGGTGAACGGGTAATCGGCGATCTTGGGTTTCGCGGCCGACATTGCCGCGATGAGGCTGGACTTGCCCGCGGACGGATATCCGACGAAGGCGACATCCGCGACGGTCTTGAGTTCAAGGAACACGTCGCCCTCGAAGCCGTCAGTGCCGAGAAGGGCGAAACCGGGGGCCTTGCGCTTCGTTGTGGCCAGCGCGGCGTTACCGAGACCACCCTGACCGCCGGGAGCAGCGACGAACCGCATGCCGGGCACATCCAGGTCGATGAGCGTCTCGCCGGCCACGTCGTGAACCACCGTACCCACGGGCACCGCGAGTTCGAGCTCTTCGCCGTGAGCGCCGGCGCGATGGTCGCCCATTCCGGGACCGCCGTTGTCGGAACTGCGATGTGGCGCGCGGTGGAAGCCCAGCAGGGTCGTGACTTGGGGATCGGACACGAGAACGATGTCTCCGCCGTTTCCGCCGTTGCCGCCATCGGGTCCCGCGAGAGGCTTGAACTTCTCCCGACGCACGGATACGCATCCGTTCCCGCCGTGGCCGGCGCGAAGGTGCAGCGTCACCTGGTCGACGAATGTCGCCATCGGATGCTCCCTCCTGCTGCTAAACAAATTAGGGGCGAGCCGAAGCTCGCCCCTAATGAAAAAACTGGTGGTTTCCGGGGTCGGTTACTCCGGGACCACGATGTTGACGACCTTGCGGCCGCCCTTCTGTCCGAACTCGACGGCACCAGCAGCCAGGGCGAACAGCGTGTCGTCTCCGCCACGACCGACGTTCGCGCCGGGGTGAAAGTGGGTGCCGCGCTGGCGGACGATGATCTCGCCCGACTTCACGACCTGGCCACCGTAGCGCTTGACGCCGAGGTACTGTGCGTTGGAGTCACGACCGTTGCGGGTCGAGCTCGCGCCCTTTTTGTGTGCCATCTGAGTTGCGCTCCTGTAACTACTTGATGCTGGTGATCTTGACGCGGGTGAGCTCCTGGCGGTGGCCCTGGCGCTTCTTGTACCCGGTCTTGTTCTTGAACTTCTGGATCACGATCTTGGGACCGCGCTCGTCGCCGAGCACCTCAGCGGTGACCTTGATGTTTGCGAGCTTCTTTGCATCGTGGGTAACGGTCGTGCCATCAACATGCAGCACGGGAACGAGCTCGATGTTGCCGTTCTTGTCGGCCTTGATGCGGTCGAGTACGACAACGGTGCCGACCTCGACCTTTTCCTGCCGACCGCCAGCGCGCACGATTGCGTAAACCACTTGGAACCCTTTGTTTGGAAGGCAGAAGCCTGAAGAGAAGATATGGCGTAATCGCGGGCTCAGCCCAGCACACACCAAGGGTCAATAGTACGTGGTGGCGCGGGATGCGGTCAAACCAGCACACCGCCGTGATTTCAACAGGAGATTCCGTCTCCCCGGCGCCCTCAACAGGACACCTGCTCCTGTTTAAGCACGATCTTCCTGTTGAACGCACGCTTCGGCGAAGATTGAGCCATGACCGTGCTCATCGACCAGCCGATCTGGCCGGCGCACGGGATGCTGTGGGCCCATATCGTCAGCGATACGTCGCTGGATGAGCTACACGCGTTCGCCGAGCGCGCGGGAATACCGCGCCGCGCGTTCGATCATGACCACTACGACGTTCCAGACCGTAAGTGGGACCAGCTGGTCGCAATGGGCGCCGAGCCGGTCGGCGTGCGCGAACTGGTAGAGCGACTACGGTCGAGCGGTCTCAGAGTTTCGCAGCGACAGCGGCGGGGGTTGTGACTGCGGCCACGACCTGCCGTGCAAGCCACACCCTCAGCAGTACTGTCGCGAGCACCACCGGCACTAACCAGCTAATTAGTGGATTGAGACCCATTTCGAAGGCCTGAGGCAGTCGTGAGGCGAAATCCTCAGGGGCGAGGGAATAGCCGAAGGAGTATGCAAACGGGTATGGCGACACTGAAGAAGCGTTGATGAGGGCCTCGACCAGACCAAGGACAACCACGGCCGCGACGCCCAGCAGGGTCGCAATTACCCCGCGAACGACTGTCCGTTTCCAGCCATCGTCAATACGCAAGGGTGCGATGTACCGCAGCGAGAGGTACACGCCAGCCCCGAAGAAAACAAGTTGGACCAGAACCGCGAGTACGCCGCCCGCATAACTGCCAACGGCTTCGGGCACGTCCTTTGATTCGAGCGCTCCCGGCCCAAGCACAAGAAGCGCAAACTGCACCACCGCGACCACGACGAACTGCACCAATAGGAATGCCGCGACCAGCCCAGCAACGACAAGTGGGATCCGAGCCTTTGTCATGTGCCCAGACTAGCCGCGCCCTTCGACAAGCTCAGGGATCACGTTGCTCCTCGCTATTCAGCAGGGCCCGACGTAATGATCCCGGAGCCCGAACTCGTCGCCCGACGGGAAACGCGCGAGCGACCCTGGCCCGGCTGTGGGGGTTCGGGCAGGGCGTCGAGGACGGCATCCAGGATCTGCTCGGTCTCCTTGGAGTTCACCTTCCGAGCCGGACGAGCCGGTGCCCCGCCGTCGAGCTCCACGAGGTCGATGACCGGAGCCTCGGCGTCCGTGCTGGCGTCGGCGACCGCGGCCTTCGAGGCTCCGGAACCACGGGATCCACGGGCGCGACCGGCGCGCTTCGGAGCGGCATCCTTCTTGGCGGCTGCCTGTGCTTCCTGCGCTGGAGCATCCGGCGCAGAATCGACGTGCGCCTGGTCCGGATGAACTGTGCTGGCCGCCACTTGCGCAAGCGCGCGGCGCATCTCTTCGGTGATCGCATGAGTTCCGTTGCCCGAGGACGGCGCGCTGCGAGGAGCCGTCGAGCCCTGACCACCGGATGCCGGACCCTTGCCACCGCGTCCGCGACGACCTCCGCCCTCGACGGGCGGCTGCGCCGACTGGCGATGACGGGTAACCGGATCGTGGTGAACGATGATGCCTCGACCCGCGCAGTGCTCGCAGGGCTCGCTGAACGACTCCAGCAACCCGAGACCGAGCTTCTTCCGCGTCATCTGCACCAGGCCGAGCGACGTAACCTCCGCGACCTGGTGCTTGGTGCGGTCGCGCGACAGGCACTCGACGAGTCGGCGCAGCACAAGATCACGATTGGACTCGAGCACCATGTCGATGAAGTCGACGACGATGATGCCGCCGATGTCGCGCAGCCTCAGCTGACGCACGATCTCTTCGGCGGCCTCGAGGTTGTTCTTGGTGACGGTCTCTTCGAGGTTGCCGCCCGATCCAACGAACTTGCCGGTGTTGACGTCGACGACGGTCATCGCTTCGGTGCGGTCGATGACCAGCGAACCGCCCGACGGAAGCCAGACCTTGCGGTCCAGCGCCTTCTCGATCTGCTCGCTGACCCGGTAGGTATCGAAGGCGTCGCCCGGCTCGTCGTAGCTGACGAGCCGCTCGAGCAGGTCGGGCGCAACCGCGCTCAGGTAGCTCGAGATCGTGACCATCGCATCGTCGCCCGATACAAGGAGCTTCTGGAAGTCTTCGTTGAACACGTCGCGCACGATCTTGATGAGCAGGTCAGGCTCGCTGTGCAGCAGCACGGGAGCCTGGGAGGTCTCGACGAGTCGACTGATCTCGGCCCACTGGCTGGTGAGCCGGTTCACGTCCAGTGTGAGCTGTTCCTCGGTCGCACCTTCGGCGGCAGTACGCACGATCACGCCGACGTTCTCGGGCAGAACCTGCTTCAGGATGGTCTTGAGCCGTGCTCGCTCGGTGTCCGGCAGCTTGCGGCTGATCCCGTTCATCGACCCGTTCGGCACGTAGACGAGGTAGCGGCCCGGCAGGCTCACCTGACTGGTCAACCTGGCGCCCTTGTGGCCAACCGGATCCTTCGTCACCTGCACGAGGACGCGATCGCCGGGCTTCAGGGCGAGCTCGATGCGTCGCGGCTGGTTCTTGCCGCCGTCGCTCTCGGCGGCGGCTGCATCCCAGTCCACTTCGCCCGAATACAGCACGGCGTTGCGTCCGCGCCCGATGTCAACGAAAGCGGCTTCCATGCTGGGCAGCACGTTTTGCACCCGTCCGAGGTAGACATTGCCGATCAGGCTCGCCTCTGCGGCCTTGGCCACGTAGTGCTCCACGAGCACGCCGTCCTCGAGCACGCCGATCTGGATGCGCCCGTTTGCGCTACGAACGACCATCACGCGATCGACGCTCTCGCGGCGGGCGAGGAATTCGGCTTCGGTGATGACCGGGCGTCGGCGTCCCGCGTCGCGACCATCACGCCGGCGCTGCTTCTTGGCCTCGAGACGAGTTGAGCCTTTAACGCGCTGCGGCTCAGTGATCGGTTCCGGCGTCTTGCGCGGCTGGCGAACCTTGACTACAACATTCGGCTCGTTGTCGCCCTCGCGCGGTTCCTCACCCGGGCGTCGACGCGAACGTCGACGGACTCCGGCGGAGTCGCCCTGGGCGTTGTTCTGGCCAGTGTTTTGTCCGCCGCCCTGGCGTGGTAGTGGTGGCAGTGGTGCGATATCCGGAGCCTGGAACAGGAGCGATGTCGTCGGACGCGCGGGCGCCTTGGTCTCGACCGCAGCCTGGGGCGCGTCGTTCGCCGCCTTCCTGGGCTGCGAACGCCTTCTCCGCGGTGGAGCCGATTCGTCGTCGCCGGACGGAACAACCGAGCTGTCAGCCGAGGTGTCCGCGTTGACGTGGTCGACCGCAGACTTGGCCCCGGATGCACGCTTCCGCGGGGTTTTGGCCGGCGGACCGGGCTCAGCCGTCGCGACGGGCTCGGGAGCTACAGCGGCAGACTCCGCGGCTCGACCACCGAACAGCTTGCCGCGTCGCTTCGGCGCGATCTTCCCCGAATCCGTATTGCCCGAATTTTCACTTGAATTGTCTTCATTCACCATTGCTGGTGTACTCCCTGGCCGTGTGGGTGGCCGCGCCACCCACCGGGTACTCTCTCGAACGCTCGTGCTGTGCTGGATCCTCAATTTGATCGAAGCACGGCGCGGATGCGCTGCTAATCCTTCATGTCTGCGACCCGTTCCAGATCCGCGGGCTCAATTGCACCGCAGACGCTGGCGAATGTCGCCCATGCGTTGTCTTTCGCTTGGAACTCGCTATCCAACGCTGTACCCAGGCGAACTGATCCTCGATCGAGTTCGTGCGCTCCAGCGGCCCGGTTTGCGCCTGTCACAGCGCTTGCCCGGTAAAGCCTTCTTTGGTGTCATGTCGAGCGCGGCTCGAATGACTAATCCAAATTATCGCACGCAAACTGAGCAGACCGTGTTTTGCGACATGCAATAATCGCCATCGTGACCGAACAGGCAGCGCGGCCCCGTCCCTCATCTTCACTTCTCGCGGCGGTTCCGGCGGTCGTCGGTGTCGTCGTTGCTTTTGTCGCCGCAATTGTGCAGTACGCGGCCATCGACGGCGGGATGACGAAACACCTGTTCGGTGTCGACTCGTTCCTCGGACTCCCGAATGTCGGCGTCAGCGTCATTTTCTTCTCGCTGTTTGTGACGTGGTTCATTGGCGCGGGAGGTGGGGCGCTCTATCGTCACGGGCTCTACGTCGCGGCCATCGTTGTCGCCTCACCCGGCACGCTTTACGAGCTCGCCGTCACGATCTTCAATTTCTCGTGGGTCTCCGCGGTGCTGCTGATCGCGGCCGCGGCGACGCTGATCTTTACGATCCTCGGATGTCGCGCCACCGTGGCCGCGGGCGTCCTGGCACAGGTTGACCGCGGCGACCGGCCCAAGATCTTTGGCGTCGTGCTCGTCATCGCGGGTCTCGGCGGGCTCGCTGCCGCTTACAACCTGAGCGTCGACAAGGTCACCGCCATACTGTCGCCCGCGACGAAACTGAATTGCAGCTTCAGCATCCTCGTGAGCTGCGGCGACAACCTGAAGTCCTGGCAGGGCTCCCTGTTCGGGTTCCCCAATCCGCTCATTGGTCTCGGCGGGTTCGCCGTCACCCTGCTCATCGGCATCGCGATCCTCGCGGGCGTGAAGTACCCGCGGTGGTGGATGATCGCGTTCAACATCGGAGTGATGGGCGCCTTCGCCTTCATCACCTTCCTGATTTACTCGAGCGTGTTCGTCATCGGCACGCTGTGCGTGTGGTGTGCTCTCGTCTGGATCGTCACGATCCCGACGTTCTGGCTGACGACACTGGGCAATCTCTCGAACGGCAACTATGCCGTGAACGCTCGGGCCCAGCGGTTCTGGAAGGGCGCATACACCTGGACGCCGCTTCTGAGCCTGGTCTGCTACCTGGTGATTTTCCTGCTGTTCCAGATCTACCTCAACCTGCTCGAGAGATTGTGATCAGTAATCGCTTACGATTCGTCGTAAGTTCCCAGCCAGCACCAATCTGACGTCGCCAGAGTTGGACGACGTTTTCGGATGCGCATCGAAGTGACGCGCGACTACTAACGAAGAGGCATCGGTGACCAACGCCAAACGCGAGACGAAGAACGACCGCCGTGCGCACGCGCGTGAAGAGGCACGCCTCATGCGCGAGAAGCAGAAGCAAACGGAGCGTCGTCGGCGCTTCCTGATTCAGGGCGGCATCGGCGTCGTGGTCATTGCGATCGCAGTCATCGTGACCCTCGTGATCGTGCAGAACACCAACAACTCCGTGGTGTCGGCTTCGACGACCGCCGGACCCGCGAACATGCTCAGCGACGGCATCCTGTTCCACGGCGTTGACGGCAAGACGACCGTGGTGAAGACCCGCGCACTGAAGCCGAAGGAAAAACCGATTCCGACCGATACCAAGAAACTGTCAAGCACTGCGAACATCGTCGAGTACATCGACCTGCAGTGCCCCTTCTGCCAGGAGTTCGTCGAGACCAACCTCGCTCAGGAAGACAAGTGGGTTGCGGCCGGAAAGGCGACCATCGAAATCCATCCGATCGCCATCCTCACCGACCCCGGTAACGGTGGTTATTCACCCCGCGCGGCAAACGCGGTCGCGTGTGTCGCCGCCTACGAGCCGAACACTCTGCTTGCCGTCCTCAAGACGATGTACGCCGACCAGCCGGCAGAGTCGACGGGCGGCCTGCCGAACTCGAAAATCATCACCATGCTGAGCAGTTCCGGCGCGAGCGGATCGAAAGTTGTGGGCTGCGTCAATGGCGACAGTTTCAAAACCTGGGTGACCGCGGCGACGGGAGCGGTGACCTCGGGAACCTTTAAGGGCGTCGCCACCACGCCCGCCGCGTTCGGTGGCACACCGACGGTGTTCGTGAACGGCGTTCAGTACTCGGGGACGCTGAGTGATGCCGCGACTTTCGCCGCGTTCGTCGACAAGGAGCAGCCGGGAACGACCGGAAGCTAGTCGAACCAGAGCGCTAGTTCGCGCGCGGCCGACTCCGGCGAGTCGCTGCCGTGAACCAGGTTCTGCTGCACCTTCAGACCCCAGTCTCGCCCGAGATCACCGCGGATGGTGCCCGGCAGCGCGGCCGTGGGGTCGGTTGCGCCCGCGAGCGATCGGAATCCCTCGATGACGCGGTCGCCCGCGATGCGGATCGCGATGATCGGTCCGCTCTCCATGAACTCGACGAGAGGCTCGAAGAACGGCTTGCCCTCGTGCTCGGCGTAGTGCTGGGTGAGAAGCTCACGGCTGGCCTCGAGCATCCGGATGTCGACGACCTGGTAGCCCTTCGCCTCGATGCGCCGCAGGATTTCCCCGGTTAGGTTGCGCGCGACGCCATCGGGCTTCACAAGTACGAGCGATTCTTCGACGGTCATTTTCTCGGTTCACCTTCGGTTGGAGTTGTCTGGAGACGCGCGACGCCGCCGGGTTCAAGCTGGCGCGCACGGACGAAGCAGAAGATCCAGAGAGCAAGAAAGATCGCTGCAGCGATATAGAGGGCCGGCAACAGGATGCCGGTTGCCACGAGTATCGCCTGTAACACCCATCCGTACCAGACACCCCAGCTGTACCGGACAAAGCGAGTGCCAAGCCCGAGCAGGATCGCTAGGGCTGCTCCCCCGACGAACGCCTCTACCGGCGGCAGCGCGCGGAGACCATAAACGGTCAGCGCTATGAAGAAGACCAGAATAGCTTCGAGTCCCAACACGATGGAGAGCAGGCTTTCGGTAAGCGATCGCTGACGACGCGGGCGAGTGCGCGATGGCTTCGCGGCATTGACGTCGCTCACGACTTCCAGCCCCTCTCGCGAGCGATTGTCATGGCGTCACCGATAAGGGTGATTGATCCGGTCACTAGCACGACGCCCTTCTCCGTCGCCGATGCGCGCTCGCGGGCCGCTTCCAGCGCGACCTCGAGTGACGTCTCAACTGTGACACGGCCCGCGCCGAAGATGGAGACCGCGATGGCGGCGAGTTTGTCGGCGCGAACCGCACGATCCGACGTCGACTGGGTGATGATCACGTCGTCGAGGACGGACTCAAGCTCGGCGAAGATGCCCGCAGCATCCTTGTCGCCGAGAATTCCAATGACGGCAGTCACGTGATCGAAAGTGAAATATTCGGTAAGAGCGGCCGCGAGCGCCGCAGCACCGTGCGGATTGTGCGCGGCGTCCACCAGGACGGTTGGCTCGTTGCCGATCACCTGCAATCGCCCGGGCGAGGTTGCGGTGGCCAAACCCTCGGCGAGGACGTCCTTGTTCAGAGCGAGCGTCCCACCGCCGATGAACGATTCGACCGCGGCGACCGCCAGCGCTGCGTTCGCCGCCTGATGGCCTCCGAACAGAGGCAGGAACAGATCGTCGTACATGGCAGCCAGGCCCCTGATCGTGACGACCTGGCCACCGACCGCGACGGTGTCAGACACGAGATCGAAGTTAGTCCCGGCTACCGCCAGGGTCGACTCGGTGAGTTCGGCGGCGCGCTCGAGTTCGGCGAGCGCATCCGGCGTCTGCTTCGCGGACACCACCGCAGCGGCAGGCTTGATGATTCCGGATTTCGTGCGCGCGATTTCGGCGACGGTCGACCCAAGCCTGGCCACGTGATCCAGCGCGATAGGCGTGAACACCGCTACGTGCCCGTCTGCGACATTGGTCGAATCCCACTCGCCGCCCATTCCGACCTCGAGCACGACCACGTCGACTGGAGCATCCGCGAAAGCTGCGAACGCGAGCAGCGTAAGCGCCTCGAAAAAGGTCAGCGGCGGCTCATCCGTGAACTCGAGTTCGGCATCCGTGATGTCCAGGAAGGGCCGGATGTCGCGCCAGTTCGAGACGAACGCCGCGTTGCTGATCGGCTCGCCGTCGATCACGATCCGCTCGTTCACGCGCTCAAGGTGCGGGCTCGTCAGCATGCCGGTGCGAAGTCCGTGCGCGCGCAGGATGGACTCGATCATCCGTGCGGTCGAGGTCTTGCCGTTCGTTCCCGTGATGTGGATGATCGGGTACGCCCGCTGAGGATCGCCGAGGAGCTCCGCCGCGCGCCGAGTTGCACCGAGCCGTGGCTGCGGTGCAGCCTCGCCGATCTTCCCGAGCAGTTCCTCGTAGACTTCGCGTGCCTCGCGCTCCATCAGGCTGTCGTCGAAATCGCCGGGCTCGCGGTCGTCGCCGTCGCTCTTAGACATCAATCAGTTCTGACTTCCACACGTCGATTACGAGGATGCCCTCGTTTGCATACTGGTGTGCATCCACCACAGACCGCTGGGATCCGGCGGCCGACGACATCGCTGCCTCTGTCGCGGGATCCGATGCGAAGTCGATGGCGACTGTGCGGCTGAGGGTTTCGCCAGCAATCGTCTCACTGAACTGGCCGAGCGCGCTCACGTCGGATTGCGAAGAGCCAAGGATTTTCAGGCGAATGCGGTCGCTCACGTCCAGACCAGCTGCCTTCCGCGTGTCCTGGATGGCACGGATGATGTCTCGCGCGAGCCCCTCGGCCTCGAGTTCCGGCGTCAGCGCGGTATCGAGAAGGACGAAACCACCGGACGGCAGGAACGCTACCGAGCTCCCGTCGTCCGGTTCCCTGAGCTGCAGCTCGAACTCGCCTGCCAGCAGTTCGCTACCGTCAGCCAGCACCGTTCCGTCCGCGCCGATCGTCCACTCGCCCGCCTTGACCGCCTGAATGATGCGCTGCACGTCCTTACCGACCCGAGGTCCAAGTGCTCGCGCGTTCACGATGAGCTGCCGCGACACCCCGGCCGTCTCGAAGCTGTCGTCGGTCAACTCGGTGAACTCGACCCGCTTGACGTTGAGCTCCTCGGCGAGGATCGACCCGAACTCACCCAAGGAGCCGGGCTCGTCCACCACAACGGTTAGCGCCGCCAGCGGAAGACGAACGCGGAGGCCCTTCGCTTTCCGAAGCGCGAGACCGCTGGATGCAATCTCTCGCACAAGATCCATAGCTTCGACGAGCTTCGGATTCTCGGGAAACTCTTCCGGCTCGGGCCAGTCCTCGAGGTGGACGCTGCGACCACCGGTCAGTCCCCGCCAGATCTCTTCCATGATCAGGGGCGACAGCGGCGCGGCGACCCGGGTCACCGACTCGAGCACGGTGTAGAGAGTGTCGAAGGCATCGGCATCCGTACCCGCCCAGAAGCGTTCGCGCGACCGACGCACGTACCAGTTCGTCAGAACCTCCGCGAAGTCGCGCAGCTTTGCGGACGCCAGGGGCGAGTCGAACGCTTCGAGGTCGTCCGTGACGTCGCGGATGAGCTGGCTGGTCTTCGCGAGCAGATACCGGTCAAGGACATTGGTCGAGTCCGTCCGGCGCTTGGCCGTGTAGTTCGACGCATTCGCATACAACGTGAAGAAGTAGTAGGTGCTCCACATCGGCAGCATGAACTGTCGAACGCTCTCGCGGATGCCCTCCTCCGTCACGACCAGGTTGCCGCCCCTGATCACTGACGACGACATCAGGAACCAGCGCATCGCATCGGAGCCGTCGCGGTCGAAGACTTCGGAGACATCCGGATAGTTACGCAGCGACTTCGACATCTTCTGGCCGTCGCTGCCGAGCACGATGCCATGGCTCAGCACGTTCTTGAATGCCGGCCGATCGAACAGCGCCGTCGACAGGACGTGCATCATGTAGAACCAGCCGCGGGTCTGCCCGATGTACTCGACGATGAAGTCGGCGGGTGCGTGAGTGGCGAACCACTCCTTGTTCTCGAACGGATAGTGCACCTGGGCGAATGGCATCGATCCGGAGTCGAACCAGACATCAAGGACGTCATCGATGCGACGCATGGTCGACTTGCCGCTCGGGTCGTCGGGATTCGGCCTCGTCAGCTCATCGATGTACGGGCGGTGCAGGTCGGTCTCGCCGTCGGCGTTCGTTGGCAAGCGCCCGAAGTCCGCCTCGAGTACCTCGAGAGATCCGTAGACATCGATTCGCGGATGTGCCGGATCATCGCTCTTCCAGACCGGGATGGGCGACCCCCAGTACCGGTTTCGAGAGATCGACCAGTCGCGCGCATTGCTGAGCCACTTGCCGAACGCGCCATCCTTGACGTTCTCGGGAACCCAGTTGATCTTCTGGTTGAGATCCCCCATCCGGTCGCGGAACTCGGGCACACGCACGAACCAGCTCGACACCGCCTTGTAGATGAGCGGATTACGACAACGCCAGCAGTGCGGGTAGCTGTGTTCATAGCTGGCCAGCTTCAGTAGGCGGCCGTCCGCGCGCAGCTTCTGCGTCAGTGGCTTGTTCGCCTCGAACACCTGCAGCCCCGCGACGTCGGCCACTATCGGCAGGAATTTTGCCCCATCGTCGACCGACACGATCACCGGGATGCCGGCGGCGGCGCACACGATCTGGTCGTCCTCGCCGAACGCGGGAGCCTGGTGAACAATGCCCGTGCCTTCACCGGTAGCTACGTAGTCCGCAACCAGGATCTGCCAGGCGTTTTCGGTGCCCCACTTCTCGGTATCTGCGTAGTAATCCCAAAGCCGCGCGTAACGGATGCCCGCGAGCTCGCTGCCCTTGAGCGAACGCACGACGGCCGCGGTGGCCTCTTCGGCGGTGGCATAGCCGAGTTCCTTGGCATACGCGGCGACTGTGTCCGTCGCGAGCAGGTATTGGGCAGACCCCTCGGCGGCGCCGTCGCCAGCGCCGAGTGGCCCGGCGGGCACGACGCTGTATTCGATAGAGGGCCCGACGGCGAGCGCGAGGTTCGTCGGAAGCGTCCATGGCGTAGTTGTCCAGGCCAGCGCCCGCACGGCCGTGAGTCCGAGCGCCTCGGCCTTCGCGCCGTCGAGCGGGAATGTCACGGTGACCGACTGGTCCTGCCGCATCTTGTAGACGTCGTCGTCCATCCGCAGTTCGTGATTGGACAGTGGAGTCTCGTCGTGCCAGCAGTAGGCCAGTACCCGGAAGCCCTCGTACGCGAGTTGCTTGTCGTAGAGCTGCTTGAACGCCCAGATGACCGATTCCATGAAGCTGACGTCAAGCGATTTATAGGCGTTGTCGAAATCGACCCAGCGCGCCGCGCGGGTGACGTACTCTTCCCATTCCTTCGTGTACTCCAGAACCGACTCGCGAGCCTTCCTGTTGAAGACGTCGATTCCCATGTCTTCGATCTCGTGCTTTTCGGTCAGTCCGAGCTGGCGCATCGCTTCGAGTTCAGCGGGGAGTCCGTGAGTGTCCCACCCGAACCGGCGGTGTACCTGCTTGCCACGCATGGTCTGGAAGCGCGGGAAGACATCCTTTGCGTATCCGGTGAGCAGGTGCCCGTAGTGCGGGAGGCCGTTCGCGAACGGCGGTCCGTCGTAGAACACCCACTCGTCGCTGCCGTCGCGCTGGTCGATGGACGCCTGGAAAGTCTTGTCGCTCTTCCAGAACGCGAGAACGTCCTGCTCGAGCTCCGGAAATTTCGGAGACGCGGGCAGCGCCGCTCTCTTTCGGGCGTTGATTGGATAGGTCACCGGTGCCTCAACTCGTGCATTTGTACGTTCTGCACGAGGACGACGGATGCCGCGGTACCACCCCGCTTGCTTTTGATGGTCGAGTCGCGCTGCGCGCGCCTCGAGTTCAAAAGCCACTCAATTAGCTGTAACGGGCTCACCCGGTCGGTTCTAATAGGCGCTAGCGCTGTTTCTTCCGACGACTCCCCGGTGATTGCCGGATCGATGTCTTGCGCTCAACTGTAGAGCAGGATCGCGGTTGCTCGCTGATGCTGCGACATCCGCCCCCTATTCCGCGGACCACGACGGGGTCTACGCTGTGCTGCATCCCGACGAAAGCCGCTCCCATGTCACAAGCAGCACCGGCAAGTCCGAATAGAAAAATCGTCATTATTCTTGCAATCGCTGGGGGTGTACTCCTCATCGTTGTCGTCGCCCTCGTGTTCCTTCTGATCGGCCGTGGCCTCGGCGGAGGGGCGAATCCAACCGCCGCGATCGACCAGACGTCCAATAGTCCGTCCGCCCCCGCCCCTGCGCCCGCGCAACAGTCGAATACCCCGGCACCGACTACTCATTCCACACCCGCACCGAAACCGGTCGACCACAGCACCAGGTTCACCTACTTTCATGCGGTGACGCAGGTCAAGTGCGTCCAGGGCTCGGACACCAAGCCCGTCATCACGGTCTCCTGGGCCAGCGCGAACGCGGTGTCCGCGTGGTACACCGCGAACGATGGTGACGCTGCGAATGACATGTACATGCAGATTCCGCTGACCGGCAATCAAAACGACTTCACCGATGAGCACCTGTTCGACTGCTTCCATCGGCCGAGTCAGGCGTACACGCTCACGCTGGTCGCACCTAACGGACAGCACATCAGCGAGCACTGGACCGTCACCAACGTTGGAGACCAGTAGGCCCGCACTCGATCCGGCAGGCGTCGTCAGGCAAGCAACCCGCGTCGCTTCACCAGAGCGTTGACGAGCCCCGCAGCCGTGGTCGCGTCATCGATGGTGATAACAACGGTGAGGCCTTTTCTGCGATGAACCTCGAGCGCCTCACCGGATCGCAGGATGATCCCGAGGCGCCCGTTCAGGTTGAAGCGCAGACCCCATCCGCCATACTGCGTGAACGCGAGCACGTCCGTGACGTTCGCGGACACCAGATTGTCGAGGGGAATCGAGATCGACGGGAACCCGACGACGCTGCGGATGCGCACGCCCCGCGAGTCGATGCGCACCGTGAATGCCAGGTTTGACAACAGGATGAGTAGGACCACCACCGGGACGATGAGGAACCACCAGACCTGTTGCCCGCTGGCGGTCACGACCAGGATCTCTGCGGCACCGAGAATCACCCCGATGCCAACGAAGACGAACAGGATCGGTCGCGAGGCCGACGTCGTACGGATCCACGAAGCTCGCTCGCCATCTGCCAACTGCACCGGTGCGACGGACACGGTTTCGGCCTCGGTCGGCGACTTCTGTGCCCTCGGTAGAACGAACCACGAAGCGGCCGAGATGATCGTCGCGCCCACAGCACCCACGAGGAGCGCGAAACCGGGACTCTGCGCGTGGCTGACGGATGCGACGGTGCGCTGCTCGAGCAGAGCTCCCCCAAGCCCGACTCCCAGCAGCACTGTGATCCAGATCGGCGTGATCGCGAGAAGCTTGAGCACTCGCGTGAGCGGAGCGCGATGGGCAGCCAGCACGCTGGTGCCGCCAAGCAAGACGATGAGGGCGATGGAAATCGCCGCGATGAGAATGGGGTAGGTGTACGGCGAACCGAATCCGTTCGGCGCACCTGCGAATCCCCAGTGTGTCGCGATCCGTGGCGGCCCGGTCGCCGCGAGCTCGGCCGTTATCAGCACCCCGGCGATCGTGAGAACCAGCGGCGCGAGAACCGCGACCGCGAGCAGGCGAAACCCGTGGTGCGTTGAGGTCATGCGGCATACTCCTGTCGAATCATTGCGGTCAGCGCGGAGACGCTCACGCCGACGGCTCTGGCTTGCGACACCAACCTCGGAATCGCCTCGCCCAGATCGCTGAAACTCGCGGCGCGAACCGTGATGACTGCGCCGCGTCCGGGACGCAAATCGACGAGTCCTTCATCTCGGAGCAATTGATAAGCGCGCAATACGGTATGCACGTTGACGTCCAGTGACTCGGCAAGCTCGCGGGCCGACGGCAGTCGGTCGCCTGGCCGCAACGTGCCGCGGCTTGCATCGAAACGAACGGATGCGGCGAGCTGCTCGAACATCGGCACCGACGATGCCGGGTCGATTCTAATGAGCACGACGGGAGTCTATTGTTCTATTTGCACTAGCACAAGAGGCTGGAAACCCGAATTGTCGCGAGCGCCGTGAGCATCCCGACCTGAGTATCTCTGACTCTTACGAAGGTCATTGCGCTCGCCATATGCTGGGCAGCGCCCTGCACCCCCTTCGGGGGACAACCGTTGGACACGAAGAGGGGATCGCAATGAGCGACGACACACCTACCCAGCGATTCGATACGCCCGCGACAGCCACTCCGCCGCAGAAGAAGCCCAACCGACTGGTGCCATTGCTCGTCATTGTCGGCCTCGTCCTCGTCGCGGCGATCGTGGTGCTTGTCATCGTTCTGACCTCCCGCCCGGCCAATCCGCAGCCGGCCGCACTCACCAGCCAGACCCCAGCTCCGACCACGAGTGCGCCGCCACCGGTGGTCAACACAACGCCGACGCCGACGCCGACGCCGACGTCGAGCCAATCCCACACCTCGGCGCCACCCCCGCCAACTCAGTCAACTGACCCCAAATTCACGGTTTTCAACGTGCAGACCGCGATCAACAGTTGCTCGAGCGGCCCCTACTACACGGGCACGCCGCCGATTGTGAAGGTTACCTGGGCGACGATTCGGGCGGACAGCGCCTGGATCGTGCAGGGCACGAGCGATGCGGCCGATTCTGGGTTCATGCAGATTCCGCTGAACGGAAATCAGTCGGACTTCCAGTACTCGATCGATTTCTCCTGCGGAACTCCCAGCTCGACCTACACGATCACACTGGTCGGAAGCAACGGAAAGCACGTGAGCAAGAGCTGGACAGTTAAGAACACTTCGCCCGGCCAGTAGTCAGTCACATATCGTTCCGATCCGATTTAGCGCGGGTAGAATCGGCAGACAACCTCACACTCAGGCACCTCTACACGACTCGGTGCCGCATATATCGAATCGGAGTTACCCATGTCTGCTGCCACCTCCGGCGCCGCGATTCCCGACCGGCCCGCGCTCGAAGGCCTCGAGGCGAAGTGGGCTGGGTCCTGGAAAAGACAGGGCACCTACCGGTTCGATCGTGAGTCGGCCACTCGCGAGAACATCTTCTCGATCGACAGCCCGCCGCCGACGGCATCCGGCTCTCTGCATATCGGCCACGTTTTCAGCTACACCCACATGGATGTAGTTGCCCGCTACCAGCGCATGCAGGGCAAGACCCTGTTCTACCCGATGGGTTGGGACGACAACGGGCTGCCCACCGAGCGCCGGGTGCAGAACTACTACGGTGTGCGGTGCGATCCGACGCTCCCCTATGACGCGTCCTTCGTGCCGCCGCTCGAGGGCGGTACCGCCTCCGACGGGTCCGGCGGGTCGTCCAAAGCTGCCGATCAGGTACCGGTTTCGCGACGCAACTTCATCGAGCTGTGCGAGAAGCTGACAGTCGAGGACGAGAAGCAGTTCGAGCAACTCTGGAACAAGCTCGGGCTTTCGGTCGACTGGGCGCAGACCTACCGAACAATAGGACCGGAGGCCCAGCTCGCGGCCCAGCGCGCGTTCCTTCGTAATCTCGCCCGCGGCGAGGCCTACCAGGCGGATGCGCCCACGCTCTGGGACATCACCTTCCGCACCGCGGTGGCGCAGGCGGAGCTCGAAGACCGCGACCAGCCCGCCGCGTATCACTCGCTGAAGTTCCACAAACCCGACGGCAGCGACCTGATCATCCAGACCACCCGGCCGGAGCTACTGCCGGCCTGCGTGGCGGTCGTCGCACATCCGGATGACGAGCGCTACCAACATCTGTTCGGCACGACGGTGACGACGCCGATCTTCGGGGTGGAAGTTCCGGTCGTTGCGCATCACCTCGCCCAAAAGGACAAGGGGTCCGGCATCGCCATGATCTGCACGTTCGGCGACGTGACCGACGTCGTCTGGTGGCGGGAACTGGATCTGCCGAACCGCACGATCATCGGCGCGGACGGGCGCATCGTCGCCGACGCTCCGGACGCCCTGGTGACGGATGGGGCAACGGCAGCGTATGCGGAGCTCGCCGGCAAGACCGTGTTCAGCGCGAAGACCCGGATCGTGGAGCTGCTGCGCGAGACTGGCGAGCTCGTGGGCGAACCCGCTCCGATCACGCACGCGGTCAAGTTCTTCGAAAAGGGTGAGCGCCCACTCGAAATCATCTCGACCCGGCAGTGGTACATCACAAACGGCTCGCGCGACGAGAAATTGCGCGCCGAACTGATCAGCGATGGCAAGCAAATCAACTTCGTGCCCGCGCACATGCGCGTTCGCTACGACAACTGGGTCGGTGGGCTTACCGGCGACTGGCTGATCTCTCGGCAGCGCTTCTTCGGCGTGCCCATCCCCGTGTGGTACTCGCTTGATGCCGATGGCAACAAGGGTTCGGTTATTGTGCCGTCCGAAGACACACTGCCGGTCGATCCGTCATCCGAGGTTCCCGCCGGCTACCTCGAAGCGGATCGCGGCAAGACCTTCGTGGGTGAACTCGACATCATGGACACCTGGGCGACCTCGTCGCTGACTCCGCAGATAGCGGGCGGCTGGGAGCGCGATCCCGAACTGTGGAACCTCGTGTTCCCTTATTCGATGCGGAGCCAGGGCCAGGACATCATCCGCACCTGGCTGTTCTCGACCGTGCTGCGGTCGCAGCTCGAGCACGCAGAAGTGCCGTGGGCGAACGCCGGAATCTCCGGATTCATCGTCGACCCTGACCGCAAGAAGATGTCGAAATCCAAGGGCAACGTCGTCACGCCCGCTGGAATGCTCGATGAGCACGGCTCGGACGCCGTGCGCTACTGGGCCGCATCCTCGAGGCTCGGGACGGATGCCGCGTTCGATCCGCAGAATCCGAAACAGATCAAGATCGGTCGGCGCCTCGCGATCAAAGTATTGAACGCCGCCAAGTTCGTGTACTCGTTCGATGCGCCGGGAGTTGATGCCGGATGGGCAGCCGTCAACGCCGAGGGAGTCGATTCCGCGGTCGCGGCAGAGCTCGACCGCGTCATCACGACTGCGACCCAGGCCTTCAACGAATTCGATCACGCGCGAGCGCTCGAGAGCGCAGAACAATTCTTCTGGACTTTCTGCGACGACTACCTCGAGCTGGTAAAGGAACGCGCCTACGGAGCGAACGGGGTCGAAGGCCAGGTCAGCGCGATCGCTACCCTGCGTGAATCGATCGAAGTGCTACTGCTGCTCTTCGCGCCGTTCATCCCGTTCGCGACCGAGGAAGTGTGGAGCTGGACCCATGTCGGCTCGGTGCACACCGCGGCGTGGCCTACGACGAGCGGATCCGGCGGCGACCTCACCCTCCTGCCGTTGGTCAGCGAGGCTCTCATCGGCATTCGGCGGGCAAAAACGGATGCCGCGGTCTCGCAGAAGACGGATGTTGTCTCCGCGACCCTCCGCGGTCCCGCCCAGCTGGGCTTCGCGCTCGATGATCTCAAAGCGGTCGGCCGTATTGCCGAGCTGACCTTTATTGAAGCCGATGAGGTTTCACTCAGCGACGTCGTTCTTGCAGGAGAGGAACAGGCATGACCAGGGTTCGAGACCTCGCCGCTCGCGACCGCGAGGCGTGGCAGGAGTTGTATGCCGGCTACGGCGATTTCTACAAGACACCCTTAAGCGATCAGAAAGCCGACCGAGTGTGGGGCTGGCTCATGGACCCGAACTACGAAGCGTTCGGATTGGTGGCCGTGGACGAACACGATCGCCCGATTGCGCTCGCTCACTTCCGCCAGTTCGCCCGACTGCTCGCGGACGGTATCGGCATCTACCTCGACGACCTGTTCACGGCTCCCAACGCACGCGGCACCGGCGCAGGCACCGCCCTGATCGGCCGGGTCGAGGAGATCGCGCGCGAACGAGGAGCCGGAGTCGTGCGCTGGATCACCGCGAATGACAACTTCGTCGGCCAGAAGCTCTACGATCGTGTGGCAAGCCGGACGATGTGGGTCACCTACGACCTCGCAGTGAAGTGATTTAGGGGATCCGCAATGCAACTCGGAACACGTTGGTCCGTTGGTGCCCCGCCTCCGGAACGCCTCTCAGATGCGATGAAGTCCGCGATCGCGTCCGTTGAACTTGCGCGCGAAGCTCAGGACCTGTCGATGTGGCGCTGGACGCTCACCTGGCTGGAGGGGCATCCGCGCGCCGAGCTCGAGGATGGCACGGTTGTCAGCGAAGACTACGACGGAAGCGTCACCGTCGATCCGGGCGAGCTCGACGGATAGGATCGCACGCACTCGCGAGCGTAGCGGTCGCGCGCGTCAGTACCAGCGAACCGGATGCGCGGTCGCGACCGAACGCGCATCCGCGAGCGCGCGAAGGCGGCGCTGATCGACCGAACCAACCTGCCTCACGGGACGCTCGGACCACCGCAGCATGCGGCGTGCCAGCCGTTCGACCAGCACGTCGACCACCGGACGGCGCGAAAGTTCTGAGCACTCAGCCGCAGAAATGACGTTTGTTGACATGAATCTTTTCCTCGTTTCCACTAGCCAAACTACGGCCAACCACCGACAATTCCCGGTCGTTCGCGCGGCCCACGAATATGGTGTTTGACCGGCACTTTTAAGTTTTGAGAAGCCGACAAAAACAGCACCCCCTACGAGCCGTCACTACCCAATCCACCGGAGGAAAATCGTGCGGCGCCGAAGGGCGCAGCTTGTGGCTCTAGGAAGCCGTGGTCGAGTGGACAGTGACGGTTCGCAGGGGGTGCTGGTCGAGTGATACGAGTGGTTGTTAGCGACCGAGCGATGAACCGCCGGCGAAGCGCACGTGCTCGTTTTCGCGGATCAGGGCCAGGCGCTCACGCGACGGCACCAGCTTTGCGGCACGGGCATCCGACCAGCGAAGCAGGCGGCGAGCCAGTTTTTCGACCATCACGTCGACGACGGGGCGACGCGTGAACCCGGTCGAGCAGTCCTGCGAAATAGCGCTTGTTGACATCTTGTTCACCTCGTTTCTGTTGTCTAAATTACGGGTAACCACCGACATCTTGACGGCGGCGACTGGCGGCTCAACACCGCCAGAAATCAGGGTTCTCCGGGCTTGCGTGGCCTCCGGGGCTCGCCCTCGGCAAGCTCGCCATCGACGACCGGAAAGGCCTGGAATACGACGTGTACCGGGCGTGAACCCGCAACGTCCTGGTTCTTGAACGGCGTCAGGTACTTTTCGGTGAGCGCCATGACCTGCTCGACGAACTCGCGCATCTGCGGCGCGGTCAGCCTCGTGTTCATCGTCGCGACGGCGGCACCATCGAGCCACTCGTCAGGAATCTCGTCGTGGCCGTGCTCGACGAACTCGTTGAGCAGTCGATCCTCGTGGACCCGCAACTGGCGGAAAATAGTTGTTGCCGCCGAGCGTCCGGCCGGGGTCGCGAGCGCATCCTCAGAGCCGATGTTGACGGCGCCCGGCGTGCGTTCCCACCACCGCTCACGGCTCGTTCCCTTACCACTCACTTCCCGCACGAGTCCATGCTTCTCGAGCTGACGCAGGTGGTAGCTCGTCGCTCCGCTGGACTCGCCCAGACGCGCTGCCAGTCCACTTGCCGTGAAGGATCCGTAGGTGGAGAGAGTGTCGAAGATCTCGACTCTCAGCGGATGCGCGAGGGCCTTGAGCCCGGCGAGGTCGAGCTGGCGATCGCTCGGTGCCGAGAATGCCGCGCCAGTGTCACTGGTCGAGTTCTGCACCCCCTCGACCTGCGTGGTCTCGCCATCCGAATCGGTCATGATGCAAAGGTACCATTGCAAAGATTTCTTTGCAACTCTATCTTTGCAAAATTATCTTTGCACGGCTGGGCGTGGCGAATAGGCTCGAAGCATGACGAATCCGTTTTTCCAGCCCAGCACACTCCCCTACGGCCTCCCGCCCTTCGCGCACATCGGCGATGAGGACTATCGCCCGGCGTTCGACAAGGGCTTCGAAGAACACCTGGCCGAGATTTTGGCGATCGCCGACAATTCGAATGCGGCGACCTTCGAGAACACGATGATCCCGCTCGAGAGGAGCGGGCTGCTGCTTGAGCGCGTCTCGAACGTGTTCTTCAACAAGTCATCGGCCGACAGCAATGACTTCACGAACGCCCTCGAAGAGGACATCGCTCCCCTGCTCGCTGCTCATTCCGACGCGATTCGGCTCAACGCGAAGCTCTACGACCGCATCAAGGCGCTCCACGCGAAACGTGACTCGCTCGGACTCGACCCCGAGGGCGTGTATCTGATCGAGCGGTACTACACCGAGTTCACCGTCGCCGGCGCGGGTCTTGAAGATGGGGACAAGGAAACGCTGCGCGGCTACAACCAGACGCTTGCAACACTCGGGACGAAGTTCGAGAAGAACCTCCTGGCCGACACGAACGACCTGGCGGTCGTCGTCGGCGACGCAGCCGAGCTCGATGGCCTGAGTAGCGGTGAGATTTCCGCCGCAGCCGAGGCGGCGAGGGAACGCGGACTCGACGGAAAATACCTGATCACCCTGGTGCTGCCTACCGGGCATCCGTATCTTGCTTCTCTGACGAATCGCGAACTGCGCGAGAAGATCATGGCGGCATCCCGGAGCCGCGGCATTCGCGGCGGAGACAACGACAACCAGCAGCTGGTACTCGAAATGACTCACATCCGAGCCCAGCGTGCTGAATTACTCGGCTTCCCCAATCACGCTGCGGTCGTTACTTCGGATGAAACGGCGAAGACGCCGGAAGCGGTGGACGCCATGCTTCGCAAGCTGGCCGCGCCCGCAGCCCGCAACGCGAAGGGCGAGCAGAAGGACCTGCAGGAAACCATCGGCAACGCATTCCCCTTGGCGAGCTGGGACTGGGATCTCTACGCCGAGAAGGTGCGCAAAGCCAAATTCGATGTCGACACCTCGGAGATGCGGCCCTACTTCGAGGCGGAGGCGGTGCTGCGGGATGGCGTGTTCTTCGCGGCCAACAAGGTCTACGGAATCGTGTGCACCGAGCGCACGGATCTCGTGACCTACCACCCGGATGTTCGCGCGTTCGAAGTGAAGGACGCCGACGGAACGCCGGTCGGCCTGTTCCTCTACGACCTCTACACCCGGGATTCGAAGCGGGGCGGTGCATGGATGAATCCGCTGATCTCGCAGAACGAGCTTCTCGAATATCCGACCACGGTGGTGAACAATCACAACGTGCCAAAGCCCGCCGCGGGAGAGCCGACGCTCCTCACCTACGACGAGGTGCACACGCTGTTCCACGAATTCGGACATGCGCTGCACGGGCTATTCGCGCACGTCACCTATCCGAAGTTCGCGGGGACGAACGTGTTCCGCGACTTCGTCGAGTTCCCGAGCCAGGTCAACGAGATGTGGATGCTGTGGCCGGAGGTTCTCGCGAATTACGCGAAGCACTACCAGACGGGCGAGCCCATGCCGCAGGAATTCGTCGACAAGGTACAGGCATCGGCATCCTTCAACGAGGGTTTCAAGACGAGCGAGTATCTCGCGGCTGCCATGCTCGACCAAGCCTGGCACCTGATCGACTCGAAGACGACGGTCACCGATGTGGCGAAGTTCGAGGCGGAGGCGTTGGCAAGCTTCGGGCTCGACAATCCCGCGGTACCGAGCCGTTACTCAAGTACCTACTTCGCACATACGTTCGCCGGAGGCTACGACGCCGGCTACTACTCGTACATCTGGAGCGAAGTACTCGACGCTGACACGGTCGAGTGGTTCAAATCGAACGGCGGCATGACGCGAGCAAACGGTGATCGATTCCGTGAGCGGCTCCTGGGCGTCGGCGGGTCGAAGGACCCGCTGGAGGCGTACAAGGACTTCCGCGGTCGCGACGCGGACATCCAGCCGCTGCTCAAGCGGCGTGGATTAACCGACTAGTGGATCGCGCCTGACGACCTCGTGGGTGAGTCGCTCAGGCTGCTGGCATGAGGTCCCGCAGGGTCCGAAGCTTCGTTTCGAGGTTCGGGCCTTGCGGAACCACGATGACCTCATCCGCTTTGCTTGCCTCGGCAAGTGCCTCGATACGGCCGGTGACCGTCGCGAGATCGCCGACTGCCTGCTGCGCGTTGCGTTGGCGCACGAACTCGAGCTCGGCTGGCGTCCAGTCGTGTGCCTCGGCCTCGGCGAGTGTCGGGATGCGACCGGGACGGGCTCCCGATCGCAGGCGGCTGAAGTACAGACCATTCGGAAGAGCGAGCCGGTCGGCATCGGCCTGGTCGTCGCCCACGACCGCCGCGACGGCAACCATCGAGTGCGGTTCGGCCAGCAGGATGGACGGTTCGAAGCTCTCGCGATAGAGCTGGAAGGCCGCAGGCGTGTTGTCGCCGCCGGCAAAGTGGTGGGCGAAGGCGAACGGCAAGCCGAGCATCCCGGCCAGCTGTGCGCTGAACCCGCTCGATCCGAGCAGCCATAGCTCGGGTGAGTCCCCGAGGCCGGGATGGGCAGCGGGCTGCGCGCCAAGACCGTTTTCGAGAGGAGGGATCGTGCCGAAGAATGCGAGCAGTTCTACGACCTGGTTCGGAAAGTCATCCACGGACTCCGCACCGACGTTGCGGCGCAGGATGGATGCCGTCAGTTGGTCGGTGCCGGGCGCCCGACCGAGCCCGAGATCGATGCGGTCGCCGTGCAGGGCTACCAGCGTGCCGAACTGCTCGGCAACGACCAGCGACGAATGGTTCGGAAGCATGACACCACCAGAGCCGACCCGGATGCGCTCGGTGGCATCCGCGATTGCCCCGATCAGAACCGCCGGCGCAGAGCTCGCCACGGCGGGCATGCCGTGGTGCTCGGCGACCCAGAAACGGCGGTAGCCGAGGTCGTCGGCGAGCTTCGCTGTTTCGATGGTCTGCGCAATCGCCTCGGCGTGCGTCATCCCCTCGTAGACGGACGCCAGGTCGAGGACAGAGAGTGGCAGGTCGCATAGCGCAGTCACGATGTGCTCAACGCTGGTGCGGCCGATGTCATTCCGCGTGGAGCGTAGCGACGAACGATCGGATGTCTGCCGCGACCAGGTCGGGCGCTTCCGCGGCGGTGAAATGGCCGCCGCGCTCGAGCAGGTGGAAGAAGCGCACATCCGCATAGGTGCGATCGGCGAGCTCGCGCGGATAGCGTTTCTCGTGCTGCTGCACCGTCACCCCGGCAGGGACAGTAATCAGGGGCAGCGGCGTCGCCCGGTGATGGTCGTAGTAGGGCCGAAAAGAGGTAGCGATCGAGTTCGTGATCCAGTAAATCATCACGGTCGTCAGCAACTGGTCTTTGCTGAAGCTCGACTCGAGCTCGCCGCGGGTGTCGCTCCACTCCCTGAACTTCTCGACGATCCAGGCGGCCAACCCCGCGGGCGAATCCGACAGGCTGGCGGCCAGCGTATCCGGCCTGGTCGCCTGCATCTCGCTGTAGGCCTCACCGCCACTCCACACGTCTCTCAGCCACTCGAAGAAATCGGTCTCCACCGGTGACAGGTCGTCCCGGCGTTCGCGGGGTGGGAACCCGGCGTGCGACGCGTGGATGCCGCGGACGGACTCGGGATGCAGCGCCGCCAGCCAGTCGCTCGCGCCGGCCCCGATGTCTTCGCCATAGGTCAGGTAGCGGTCATACCCGAGTTGCGCCATGAGCGCGTGCCAGGTTTGCGCGATCGACTCACCGGTGACGGCGCCGGCAGCGGGCACACCGGAGAAGCCGTATCCGGGAAGTGAGGGCACGACAACTGAGAAGTCGCCTAACTCGTCGGCGAGCGGCAGCATCTCGACAAACGTGTATGGCCAGCCATGTCCCAGGATGATCGGAATCGCATCCGGATTGTCGGAGCGCAGGTGCACGAAATGCACCATGGCGCCCGCGATCTCGGTGACGAACTGCGGGTAGGCATTGAGCCGAGCCTCCTGATAGCGCCAGTCGTAGCCCTCGCGCCAATAGTCAACGAGCTCGCGCAGGTACTCCGGCGGAACGCCCGCGACCCACGGGTCACCTGGCGCAGAAGTCGCATAGCGGGTGCGCTCGAGCCGCGCGCGGAGGTCGTCGAGTTCGGTGTCGGCTACCGAGATCGTAAAAGGCTCCATGGCCCCACGCTAGGAGGTACTGGTGACATCTTTGCGGTCGCGACGGCGGCGATGCCAGGCCAGCCACAGCATCACAATCCCGCCCACCAGCAACCCCCAGAACGCTGAGCCGACGCCCACGATCACGATGCCGGAGGCGACGACCAGGAACGTCAGGATCGCGACGATCCGGTTCTCTGGCTGTTCGAGCGACGCCGCGATGGCGCTCACCAGAGCTCCCAGCATCGCAAGCCCCGCGATCGTGGTGATCAGAAGCGGCGGGGTCGCGGCAACCAGTGAGGACGCGAGTCCGGCGGCAAGGCCGAGGAGAATGTAAACGGCCCCGGCGGTGACACTCGCGACCCATCGTTTGGACCGGTCCGGATGGGCGTCCGGGCCCGCCATGATCGCCGCAGTCAGAGCGGCGAGGTTCAGCACGTGGGCCCCGAAGAGCGCACCAACGACGCTGAGCGCCCCAGAGCTGACGAGGATGGGCCGCGCTGGGGCATCTTCGTATCCGAACGTCTTCAGCACTGCGAAGCCGGGCACGTTCTGACCCGCCATCGTCACGAGGAACAGCGGGACGCCCAGGCTCACGATCACCAGCGGTTGAAAGGATGGCGGCACTAATTGAACCTGCGGCACGACGAGGCTGCTGTGCAGCCATCCGGTTCCCGCGTGGATGCCCACCACGACGATCGTCATCACAAGCGCGCCGGGCACCGCCCAGCGCGGCGCGAGCCCGTAGAGCACCAGCCAGACCACGACAATGGGCAGAGCGAGCAGCGGCAGTTTCACGGACGCCTCGATCGGCGCGAGACAGATCGGGAACAGGATGCCCGCGAGCATCGCACTCGCGATCGGCGTGGGGATGCGCGTGATCGCCCGGGTGAGCGTGGGCCATAGGCCGGTAATTACGGTGAGCGCTCCGCAAACCATGAATGCGCCCACCGCGGCCGCGAAGCTGTGCGTCGTCGCGTGCGCGGCAATGAGCAGCGCGGCACCCGGCGACGACCACGCGAAGGACAGCGGCATCCGGTATCTAAGGCTCAGAACAATCGCGAGCACGGCCTGGAAGATGCACAGCGTGAGCAGGCCGGACGCCGCCTCGGCGGGTGTCGCGCCGACCGTGTGCAGCCCGGCGAGAACGAGCACAAAGGTGCTCGCGAACCCGGTGAGGGCACCGACGAGGCCGGCGACGATTGGCTGGACGATTGTGCCAGCCTAAAGCGCGGCGGGGTCAGGAATCGGCAACCAGATGCGTGGCGAAGACGCCCGCGATCTCGTCGAGTTCGAGGGAACCTTGGGCGACCGCGAGGACAAGGTCGAACTTCTCGTCCTGGGTCATGTCGAGGTCCCAGCCATTTATGTTCAGGAAGGCCGTCGTCAGCACCCACGATGTGCGCTTGTTACCGTCCAGGAGAGCGTGATTGCGCGCAATCGACATCATCAGCGCTGCCGCCTTGAGCTCGACGGTCTCGTACGCATCGACGCCAAAGGCGCTCGCTGCGGGTCGTGCAAGGGCCGAAAAGAGCAGTCCTTCGTCGCGAAGGTATAGGCCAAGACGAGCTACCGCGGGCAGAGCATCCTCGGGGTCGAGATAGACGGTCACGCGTCTTCGAGGCGCGTGAGGAGTTCAGCATCGCGCGAGAGAGTTCGCTCAACGCTCGCCATTACCTGGTCTGTCTTGGTTTCACTGATCACGTACGCCTCCAATGCGCCCAGCACCAGGGCGGTCTTGGAAGTATGCCGGGCGTCCGCAATCTTTTGGAGCGCAGCGTCGAGGTCTGTGGGAAACCGGAGAGCCATTGCCATGGACAAGATGATACCAGTTTGGTATCACATCCTAAGAAGCGGCTGGCGACTGGGTTGCGCCCTACGCGGACTTCTCTGCGGGCCGAACGTTCTTGCGCGGCACGATCGTGGGGGCAGCGTTGTCGAGAACCGCCTGCTTCGTGACGATCACTCGGGCGACATCCTCGGTCGAGGGCACCTCGAACATGATCGGGCCGAGCACCTCTTCGAGGATTGCGCGCAGGCCACGGGCGCCGGTCTTGCGCAGGACCGCGAGGTCGGCGATTGCTTCGAGCGCATCCGGCTCGAACTCGAGGTCGACGCCGTCGATCTCGAACATCCGCTGGTATTGGCGAACGAGCGCGTTCTTGGGCTGGGTGAGGATGTCCATGAGGGCAACCTGGTCGAGCTGGGTGACGGTCGTAACAACGGGCAGACGGCCGATGAACTCCGGGATGAGTCCGAACTTGTGCAGGTCTTCCGGTAGTACTTCGCCGAACAGGTTGACGTCGTCATCCTTGCTGTGCAATGGGGCACCGAACCCGATGCCCTTCTTGCCCGCACGGGAGGAGATGATCTCCTCGAGGCCCGCGAACGCCCCCGCAACGATGAAGAGGACGTTGGTCGTGTCGACCTGGATGAACTCCTGGTGCGGATGCTTGCGCCCACCCTGCGGCGGAACGGATGCCACAGTGCCCTCGAGAATCTTGAGCAGCGCCTGCTGAACGCCCTCTCCCGATACATCGCGTGTAATGGACGGGTTCTCTGCCTTTCGGGCAATCTTGTCGATCTCGTCAATGTAGATGATGCCGGTCTCGGCGCGCTTGACGTCGTAGTCGGCGGCCTGGATGAGTTTGAGCAGGATGTTCTCGACATCCTCGCCGACGTATCCGGCTTCGGTCAGTGCCGTCGCATCCGCGACCGCGAATGGCACGTTGAGGCGCTTGGCGAGTGTCTGGGCAAGGTAGGTCTTGCCGCACCCGGTAGGGCCGATGAGCAGGATGTTGGACTTGGCGATCTCGACATCGTCGATGATGTCAGCGGAGCTGAGCGTGTTGCGAGCGCGGATGCGTTTGTAGTGGTTGTATACCGCGACCGAGAGAGCGACCTTTGCGGCCTCCTGGCCGATGACGTATTCCTCGAGGAACGCGTAGATCTCTTTCGGCTTGGGCAGATCGAACTCGCTCGACGACTCTTCGCCGGCTTCGGCCAGACGCTCTTCGATGATCTCGTTGCAGAGTTCGACGCACTCATCGCAGATGTAGACACCGGGACCGGCAATCAGCTGCTGAACCTGCTTCTGGCTCTTCCCGCAGAAAGAACACTTGAGCAGGTCGGCGCTTTCCCCGATGCGGGCCACTGTCGCTCTCCCCTACTGCTTCGAATACGAAACGCACGAATGCGTGTGTTCGAGCCTAACCCGTGGCAGGGACACTGCCAGCAAACGTACACAATTGTGACTTCGGCGTGCCGTAGCGTGAATTTCGTGAAATTGGGAGCCAGCCGCCGGGCAGCCGCGGTCGTCCTGGGCGCCGCTATCGTGGCCGCATCCGTGCTTGGACTCGCCGGTCCCGCATGGGCGCACAACTATCTCGTTTCGTCGGATCCGGCCGCCGGGCAGGTGCTCACGAAGCTGCCCCACCGATTCATCATCACCACGAACGAGGGTCTGCTTGACCTGTCGGGACACGGATCCGGCTTCGCCTTCGACGTCGAGGATGCGCACCACACGTTCTACGGGAACGGCTGCGTGACCGTCACCGGGCCGAGCATGTCGATCGCGCCGGTGATCGGCGCGCCCGGCAAGTACACCGTCATCTGGCAGATCGTCTCCGCCGACGGTCACATCGTCTCGAACTCGTTCACCTTCACGTGGAAGCCGAGCGGCGCGTTCACGCCCGCGGTCGGGTCGAGTCATCCGCAGGATTGCCACGGCCTGTCCGGCGGCACCGCTCCCCCGGATCCGCATCTTGGTACGGACGCCTTTTCGAAGCCGAGCGCCAATCTCGGCCTGGTGCTCGGCATCGGCGGCGGAGCGGTCGGGCTCGGAGTCATCCTGACGCTGGTTATCCTGCTCACGAGTCGTCGCCGCAAGCCGACCGCCTAGCTACTCGCCCCTGGTCCCTCGCCCGATCGCAAGGTCGGAACACGAAGTCTGAGCTACTTGACCAGGGCGGGGACGCTCTTGCGCGGTGCCAGCACCTGGTCGATGAGTCCGTACTCCAGGGCCTCGGTCGCGCTCAGGATCTTGTCACGATCGATGTCCTTGTTGACCTGCTCGGCCGTGCGGTTCGAGTGCAGCGAGAGCGTGTCCTCGAGCCAGGTGCGCATGCGCAGGATTTCGCGAGCCTGGATCTCGATATCGGATGCCTGGCTCGTTCCCTCCGAGCCGGCAGCCGGCTGATGGATGAGGATCCGTGCATTCGGAAGCGCGAGTCGCTTGCCGGGGGCGCCAGCGGCCAACAGCACTGCAGCTGCAGAGGCTGCCTGTCCGAGCGCAAACGTCTGAACCTGGGGACGGATGTACTGCATCGTGTCGTAGATCGCGGTCATGGCCGTGAACGATCCACCCGGCGAGTTGATGTACATCAGGATGTCGCGATCCGGATCCTGGCTCTCCAGCACGAGCAGTTGCGCCATGACGTCATCCGCGGATGCGTCGTCGATCTGCACCCCGAGGAAAATGATGCGGTCCTCGAAGAGTTTCGCGTACGGGTCCTGGCGCTTGTAGCCGTAGGCGGTGCGCTCCTCGAACGTCGGAAGGATGTAGCGGGACTCGCCGGTCGGCCGGGCGATTGCCGAGCCCAAATTGAAGTTGTCCATGGTTGTTCCTAGTTATCCTTACCGCTACTTGGTCTTCGCGTCTGAGCTGGTTCCGCCGCCGCCGACGACGTCGGAGGCGAACTCGCGGAGGTGGTCGACGAATCCGTAGTCGAGAGCCTCCTGGGCGGTGAACCAGTGGTCGCGGTCGTTGTCGATGAGGACCTGCTCCACGGTCTTGCCGGTCTGCTCGGCGGTGAGCTCGGCCATCCGCTTCTTCATGTCGAGGATGACGCCGGCCTGGGTCTGGATGTCGGCGGCGGTTCCGCCGAATCCACCGGATGGCTGGTGCAGAAGCACTCGCGCGTTGGGGGTGATGTAGCGCTTGCCCTTGGTTCCGGACGAGAGCAGGAACTGCCCCATCGATGCCGCGAGTCCAATGCCCACCGTGACGATGTCGTTCGGGACGAACTTCATGGTGTCGTAGATGGCCATGCCCGCGGTGATCGATCCGCCGGGCGAGTTCACGTACAGGAAGATGTCGCGCTTGGAATCCTCGGCGGCAAGCAACAGGATCTTGGCGCAGATCTCATTCGCGTTCTCATCTCGCACCTCGGAGCCGAGCCAGACGATGCGGTCGCCAAGTAGTTGATCGAAAATACTGCTGACCAATGCCGGTTGGGCCATTGTCTTAGCTCCGTTTCAGTTATCGCTTGGTCTCGAATCTATCCGAGCGTGGGTGCGCACATCGGCCTGTTCGCCGTGGGCAGAGCGCGGCGCGCCGCGTGGCGCCGACGGCGACAAAACAAGCACAGTGCCGTGGGCAGAGCGCGGCGCGCCGCACCGCACTCTCGTTGTGCAGGAGTTTCGAATCGACAGCCGGATGATTCGGCGGCGGGGCAGTGCTGGGTGTGCCGGAACTCCTGCAGAACGGTTGCGGCGACCCGATGGTTCGCTGCGAATAGAGTCGACGCATGATCGACTACCGCGGCTCGACCGTGCTCATCACCGGCGCTAGTTCGGGGCTGGGCGCGGAGTTTGCCACGCAACTCGCGGCCCGCGGCGCGAACCTTATCCTGGTTGCCCGGCGCGCCGACCGGCTCGAGGTGCTTGCAGATGCCCTCCGCGCCCGCGATGGAGTCACGGTCACGACAATCGCCGCCGACCTCGTCGCACCGAATGCGGCATCCAATCTCGCGAAGCGGATTGCCAAACTGGGCCTGCCGGTTGACTCGCTCATCAACAACGCCGGTTTCGGAACCCACAATCATTTTGGTGACGAGGATGCGGCCAGGCTCCACGACGAGGTCACGCTGAACGTGACCGCGCTCGTCGACCTGACGAAAGAATTCTGGCCGGCCATGCTCTCACACGGCGGCGGTGTTCTCGTGAATGTTGCGAGCGTCGCCGGATTCCAGCCCGTTCCGAGAATGGCGGTCTACGGAGCGACTAAGGCATTCGTTCTCAGCTTCACCGAAGCGCTCTGGTACGAGGCGAAGGGGTCGGGCCTGCGCGTGATGGCGCTGTGCCCGGGCGCGACCGAGACGGAGTTCTTCGAGGTGGCCGGTCCGCAGGCGCGCACCGGTCCAACCCAGAGCGCTCAGGCAGTCATCCGCACGGCGCTTCGAGCGCTCGACCGCCGCAATCCGCCGCCCAGCGTGATCAGCGGATTCGGCAATTTCGCGGCGACCGTCGGCGAACGGATGATGCCACGACGCGCGCTCGTCAACGCGGTCGGGCAGGTCACCCGCTCGCGCCGGTCGCAACGATAGGGGTCTCGATGCGCGTCGCTTCGCGGCGCCACTCGACCGTGGGGAATTGAACGAACTAGTGGTCGTGGCCCGCGTGCTCGTCGACGGGGGCGTTCAAGAGGTTCTCGCCCGAGCCGCCCTCATCCGCATCCCGCGAGATCGCGGTAAACGGCGTGACGTCGATCTTCTTGCCCTTGGTGTCGACGACGTTCGCCTTCTCGAGCAGGATCGCAAGCGTCTTGCCGCGAGCAACCTCGCCGACCATCGCCGGGATCTGGCCGTTCTCGTCGAGCACCTTGATGAACTCGCCCGGCTCCATCCCGTACTGGGCGGACGACTGGATCAGGTACTGGGTGAGTTCGTCCTGGCTGACCGTGACATCCTCTGCTTCGGCGATGGCGTCGATCAGCATCTGGCTGCGGAAGGTCTTCTCGCTCGACGCCGCCACCTCTGCCCGGTGCACGTCGTCATCGAGGCGGTTCTCGCTCTCGAGGTGTCGGTTCACTTCGTCGTCGATGAGCTGCTGAGGCACCGGGATGTCGACCTTCTTCACCAGCTCGTCGACGATCATGTCGCGAGCCTGCGAGACCTGTCCGAAGGACTTTGACTTCTCGACCTGCTCCTTGATGTCGGCCTTGAGCTCGCTGATCGTGTCGAACTGGCTGGCGATCTGTGCGAAGTCGTCATCCGCCTCGGGCAGTTCGCGCTCCTTGACAGCGAGCAACGTCACGTTGATGAGCGCCTTCTCGCCGGCGTTGTCGCCGCCGATCAGGGTGGACTCGAAGGATGTCGACTCGCCAGCCGTCAGTGTGTCGAGCGCCTCGTCGATGCCTTCGAGGAGCTCGCCCGATCCGATCTCGTAGCTGATGTTGTTAGCGGTGTCGACCTCGTCGCCGTTGATAGTCGCCACCAGGTCGAGCTGCGCGAAGTCGCCGGTTCGCGCCGGGCGGTTCACGGTAACCAGCGTTCCGAAACGGCTGCGCAGGGCATCCAGCTCGTCGCGCACGTCATCTGCAGAGACGGTCACCGGCTCGACAACGAGCTTGAGGCCGTCGTAGTTCGGTATGACAAAGTCGGGGCGAACATCCACCTCGACAGTCATGACGAGGTCGCCGCTGAAGTCCTTAACCTCGGGCAGGGTGACGATGTCGGCCTCCGGCCGTCCGAGCGCACGGATCTTTTCGTCCTGTACGGCCTGACGGTAGAACTTGTCGAGACCGTCGCTGACCGCGTGGTTGAGAACCTCTTCGCGACCGACGCGCTGGTCGATGAGCTGCGGTGGCACCTTGCCTTTACGGAACCCGGGAATGTTCACCTGTTCGGCGATGTGGCTGTACGCGTGATCGATGCTGGGCTTCAGCTCGTCCGGTGTCACAGCAATGGTCAGCTTCGCACGGGTGGGGCTCAGCTTCTCGACCGTGGTCTTCACGATGTGATTCTCCTGTTTATGTCGTGTGTACGAGTCGGGGCGACAGGATTCGAACCTGCGGCCTCTCGGTCCCAAACCGAGCGCTCTACCAAGCTGAGCTACGCCCCGGAAGTCATCCAGCACGGCCAGCGTGTCAAGGTGACGCATCCGTCACCGGCAAAAATGGCCGGGGATAAGTCTATAGCCGTTGCAAGCAACACCCGTTGTGGGGAGTGGCTTTTGGACGCTCGCCGCCGTAGCGTGGGAGCACACCAGTTCAATGAGGGGGACTTGAAATGGCGAAGACGACGGATGCGCAGTCCAAATCAAAAACAAAGGATGCACCCGCCGCAGGCTGGTACCGGGATCCTCGCGTGCCATTCCAGTTGCGTTGGTGGGACGGCGACGACTGGACGACGAACGTCTACATGCCCGACCGCAACGCTCGGCCAACGGCGGAAGAGCTCGTGCCGGAGCTGGCTTTGCAGCCCAATGGTAAGTGGGAATTCCCACCCAACCTGGCTCACAGCTAGGCCGAAGCGTGTCGGGCGGATTCGCTCTCTTTGATAGAGTGATCGTCGCGCTGGAGCCCTCGGCACCCGCGGGGATGTAGCTCAATGGTAGAGCCTCAGTCTTCCAAACTGATTACGCGAGTTCGATTCTCGTCATCCCCTCGCTAGCGCGGCCGAAGACCGTCAAGCACGATGGAGATCGTTCGCTCCTGCTCTTCGGCGTCACCGAATCCGGCAACGGACTGAAGCGCGAGACTCAGCCTGAGGATGATCGAACCGGTCGCATCCGCGCGAAGTTCACCAGCCGCGCGCGCTCGACCGATGAGACGCTCGATCACGCTCTCCATTTGCGCGCTCCACTGGCGCATCGCCAACTCGAGCTTCTCGGGTCGACTGCCACGAGCCCAGCCGAACGAACCGGTCACGCTGCCAAGGACCAACTCACGAAACCCTCGATCGGAGGCGTATTCCGCGACCGAGTTGCGGAACTCGAGGCTGAACGCCTCCCACGGGTCGTCGGCGGTGGCCGCTGCCGCCATGCGCGAAAGAATCGTCTCAAAATGAACCGCGGCGACCTCCTGGATGAGGTCGTTTTTGTTGCCAAACCACCGGTAGATACTGCCGACACCCACACCCGCTCGTGCGGCGATGGTACCGAGGTGGGCGTCCAGTCCGTCCGCCGCGAAGACTTCTCGTGCTGCCTCGAGGATGCGGTCCCCCGGCTCTGAGGCGGGTTCGCTCGCCGGGGTGCTCACACGCCGATCGTACCGGAATTGTCATTCCGCGCATGTTCGCAAACATTTTGGAACAGCAATTCCGCCCTGTGCTATCTTGTGCGGAATAGTTATTCCGCAATGAAGCGAAGGGAAGCCCGAGCGTGTCCGCGACTTCGAACAGCCAGCCCGTAGCAACCGAACCGCCTATGACCGGGCTCAGTCCACAATCGCCCCGCGGCCTGCTCCCGTCGCTGTCCGTGCTTGCGCTCGTCATGTTCGCGAGCTATGCCGGTCTCGGCCAGGTTCTGCTGCCGAACCAGCTGCTCGCACTCGATGCCGCGCACAAGGTCGAGAACCTGACTCTGATCTCGAGTATCTCGTTCGTATTCACCTTGCTCACCCAGCCCATCATCGGCACGTTCAGCGATCGCACCAGGTCGAGAATGGGTCGGCGTGCGCCATGGATCGTCATTGGTGGTGCGGTCGGAGGCCTCCTGTTGGTCGGAATCGGCTCGCTCGGCTCAGTGATCTGGGTGGGTGTGTTCTGGATCGTCCTCCAGGTCTCGCTCAACTCGGTGCAGGGGCCCTTCACCGCGATCATCCCGGACCGGTTCCCGCGAAGTCGCCGCGGCCTGGCAAGTGCAATGTTCGGAATTGGCACCTCGATCGGCCTGACCCTTGGAGTCGTGGCGGCGGGCCAGCTGGCAAACACACTCGGCCTGGCCTACACGATCTTCGGCGCACTGATCCTGGTTGCGACCCTGCTGTTCGCGCTTCTCAATCGCGACTATTCGAGCAAGGCGATCGTGGTCAGCCAACGTCTGACAGCGCGAACGTTCTTCGGCGGCCTGTGGATCAGCCCCAGGAAATACCCCGACTTCGCATGGGCATTCGCGGCACGATTCTTCTTCATCCTCGGGTACTTCATGGTGCTGTTCTTCGAGCTCTACCTGCTCACCGACTACGTCGGGCTTTCGCTGAAGTCGGCCAACACCACCATCGGCATTCTTGCCGTCTCGAGCCTCGTGACCACACTGCTCGCGGTCTGTGCGGGCGGCGTGATCAGCGACCGGATCGGTCGGCGAAAGGTCTTCGTGTACATTGCATCGGCGTTCGTCGGCGTGGGCTTTCTGATTCCGCTGTTCGTGCCCTCGGTTGTCGGATTGGTGATCATGAGCGCCGTCAGCGGAGTCGGGTTCGGTCTGTACACGGCCTGCGACACCGCACTCATGACGGAGGTTCTTCCAAAAGACGGCGCAGCTGCCGGTAAGGATCTCGGCATCCTTAATGTGGCGACCAATCTGCCGCAGGCATTGAGCACGGCCGCCGGCGGCATCCTGATTTCGGTCATCGGGTATCGGGGTCTGTTCATATTCGGAATCGTGTTCGTCGTGCTCGCCGTGTTTGCCCTGCGGCCGATCAAGTCCGTGCGCTGATCGTGACGACCCTGGGAGAGTGATGCCTTGAACCTGCCCACCCTGATGACGAAGCTCGCGGCGCTCCGCGGACATCCGATTCCCATCTCGACGAAACCGGCGCCGAGCGACGATCCGCAGAGCCGGTCCATTCAGGCTGACTCTCGCGAGCAGATCCGGCCGGCAAAGGGCGTGCGCGTCGTGCGCAACGTCGAGTTCGCCCGGTACGAGCACGCCGGCACGAACGGCCGCGATGTGCGGCTGCGAATGGACATCATGCTGCCGGCCTCGCCGGGCGAGCATCCTCTGGTCGTTTACCTGCCGGGTGGCGGATTCGTTATGGCCCCCAAAATCGGCGGGGCGCTGATGCGCCGTCACGTCGCCGCGGCAGGTTATGTCGTCGCGAGTATTGAATACCGCACGACCCGCCACCGGGCGACCTACAAGGACGGAATCGCCGATGTCCGCGCCGCGATTGCCTACCTGCGCGAGCACGCGGACGAATACGGCATCGACGGCTCGCGCGTCGCCCTGTGGGGCGAATCGGCCGGCGGGTACCTCGCGTCCATTGTGGGTGTCGACGGTGGAGTGGGCGCGGTCGTCAACAAGTTCGGCGGCTCGGCCCTCGAGCGACTGGCAGAGGGCTTCGACGATGCGAGCGCGTCAGCGACCTATGCCTCGGGAAATCCGGTCGCCCGCTACGTCCACGGACCGAACGGAACAACGATCGACGAGGACACGGCCGAGCTGCGCGCGGCCGACCCGACCTCGCACGCGAGCGGCAACACACCACCGTTCCTGATTTTTCATGGCACGGATGATCGGCTCATCTCCCCGATCCAGACCCAGATTCTCCACCACGCGCTGCGCGCGGCTGGCGCCGACAGCACCCGCTACCTCGTGATCGGCGCTGGCCACGGGGATATCGCCGTCAAAGGCGGCGAAGAGAAATTCTGGACGACCGTCCCGATGATGCAGCTCATCATTGATTTCCTGGACGGAACCATCGGATTCGCGCCCGATTAGTCGCGCCTGGTGTTCTGAGCGACCGGTGGCACACGGGCCCGCTACCTGCAAGGGTTGAGCCATGTCACTTCAGTTGTCGGTGGCCACACTGCTCGTGCGGATCAATCGCGTGCTGCCGAAGGGTAAGGAGCGGCATCCGGCACCGGTGTCCAAGCGGCTTCGACTACTGTGCGATGTCACTACCGAACAGGTCGACGGCTGCGACGTCATCACGTTGATTCCCAAAATCGGCGGAACCGCCATCGAGGTGATCTACACCCACGGCGGGTCCTACATTCATCCCATCGTCGCGTTCCACTGGGACCTGGTCTGGTCGATCATCCAACGTACGGGCGCGACTTTCACCCTGCCGCTGTACCGCCTCGCCCCTGACGGACGGATGCCGGACGCCTACGCGATGCTCGAAAAGGTCTACGCGAGCGTGCTGGAGCGAGCAGGCAAGAACCATCCGGTGTACCTGGCGGGCGACTCGGCGGGCGGCGGCCTCGCGCTCGGCCAGGGCATCCGATACCGCGACAAGGGTGGGAGACAGCCCAGTGGAATCATCCTGTTCTCGCCGTGGATCGAACTGTCGATGACCAACCCCGCGATCCGCGAGCACGAGCGGCGCGATCCGATGCTGCGAACCGCAGCGCAACTCGCAGCAGCGAGGCAGTGGAACGACGACCTCGCCGATCCGCTGGCCAGCCCGCTCAATGACAGCCTCGACTGGCTGCCGCCGCTGTCGATTTATCAGGGCGGCGCCGAAATCCTGCTGCCGGATGTCGAGGCTCTGGTTGCAAAGGCTCGCGCCGCTGGCACGAAGGTGCACTACTGGTTGTCGCCGAAGGCCTTTCACGACTTCGTCGCGCTCGGCTGGATTCCGGAGTCGAAAGCCGCGCTCGACGATCTGGCCACGCAGCTGAACCAGGCTGGATAGATACGGGTATGGCGAGTCGACAAGAGTCAGCGCCCGACGGGCTGCACTTCGTCGGTGTCTCACTCGATTGCGCGGATCCCGGAGCACTCGCGTCGTTCTACCTCGAGTTGCTCGGCGGGGAGCTCGTCTGGAGCAAGGACGACAGCGCCGGCGTCCAGGTGCCCGGGCTGCTTCTCGTCGCGCAGCGAGTTGATGACTATCGGCCCCCGCAGTGGCCCGGCGCATCCATCGTGCACCTCGACCTATCTGCGGGCGAGCTGCTCGAGGAACCAGAAGAACGTGCTCGACGACTCGGCGCAACGCGCGCCGGGTTCCAGCCGGATGCGCGGTGGAGAGTGCTGCTGGATCCGGCCGGACATCCGTTCTGCATCACCACGCTGACGCCGAACTGACATCAAAAGGCGAGAGGCACGATATCTGGCGAGTTGAGAATGCTCAGTTCGACTCTGCCTGAATGGGGACCTGCGTTCGGTACCGAGTGTGAGCATCCGCGGGCGACACGCCAAGTGCCATGCTTCATTCATGGATACTCATGCTCCGCGCGTACTGCTCGCGAAGGATCGCACGGCGCATCCGTGGCGGAATGGGAACGGGACGGCGTCCGAGGTTGCCGTACATCCGGATGGCGCGTCCGGCGATGCATTCGACTGGCGGATCAGCATTGCGACAATCGAGACGGACTCGGATTTCTCGGCGTATCCGGGCATCCAGCGGTATTTGATGCCGTTGTCGCCTCGTGGTCTTACTCTCGCGGTCGATGGCGAGTCGCGAGAACTTCCCGGCTATTCGGCATTCGAGTTCGCGGGTGAGTCGAGTGTTCGCGCAACCGGCGTCACGGCACCGTCTCTCGATCTAAATCTGATGATCAGGCGCGGTGCCGCAACGGGGTCGCTCACCACCCAGAACGTCGAGGGGATGCTCAACGTTGCCGCTGCTCCGGACGAATCAGTAGTGATCGTCCTGCTCGGTGCCGCATTCGGGCTCGACTACCTTGACGCGATCGCACTTCAGCCGGACAGCAATCTGAATCTCGAGGGCACCGGAGTGATCGCGATCGCGCGCATCGCCTCGGTGTGACAGGCGGAACCGCCGGTCCAGCGGTCGATCGGGCTAGTGTCGGCGACGCTTCCGCGCACGCGATCGCGAGAGCAGCACGAGCAGCACGATAACGATCACGACGAATGCGGCCGCCGCGATTCCGATCGGCGCGTTCGAGGCGGCGAAGAGCGGAGGCGCGTCGGCCGGGCGGTCCACGGCGACCCAGCCGAGCTTCTTGCCGCTCTGGTCAATCACGACGAGCTTGTGCTCCCCAGCGGGCAGCACCGCGTAGTCGACGGTGAACCGCTTCCGGTCATTCAACGCAAACCAGCCGAGAATCGTCGGCTTCGAGTATCCGTAGACGAAAACGCCGTCGTTCTTCGTGCCGTCCGGAACGGTGATGGTCGCTACGTTCTTAGATGTTTTGCCGGTGAGCAGACCTTGATTTGAGCTGGTGAGGGCAGCCTCCGAAGCGAAGGGAACGGCAGGAATGACCGCGCCGTCCGTACGCGCGGTGACAGTGCCCTTCTGGGTCGGCGACGTCGCAGTCACGACAACGGAGAGGTAGCGCCCGAGGTCGGCGTTGGTGATGCGATGAGTCGTCCCGGTATCGGTCAACGGAGTGGTCGACTGGCCGTCGCTGGTACTCCATTGATAGGTGTAGCTGAGGGCTCCCGAGCCCGAGGTGAACTTGCCGTGGCTCACCGAGACCGTCTTGCCGACGACGAGCCCGCCCGTGAACTTCGGCGCTGTCGTGTTGACGACGTCGCTCGCCGTGATCGGCGCGGTCGACACGTCGACGAAGTCGCTGTTGTTGTCGCCGTCCTGGACGCTGACGCGCACTGTCAGGACCTGACCGAGGTCGCTCGCCGTGGGAGTGTAGGTCGTACTACTGCTGAGCAGCGACTTCGTTGGACTTCGCCAGGCGAACGAATAGAAGAGGGGCGAGGCACCCTTCCAGGTCCCGGCCGTTACCCGCAGCTCATTGCCGACGACGGGAAGGCCGACGATGTGCGGTTGATACACGATCGACAGCGACGGGACAGATGCCGCCGCCGTCTGCCCCATCGCCGCGCTCGGCAACAACAGGGCAAGCACGGCGAACATCACTGCGAATCCACTGAGAGCGCGCCGCATCAGCGGGTTTGAAACACGACGATTGAACAAGAAACTGCCTTCGGGAATGTGGTCAGCCGAGGCTAACATCCGGCAGGCGGCAGGAACCTCCTGAAAACGGTTGACCAGAAGCCTGTCCGACTTTGGCCAGTGCCCGAGGGTCTAAACCGCGATCGGTTTCAGCACTGCGAAACTGGAGCAATGAAGTCAGTGAGTCGTGCCGTGGCCGTGGTCATTCTTGGAGCCTCTGCGATTCTCGCTCTGGCCGGATGCGTGAATGGCACCCCAACCAAGCCGACCGGGACGCCGACAACTCCCGCCAGCAGCGCGAGCCCGAGCCCGACCCCGACGAGCACGCCAAGCGCTACGCCGGTGACATTTCCGTGCACGACGGTGCTCACGGCCCAGCAGGTGTACGACTACAACCCCAACTACGTGGCCAAGGACTCTTACAAACCGGGCGCGGGCTCGGATGCCGCCAGCGTCGTCGCAGCCAGCGGGATCGCCTGCGGCTGGGTGGATGAGACGAGCGGGTCGATCCTGTCGGTGGCGATCGCCCAGCCGGCAGCTGTGACACTGCAGTTGACCCAGCAACTCGCGGCCGCAGGAAACTCCCCGATTTCGCTGACGGGGAGCGCCGTCGGCTACTTCTCGTCGGCAAACGGCGTCGGCGAGCTGCAGGTGTTCACCCACACGTACTGGATCGTGATTTCCTCATCAGATTTCTCCGCCGCGAGCGACGTTTCGCCAACCGCGAAGCTCGTTTTGGGCAACCTCCCGAGCCCTTGAACCACCCCAAAATCGCGCTGCGGACAGAAGAAAAAGTTGACCCCATTTTGGGGGACATACAAAACTGACGATATGTCCCCTACAATGGGGACAACCGTTCACCATCCCGAACAGCCCCGCGGTTGGCAAATTGTCGCTCCCCGGACACGCCCCGCGACAGGGCATTTGCAGGATTACCCGATGTCTCTTGCCGTTGACAATGACCTTGCCCCATTCGGTTGGTACCCGGATCCGGCCAACAGCGGAATGCTCCGCTGGTGGAACGGACGCCAGTGGACCGATCACCTGGAGTACCCGCGCCCCGAGGTGCACCCGGCTGTGAGCTACAGCAGCTCGCTCACGCCGCCCGCCATCAAGCGCCGGTTCTGAGTTTCTCGGCGCCGCCCCTGCGGCTCCGCCGCCCTCTCGGCGCCGCCGCCCCTGCGGCTGCGAACAGACGCAACTCAGCGCTGAAGGTACGCCAGAACGGCAAGTACCCTGCGGTGGTCGTTGCCGCTGTCGTCCAGACCGAGCTTCTGGAAGATTGACGTCACGTTCTTCTCAACCGCACCCGTGCCTATGACGAGTGTGCTCGCGATTGCCGCGTTGGTGCGGCCCTCCCCCATTAGCGCGAGCACTTCGCGTTCTCGTGGAGTCAGGCGCTCAAGCGGGTCATGGCGTCGACCGATCAGCTGGGCGACGACCTCCGGATCGAGCACGGTGCCACCAGAAGCGATCCTCTCGATGGCATCCTTCAGCTCTGCCAACGATGCGACGCGGTCCTTCAGCAGGTACCCGACGCGTCCGGTGCCGGCAGACAGAAGTTCCTGCGCGTAGGCGATCTCGACGTACTGGGAGAGCAGCAGGATCCCGACCTCGGGCATGAGCTGGCGAATCCGGATGGCCGCCCGCACGCCCTCGTCGCGAAAGCTCGGCGGCATCCGCACATCGAGCACGACCAGGTCGGGGCGAAGCGTCTCGAGTTCGGCGAGCAGTTGCTCGGCATCCGGGTAGCCGGCGAGCACGTTGACGCCGGACTCCTCGAGTACCCGCACGAGTCCTTCACGCAGCAGCACGGAGTCGTCGGCGACCACTACCCGCAGCGAGGACATGCTCCCAGCGTATTGGCCGCCCACGGCAGCAGGCGTCGTCATCCGAGCGGGAGTCGGGCGCTCACGAGAGTCGGACCACCCGAGGGGCTATGTACCTCGAGCGTGCCGCCGGAGCCGCGCATCCGCTCGTCGAGTCCTGCAAGGCCGTGACCGTCGATGGCTACAGCTCCCCCGGATCCGTTGTCCGACACGGTGATCACGAGCGAGTTTTCCGACTTACTGACGCGGATGTCGATCTCCGTCGCACCCGAATGCTTGATTGCGTTCGTCAGTGCTTCGCTCGCGGCGAAGTAGGCGTTGCGTTCGATCTCCTGCGGAAGCTTCGTGCGCGCCGGCAGCTTGTCGACGACCCGGGTTGGAATGGGGCTGCGGGTCGCCGCGGATTCCAGGGCCGCGACCAGCCCGCGGTCGAGGAGGATTGGCGGAGCGAAACCTCGGGACAGCGCGCGAAGCTCTTCAAGAGCGTCCTTTGACTGCTGCATCGCCTCGGCGATCAAAGTACGCGCCTTGTCGGGATCGTCCCCAAGCTGCCGATCGGCGGCCGCGAGATCCATCTGCATGCGCACCAGTCGTTGCTGCGGACCATCGTGGATGTCGCGTTCGAGCCTTCGAAGCGAGTGGCCCTCGGCAGAGCTCGCGGCGCCGCGAGCGATGTTCAGGTCGTGCACCTGCTGGCTGAGCGTTTCGGATTTCCAGGGGCCGAGCACGCCGTAGGCGATTCCCCAGTGCATCCTGATGAGACCCCGGGCGATGAACGGCAGGGTGGCGAGGCAAATAAGCCCGAGCACTAGGTAGAGGATCGAGTCCGACACCTCGTATGCGGCCTGAGTAGGTACAAAGCCGCGGCCCGCGAACAGCCATTGCGAGATATACAACTGATTTTCCGACCGTGGGATGAACCGCTCCCAAAACCAGTAGGTGATCCCGCCGAGGCCGGACGCAATCCAACTCACAATCACCGTCCAGCTGAACAGGGCGACCACGAAGTTGATGACCATCGTGTGCAGCAGGGCCAGCCAGTAGTGCCCGTTCAGCAGTACGGACCTGAGCCAACTCCAGAAACCCTCCGCGGCACGTGGATCCTGCCAGTCGGTTCGCTTGATCGGCGGCTGGTTTGCCCAGTCGAGCCGAGTCAGTTCCAGCGTGCCGAAGCCCCGCGCAACATACATCGCTCCGATGAGGACGAATACGCCGACGAACAGCGGTATCAGCGTGCCAACGCCTGCGTCGAACAATCCGAGCGTGACCGCGAAGCCGGCCGTCGCGATCGGAAGCCCGAGCAGCAGAAACACCAGCTCTCGCGGAACGCCCGCCCACAGGCGAAAGTAGAAGTTGCGCTCGGCAAGTGGCCTGTGGTGCGCCACCTGCAGCTCGGATGTCACGGCAGTTCCTTCGGTCGTCATGGTTCGATTCTTCCGCCGGCGACGGACGCTCGAAATGCTGTCATCGCCCGAACAACTGGTGGGGTTAGCCCCCTGAAACCATCACGGTTCGCGTGCGTCATAGAACCGGCGCATTTCATCCGCAAGCGGCTGCGATGCGTATGGACCGTCGGTCTCAAGAGCGCTGATGATGCGTTCGACGACTTCGGGTTTCTTGTCCTGGCTGAGCTTCAGGCGTGCGTCGAAGCGCGTGATGGGAATTCGGATGCCGACGGTTCCGGTGGCGATGTGCCTTGCGGCTTCTTCGTCGATCTCAAGGCTCACCGGATTTGGCAGCCGCCTCTCGAAGAAGTCGACCAGCTTCGCGAGCACCTCGAAGTTTTCATCGTCGCTCAGGATTTCCGGAGTTCCGTAGAGATGTGCGGTGGCGTGGTTCCAGGTCGGAACGAACTCGTCATCGTCGTACCAGCCCGGTGACACGTAACCGTGAGCACCCGCGATGATCAACAGCACCTCATGTTGTCCGAGTTCGTGATTGCGCTCGTCGGGACGACCGACGTGGCTCACAATACTGATGCCCGGCCGATCCTCTTCGAGCATCACCGGGTAGTGCGAGGCGACGAGGCCTTTGTCTGTGTTCGAGATGATGGTCGCCCACGGATTCTCGCGGATCAGCCGTTTGACTTCGTCCTCATCCTTGAGGATGTAGTGCGGTGTGTAGCGCATCTAGCTATCTTGCACTGGCGGCGATGATCAGACCTGATCAACTGGACAGTAATAGAGCTTCCGGCCCGCTGCCATCTCCATCACGATAGGCGTGCCGCAAACGCGACATGGCTCACCGGTGCGGTGATAGACCCAGTGACGGTCCTCACGGTTCGCGAGGGCAGCTTCGCGCTTGTTCTTGCTGAGACCGTCCATGGTCATCATCTGGCCGGTCCTGATGCCGATGCGGAGCAGTTTCGTCCAGTCGCGCCAGAGGCCGCGCGCGGTGTCCTCTGGGACATCCTTGCCGGGCTTGTGAGGATCGAGTCGAGCCCGGAAGAGCAGCTCGGCGCGGTAGACGTTGCCGATCCCGCTCACGACCGACTGGTCCATGAGCAGCAGGCCGATCGGCGTCGCCGACTTGCGGACGGCCGCGATGAAGCGCTCCTCGCCAGCCTTCAAGGAACCCACCATGGGGTCCGGACCCATTTTGGCGATGACCGCCTTCACTTCCTGGGGTGTAAGGATGTCGCACGCGGTCGGCCCGCGCAGGTCGGCGACCGTGGCATCGGTGAGCAGGCGCACGCGAACGGCGCCGATCGGGGTCGGCGGGAAGACATCCGTGCCCGGCGCCAGGGTCTCCTGCTCGGACATCCGCATGCGCGCCACCCTGGGTGCCCCCATGCTCATGAGCGAATCCTCGCCACGCGAATCGACTACAGTACCGCGTTGGTTGGTCTGACCCATCCGGCCCCCAGCGGATGCGACTGTCGCATCCGCCGTGAAGTCACCCGCGAAGTCCCAGGCGCCGTACATCCCGAGGTGCACGCGCAACCACAGGTGGTTGTCGAACTCGAGGAACATCTGCTTGCCGACGGACTTCGCCCTGATCATCACGCGTCCGTCGATTTGCGCGGCCCCGGATGCGAACCTGCCCTGCGGCGAAGTTGCGGCGATGGTTTTGCCGACAAAATGCAGGCCGAATTGGCGAGCGATGCGATGAACGGAATGCCCTTCTGGCATGGCCGCTACCGATCGACGTCGCGACCGGCGATGCTGCCGGTGGATTCGAATTCGGCGAGTTGTGCGATGCGGCGCTCGTGCCGCTCCTCGAAACTGAACGCGGTCGCGATGAACGTGTCGATGAAGAGCATCGCCTCCTCGAGGGTGTGCTGGCGCGCACCGATCGAGATGAGATTTGCGTTGTTGTGCTGCCGTGCAAGCTCTGCCGTGGGGACGCTCCAGACCAGGGCGGCGCGGGCGCCGTGCACCTTGTTGGCGGCCATCTGCTCGCCATTGCCCGATCCACCGAAGATGACGCCGAGGGTATCGACACCGAGTTCCTGGTCACGCACGACTGCGAGCGCGGCATTGATGCAGAAGCTCGGATAGTCGTCGAGCGGATCGTAGTTCCTGGGCCCGTGGTCGATGACCTCGTGCCCGGCATCCGTCAGGTGTTTCTGCAGGTCTTTGCTGAACTCGAGACCGGCGTGATCCGTGGCGATGTGGATGCGCATGCCACCAGTTTACGAGCGGCGTGCGACACGATCCTGTTCGCGGGCGGGGTCAACATCATCCTCGCGACCGACGCATCGGGGGTGCTGCTCGCTCACGATGGAACGATGACCCAGTCCCTGCTTGCACGAGCCGTCGCTGAAACATCCACACCTCGTGCAGCTGCGCCGACACCATCCGAGGTGCTTCCGGCGAGCACTGCAGTATTCATGGTCCTCGCAGTGGCCGCACTCGTCGGTGGGTTCACGCCGATCGGGGAGCGGATCCTGCCGGAGTCGCTCAGCTCGATGGCCAACTCGTCCGGGCCATGGGCGATGGTTGTGTTCACGTCGGTATACCTCAGCCGTTTCACCGGCTGGAGGGCGGCCGTGCTCGCGGTGTCCGCGTTCGTCGTCATGGATGGCTGCTTCTACGTCGTATTCGACTTCCTGGGCGGCTACTACGCGCACCACTACCTGATGTTCTGGGTTGTCGTCGCGATCTGCGTCGGACCACTCGTCGGGCTCTGCGCATCCTGGCTTCGATCACCCCGGAAGACGCTGCAGGAGATCGCGGTAGCGGCGCCCGCGGCCATCCTGGTGGGCGAAGGCGTCTTCATGCTGGTTCGGCTTCCGGGCGTCAGCGTCTTCGATTCTGTCCTGTCCATCGTTGTCGGAGCCGTGGCTTTCGGACTGCTGGCGGTGCTGCTGTTGCGCGAACCAAGGAGAATCGCGGTCAGTCTTGCCCTGAGCGCTGTGGGCGCGCAGGTGTTCGTGGGGATCTACGGTCTGCTGCCGCTTGTGCTCAACAAAGTCGTGCCGTAGGGGAATTCAGGGTTTCAGGAAACCCGTCATCGCCAGGAGCAGGTCCTGACGGTCCGCGCCATCGGGTGCTTCAGTGGGCGGGCCGAAGACGTGGATCGCACGCAGGTCGTCGATCTGTGGTTCAACCGATGACCAGAGCAGGTCGATCAGGTCGTCGGACATGTGGAACGGGATGTTGGCAACCTTCGCGATGAGGGGCGCCTGGAAACCCCGGTAGTAGCTGGTGTGCTCGAGAAACGTCGCGACCGGAAAGTCGCCGTAGCTCAGGTGCGCGATCTGGCCGTCCGCGATCGGTTTCTTCACGGCAGCCGCCGCCAGGTCATTGAGCTTGTCGTAGTTGTGGACGGGGTCGCTTCCGAGCAAGTTACCCTTCCACGCATCCCCCACCTGCTCCATGGTCTTGCCGGCGATCACATCGGGGACCCAGCCTTCGTCCTTAGCGTGATTCGCGAGCAGCCCGAGCATCGTCGTGGCTTTGTTCGAGCTCCACTCCGCCGGGACCGCCAGCTGCAGCGACGCGGGCGTGAACTGGTCGATAACTTCCCGCAGGGCCGCATCCGAAGCGAGAAAGAGCTGCTGTTCGAGCGTGAGGTCGGTCATAGTCGAAAACTATCAGCGCACGCCGACCTTCGGTACCGAGTCACCTTCCCTCGAACGCTGTTCCTGCGGTTCGCCCGTGCCGATGACCAGCGCCTGTTTGGCGGGTTGCTCTTCGAGGCAATCGGGGCAGGGCTCCCCGTTCTTGACTCGAAGAGCAACACGCCAAACAGACGCCCACAAGCTCCTCGACACAGGCGAACCGCAGGAGCAGACTGGAAACCACCGTTCCCACGTCGATGAGGAGCCACTCATGACCGTTACGCCTAATGAAGGATTTCTTCCGGTTCTGTCGGCGGGCCGCCACCGGAACGCCAGACGCGGCGCCTGTTTTATGGAGTATGCCTCGTATCTCGCTGGCGAGCGCTGGAGCGATCGGCCGAGCTGCACCCATCCGACGATGGCAGCGCTGGCCCGCCTCGTGAACGACCTCACATCGGATGCCGAGCGCTCCGGCCTCAGCATCCTCATTCCGTCGGTAGTCGGGCTGAATGGCGACGATCCTCGCGTGCCCACGCTCGTCGCGGTGCTCGCCGCTTCGAGCGCGCTGCCCATCGCGAGCGCGATGCGCCAAGGGGCGCTGGCGACCGGATTGGCACGCTGCGACGAACTGCTGGCCACCTGGTCCGGGCCCGAAGTAGATCGGGCGCGAGCCCGCATCCGTGCCGCGTTCCTGATGGCGCCGGGCACCGAGGAATGGGCGCTCGATTTCATTGAGCAGGTCTCGCCGAAGAGCTCCCACCCGGTGGCGATCAACGACGAGGCGCTGCTTCGAACCGCGGTCATCGGTATCGCGGACGCCTGCGTTGCGGATGCGGATGATCGGCTCGCGCGACTCCTCGAGCAGGCGATCACGGAGTCCACGATGATACTCGGGCTGGAGATTCGCGCCGATCATGAACCGAGCACGAGGGAGCGTACCCTCGCGCTCGCGTAGCAGGCCTGGGCCGTAAGTCGCGCCACTAGACTCCAACTCGGACACAATCCGTGAACAAAGGAGTTTGCAGTGCCAGGAGAGAACCTCACCAGAGTTGAGACCCAGGGCCGCAAAGCCCTCGTGGATGCCAAGACGTATGAGGTCGTCCTCGACCTGACGACCGGCGCTACGACATTCGGCTCGACGACAACAGCCACTTTCTCGGCCACGGCTGGGGCGTCAACCTGGATCGACGCGATCACGGCCGCGGTCCATTCGGTAACACTGAACGGTGTCGCGCTCGACCCGGCAAAGGTGAGCGACGGTTCGCGCATCAAGCTCGACAACCTTGCCGCTGAGAACGTGCTCGTTGTTGTCTCGGATGCGATGTACACGAACACCGGCGAAGGCCTCCACCGCTTTGTCGATCCGGTCGACGGCGAGGTCTACCTCTACTCACAGTTCGAGGTTCCCGACACCCGGCGGGTGTTCGCGGTGTTCGAACAGCCCGACCTCAAGGCGACGTTCCAGTTCACCGTGATCGCGCCGTCGGCCTGGAAGGTCGTCAGCAACTCGCTGACGCCGACTCCGACCGGTTCCGGCGACAACAAGACCTGGATGTTCGCCCCAACACCCGTGCTCGCGCCTTACGTCACCGCGATCATCGCCGGTCCCTACGAAATGGTCGAGAGCTCACTCACTTCCCGCGACGGGCGCAACATCCCACTGGCGATCTACTCGCGCAAATCCCTTACCGAGTATGTCGACGCACATTACATCTTCGACACCACTCGCAAGGGCTTCGAGTTCTACGAGGAGGCCTTCGGCTACCCGTATCCGTTCGACAAGTACGACCAGCTGTTCGTTCCCGAGTTCAACGCCGGCGCCATGGAGAACGCGGGCGCGGTCACCTTCGTCGAGACCTACGTCTTCAAGTCAAAGGTCACCGACGCGATCAAGGAACGCCGCGTCGTCACGATCCTGCACGAGCTCGCGCACATGTGGTTCGGCGACCTCGTCACGATGAAGTGGTGGAACGATCTCTGGCTCAACGAGTCGTTTGCGGAGTGGGCGGCCGCGATCTCCTCGGCGGAAGTCACCGAGTGGACCGAGGCGTGGACCACCTTCGCGATGATGGAGAAGAGCGCCGGCTACCGCCAGGACCAGCTGCCGTCCACCCATCCAGTCGTGGCGACCATCAACGATCTCGAAGACGTGCAGGTCAACTTCGATCACATCACCTACGCAAAGGGTGGCTCGGTCCTGAAGCAGCTCGTCGCCTGGGTCGGCCTCGATGCGTTCCTCGCAGGCGTGGGTGCGTACTTCAAGAAGCACGAATACTCGAACACCGAACTGCCTGACCTGCTGGGAGAACTCGAGAAGACGTCGGGGCGCAAGCTCGACGAGTGGTCGAAGGTATGGCTCGAGACGGCGGGTGTCAACACCCTGCGACCGGAGATCGACACGGATGCTGACGGCGTCATCACGGCGTTCACGATCCGGCAGACCGCGAGTGCCGACTACCCGACCATCCGTCCGCACCGCATCGGCGTCGGCCTTTATGACCTGCACGAAAGCGGCAAGGTCGTCCGCGTGGATCGAGTCGAGCTGGATGTCGCGGGCGAGGCAACGACGGTTGCTGAACTGGTTGGTCGCAAGAAGCCCGCAATCGTGCTGCTGAACGACGACGACCTGACTTACGCGAAGATCCGTCTGGACAACGGCTCGCTCGCGGTTGCAATGGAGCACCTCGCCGACATCGAGAACTCCCTGGCCCGCGCGCTTGTGTGGGGAGCGGCGTGGGATGCAATGCGCGACGGCGAGACGAAGGCGTCGGACTACGTGCAGCTTGTGCTCGGCAACATCGCCACCGAGAGCGAATCGACGACGATTCGCGTAACGCTCACGCAGCTCCTGACTGCCGCCCGCTACTACGTTGCGCCCGCTCGACGCGAAGCCGTGATCGCCGGGGTCGGTGACGCGTTGCTCGCGCTGGCTCGGGGGGCGGCACCAGCATCCGACGAGCAGTTCCAGTTCGTGAAATTCTTCGCGAACATTGCGTCGACCGAGGGTCACGTGCGGGCTCTGCACGAGCTGCGTGATGGTGCGAGTGACCTGAAGGGCCTCGAGATCGACGACGATCTCGACTGGGAGCTCCTGGAGGGACTCGTGCTCAACGGGGCCGCGGGCAAGGCGGAGATCGACCTGGCGCTGGCAAAGGACAACACCGCCAGTGGCCAGCAGTCTGCGGCGCGGGTCGCAGCCACGATCCCGACCGCCAATGGCAAGAAGGCGGCATTTGACTCGCTGGTGGCAAACGACAACCTGTCGAATCTGGTAGTGCGAAGCACCGGTGTCGGCTACCAGCATGTGAACGATTCGTCGTCGCTGACCGACATGGTCGCGCCATACTTCGACATGCTGAACGACATTTGGAAGTCGCGCACCTACCACTTGGCGGAGTACATCATCCTCGGTCTCTATCCCGCTCCGCTGGCGAACCAGGAGCTGGTGGATGCGACGAAGGCGTGGATCGACGCGAATACCGACACTCCGGCACTTCGCAGACTCGTCGTGGAGAATCTTGCTGGTGTGGAACGCGCACTGATCGCGCAGGAAAAGGACGCTTAGCCGCGCTGCAATCAGTCCAAGTCCGGCAGACGCTGCCGTGACCGGCGATACGCCCCGGGCGCCACGTCGAATTGGCCGCGGAATACGCGACTGAAGTGAGTCCGGTCAACAAATCCCCATCGCTGGGCGATGTCCTCGATCGTGAGACCGGCCATCGAGTTGCGCTCGAGGTCCGCGCGAGCACGCTCGAGTCGACGCTCGAGCACCCACCTCCCCACGGTTGTGCCCCGCTCGGCGAACAATTGCTCGATCGTTCGGCGGGAGACGTTCAAGTGGAGCGCGAGCGACGCACTATTGAGTCCCGGGTCGGCAAGCCGATTCTCTGCGTGATCCATGGCGGCCTGAAGCCGCAGCGACGATTCCACCGAGGGTCCAACTGCGGAAGCGCCAAAGCACGCGACGACGAGATCGGTGACCTGGTCGGTGGCTCGGCGGGCGTCATCACGCACGAATCCGTCAGCGTTCGCATAGAGGTATTCGGTGATCTGTCCCAGTAACCCGGCGAGCATTCCAAACGCGACTCCGGCGGTGCAGGACAATCGGGGGCTCACCAGTTCACGAGGAATGCCGATGACCACCTGTCGGAAATCGGAGGGCGCGACGATATCCGTCTCCTCGTCGCCCGAGATCATCCCGAGCCATCCCTCTGGCGGCGCCACTGGGCCCGACCCCTGGTGTCCGAGAAGATGTCCCGCTCGCGGGACGCTCACGTAGACCTCGCCCGTCCCGCAGGACGCCGCCATCGCGGAGGTGCGCCGAGAACGGTGCGGCGACGCTTCCACCGCCGACAGCGTCAAAGCCCCGAGCTGAACCTGGCTCAGCATCATGTGAAACGGCCCATCCTGCTCGCGCTCCACGATCATCGAACCGAATACTTCGGAAACGCTGTCCGCCCAATGCGCGAATTGGTCCGCCTCCGGAACCGAGGCGTTCGACCAGACGCGGTAGCCCGACATCGGCTCAGTGGGACGCCGAAATGGCCGGGTAAGACATATTTCGATGCTAACGAGCCGCTGCGCGCTCGGCAACACAGGTGTGCGGATGTGGCAACCAACGCAATTGTCGGTGCGGATAGCGTCGAAAGCGGACTGGATTCGCACGAACTGCACACGACTCGCATCCGACCAGCACAGCAACTCGAGCCTAGGAGCACGAATGCCCACCTCCCCAACACGATCCCGCCGAGCCATCCTGGCTGTTATCGGCGGGTTATTGCTGGCGATCGGCGGGTTGCTGCTCTCTCCGAGCGCCGCGACGGCGGCGCCCCTGGTTTCCCCGATCGCGGTCGGATCCGAGCCCGTGAATGTGGCATTCAGTCCGGACGGGACATACGCCTACGTCACCAACTACGGAGACGGCACCGTATCGGTGATCGATGTGACCACCAACTCCCTGGACCCCACCACCCCGAGCATCACCGTCGGAACGGGACCAGAGGATGTGGCGGTCAGCCCTGACGGGAAATACGCCTACGTCACCAACTACGGAGACGACACGGTATCCGTAATCGATGTGGCCACCAACTCCCTCGACTCCACCACCCCCAGCATCACCGTCGGGACAGGACCCGGGTATGTTGCCTTCAGCCCTGACGGGACATACGCCTACGTCACCAACTACGGAGACGGCACCGTATCGGTGATCGATGTGGCCACCAACTCCCTCGACTCCACCACCCCCGTGATCACCGTCGGAACAGCGCCGGCGAATTTGGCCTTCAGTCCAAACGGGAGATACGCCTACGTCGCCAACACAGGAGACGGCACAGTATCCGTGATCGACGCCGCCACCAACTCCATCGATGCGACCACCCCCACGATCACCGTGGGACCAAATCCGCGGGGTGTCGCGTTCAGCCCCAACGGCAAGTACGCCTACGTTGACAGCTTCGTGGACAGCTATGTGAACGTGATCGATGTGGCCACCAACTCCCTCGACCCCACGACCCCTACGATCGCGGTCGGTTCGGATCCTGAGGCTGTGGCGTTTAGCCCGAACGGGACGTACGCCTACATTCTGGCTGGCTCAGGAGGCGACACCGTGGAGGTGATCGATGTGGCCACAGACTCGCTCGACGCCACCGCACCGACCATCACCGTCGGAGAATTGCCGCGGGGCGTGGCGTTCAGCCCGGACGGGAAGTACGCCTACGTCGTGAACCAGGACGACGGCAACGTCTCGGTAATTTCCGTCACCTCTATCGGCTCAGCACTGCCGCCGACCGGAAAAGTTCGTTCCACCTACGCCTTCACTGTTCCGGCTACCAACGGCGTATCGTTCGCCGTGACCTCGGGCAGCCTTCCACCCGGCCTCACGCTCGACCCGACGACCGGATTCATTGGCGGCACACCGACCGCAGCCGGGTCTTCCACGTTCGCGGTCACGGTCACCGGAGGCGACACGGGTCCGGTCAGCCGCAGCTACACGATCACCGTGACGCCATTGCTGGCGACGACCGGCGTCGCGATATCTCCGCTCCTTGTCGGCGGCGGCGCGGGGACGATCGTCCTTGGCGGCGTTCTCTTCCTGCTCGCCATCCGTCGCCGAAAGTTGCAGTCGAGCGGAGAGTAACCAGGCGCTTGCGTTCTTGGCAACACCAGTCTGCGTCTGGAGCAACCAGCGGCAACGTCGCGACAGATAGCCTCTGGAACGGCTGGACGCGCGCCGTTCATGCTCCATGGCGCTCACAGTTTCACAGCATCCCGAGCAAAGGAGACCCACATGCCCATCGCTTCTCTACGATCACGCCGCGCGTTCCAGTTTGCGGCGGGCGGTGTTCTGATCGCCGCGCTGTGTTCGGGATGCGCCGCGGCCGGCGGCGGAACCACACCGGGCTCGTCGGCGTCATCCGGTTCCTCCACCACGGCGCAGTCGGGATCCGGTGGTTCCGTGAAGGCCGAGTGCCATGACCAGAACAACAACGGCGTGAGCGGCAGCACAAAGGCGGATGAGCTGAAGCTCGGCAAGATCTGGGATCAGGATGCGACAGATGCGCCAGCCGCCATCCGAGCCAAGGTCGTGATCGTCGACCAGGCCTACGACAAAGCGATCAACGGTGACAACTCTGGCCTGAAGTCTGCAGAATTCCTCCAGGCGCTCGGCGCCGTCTCGACGTGGGTTACCAAGAACTGCGACTAGCGCCGTGGTCAGACTTGCGATCTGTGCCGCGGCCGCGGTCATGCTTTGCGCGGGATGCGCCGCGACAGGAGTTCCGAATTCCCCCGCTCCGTCCGGGTCCGCGTCGCCAACCACATCGGCCGGGGTGACCACATCTACGGGCGGGTCACTCAAGGCACTCTGCGCAGACACCGCAGAACCCGGTCTGATTGGTGACAGCGCCGCGACCCGGGCCGAATACCTGGCGTGGTGGAACAAGGTCGCGGCCGACGCGCCACCACCGATTCGCGACAAGGCAATGGCGATCGACAACGGTCTCAAGACACACCCTGACGCCGTAAGGAGACTCCTGGACAGCTACCCGTCGCCATTTCCCAGCGACACCCTGAACACCGACGTCAGAGATTTTGACGGCTGGGCGGTGACCAACTGCCCTGACTAGATGCTGGTCGCTCGCCGACTCGCCTAGAGTAATTAGGTGAGGATTACATCGTGATCGAAGCAGTCGGACTTTCCAAGCACTACGGGTCAAAAACCGCGGTCGACAACATCAGCTTCACTGTTCGGCCGGGCTTGGTAACCGGCTTTCTCGGCCCCAACGGTGCCGGCAAGTCGACGACCATGAGGCTCATTGTGGGTCTGGACCGTCCTTCATCCGGAACGGTCACGGTCAGCGGCAAGCATTACGCCGACCTGAAAGCACCGTTGCGTGAAGTCGGCGTGCTGCTGGATGCGAAGGCCGTTCATACGGGTCGCAGCGCCCGAAACCACCTACTCGCGATGGCGGCGACCCACAGCATCCCGCGCAAGCGCGTCGACGAAGTGATCGCGCTCACCGGGCTCGAGTCGGTGGCGAACAAGCGCGTCGGCAGCTTTTCGCTCGGCATGGGCCAACGCCTCGGCATCGCGACCGCGCTGCTCGGCGACCCGGCTACTCTCATCCTCGACGAGCCCGTCAACGGCCTTGACCCGGAGGGCGTGATCTGGGTGCGTGAACTCGCGCGTCACCTGGCCGGCCAGGGACGAACGGTATTTCTCTCATCGCACCTCATGAGCGAGATGGCCCAGACCGCCGACCAGATCATCGTTCTTGGCCGCGGCAAGATCATTGCTGATGCGCCGGTCGCCGACATCCTGGCGCAGGTCGCCGGCAAGGCCGTTCGCGTTCGGACTCCGGATGTCGCGAAGCTGACGAGACTGCTGGCCGGCAACGAGGTGAAAGTGACTCAAACCGATCCGGACCTCCTGATGGTCAACGGACTGGCCGCCGCTAACATCGGTGAAATCGCCGCGAAGTCGCAGGTCGTGCTGCATGAGCTCACGCCCGTTGCGGGATCGCTTGAGGATGCCTACCTCGCCCTCACCGAAGACGAAGTCGAGTACCACGCCGGATCGCTCGAGACGGAGGCCACACTGTGACGACCACCGGGAACACTGCTGGACGCTCCACCGCCGCCACTCCGGCGACCGCCCACGGTCCGCGGCTGAGCTTCGTTGGCATCCTTCGCTCAGAGTTCATCAAGCTCTTCACCCTGCGCTCCACGTTTTGGTGCATCGTGATCATCGTCCTGCTGTCCGTCGGATTCGGCCTGCTCGCCTCGACGATCCAGGTCCCGCACCGCGCTGGTATCCCCGTGCCACCGCCGCTGACCTCCGCGCAGCAGCAGGCTCGAGCCGTAACCTTCGCGACCATCGGCTCGCAGATCGGCGAACTTGTGCTCGCGGTCCTCGGGGCGCTGGTGATCACCGGTGAATACGCCACCGGGATGATCCGCTCGACTTTTGCGGCAGTCCCGAGGCGCCTGCCAGCCCTGATCGGGAAGGCCATCGTGCTGGCGATCACCGCCTTTGTCATCGGCCTGGTCACGATTTATGGGACTGCGGCGATCATCTTCCCGCTGTTGCCCGGTGTGAAGGTGCATCCTCACTGGGACAACTGGACGCTAAATGAGTCGCTCATCGGTGGGGCCGTTTATCTCATGCTCATTGCGCTGATCGCGTTTTGCGTCGGTGCGATCATTCGCAACAGCGCCGGCGGTATCGCAGGCGCGCTTGGGCTCGTATTCGTGCTGCCGATCATCGTGAACATCATCGGGGGGCTGACGCAGGCGACCTGGATCGGCAACATCGGCTCGCTTCTTCCCACGTCGGCCGGCGGGCACCTGTTCAGCTACACGAATAGCAAGACGCAGGTGGTCAGCGGAGTGCTTTCGCTGGATCGGCTGGACGGCGGCCTGATCCTGCTTGGCTGGTTCGTAGTGTTGTTCATCGTTGCGGCCGTGATGCTGAAGCGGCGCGACACATAGTAAGGGCTCTGCTTCAGAACAGAAAGCGCTGCCCTTCGACGCTGAGCACGAATTGCGCGGCCGCTGCAGCCAGCATTGCTGCGGCGACCAGCCGAACCGACACTGACAGTCTGGGATGTCCGTTGAGGCTCGCTCGCGCCGCGACCGTGCCGAAGACGGCAAGCACGAGCGCCGCGGGGATGATCAGCCACCAGTACTCGAGAGTGACGAGCGGTAGGGCGACTGCGCTGACGGTGATCGCGAGGTGATCGAGAATCAGCCACTTCGCGCGGTAGCCCAGCAGTGACTCGCGCGGCGCACGTTTGGCGAAGTCGAGAAACGTCGGCACGGTGGTCACATACGCGCGCTGGATGAGAACGGGCAGACGGCTCACGGAGCGCAACGACAGCATCGCCGCGAGCGCCGAGCATCCGACCAGACCGATCTGCTCGAGTCGACCAAAGGTGAAGAACAGGGCGGCACCGGTTAGGCCGGCGAACCACAGCGCCTCGATGGCCGGTTCGACCATCCGATGCTGTTCCCAGGTTCCCTGTTTCTCGGGATTGCGTGCGATGCGCCGCGCGATGGCACCCGAAAGAAGTCGAACGAAATAAGCGCAGATCCCGCCGAGCGTCACTGAAAGGATCGCGTAGCGGAGGTCCATGATGCGGCCCGCCGAGGCGCCCGACAGCTGCCCAACGAACATCGGCACGAGGATCGCGAGGGCGAGGCCACCAGAGATGATCCAGGCGCCGATGAGCAGCCGACGGCGTGCCGCGCGAAGCGCATCCCAGTCGAGACCCAGGAGAAGCGCGCGACCCCGCGCGGCGGGAACCCGGCTGAAGCGGCGCGCAAGCTCGAGGTCGGGATCGAGCAATCGGGCGTTCTTGGCGGCAGGTGGAGCCCACTCGCCGTCCGCATCCATTGTTCGCTCCCCCTCGAGGCAACACGTACTCATCCACGGTATCCGGGTGGGAGCAGCGATCAATACCCCGCAAACGGGGTGGTGCGCCGCAATAAATAGACTGGACGCGATGTCTGACGAGAAGAGCCGACTCACCCTGAGGTCGAGCGAGAACGGCGCTGAGGTTGGCGGTTCATTCTGGCTTGAGGTCGGCGGGAGGCCGACGTTCGAGAAGTTGGTGCGCGCGTTCTACGCCGGTGTTGCCGACGACGAAGTGCTTCGGCCGATGTATCCGGAAGAGGACCTCGAGGGTGCGATCCAGCGGCTCACCGGTTTTCTCGAGCAGTACTGGGGCGGTCCCGGAACCTACAGTGATCAGCGCGGACATCCGCGACTACGAATGCGGCACCAACCGTTTCGGATCAATCCCGCCGCCCGTGACCGATGGCTTCTGCACATGCGTAGCGCGGTCGAGTCCCTGAAGCTGCCTCCGCTACAGGAGGGCATGTTGTGGGAGTACCTCGATCGCGCCGCCCACGCGATGGTGAACACCTTCGACGAGTAGGCCGCCGGGCCGGGGCCGCCGGAAAAATTCAGGCTGACGGTGCCGCCGACCTGAATTGCCCGTCGCCGACCTGCTGAGCCTGAGTTTTTAGCTCCGAGAGGGTGACCCGGGCGGAGTCGCGCGGGCGACGACAGTTCTTGCGTGGCGAAGGACGGGCTCGTCGACCATCTGGCCCTCGTAGGCGAAGACGCCGTGGGAGGTCTCTGCGAGCGCGAGAATCGCACGAGCTCGCTCGAGCTGTGCCTCACTCGGCTTGTACGCCGTTCGGATCACGTCGACCTGGCTCGGGTGAATGCAGGCCGTGGCCGCGAACCCGCTGGCCACCGCATCCTCGGCCTCGGCGGAGAGGCCTTCGGCATCCGAAATGTTCAGGTACACCGAGTCGATCGCAGCGATCCCGTTCGCCGCCGCCGCGAGCAGGACGGATGAACGGGCGTGCCTGGCGACATCCCGATACGTCCCGTCGACCCGACGGCTCGATGTGCCACCGAGCGAAGCGACGAGATCCTCAGCGCCCCAGAACAGCGCGACAACATGATCGGCTGCCGCCAGCTCACCAGCCGCCAGGACGCCGACAGCCGTCTCGCATAGCGCGATGACGTCGTACCCGCGCAGCGCCTGGGTCTCGGCGGCACTCGACGCCTTCGGCAGCATCACTGTGCGGTACGCGGTCTCGCGCAGTGCCGCCAGATCTGCCTCGAAGTCATCGGTCTCAAAACCGTTGACCCTCACGATGGTGCGCGAGGGATCGAGCGGATGCGAAACCAGAGCCTCGCGCGCGGCTACCTTGTCCGCCGCGGCGACGGCATCCTCGAGGTCGATGATGACCGCATCCGCCCGTTCAACTGCCTTGTCATACCGGTCCGGGCGGTCCGCCGGGCAGAACAGGATGGCCGGGCCAAGCCCAAATCCGACTGGCGCAGCGAACGTCACGGCCGCGACCCCGTGCACCAGACGAGCGTGCTGCGCCCCGCCGTTCCCACGAGAACTCCGTCGGCATTGAGCGCGCGATGTGTCAGACCGACGATCCCCTGTCCCGGACGTGACTGCGACAACCGCTTCGAGTCGACGATCGTCTCGAAGTACAGCGTGTCCGCGATGAACACCGGCGCCGGAAATGAGACGTCACTGAACCCGAGATTTGCTACGAGCGTTCCCTGCGTCAGCTGCGCGACGGACGCCCCGACCATCGTGGACAGGGTCAGCATGGAGTTCACGAGCCGCTGTCCGAAGGGCTGCGTCGCCGACCACGCGGCGTCCAGGTGCAGCGCCTGGGTGTTCATGGTGAGCGTCGTGAACAGCACGTTGTCCGCCTCGGTGATCGTGCGGCCCGGGCGATGCAGGTAGCGCGTGCCAACCTCGAATTCCTCGAAGTAGAGCCCGCGCTGCTCGATCACTCGACCAGCAGAGTCCGCCACGCCGCCATCCCCAGTCTTCGTCACAACGTGCTCCCTGGTCGAATCAGTTCCGGTGGAATCCGCACGGGCACTCCCGCAGCTTCCACCACCTGATGGATCGTCACGCCCGGCGCGAGCTCGCGCAGGACGAGGGTCTTGGTACCGTCAGGATTATCCTCGTATTCGAGTTTTGCAAGGTCGGTGACCACGCGGTCGGACAGGACGAGGGCGCGGCCAAGCTTCTCAGGCACCCTCGAGGCCGAGCTCGCGACCGATGACCATGAGCTGGACCTCGGTGGTGCCTTCGCCGACAGTAAGGATGCGCGAGTCGCGGAAGTGCCTGGCGACCGGCGTCTCGTTCAGGAAGCCGTAGCCACCGAAGATCTGGCAGGCGTCATGGGCGTTGGCAACGGCGGCTTCGCTCGCAATGAGCTTTGCCAGGCTCGCCTCGAGCTTGAACGACTCGCCCGCGTCGATGCGGCGGGCCGCATCGTAGGTCGCGAGGCGTGCCGAGTGCACACGCGCCTGCATCCGGGCGATCGTGAATGCGATGTGCTGGTTCGCTCCGATGGCGTGCCCGAAAACGACACGCGACTTCGCGTAGCGCAGCGCCTCCTCGAGACACCCCTGCGCCGCGCCCGTGCACAGTGCTGCAAAGGCAACGCGACCCTCATCGAGCGACTGCAGGAAGTCGGCGAAGCCGCGTCCTCGTTCGCCCAGGATGTTCGACTCCGGTACGCGCACGTCTTTGAACTCCAGCGGATGCGTGTCCGAGGTGTGCCAGCCGACCTTGTCGTAGCTCGGCTTAACGATGAAGCCGGGCGTGCCGCTCGGCACGATGATCGCGGTGAGTTCCTTGCGAATGGAGCCATCTGCCCGCTTCTCCTCGCCAGTGACCGCCGTGACCGTGACGAGGCTGGTGATCTCCGAACCCGAGTTGGTGATGAACTGTTTTGTGCCATTGATGACCCATTCGCCGTTCTCGAGCACGGCGGTGGTCTTCGTGCCACCCGCGTCCGACCCGGCATCCGCCTCGGTCAGCCCGAAGCCGGCGAGTGCGCGACCCTGAATTAGGTCGGGCAGCCAGCGGCTCTTCTGCTCCTCGTTTCCGCGACGGTAGATCGGCATGACGCCGAGACCAATCCCTGCCTCGAGCGTGACACCGATCGACTGGTCGACGCGGCTGAGTTGCTCGATGGCGAGGCAGAACTGCAGGTAGGTCTTGCCCTGTCCGCCGTACTCCTTGGGGAACGGCAGTCCGAACAGGCCCATCTCGCCCATCGTGCGAATGATGCCATAGGGAAGCTCGCGCTTCGTGTCGTACTCGTACGCGGCTGGCGCGACAACGGTGTCGGCGAAATCGCGTACCTTCGTAACGAGCTTTTGCTCCTCGTCGGAGAGCCCATAGCCCGTCGCCCAAGCGTGGGACTTAGTCATAGTCGCGGTCATGCTGATGCTCCTTCGTGGGGGCGTATTGATGCGACGATCTGGTCGAGTGCGACCAGATCGCCCTGGACAACGTCGATGGTGACGACGCCGGCTATCGAAGACACGAGTTTGTGCTCCATCTTCATTGCTTCGATGGTGACGAGGAGCTGGCCAGCTTCGACCGCGTCACCGGTCTTGGATTCGACTGCGGCGACGGTGCCGGGCATCGGGGTGCGGATGTTCGGGTCGGCCGCACCGGCTACGCGCGTGAGACCGCTGCGGTGGTCGGCGAGTTGCTGTTCGCGGGTCGGGAATTCCAGCGCGAAGATCGCGGTCGGCGTCGCAATCCAGGTCGTGGTGCCGTGGGATGCGATGACGTCCTTGCTCGTCCCCGCCTCGTTAGGCAACTCGCGGGCGCGCACCTCAACGGTGCCGTCGAAGCCGTGACCGTCTGACACGCGAAAGCGTGACGGCAGGGGCTCGCCCACCCGCCAGCCACGTGCGTCGCTCCACGGCGAGCCGTTCGACGCCGGGACGCGCGAGACAGCAGCAGTGACCAGCGTCGCGGCGTCCGGCTGCTCGAAGTGGATACCGGCGAGGAATCGCTCGATGAGCAAGGTGTCGAGCTTGCCGGCGCGGACATCCGGATCCGCGATGAGCTTCTGAAGGAATTCGCGGTTCGTGCGCACACCGAGAACGACCGTCTCGGACAGCGCGGTGTCCAGTCGGCCCAGCGCCTCGTCGCGGTTCGCGCCGGCAGCGATGATCTTGGCGAGCATCGGGTCGTAGTCCGTGCCGACCACCAGGCCGTCGATGAGCGCGCTGTCGACCCGGATGCCGGTGCCCCGTGCCTCGCGTAGCGCGATGACCGTGCCCGTCGACGGCAGGAAATCTCGTTCCGGATCCTCGGAGTAGAGCCGCGCCTCGACCGCGTGGCCAGTGAGCGCGACGTCAGACTGGGCGAACCCGAGCTTCTCTCCCGAGGCGATCCGCAACTGCTGCTCCACGAGATCGATGCCCGTCACGGCCTCGGTCACCGGGTGTTCGACCTGCAGCCGCGTGTTCATTTCCATGAAGAAGAACTCGTCGGGAGCGGCATCCGAAACGAGGAATTCGATCGTGCCCGCGCCCACGTAGTTGACGCTTCGGGCGACCTCGCAGGCCGATGCGCCCATCCGCTCACGCTGCTCGGCCGTCAGCAGCGGCGACGGCGCCTCCTCGACGATCTTCTGGTGCCGACGCTGAAGTGAGCACTCCCGCTCACCGAGGTGCACGACGTTGCCGTGCGAATCGGCGAGAACCTGCACCTCGATATGGCGCGGCCGGTCGACGTAACGCTCGAGCAGCAGCGTGTCGTCGCCGAACGCCGAAAGCGATACTCGGCGCGCGGTTTTGAGGGCCTCGGGCAGTTCGGATGCCTTGCGAACGACCGTCATGCCCTTGCCGCCGCCGCCCGCCGATGGCTTGATCAGCAGCGGATACCCGACGCCCTTGGCGGCCGCGATGAGTTCGGCATCGGTCAGTCCCGCCACTCCCGCGCCGGGGATGACCGGAACTCCGCGCTCGGCGACGTGAGCCTTTGCGCGGATCTTGTCACCCATCACCTCGAGCGCCTCCACACCGGGCCCGACAAAGACGACTCCGGCGCCCCGACACGCCTCCGCGAGCTCGGCATTCTCGGACAGGAATCCGTATCCCGGATGAATTGCCGATGCGCCGGTCTGCTTCGCCGCAGCCATGATGGCGTCGATGCTGAGGTAACTCTGCGCCGCGGGCGCCGGGCCGATGCGAACCGCCACGTCAGCCAGCCCCACGTGTTTCGCCGCCGCGTCCGCGTCGCTGTAGACGGCGATCGAGCGGATGCCCAACGCGCGCAACGTGCGGATGATGCGACACGCGATCTCGCCGCGGTTGGCGACGAGCACGCTCTCGAGAGTGACTGACTCCGGCACGGCCATCACATCCGGAACAGCCCGAAGGCGGGCTCGGGAAGCGGAGTCGCGGCACAGAGCTCGAGGGCGAGACCCAGGATGGTGCGGGTGTCTGCCGGGTCGATGATGCCGTCGTCCCAGAGGCGAGCCGTCGAGTAGTACGGGCTGCCCTGGGTCTCGAACTGCTCCTCGATCGGGGCACGGAATGCTGCCTCTTCGGCCGCCGACCACTTCTCGCCGCGGCCCTCGGCCTGCTCGCGCTGGATCGTGGACAGCACGGATGATGCCTGCGGGCCACCCATCACGGAGATGCGCGCCGCCGGCCACATCCACAGGAAGCGTGGGTCATAGGCCCGTCCACACATCGAGTAGTTGCCGGCGCCGAACGATCCGCCGATCACGACGGTGAGTTTGGGGACGCGGGTCGTCGCGACCGCGGTGACCATCTTGGCACCGTGCTTCGCGATTCCGCCGGCCTCGGCATCACGGCCGACCATGAATCCCGAAATGTTCTGCAGGAACAGCAGCGGGATGCCGCGCTGGTCGCACAGCTCGATGAAGTGGGCGCCCTTCTGGGCGGACTCGCTGAACAGCACTCCGTTGTTGGCGACGATGCCAACCGGATGTCCGTGCAAGTGCGCGAATCCTGTTACGAGGGTTGTGCCGTACTCGGGTTTGAATTCGGCGAACTCGCTCGCGTCGACGAGGCGCGCGATGACTTCGCGCACGTCGTAGGGGCTTTGGACGTCGGTGGGGACGACCCCGTACAGGTCGTCGGGATCCGCGACCGGATCGCGCGACTCGATCACATCCCAGGCCGGCGCCGCGGGACGCGGGAGGGTGGAAACGATGTCGCGCACGATCTGCAGGGCGTGGCGATCGTCATCCGCGAGGTGATCGACGACACCGGATGTCCGGGCGTGCAGGTCTCCGCCGCCGAGCTCCTCGGCGCTGACAACCTCACCGATCGCGGCCTTCACCAGCGGCGGACCGCCGAGGAAGATCGTGCCCTGGTTTCGGACGATGACCGTCTCGTCGCTCATAGCAGGCACGTAGGCTCCACCGGCGGTGCACGAGCCCATGACCGACGCAATCTGCGGGATGCGCGCAGCGGACATCCGCGCCTGGTTGTAGAAAATGCGACCGAAGTGGTCGACGTCGGGGAAGACTTCGTCCTGCATCGGCAGGAACGCGCCACCCGAGTCGACGAGGTACACGCAGGGCAGCCGGTTCTCGAGGGCGATCTCCTGTGCTCGCAGATGCTTCTTCACCGTCATCGGAAAGTACGTGCCGCCCTTGACCGTGGCGTCGTTCGAGATGACGAGGACCGGACGTTGGTGCACGAGCCCGATGCCGGTGACGATGCCGGCCCCGGGAGCCTCACCGCCGTAGAGGCCGTTCGCGGCGAGGGGCGAGATCTCGAGAAAGGGGCTGCCGTTGTCGAGAAGTTCATCGATGCGATCGCGCGGAAGCAGCTTGCCGCGAGCAACGTGACGGTCGCGCGATTTCTGCGGCCCACCGAGGGCCGAGGTCGCGAGTCGCTGCTTCAAGTCTGCGACGAGCGCTCGCTGCGCTTCATCGTTGGCGCGGAAGGTCGCATCGTTGCGATCCGCACGTGTTCCCAGCGTCTCCATCGACCTATTTCGCTTGTGGCTCGGGCCAAAGTTCAGTTAGCTTTGCCTAACTGGATTTAGGTTAGTGTAGATTAACTGAAATGTCCACGTCCGCGCCGAACGCCGCACCGGGAACTTCCCGTAAACGCGCCAAGGCCGAGCGGCGTTCTGCGCTGCTGCACGCGGCCGCTGATCTGTTCGCTTCCCGCGGTTTCGAGCGGGTTTCGCTGGAGGATCTCGGCGCCGCGGTCGGGGTTAGCGGACCCGCCGTGTACCGGCACTTCGCGAGCAAGCAGGCCGTGCTCGCGGCGCTGCTGATCGACGTTTCGCGCGAGCTCGTGGCCGGCGCGGACCAGGTGGTCGCCTCCCACGCGTTGGATGAGACGAAGCTTCGCGAACTCATCGCCTTCCACGTCGACTTCGCGGTGTCGAACGCAGACGTCATCCTCGTGCAGGATCGCGACCTCGACAGCCTCACGCCGGAGGACCTGGCGACCGTTCGCTCGCTGCAGCGCGGCTACATCGAGGCCTGGGTCGGCGTTCTTGCCGGCCTGAACCCCTCGACGCCGGTGGCCGAGCTGCGCATCCGTGCCCGAGCCACTTTCGGTCTCATCAACTCGACGCCGCACAGCGCTCGTACGTCGTCACGAGCATCCGTGCGTACCCTGCTGGAGTCGATGGCGCTGGCCGCCCTCACTTCGTAGCCACTCATCCGGCGCCCAGCCCTGCACCACTCCCGTAACTCATGCACTTTGCCGTAACTCATGCGAAATGAGGCGACACGCCGCAAAAACACCCTCGGCGACCGTCTTACTGGGCGAATTGCATGAGTTACGAAAGTAGAAGCGCGGGTTGCTAGACGAGGGTCAGCGCGATCCCAGGGTTTGAGAGGAACTGGGCGACATCCATCAGGAACTTCGCACCCTGTTCGCCGTCGACGAGACGATGGTCGAACGTCAGGCTCAGCGTGAGCACATCGCGCAGGGACATCTCACCGCGATACTCCCACGGTCGGCGCCGAGCGACACCGAGTGCGAGGATCGCCGCCTCGCCCGGGTTGAGGATGGGCGTTCCGGCGTCGACTCCGAACACGCCGACGTTGGTGATCGAGAAGGTTCCGCCGCTGAGCGCCTTCGGCGTCGTGGCTCCAGCCCGGGCGGTCGCGGTGAGCTCGCCGAGTGCATCCGTCAGCTGGCCGAGGGTCATCGCCTCGGCATCCGTGATGTTGGGAACCATGAGCCCGCGAGGCGTCGCGACCGCGATACCGAGGTTGACGTAACCGAACTCGACGATCTCCTGGGCCGCGTCATCCCACTTTGAGTTGAGGCTCGGATGATCGGCGAGCGCGAGGCAGACGGCCTTGGCTGTCATTGCGAGGAGCGTGATCCGCTGGCCGGTACGTTCGCGGAGCTGCGCGACCAGGTCGACCGCGGAGCTTACATCGATCGTGACGAAGACGGTTGCCTGCGGGGCCTCGGTGCTGCTGCGCACCATCGCTTCGGCGGTGGCCTTGCGCACGCCCTTGATCGGGATGCGCGTCTCGCGCGGGCGGTCGGATCGCGGAGTGCGGCTCGGTGCCGGTGCCAGTGCCAGTGCCGGTGCGATCGAAGTCCCGGACGCGGCGGCCTGGACGTCTTCGCGGGTGATGATTCCGTTCTCGCCCGACCCCACGACCGTTGCCAGGTCGACGCCAAGGTCGGCAGCGAGTTTGCGGACGGGTGGGGTGGTTTTGGGGCGACCCTCGCTCGCGGGCGCGGTGGTCTGAGCGGGCTTGGCTGGAGTGGTCTCGATCCGCGTCGGCTCCGCCGGCGCTACTCGACCAGCGCTGTTACCAGCACGGCGCCGCTTCGGCTTGGCGCCGCTGTCTACCTCGGGGCCGTAGCCGACGAGAACCGAGTTGCGCTCGACGGGTGCATCAGCCTCATCGTCGAGGTCGAAGGCGACCAGACGCGCGCCAACGGCAACGACCGTGCCGGGCTCCGCGTACAACTGGGAGATGGTTCCCGCGAACGGTGATGGCAGCTGCACTATCGCCTTCGCGGTCTCGATTTCCGCGATCGGCTGGTTCAGCTCGACGGCGTCGCCGACGCCGACGTGCCAGGCGACGAGCTCGGACTCGGTTAGACCCTCGCCGAGGTCGGGCATTGCAAAATCAGTGCTCACGTGTTCGTCCCAATCAGCGAGCGACGAAGCCCGTTAGCGAATTCTCGCGTCCAACGGTGCGGTCGACGGCATCGAGGATGCGGTCGAGGTCCGGCACGAAGTGCTCCTCGAGCTTCGCCGGCGGGTAGGGAGTGTTGAACCCCGTCACCCGCTGCGGCGGTGCCTCAAGGCTATAGAAGCAACGGTCCGTTATGGTCGCCGCGATCTCCGCACCGAGCCCGGCGAATTGTGCCGCCTCGTGCGTGATCACCACACGCCCGGTCTTGTTGACGGAGTCCTCGATGGTGTCGAAGTCGATCGGCGACAGCGATCGCAGGTCGATGACCTCGACCGAGACATCCTCGTCCGCGGCGGCTTCCGCAGCATCCAGCGCGGTCATTACCAGCGGACCGTAGGCGATGAGCGTGACATCCGATCCCTCGCGCGCGACATGGGCCTTGTCGAGTGCGAGCGGCACGTGCTCGAGGTCGACCTCGCCCTTCGCCCAGTACCGCCGCTTCGGCTCGAAATACATGACCGGATCCTCCGACGCGATCGCCTGACGAATCATGTCGTATGCGTCCTGCGGATTCGACGGGCTGACGACTCGAAGTCCCGCGGTGTGCGCGAAGTAGGCCTCAGGCGACTCGGAGTGGTGCTCGACCGATCCGATCGCACCGCCAAACGGGACGCGGATTGTCAGCGGCATCTTCACTGCCCCGTTGGTGCGAGCGTGCAGCTTGGCGACTTGCGCGACGATCTGGTCGAAAGCCGGGTAAATGAATCCGTCGAACTGGATCTCGCACACCGGCCGGTAACCGCGGAACGCCAAACCGATCGCCGTCCCGACGATTCCCGCTTCGGCGAGCGGGGTGTCGACAACGCGTTCGGGTCCGAACTCGTGCTTGAGGCCATCCGTAACCCGGAAGACGCCGCCCAGCTCGCCGATGTCCTCCCCCATGAGCATGACGTGGTCGTCGTCGGCGAGAGCCCGGCGGAGTCCGGCTCCAATCGCCTTCGACAGTGTGAGTTGGCTCATCGTTCAGTTCCCTCTACGTAGGACAAATACGCGGCGAATTCGCGCTTCTGGCGCTCGAGGCCCGAGTTCGGCTCGGCGTAAACGTTGTCGAAGACGGTGAGCGGTTCCGGATCGATGAGCGCGATGCACGCCGCACGGAAACGCTTTGCCGCGTCATCCTCCGCGAGCTTGACGGATTCGCGAACCTTGTCGGTCAGCAAACCGAGCCCATCCAGGTAGGTTTCGAACCGCTTGATCGGATCTTTGGCGGCCCATTCCTGATGCTCGCCGAGATCCTCGTACCGCGATGGATCGTCGGATGTCGTGTGCGGCCCCATCCGATAAGTGACGGCTTCGATGAACGTCGCCCCGCCCCCACTGCGAGCGCGCTCGAGCGCGACGCGCATCGCCGCCATGACCGCGAGCACATCGTTCCCATCGACTCGGATGCTCGGAATGTTGAACCCCGGGGCGCGGTCGGCAATCGGTCGCACCGTCTGGACACCGACGGGCTCGGAAATGGCCCACTGGTTGTTCTGGCAGAAGAAGATGACCGGGACCTTGAAGCTCGCGGCGAAGATCATGGCCTCATTGACGTCGCCCTGGCTGGTCGCGCCGTCACCGAAGTAGGCGACGGCCACAGAATCCGCCTTGTCGCGCTTGATGCCCATCGCGTAACCGGTCGCGTGCAGGGTCTGCGCGCCTATGATGACCGCGGGCGTCGCCATCCCGACGGTGAACGGATCCCAGCCCGAGTTGGCTGTTCCACGCCAGACCTTGGTCATGTCTTCGAGGCGCACCCCGCGCTCGTACGCGACCCCGTGCTCGCGGTAGCTGGTGAAGACGAAGTCGTCCTTGCGCAGCGTTCGCGCCGAACCGATCTGGGCGGCCTCCTGGCCGAGCGACGGTGGCCATAGTCCGAGCTGGCCCTGGCGCTGGAGTGCGGTTGCCTCGTTGTCGAAGCGACGAACCACGACCATGTCCTCGTAGATGGACAACAGGTCGTCCTTGGTCAGGTCTTCGACCCAGGTGTCGTATTCGGGAGATTCGATCCGCACGCCATCAGCTGTTAGAAGCTGGACGGGTGCGTCACTGGATGCCCCATCGTTTGGGGTTGAAACCGCGGTCGAGGTTTTTTCGGACAGACCAGTGCGCACGATTGCTCCTGAGTGATGACGCCCCCGGGGCCGATTGGTAAACCGGGAACGAGAACGATCTCTTGTGACCGTAGCCGGGTAAGCCCTAAGTCGTCCCGGGCGCCTTTGTCCGGGTACGAGCGACGTTACCGGTGCGTTATCGCAGGTGCAAGCTGAGCACGCCGTGCTTCAGCGTTCTCGAAACCAGCGGAACACCGGGGCGATAGGCGAGATGCACGTAGCTCGGAGCGCGCAGGATGGCAAGGTCGGCGATCTTGCCGACCGCGATCTCACCGACATCGTCCCGGCGAAGCGCTGCCGCACCACCGGAAGTCGCCGCGTACAAGGCTTCGGATGGCGTCATCCCCATGTCCCGCACCGCGACGGCGATGCAGAAACTCATCGACGTCGTGAAGCTGGAGCCGGGGTTGCAGTCTGTCGCGAGCGCTACGGTGACGCCCGCATCCAGCAGCCTGCGGGCGTCCGGATAGGGCTGCCGCGTCGAGAATTCGGCGCCCGGCAGCAGCGTGGCCACCGTCGAGCCGGCGGCGAGGGCATCCAGGTCGGCGTCGGCGAGAAAGGTGCAGTGGTCGACGGATGCGGCGCCGAGTTCGACAGCAAGTCGTACTCCCCCGGATTCGCCCAGCTGTCCCGAGTGCATCCGCATGCCGAGTCCGCGGTCTCGGCCGGCGGTGAGGATGGCACGGGCCTGGTCGACATCGAAGGCGCCGGTCTCGCAAAACACGTCGATCCAGCGAGCATTCGGCGTGCAGGCATCCAGCATCGCCCCGGTCACGAGGTCGACGTAGCCTGCGACGTCGTCGGCGTATTCGGTAGGGACGACGTGTGCGCCGAGATAAGTCGTCTCTGGAGTGAGCTCGCGGGCGAGCACGAGCGAACGCGATTCGTCGACGGTAGTCAGCCCATAGCCACTCTTGATCTCGAAGGTGGTGATGCCACCGGCCCGCATTTCGCCCGCCAGGCGTTTGGCGTTCGCCAGCAGCTCCTCGTCGCTGGCTGCTCTCGTCGCCGCGACGGTGGAACGGATGCCGCCGGCGGCGTATTTCCGACCCGACATCCTGGCCTCGAATTCGGCGGTGCGGTCGCCCGCGAACATGAGGTGGCTATGGCTGTCGACGAAGCCGGGGATCACGCATTCGCCGTCGGCGTCGATGCGCTCGTCCGCCGGGGGCGCGCTGGCCGAGTCGTCGCCGATCCAGGCGATCCGGTCGCCGTCGATGACCAGTGCCGCGTTCCTGCGCTCGCCCTCGGGCGTTACGAGCAGCCCGATTCCGCTCAGCAGAGTTGTGGTCACGACTGAAGTCTGCCAATCGCATCGTGCAGAAGCGCGCCAATGTCGCCAAGAACGTGTACTCCGCCAGCGACTCGGGTTACCCCGCCCACGACAACGGTTGTCACGTCGGCGGCGGTCGCTGCGAGCCAGGCCTGGTTCGGGAGCGCCCCGGCGGTGCGCGGGCTGTTGAGAGAGATGGCCACGAGGTCGCATACCTCGCCAACCTCGAGCCGTCCACCGTTCCAGCCGAGACAGCTGTAGCCATCCGCCGAGGCGGCGCGAAGCAGCTGCTCGGGAGTGAATCGGCCGCGCTCACCGGTGGCGAGCCGCTCATCCATCTCAAGCCCGCGGAGCTCCTCGAACGGGTCGATGACAGCGTTTTGATCGCTCCCAAGGCTCAGGCGCGCTCCTGCGGCCACGAGCGCGGATGCGGGCCCGATGCCGTCGGCGAGGTCGCGTTCCGTCGTCGGGCAGAAACAGACCGTGCTGCCGCTGCCGCCGAGCAGGCTGAGATCGGATGGTGTCAGATGCGTGCCGTGGACCGCTGTGAAGTGCGCCCCAAGCAGGCCGGCATCGGCGAACAACTCGGTCGGCGTGCGGCCGGTCGCGGCAAGTGATGCCACATTCTCGGCAGGCTGCTCGGAAACGTGGGCGTGCAGGGGTAACCCCGCGGTCGCCGCCCCGATTTCGCGAAAGAGCTCGGGTGAAACAGCGCGAACCGAGTGGATGGCCGCCCCGACTCTCGCGAGCGAACCGACCGCGATCGACTCCCTGCGCTTCGCCCATGAAGCGACCGACCCATCGGAAAACCGTCGCTGCGCAGCCTCCAGCGGCGTGGCCTCCACGCCGCCGCCGACGTAGATCGTGTCGAGCAGGGTGAGTCGGATACCGGCTCGATCGGCGGCAGCAACCACGGCATCCTCCATGGCCGTCGCCCGATCGTAGGACGTGCCATCCGGCTTCCGATGCACGTAGTGGAATTCGCCCACGACCGTGTAGCCGCAAAGCAACATCTCGGCAAATACCGCGGTCGCCAGTTCGAAATAGTTGTCGGGATCCAGTTGCGCTGCGATTCGATACATCTGCTCGCGCCAGGTCCAGAACCTTCCGCCGCCATCGTGCGTGCGGCCGCGTAGCGCCCGGTGAAAGGCGTGCGAATGTCCGTTCGCGAGTCCCGGGATGACGACACCCTGCAGAATCGTGTCGCCGCTGCGCGCCGCCGACGCCGTCTCGACCGAGGTGATCACACCCGCCGATTCCTCGACGCGAACCGAGCTCGCGACCTCACCGCCGATCGCCGCGAACTCGCACCAGAAGGCCGTCACGTTCTGCTCCGAATTGCCGCGGCGAGAGCCGTGACGCCGAGCTCCACATCCGCGTCTTCCGCATACTCCTCGGGGGCATGAGAAATGCCGCTCGGATTGCGCACCAGGATCATCGCCGACGGGATGCCCGCGAGCGCCAGCACTCCTGCGTCATGCCCCGCCCCGGACGGCAGCCGCGGAACCTCGCCGCCGATCGCCGAGGCGAGCTGCTCGGCGAATGCACTGTCGAAGACAGTCGAGCTGGTCCAGGATTCCTCGATCGTGACCACATCTGTGCTCAGTTCGAGCCGTTCGATCGCGCGTCGCACACGCTGCTCCTGTGGCCCACGAGCATCGATCCACGCCGATGCGCTGCCCGGGATCGCGTTGACCGCCCCAGGCGAAACCCGCACCTTCCCGACGGTCGCGAGCACCCCGGCCTCCTCGGCGCACTCTCGCACCGCAAGGATCACTCGTGCGAGTTGCAGCATCGGGTCGTCGCGATCGCTCAGTCGTGTGGTGCCGGCGTGATTCTGCTGGCCCACCACCTCGACGCGCCACCGTCCGTGCGGCCAGATCTCGGTGGCGAGGCCGATCGGCGCGTGCGCCGTCAGGCCGTCCATCCCGGCACTGGTCACCAGGTGCCCCTGCTCGACGTGGAGTTCGAGGTACTCGCCGATCCGCTCAATCCGCTCGCGGTCGAGGCCAAGATGTTCGGTCGTGATCCCCGCCGAGCTCATGGCTTCGCTGGTCGAGACTCCGTCGAGATCGGCCAGCGCACGAAAGGCGTCCGCCGAAAGGCCGCCGGTCATCAGGCGCGAACCCGCGCAGGCGACACCGAATCGCGCGCCCTCCTCATCCGCGAAGGCGGCGATCGCCAGTGGCCGACCGGGATCGAAGCCATCGGCACGCAGCGCATCGAGCGCCGCGAACGCGGATGCGATTCCCAGCGGCCCATCGAAGGCGCCGCCACGCGGCACGCTATCCAGGTGCGAGCCGATCACCAGTGCCTTGCCGGGAATGGATGCGCCCAGCCATGCCCACAGATTGCCGTTGCGATCGGTCTCGACTTCAAGACCGCGAGCAGTTGCGGACTGCGCGAACCACTCCCGACACTCCGCGTCGGCGGTCGTCCAGGCGAGTCGGTTGTAGCCGCCCGCCCGGCTACCGCCGACCGAGGCCAACTCGCCCAGCAGTGCCAGTGCGGTCAACGGTCTCCTTCGCGCATCGGTACCCGTACCCCGAGGTTATCCGCGACCGCGATCGCTTCGTAGTAACCGGCGTCCACGTGGCGGATGACGCCCATTGCCGGATCGTTGCTGAGCACTCGGGCGAGCTTCTCGCCACCGAGCGCGGTGCCATCGGCAACCGTGACCTGACCGGCGTGGATCGATCGGCCGATTCCGACGCCACCGCCGTGGTGAATCGAAACCCAGGTCGCGCCCGACGCGGTGTTCACCAGGGCATTGAGCAGCGGCCAGTCGGCGATCGCGTCCGAGCCATCCTTCATCGCTTCGGTCTCACGGTAGGGCGAGGCGACCGAGCCCGAGTCGAGGTGGTCGCGCCCGATCACGATCGGAGCCTTCAGCTCGCCCGAGGCGACCATGTCGTTGAACTTCAGTCCCGCCTTGTCGCGTTCCCCGTAACCGAGCCAGCAGATGCGCGCTGGCAGGCCCTGGAAGTGCACGCGCTCGCCAGCCATCCTGATCCACTTCGCCAGCGACTGGTTCTCCGGGAACAGCTCGAGCACGGCACGGTCGGTCTTGTAGATGTCCTCGGGATCGCCACTCAGCGCCGCCCAGCGGAATGGACCCTTGCCCTCGGAGAACAGCGGACGGATGTAGGCGGGCACGAATCCCGGGAAGGCGAACGCATCCGCGTATCCGGCCGCCTTCGCCTCGGTGCGGATGTTGTTCCCATAGTCGAACACCTCGGCGCCCGCCTTCTGGAACCCGACCATCGCCTCGACCTGCTTGGCCATCGAGTGCCGGGCGGCATCCGCGAACCCAGATGGGTCGGCTTCGCGAGCCGCGTGCCATTCGGCGAACGACCACTCGAGCGGAAGATACGCGAGCGGATCATGCGCACTCGTCTGGTCGGTGACGATGTCAATTTCGGCGCCCATTTCGAGCAGTCTCGGAAATACGGATGCCGCGTTGCCGAGCAGTCCGATCGACAACGGCTTCTTCGCATCCCGTGCCGCGTAGGCGAGCTCGAGCGCGTGCTCGATCGATTTCGCCTCGACGTCGAGGTAAGCGTGCTCGATGCGACGCGCGATGCGCGACGGATCGACATCCACGCAGATCGCGACGCCGTCGTTCATTGTCACGGCGAGTGGCTGCGCGCCGCCCATTCCGCCGAGCCCTCCGGTGAGGGTGATCGTGCCGGCGAGCGTTCCGCCGAACCTCTTCGCGGCGACAGCTGAGAAGGTCTCGTAGGTGCCCTGCAGGATGCCCTGGGTTCCGATGTAGATCCACGAGCCCGCGGTCATCTGGCCGTACATCGTCAGTCCGAGCTGCTCCAGCCGCCGAAACTCGTCCCAGTTGGCCCAGTCGCCGACCAGGTTGGAGTTGGCGAGCAACACGCGCGGCGCCCACTCGTGCGTCTGCAGTACACCCACCGGCTTGCCCGATTGCACGAGCATGGTCTCGTCGTTCTTGAGCGTCGACAGCGTTCGCACGATCGCGTCGAAACTGTTCCAGTCGCGAGCGGCCTTGCCGCTGCCGCCATAGACGACCAGCGCGTCGGGATGCTCGGCGACCTCCGGATCGAGGTTGTTCTGTAGCATCCGCAGCGCAGCTTCCTGCGGCCAGCCAAGCGTGTGCAACTCGGTTCCGCGCCAGGCCTTGACCGGGCGGGCGACCGACTGACGGGATTCGGTGATGGTCATTTCAGTGAACCTCCTGCTTTCGAGACTACGGATGCGGCGGCGGCAAGGAGCGATCCGTCCTGGACGCCGGCGACGGCTGCGGCAATGTCGGGGGCAAGGTAGCGATCGGTGCCCGGCGCCGGCACCGATTTGCGGAGTTCGGCGACTACCGCGGCCGACGCCGCAGCGGGCTTGATGGGAGCCCGCATGTCGATCGCACGCGACGACGTGAGAAGCTCGATCGCGATCACCCGCTGGGCTCCGTCGATCGCGCGGCGCAGCTTGCGTGCCGCACTCCAGCCCATCGAGACGTGGTCTTCCTGCATCGCTGACGACGGGATCGAGTCGACGGATGCCGGCGCGGCAAGCCGCTTCAGCTCGCTGACGATCCCGGCCTGCGTGTACTGCGCGATCATGTGCCCGGAGTCGACTCCGGGGTCGTCGGCGAGAAACGCGTTGAGACCGTGGCTGCGGTAGACGTCCAGGAAGCGGTCGGTGCGCCGCTCGCTCATACTCGCCAGGTCGGCTGTCACGATGGCCAGGAAGTCGAGTACATAGCCCACCGGAGCCCCGTGGAAGTTGCCGTTGGACTCGACGCGCCCGTCGAGCGTGATCACCGGGTTGTCGATGGCGGATGCCAGCTCGCGCCCCGCGACCGCGGCCGCGTGGTCGATCGTGTCGCGCACGCCGCCGTGAACCTGTGGTGCGCAGCGCAGCGAGTAGGCGTCCTGAACTCGGGTGAACCCCTCGGGGCTGGACAGCATCGGCGAACCTTTGAGGAGAGCAAGCATATTCGCGGCGGAGAGGGCCTGGCCCACCTGCGGACGAAGCGCCTGCAGGTCGGCGGCGAAGACGGCATCCGTTCCCTGCAGTCCCTCGACGCTCATCGCGGCGGCGAGGTCGGCGGTGGTGACCAGCGCACGCAGGTCGGTAATGGCGAGCACAAGCATGCCGAGCATGCCATCCGTTCCGTTAATGAGGGCGAGGCCCTCCTTTTCCTCAAGGACGATCGGGGTGATACCGGCCGCGTTGAGTGCGTCGGCCGCCGGCATCAGGGTGCCGTCGGCGTCGCGGACCTGGCCTTCTCCGAGCAGCGCGAGCGCGCAATGGGCGAGCGGCGCGAGGTCACCGGAGCAGCCGAGGCTGCCGTACTCGAACACGAGCGGGGTGATTCCCGCGTTGAGGAGTGCCACGTAGGTCTCGGCGAGGATTGGCCGGGCACCGGTGCGGCCGGTCGCGAGAGTCGAAAGCCGGTTCAGCATGAGTGCCCGGATGACCTCGCGTTCGACCTCGGCACCAGAGCCAGCTGCATGGCTGCGCACCAGCGAACGTTGAAGCTGCGCGCGCCGTTCGACCGGGATCTGCTTGCTCGCGAGGGCGCCGAACCCGGTCGAGATGCCGTAGTGCGGCAGGGTATCTGCAGCGAGCGCCTCGACTATTGAACGGCTCGCCGCCATCGCGTCGCGCGCCCGGTCAGCGAGTTCTACTCGGGCGTTGCTGCGGGCTACGGCAACGACATCCTCAAAGGACAGCGCGCCGACTCCCACGGTTACGGTCAGGTCGGTATCGATCACAACGCCATTGAACTCGGCGGATTCGACGACGACGAGAGCGATTTGACATAAACTGTCTGATATTTCAGACAGGAGAGGCTATGCCTGAAATACCCGCGGCACGCAACACGCTTCGGGTTCTGCGCTATCTGTCCAATCGCAGTGGACCAGTGCGGGCGACGACACTCGCCCGCGACCTAGGTTTGCCCCGATCATCGGCGTACCAGCTACTCGCTGTGATCATGGACGAGGGATTTCTCGTGCACTATCCCGAAGTCCAGGCGTATGGGCTCTCCAGCCTGCTTTCCGAGATCGGTACGTCATCCGTGCGCACCGAGCGTCTCGGACGACTGGCCGTTCCGCTGCTCGAGCGGCTCGTCGCGGGCGTGGCGATCCCCGTCGTCGCACATCTCGCTGTGCTCAGCGGGTCGGATGTCATGTACGTCGCCCGGATCCAGGGTTTCCGCGCGCCCACCACGGTGTCGCGAATCGGGGTCCGGCTGCCCGCGCACCTCACGGCGACCGGACGCTCGATGCTTGCGGGCCTGTCCGCGAGTCAGGTCACCGCGCTGTATCCGCACGACCGCGACCTGATCGTGCGGGCAGGCACCGGGCCGCGCACGCGCGCCCAGCTCGACCACATCCTCGAGCGCGCTCGCAGCGACGGCTGGGCGGACGAGGACGGCGAAATCTCGGCCGACTACGCGTCGGTCGGCGCAGCGGCGCTGGACTCGAACGGATACCCGATCGCCTCGGTGGGCGTGACCTTCCGCACGGATGCCGCGGACACCGCCGCACGCGCCGCACTCGGCGCATCCGTCCGGACGACGGCCGATTCGCTGACAGCCCGTCTGATCGGCCGATCCTGATTCCGCGGTACTAGGTTGTGCGCTCGGCCTCGGAGCGTTCTACGCAGAACTCGTTTCCCTCCGGATCACGCATGACCACCCAGCCCCGTCCGTCCTCGAGGCGGCGGTCGTCATAGACGGATGCGCCGAGTCCGACGAGCCGCTCGACCTCGGCGTCTCGCGTCGAGTCCGTCGGCGACACATCCAGGTGCACGCGATTCTTGACGGCTTTGCCCTCCGGAACGCGGATGAAGAGGAGCACCCTGCTCTTATCAGCCGACACGACCGCGACCTCTTCGTCGTCCGGCTTGGCGTCGTCAGCGCCTGCCCAGCCCATGGCTGCCGCCCAGAACGCCGCGAGCTTCAGCGGATCCGAGCAGTCGAACGTAATCTGGTTGATCGTCAGTGCCATGCTCAATCTTCCCGCGACTGGCTAATCTGGCGGTAACGAAACGAAGGAGTTTCACTAAGTGCCGAGCAAACCAGACGTGATCATCGTCGGCGCCGGACTCGCCGGTCTCGTGGCCGCAGCCGAGCTCATCGACGCCGGCAAGTCGATCATCGTGCTCGACCAGGAGCCGGAGGCGAGCCTCGGCGGCCAGGCCTGGTGGTCGTTCGGCGGAATCTTCCTGATCGACTCACCCGAGCAACGGCGATTCGGCATCAAAGACAGCCTCGAACTCGCGCGCCAGGACTGGCTCGGAACCGCCGGCTTCGACCGCGAAGAGGATGCCTGGCCACGCAAATGGGCGGAGGCCTACCTGCAATTCGCCGCCACCGAGAAGCGCGCCTGGCTGCGTGAGCGCGGCGTGAAGTTCTTCCCGGTCGTCGGGTGGGCCGAACGCGGCGGCTACACCGCGAATGGCCCCGGCAACTCGGTGCCCCGATTCCACATCACCTGGGGCACCGGGCCTGGCGTCGTCGCCCCGTTCGAAGCGAGACTCCGGGAGGGCATCGCGAAGGGGCTCGTCGACATCCGATTCCGCCACCGCATGGACGAGCTGATCGTCGAGAAGGGCGCGGTCGTCGGCGTTCGCGGCGCGGTCCTGGCTCCGGATGACGCCGAGCGCGGCGCCGCCAGCAACCGGGAAGTCGCCGGCAGCTTCGACCTGCGTGCTCCAGCGGTCATCGTCACCACTGGAGGCATCGGCGGCAACCACGAGCTCGTGCGCAAGCAGTGGCCGAAGCGGATGGGCAAGGCGCCCGACGACCTGCTGAGCGGAGTCCCCGCATCCGTCGACGGGCGTGGCGTCGGCATCGCCGAGAAGGCGGGCGCACGCGTCATCAACAGCGACCGGATGTGGCACTACGTCGAGGGCATCACGAACTATGCGCCGGTGTGGGCGAAGCACGGCATCCGGATCCTGCCGGGCCCGTCATCCATGTGGCTCGACGCGACCGGCAGGCGCCTGCCCGCTCCCCTGTTCCCCGGGTTCGATACGCTCGGCACCCTCGAGCACATCGCCGCTACCGGCCACGGTTACAGCTGGTTCGTGCTCACTCAGAAGATCATCGAGAAGGAATTCGCGCTCTCGGGCAGCGAGCAGAATCCGGACTTCACCGGCAAGAGCATCCGACTCCTGCTCAAGCGAGTCGGCAAGGGTGCGCCGGGACCGGTCGAGGCGTTCAAGAACAAGGGCGAGGACTTCATCGTCGCCGACACTCTCGACGAGCTCATCGCCGGCATGCAGAAGAAGTCGCCAGACGTCCAGTTGGATCCTGCACTGGTTCGCGAAGAGATCGAGAGCCGTGACCGCGAGCTGGCGAACGAGTTCACCAAGGACGCTCAGGTCACCGCGCTCCGGCAGGCGCGCAACTATCTCGGCGACAAGCTCATCCGGGTAGCCAAGCCCCACCGCATCCTCGATCCGAAAGCCGGTCCGCTCATCGCGGTGAAGCTGCACATCCTCACCCGGAAGAGCCTCGGCGGCATCGAAACCAACCTCGAATCGCAAGCCCTGGGAGCGAGCGGCGATCCTCTTCCCGGCCTCTTTGCGGCTGGCGAAGCGAGCGGGTTCGGCGGAGGCGGCGTTCACGGATACCGATCGCTCGAGGGTACGTTCCTTGGTGGTTGCCTCTTCAGTGGTCGCGCGGCCGGTCGCGCCGTCGCAAAGCTTTAGTGTTGAACCCATGAGCGAATGGAACGACAAGATCATCAACGAATTCCACGAGAATAACGGCGCTGTCGGTGGTCCGTTCACCGGCATGAAGCTGCTGCTCGTGACGACCACGGGGGCGAAGTCCGGCGAGAAGCGCGTCAGCCCGGTGGCCTGGTTCCCGGATGGGGATAACCGCATCATTGTCGCGTCCAAGGGTGGTGCGCCGACGCATCCGCACTGGTACCACAACCTGGTCAAGAACCCGCACGTGCACGTTGAAGCCGCCGGCGACAACGGCATCGAGGAGTACGACGCGGTCGCCTCGGTCATGCCGGAGCCCGAGCGCACCGCCCGCTACAAGCTCATCGGCGACGCGCGCCCCGGATTCGCCGAGTACCAGACCAAGACGGACCGCAAGATCCCCCTCGTCGTCCTAACGCCCGTTAAGTAGCGAGCGGGCTCAGCGGGCCAGGCGCCAGGCTTTGCGCTTGATCAGGATGTGACCGCGCGGTGAGGTGAGCCGGGTCCAGGGACCGGACTCGAAGATTTGGACCTCGTCGGCCGCCAGGTCGCCGAGGAATCCCAGCGAAAGCGCTGCGAAGGCGCCTCCGGCCGGCACATCCTCGAGTCCGCTGATCGCGCGTCCCCAGACTTCGGCGCGCACCCGCTGCACGATCTGCGCACCCGTGCCGGTCGGAATCGCGGACGCCACCTCGTCGATTCCCGACCGTGCAACCTCATCGAGAAGTCCACTCGTCGTCGACGGCTCCGGATGCCATCCGCCTCGCGGTGGCGAGATGGCCGCCCAGGTCACGGTGTTCACGCCCATCGGGACGGTCATCGTGATCGGCTGGCTGTCATCCATCGCGGCGGCTTCCGCCCGGTTGGCGCGTTCGAGGAGTGATCGAATCGGAACCACTGCATCGACGGCTTCCGTGCTCGTCAGCGCGAACGTTCGCAGGCCCAGAACCGTCGGCACCTCATCCAGAAGGCCGGCCGGATAGATCACGGCAACATAGACCGCGAGGATACCTCCACCGCCGATGAGCCGAACCGAGCCCTCTTCGATGCGAGCCGCTCGCGACAGGTACACCTTGAGATCCCTGAGAGCAAGGGCATCAACGAGAGTAAATGATGGGCTCATCTTCAGTTCTAAACTTAGGACATGAGCGACCCATTGTCGGGACTTCTGGCCACTCTCAATCTGACCGACACGGGGGCTCGAACCACCGAGGACATCTTCACGGGGCCCAGTCAATGGCAGGCGCACGGGAGGGTCTTCGGCGGGCAGGTTCTCGCGCAGTCCGTGGTCGCCGCCGAGCGCACGGTGCCGGATGACCGCCCCATCCACTCGATGCACGCCTACTTCCTGCGGCCGGGCGACGTCGAGCAGCCGATCACCTTCTCGGTCGACCGGATTCATGACGGCCGCTCGTTCACGACGAGACGCACGCAGGCCTACCAAACGGGCGTACCGATCCTGTCGATGATCGCGTCGTTCCAGACCGAAGACGAAGGGCTCGATCACCAGGTCGAGATGCCAGCCGATGTGCCCGACCCCGAGTCGCTGCCGAGCACGGCGGACACGCTGAAGGGTATCGATCATCCGGTCGCGAAGTCCTGGGCGAGCGATCGTCCGTTTGACATCCGTCACGTGAAGTCTCCGATCTGGCTGCGCGGCGACGAGGATCGCTCGGCGCAGCAGGCTGTCTGGATCAAGGCCATCGGGAAACTCACGGACGAACCCAACCTGCACCGAGCGGCGATGGCGTATCTGAGCGATTACACGTTGCTCGAGCCGATTCTGCGCCGGCACGGGATCGCCTGGGCAACCCCCGGGCTCAAGGTCGCGAGCCTCGACCACGCGATGTGGTGGCACCGATTCGGACGGGTCGACGAATGGATGCTGTACGTGCAGGAGTCACCGAACGCAGTCGGCGGTCGCGGGCTTTCGTTCGGGCGCATCTTCAGTCGCGACGGCGTGCTGCTCGCGAGCGTCGCGCAAGAGGGCACCATCCGCGTGCCGACAGGACCTGCCCGCTGAGCTTTCGCGAAAAACTCAGGCTGCACCGCCGACGAGCTTTCATTCGGGCTTCGCGGGCTGGTCAGCCTGAATTTTCGGCGACCCGGCTGGTGAGTGCCCTCGGCCGCCACGATGCAGCGGGCCGGTCAGCGGCGTTTGCCGAATGCGACCCGCTCCTCGAGGTACGGCTTCCACGCCTCGCGGAGCTCAGCCGGAACCCGCGTGGGGTTGTTCGTGTCGGCCGACACCATGACAACCGTGGTCGCCGCCCGCGTGTAAAGCACGCGCGGCTCAACGCCAATCGGCGAGAACACCTCGTAGCAGACATCGATGCTCGCGCCTCCGAGTGCGCCCGCCCACATCTCAATATCGAGGGGCTGGCGCATATACGGGATGGGCGCCACGTACTCGATCTCCTGACGCGCGATCAGCGCGAGCGTGTCGGCGCCGGGCCGCACATCCATTACCGCGGTCGGCGCCTCGGACACGGATCCATCATCCGGGCGCCACATCGCCTGGATGCGCGCCTCCTCGAGCACGCGCAGCATCTCGGCGTTGTTGACGTGTGCGTAGGCATCGAAGTCCGACCAGCGGAGCGGGATCTGAACGTGGATGCGCATCTGTTTTCCGGTGGTCGAGTAGCCGCGCAGCGGCGTATCGAGACCCTAGTCCCTCGTCAACTTCCGATACGTACTGCGGTGCGGCTTCGCGGCATCCGCCCCAAGGCGCTCGACCTTGTTCTCCTCATACGACTCGAAATTGCCCTCGAACCAGTACCAGTTGCCCGGCTCATCGTCGGTGCCCTCGTAGGCGAGGATGTGCGTGGCGATTCGGTCGAGGAACCACCTGTCGTGCGTAATGACCACCGCGCAGCCGGGGAATTCGAGCAGAGCATTTTCGAGGCTGCCGAGCGTTTCGACATCCAGGTCGTTGGTCGGCTCGTCGAGCAGCAGCAGGTTGCCGCCCTGCTTGAGCGTCAGGGCGAGGTTGAGCCGATTGCGCTCCCCACCGGATAGGACGCCCGCCTTCTTCTGCTGGTCGGGTCCCTTGAAACCGAACTGCGAGACGTAACCCCGCGACGGGATTTCGGTCTTGCCGACCTGGATGAAGTCTTGTCCGTCGGACACGACCTCCCACAGCGTCTTGTTCGGGTCGATGCCGCCGCGCCCCTGGTCGACGTAGGAAATGTCGACCGTCTCGCCGACCGTCAGCACGCCGTCATCCAGCGGTTCGAGTCCGACAATGGTCTTGAACAACGTTGTCTTGCCGACGCCGTTCGGGCCGATGACGCCGACGATGCCGTTGCGCGGCAGCGTAAAACTGAGGCCGTCGATGAGAACGCGCCCCTCGAATCCCTTGGCCAGCTTCTTCGCCTCGATCACCTGCGCGCCGAGTCGCGGACCAACCGGAATGACCAGTTCCTCGAAGTCGAGCTTGCGAGTCTTCTCGGCCTCCATGACCATCTCGTCGTAGCGCGCGAGGCGCGCCTTCGACTTCACCTGACGGCCCTTGGCGTTACTGCGCACCCACTCCAGCTCGCTCGACAGGCGCTTGGCGAGCTTGGCATCCTTCTTGCCCTGCACCTCGAGGCGTTCGCCCTTCTTCTGCAGGTAGGTCGAGTAGTTGCCCTCATACGGATACAGGTGCCCGCGGTCGACCTCGGCGATCCACTCGGCGACATGGTCGAGGAAGTACCGATCGTGGGTGACAGCAAGAACGGCACCGTGATATTTGGCCAGATGCTGTTCGAGCCACAGAACGCTCTCGGCGTCGAGGTGATTGGTGGGTTCGTCGAGCAGCAGCAGGTCGGGCTTCTGCAGAAGCAGTTTGGTGAGTGCGACGCGCCGCTTCTCGCCACCGGACAGGTTGCTCACGGCGGCATCGCCGGGGGGCGTGCGGAGCGCATCCATCGCCTGTTCGAGCTGGGAGTCGAGATCCCAGGCATCCGCCGCGTCGATCTCCTCCTGCAGCGTTCCCATCTCGGCAAGCAGCGCATCGAAGTCGGCATCCGGTTCGGCCATCGCGAGCGAGATCTCGTTGAATCGATCGACCTTCTCCTTGATCGGGCCGACGCCTTCCTGCACGTTCTCGAGTACGGTTTTGGTCTCGTCGAGCTCGGGCTCCTGCATCAGGATGCCCACGGAATAGCCCGGGCTCAGGCGCGCCTCGCCGTTGCTTGGAGTGTCGAGGCCCGCCATGATCTTGAGGATCGTGGACTTACCGGCGCCGTTCGGGCCGACCACTCCGATCTTGGCGCCGGGGAAAAACGACATCGTGACGTCATCGAGGATGAGCTTGTCGCCGACCGCTTTTCGGGCGCGGACCATCGTGTAAATGAATTCGGCCATGCGTCAAGTCTACGGGCCCGCGGATGCCCGACCGGGCGCCCGAGGGTGCTACCAGTTGATCGGACGGGTCTGGCCGATGAGGCACTTTCCGGTGGACAGGACCGGTGCAGCGAATGATTGGAATCCAACGTTTCCGGCCTGGCCGATGAGGCATCCGCCGTTTATTTTGACCGAAAACTCGATGTTCCAGGCGGCCAGGCCAATGGTTGTCGTATCTGGAGTGACCTGCATGTTGGCCTTGTCGAAACCGTGAGCAACGAACCAGTTGACGATCGTCTTGCCGTGCGCGTTGGCGCTGGGGTTGTTGTCGAGCAGGGCATGGCCGACGAGACGGAAGTAGTCGAGATTCTGCTTCGCGGTCCCCTCGGGCTTGTAGACCGGGATCGCGGTGCTGGTCGACCCGGGTGTTGGTGTCGGCACCCTGCTTGGGGTCACCTTTGGTGCCGCCTGGGCGCATCCGGCGAGAGCAATCGTGGTCGCCAGCACGAGCGGGACTGCGACCGCGAACCGAGGCCAGCTCACATCATCCCCCTTCTGCGCCCGCGACTCGGTTCGCCCTTCCGAGATTCTAGACGCGGAAATTTGGGGATTCGCCACTTTGCAACGGCTAGACGCAATGGACTAGCGAGCGTAGGTTATCCGCCATGGTTCGTGAGAGCCCGCGAACGGGACCATCAACACTCAAGCGGCCGCGCGCGACTGCCGGCAGGAAATCGGCGACCCCTCTGCTGACCGGCGTTAGTTGTGACACCGGGCATGGCCGAACGACGGTCGTGATCCCGCGGGAGTTTCCGAATTCAGCGACCGAAGTCTGGTCGCTGATCACCAAACCGACGGAGCTCGGCGCCTGGGCGCCTTACACGGCCGACCGCGACCTATCCAGAGTCGGACGTGCCACGGTCACAATGCTCGATGGCGAAAACGCCGTGCAGGTCGACCTCCCAAGCGTCGTTTTCACTGCCGACGCGCCGCGGATCCTCGAGTACAGCTGGGGCGACGACACCGTCACCTGGACCGTCGAAGAGCTCGAAACCGATGCACGCTCGCCGCGAACACGACTCACGCTCCGTCAAACCCTCGCGGACTCGGCGATGGCATCAGCCGTTGCCGCGGGCTGGCACCTGTGTCTCGACGTCGCGGTGGGAGTACTGGACGGGCATCCGAAGCCCGCGATCCGAGGAATGGATGCGATGGAATTCGGCTGGGCCGACCTCAACCGCCGCTATGCCGCGAAGCTGGGCGTCGAGCCGACGCGAATCGGCTAGAACGGCGTCTCCGGCTCGCCTGCCTGAACGGCGACTGCCGAAGCGCGTGCGGTCGAAGCGGACGCCGTCGAAGCGGAGGCCGTCGAAGCCGCCGGCGCCGAAGCACCATCGACTATCGCTTCGAGCTCGGCTTCCGTGGGGAAGCTCGCGGCGGGCGCGGACGTCGATGCGGAGGCATCGCTCGTCGCAGGCCCCGCCCCGCGCGAGAAGGCTGCGGTGCCCCAACTCAGGTCGTGACCGAGTGCGTCCGCCTCGACATCCACGTTGACCCCGCGCTTGCCGCCCGCTTCCCAGTCGCGCACCTTCAGGCGGCCCGTAACGACGACGCGTTCGCCCTTCTTGATCGACACCGCTGCGTTTGCCGCCAACTGGCGGAAGGTCGTCACGGTGTACCAATTCGTTTCGCCGTCGACCCATTTTTCCTGCGCGCGGTCGAAGCGGCGCTGGCTGGATGCGAGACGAAAGCTCGTGATCGCCAGCCCTTCGGGAGTCGTCACCGACCTCGGCTCCGAACCGACAATTCCGGTGAGTGAGATGTTGTCTGACACTGATCCTCCGTTTTGACCTGATCGACTCGACGTGTTGTTGTCGTGCGACGAAGCCGCACCGGCACTCGTGCCGGGATAGCCGGTGCGGCTCGTCGGATCCAGCGTCGACGAGCCGCCGAACGCAAAAGCGCCGGCCGTCCCATCTCGGGACGAACCGGCGCCTGGCTATTGCGGGTAAGGAGAAGTCGCTATGAAGCGAGCACGTATTCCGCGTACGACTTGCGAATTTTGTTGACCTTCGGCAGCGCGACCGCGAGGCAGTAGCCCTGGCCCGGGTTCTTCGCGAAGAAGTCCTGGTGGTAATCCTCGGCATCCCACCACTTGCCCAGCGGCTCGAGGGTCGTGACGAGTCCACCATCCCAGTACTCGGATGCCCGGTCGCGAGCCTCCTCGAACAGCTTCTTCTGCGCGTCATCCGTATAGAACATCGCCGACCGGTATTGCGTGCCGACATCGTTGCCCTGGCGGTTCAGCTGGCGCGGGTCGTGGAGGCTGAAGAACACGTCCAGGATCACGGAGGGCGGAATGACCTTCTCATCGAAGACCACCTTCACGGCCTCCGCGTGCCCCGTGCGGCCGGTGCAGACATCCTCGTAGCTGGGGTGGTCGATGGTGCCGCCCGTGTAGCCCGACACCACGTCCTTCACTCCCTTGAGCGTGCGGTACACCGCGTCGAGACACCAGAAACAGCCACCGGCGAGAACGAATGTTTGCATAGTTCAACCTACCTTTCGTCACGGGGTTTCGGCCCCGGAATCTGCCCTGTACAACCGTCGGGGCGAGCCGGATGTTCCCCGTACGCTTAAGGGATGCCATACATCGCAGCGGATGCCAGATACGACACCATCGAGTACAAACGAGTCGGCAAGAGCGGGCTCAAATTGCCGGGCGTGTCGCTCGGACTCTGGAACAACTTCGGATCGGATCGGCCGCTCGAAACCCAGCGCGCGATCCTGCGCCGCGCCTTCGATCTCGGCATCAACCACTTCGACCTGGCCAACAACTACGGCCCTCCCGCCGGCTCAGCCGAGTCGAATTTCGGGAGCATTTACGCGAGCGACTTCGTGCCGTACCGCGACGAGCTCATCCTGTCGACCAAGGCGGGGTACGACATGTGGCCGGGGCCGTTCGGCGAGTGGGGATCGCGGAAATACCTGCTCGCATCCCTCGATCAGAGCCTGAAGCGGATGGGTGTCGACTACGTCGACATCTTCTACTCGCATCGACCCGATCCCGAAACGCCGATCGAGGAGACGATGGGGGCGCTGGCATCCGCGGTTCAGTCAGGCAAAGCGCTGTACGCGGGCATCTCGAACTACAACCCGGAAGAGACGCTTGCCGCTGCCGCTGCACTCGCCGAGCACAAGATCCCGCTGACGATCCACCAGCCGCGATACAACATGTTCGATCGCGGCATCGAGAACGGGCTGTTCCCGGTGCTCGACCAGCTCGGAGTCGGCAGCATTGCTTACTCGCCGCTCGCGCAGGGACTCCTGACCGATCGCTACCTCGACGGAAAAGTGCCAGCAGGATCGCGGGCGGCCGAGGGACGCTGGATCGGCGCGAGCAACGTCACGGGCGAATACCTTGAGCGGGTTCGAGCCCTGAACGCGATCGCGAAGGACCGCGGCCAGTCGCTTGCCCAGCTCGCGCTGAGCTGGATCCTGCGACAGCCGGAGATCACTTCGGCGCTGATCGGCGCTTCGAGCGTCCCGCAACTCGAGAACAGCTTCGGAGTTCTTGCGCAGCCGCCGCTCACCTCCGCTGAGATCACGGCGATCGAGCCGTTCGCCGTGGACGGGACGAGCCGCGGGTAGCGGCAGCACCGAACATCCGTTCGAATGTCAGCGGTCGTTCGTAACCTAGGAGTGTCCCCATTCAGTCGGCCGGCTGCACCTCTTGGAGTTCGAATGACCACTCTGGATTTTGCTGGATCACGATCAGCGCTCGTCTCCGTCCCGAGCGTGACTCGGTTTGGCATCCGTCTCGTTCAGCTGAACGACGACCTGTGGCGCGTTACCCGGCGCACAGGCGAAGTGCTTGGATACATCGAATCGTTCGCCGATTCGGGCGCCGCTCGATTCCGCGCCAAGAGGATGTTTTCGTCACGCCGGCCTTCGATGCCGCTCGGTGACTTCTGGAGCATCGACGACGCGATCGATTGCTTCCGGTTCAGTTAAGTCGCACGTACGGCGTGAATTCGTGAATCCGTTTCAGTAGTCGAACATCCCGCCGGGGCTGTTGCGCATCCAAATCCCCCGCGTAGGGTGCGATATATGGACTGGTGGAACGAAATACACGCGTGGTTCGTTTCGACGACAGGATCCAAGATCTTCTTGGATGCGATCCTGCCGTTCGTCGCGATCGTCGTGGCAGGCATTATCGCAGCGTCAATAGGTAGCGGGTCGGCGCGGCGTGTCATCGGGCATCAGGATCGCGAGCACACAGCCGCCGCCGTAATCGCACTCATCGTGGTCGGTCGGAAGGCCGCAATCTGGAGCTCGCTGGGCGGCGACGAAAAGCAGCACGTCGACAGCCTGATG
>DATAXD010000005.1:0-25875 GCA_036266835.1 Galbitalea sp. | reverse complement strand
AACGCGCGATTCGAACGGTTATCGCATCGGACAGCATTAACTTCCTCGCCGCTGTCATCCTGTTTATTCTGGCCGTCGGCGATGTAAAGGGGTTCGCCCTGACGCTGGGACTGACGACCATTATCGACGTCATCGTCGTCTCGTTGTTCACGCATCCGACGCTCCAGTTGCTCGCGCGCCTTCGGTTCTTCTACGAGGGCCACGTGCTCAGCGGGCTCGATCCGAATGCCCTCGGCGCGGTGTATCGGGGCCGAGCCCAGTTCAGGACTCCAGGAGAACTCGCGGGGCGGAACGCAGGCAGTTCTCGAGAAGCCGCCAGGCGGCAAACCATTGCCGAGCGCAAGGCGGCAGAGGCAGAGGCGAGTCGCCCGAAGGGGAAGGATTCCTGATGGCCAGTTTTTCGAAATTCGGTAACGACCTCTACACCGGCGCGCGTTCCTACAACATCGTCGGCCGTCGCCGAATCTGGTTCTCGATTGCGGGCGTGCTCATCCTCATCGCGATCCTGGTGCCGGTATTCAAGGGATTCAACTTCAGCGTCGAATTCCGTGGTGGTTCCCAGTTCACCGTGTCCGACGTGGGCAGTCACCCCGACCAGACTGTTGCGACAAGGGCTGTGGAGCGAGTGGTTCCCGGTGAAGTACCCACAGTTGTCATTGCGGGCGGCACCTCCGTTCAGGTAACCACGAACCTGCTCACCAACCTGAAAACAGATGATGTGCAGAGTGCGCTTGCCAAGGCCTACAACGTTCCCGCCAAAAAGGTTGCCGCGACATTCATCGGGGCGAGCTGGGGTTCGGACATCACGCAGGCGGCCATCGAGGCGCTCATTGCCTTCCTGGTTCTCGCCGTCATCTTCATGGCGTTGTATTTCCGCACCTGGAAGATGTCGGTCGCGGCCATCGTCGCGCTTGCGCACGACCTGATCATCGTGACCGGCGTCTACGCCGTCCTCGGCTTTGAAGTCAGCCCGGACGCCGTCATCGGCCTACTCACGATCCTCGGCTACTCGCTGTACGACACCGTCGTGGTGTTCGACAAGATCCGTGAGAACACGAGCGAAGACGGTGAACGGTCGGTGCGAACCTTCTCGGAGTCGGTCAACCTCGCGGTCAACCAGACCCTGGTGAGGTCGATCAATACCTCCGTCGTGGCTCTGCTGCCGGTGGCAGCGATCCTCTTCATCGGCGCGACGCTGCTGGGTGCGGGAACGCTGCGGGACATCTCTCTCGCGCTATTCGTCGGCATCCTCTCAGGAACGTATTCGACGATCTTCGTCGCGGCACCGCTGTATGCACTGCTGCGCGAGGGTGAGCCGGAAATCCAGAAGCGCACCAAACGCACCACCGTTGCGCGCACGACTTCCGGTGCCGTCCGATAGTTCACGGCGGGACACTGGCATGACGGAGGCGACTCAGATCTCCGCGGATGAAGCGATTGCCCGCGGGGCCGACGGAGCCTGGCTTCTCGATGTCCGGGAACAGGATGAATGGGATGCCGGGCACGCGCCATCCGCGAACCTGATTCCCATGGGGCAGCTTATGGACAGGATCGACGAAGTCCCGGATGACGCCGAAGTACTGGTCATCTGCCACAGTGGCTACCGGTCCTGGGTCGTCACGAAGGCGCTCGTGGCTGCCGGGTACGACGCGGTGAACGTCGCCGGCGGTATGGAAGCGTGGGAGTCCGCCGGGGGCGTAGTCGTGCGAGACGGTCGCGACAGCCGCCAAGCCTAGAATTGTCCCGAGGGAGGGGATATGACGACTGAAACCTCCGACGGCGTCACGACGTCTTCTCCCGCGCCCGCGTCGTCCTCGCCCGCTGCTCCGCGGAGCGGAAAAGCGACGCCCACCGGTAAGACTTCGAACCGGGCGAAAGAACCAAAGGCATCGACGGCGACAAAACAGGCAAAACCCACGAAATCAGCGCCGCCCGCAGTCTCCCAGCGCGCGGACTCCCAGCACGCGGACTCCCAACAGGTAGCCGTGACTCCTCGGCCCACGCCGACGTCGTCCATTCCAGTGATGCCGCCGGCACCGTCTCGTCGGGCACTCATCCCGCGGATCTTTTCCCGCGCGCAGCCATCCGGTGCCGTCGATCTGCTGATCAAAACGGTTCGCTTGCACCATCCGAAAGCCGACACCGCACTCGTGGAGCGGGCCTACGCCACCGCCGAGCGCGCCCACTCCGGCCAGCTGCGCAGGAGCGGCGAGCCCTACATCACGCATCCGGTGGCAGTTGCACAGATACTGGCCGATCTGGGCATCGGCAGCAAAACGCTCGCCGCCGCGCTGCTTCACGACACGGTCGAAGACACCGACTACACGCTCGACATGGTCCGCAACGACTTCGGCGATGAGGTCGCGATGCTCGTCGACGGCGTCACCAAGCTCGACAAGCTCAAGTACGGTGACAGCGCGCAGGCCGAGACCGTTCGCAAGATGGTCGTCGCGATGTCCAAGGACATCCGGGTTCTCGTCATCAAGCTCGCAGACCGTCTCCACAATGCGCGAACCTGGGGATTTGTGGATGAGGCGTCCGCGACTCGCAAGGCGCAGGAAACTCTCGAGATCTACGCTCCGCTGGCTCATCGTCTGGGAATCCAGACGATCAAGTGGGAGCTTGAGGACCTGTCGTTCTCGGTGCTCTACCCGAAGCTGTACGTCGAGATCGACAGCCTGGTCAAGCAGCGCACGCCCGAGCGCGAGGAGTTCGTGCAGCAGGTCATCGATTCTGTGAACGACGATCTCAAGGCGGCAAAGATCAAGGGCAGCGTGGTTGGACGCCCCAAGCAGTACTACTCGATCTATCAGAAGATGATTGTTCGCGGCCGCGATTTCGACGAGATCTACGACCTCGTCGGCATCCGCGTTTTGGTCAACTCGGTACGTGACTGCTACGCGGTTCTCGGATCGATCCACGCTCGCTGGACGCCAATCCCCGGGCGGTTCAAGGACTACATCGCGACACCGAAATTCAATCTCTACCAGTCGCTGCACACCACGGTGATCGGTCCACAGGGGCGCGCGGTCGAGTTGCAGATCCGCACGCCCGAGATGCACCAGCGTGCCGAGTTTGGTGTTGCGGCCCACTGGAAGTACAAGGAGCGCGTCAACGGCGGCAAGGGTGGGGACTCGTCCGTGCAGGGGGACACGGACATGGCGTGGCTCGCGCACATCTCCGACTGGCAGGCCGAAACCAGCGATCCGACCGAATTCCTCGACAATCTCCGCTTCGAGATCGGGGCGAAGGAGGTCTACGTCTTCACTCCGCAGGGCAAGGTCATCGGTCTGCCCGCGGGCGCAACACCCGTCGACTTCGCCTACGCGGTCCACACCGAAATCGGGCACCGCACCATGGGTGCGAAGGTCAACGGACGCCTCGTTCCGCTGGAAAGCGAGCTGGTCAGCGGCGACTCGGTCGAGGTATTCACGTCGAAGAATCCGGACGCCGCCCCGAGCCAGGACTGGCTCAATTTCGTCAAGAGCGCTCGCGCGCGCAACAAGATTCGCCAGTGGTTCAAGATCGAGCGTCGCGAGGAGGCGATCGAGCAGGGCAAGGATGCGATCGCTCGCGCGTTGCGCAAGCAGAACCTTCCGCTGCAGAAGCTGATGAGCCAGGGATCGTTCGCTGAGGTCGCGGCCCAGATGCGCTACGAGGATGTCTCTGCGCTCTATGCGGCCGTTGGTGAGGGCCAGGTTTCGACCCAGTCGGTCATCGAGAAGGTCGTCTCCTCGCTGCAGACAGAACCGGAAGCCGAAGACGTCGAGTTCGTTTTCACGCCGAAGTCACGTGCCAGCCGAGAACTGCGCCACAGCGATTCGGGGGTCCTGGTTCGTGGCGCGCCCGACATCCTGGTGAAGCTCGCGAAGTGCTGTACCCCGGTTCCCGGGGACCCGATCGTCGGGTTCGTCACCCGCGGCGCCGGTGTTTCCGTTCACCGCGCGGACTGTCACAACGTGCAGTCGCTGCTCACCGAACCGGAGCGGATGATCGATGTCGAGTGGGCTCCGTCATCGAAGGGCATCTTCCTGGTACAGATCCAGGTCGAGGCGCTCGATCGCTCCGGACTGCTGTCGGATGTCACCCGGGTCCTCAGCGAAAACCACGTGAACATCCTGTCGGCAACGGTTTCGACATCCAGTGATCGTCTCGCACTCAGCCGATTCGTCTTCGAAATGGGCGACACCACACACCTCGACCGCGTTCTCAACTCGGTTCGTCGGATCGACGCCGTATACGACGTCTACCGGGTGAACTCCGGCTAGCGCGGGTCACCCCACGCATAAGGCGAGTCTTTGCAGCGCGATCTTCTTGTTCGGCAGATTGCGTTTGCGGTTCATCGCTCGCGCGCAGTCGAGTACTGTGCAACGAGCAATTGTGAGCAACTCGCGGACGATCCGGGTCTCCTCATCGCTCCACGTTTCGACGAAGCGGGCCAGGTCGATCGCCGTTCGCATCGGTATCGTTACGGCCGTTCCGGCCAGTACCGTGATGTCGTCGTGAAGGATCACCACCTCACGAACGCTGAGGCGGGCCTCGAAAGCGGGACGGGTGCGAGCCCCGGTGTCGGCGCACACTTCGTGACGGGCGGGTGGGCGGGCGACTGCGCCCCACACCCACGCTGCCGTGTGTTGTTCTGCAATGAGTCGGGCTGGCAACTCGCGTGTCAGGGCGGCGGCGCGCAGGAACGGGCCTGATGTCTGGTCGATCGACGCGAAACAGTCGCCCAGCCGGTATGCCTCGCCATCGAGTACGAGTGCGCCGAGTTCCGGAGCCGGAAGATCACGAGCGGAGAGGACGGAACCGAGGCGCGGAGACATCCCGCAACTATGCAGCCACGGTGGCCCCAGTGACCGAACTGTTGAGCTCCTGTGGAAGGATTCGACCCGCGCCGCTTCTGTGAAACCCGAAATCCGCTCGCGGAATTACTTGAGAGCGTCCAGCCAGACCTTGCGCGCATCCAGAGCTTCCTGCGCTTTGGCAACTTTCGCCGTATCCCCACTGGCCTTCGCATCGGCCAGCTCGCGTTCGAGTTTTGCGATCGCGTCCTGCAGCTGGCTCGCGAGCCCCTCGGTGCGTGCCTGCTTCTCCGGGTTCGACTTCTGCCAGTGATCCTCGTCGAGCTTGCGGACCGATAGCTCCACCTTGCGGAGACGGTCCTCGACCACCTTGACTTTGTCGCGGGGAACCTTGCCGATCTTGTCCCAGCGGCGCTGGATGGTCGCCAAGGTCTCTCTCGCTTTCGCACGGTCGGTAGCAGTCAGCAGCGGCTCGGCTTCGGTCAGCAGCTCGAGTTTCTGGGTGAGATTGGCTTCGAATTCGACGTTGTCACGGGCATCCACCTCGGATTTCGCCGCATAGAGAGCGTCGCCGGCCGCCTTGAACTGGGCCCACAGTGAGTCATCGAACTTCTTGCCGGCCCTTCCGGCCTGTTTCCAGTCATCGAGAAGGGTGCGATAGCCGGGGATGCCGTCGGCGCCCTTCGGCACGAGCGCCTCCGCTTTGCCGACGAGCTCCTGCTTCCGCGTTCGAGCATCCTTGTGGGTGCTGTCGAGTTCGGCGAAAAATGCTTTGCGATGGCCGTCAATGGTCGCCCGTGCCGCACGGAATCGTTTCCACAGCTCGTTACTCTCGGATTTCGGGAGGTGCGGTCCATCCTGCTGGTGCTTCTGCCAGCGGGAGAAGAGTTCATCGAGGCTTGCACTGACCTGCTTCCACTGCGCCTTCGCGGGATCCTGTGCGGCGAGTTTCTCTGCCTCCACAACGATGGCTGTTCGCTCTTCAACAGCGGCAGCGACGAGGGCTTTCGACTCCTCGGTCTGCTTTTCGGTGAGCTCGGTGATAGTTCCACCGAGTGCTTCCAGTCGCCGGTGCAGGGAGGCGAGATCACCGACGGCGTTCGCATTTGTGATGGTGCCGGCGAGCGACTTGACGGCCTTGGCAACGTCGGCAGCGGGCGCTCCGCGTTTCGCTCGCTGCTCGAGGAGGGTCACCTGCCCGGCAAGTTCGACATACTTGCGCTGGAAGTACGCGAGAGCCTCTTCGGGCGTGCCATCCGGGTACGATCCGACGACACGTTCACCATCGGGCTCGCGCACGAAGACGGTACCCGTCTCGTCGACGCGACCCCAGGGAGCCTGTTCGTCAGTTGCCACGTTGCTTCACCTTGCTTGATCTTCCCCTGAGCGGTCGGAGACTGCCGCCAGACGGCCGCCGTCCAGCCTATTGCACGCTCAAACGGGCCGAATCGAACCTTACTTGATCGTTACCGACGTGATCTTCGTGGTCACGACCGGCGGTCCGTCATTCTTCGTGGTGGTTGCACCGGCGGCCGGTGGGACGATCCCCTTTGAGGTGATCTGAGAGATGAGTTGTGACAGGCCGCTGGTGACCTGACCGAAGACCGAGTACCCACCGGCGGAATCCGCGGGGATCGTCGACGTTTGGTAGGTGATGAAGAATTGGTGCCCCTGGCTGTATGCGTCTCCGGTACCGCGCGCTTCGACGATCGTCCCGGCCGCGTAGACGTTGTTTGACGGAGCGTTCTCGATGGGACCGAAGGCGTATCCGCCCGTATCGGAGCCCGCCGGTGACGAGGTGCCGCACTGCAGCACATCGAAGCCGGGAGAATTGGTGAGCCGCCAGCACAGCAGCCCGTCGAAGTACTTGGACTTTACGTCGGTCACGAATGACGCCACGGACTGGGGCGCCTTCTTGCCGTCGAGCGAGATACCGAGCTTGACTTTGTTGAGCGTTAGCGTGCCGGTCCAGGTGCGGTCCTGGGCGACACTCGTCGACGGCACATTCCCGATGTTGCCTTCGGCCGCTGGCGTTGGAGTTGCGGACGCCGATGCGGCGGGGTGCGGCTTTCCGGGGCCGGCGCTGAAGTAATAGATCTGGGTGAGCGTGGCCAGCGTCGCGATCACGACTAACCCGACGATTCCCAGCAGGTTGTCGCGTGCTCGTCGCCTGGCCTGGTGGGTGTGCACCGACTGGCGAGCGTTGTACCGACGCAGGCGATCGCGGGCCTCGCGAGCCTCACGCTCGGTGTTCTTGCTCGGTGCCACAGGTCCTCCATCGATTGCGGGCGCTTGCCCCAGAAGACTTTACGGGCGTGGGCTACAGGCCACCAAATGACGTGCCGCAGCCGGGGGCGGTGGTCGCGGTTACGATTGCTTCAAATGGACACCCGGGTAGGTCTGCGAGGCGGCGTCACCCCGCTCGCGGTGCGAATGCGTCCGATCAGTCTCGGCGAGGTCGCGGGCCAGAGGCACCTGCTCGGTCCCGGGTCGCCGCTGGTGAGCCTGGCATCCGACACATCGGGGGAGCAGGGCGCCGTGTCTGTCATCCTGTGGGGGCCGCCCGGCACAGGCAAGACCACTCTCGCGCAGGCTGTAGCCCACGGCTCGGGTCGTAATTTCGTCGAGCTCTCAGCCGTGAACGCGGGCGTCGCGGATGTTCGCAAGGTGCTCGAGCAGGCGCTTTCGCAGCGCGATCTGTACGGAATCACCACGGTCCTGTTTCTCGACGAAATTCACCGCTTCTCGAAGGCCCAGCAGGATGCGCTGCTTCCGGGCGTCGAGAACGGCTGGATCATCCTGATCGCGGCCACGACCGAGAATCCGTCCTTCTCAGTGATTTCGCCCCTGCTGTCGCGATCGCTGCTGCTCACGCTCGAGCAGCTGACCGACGACGATCTCGGCATGCTGATCGATCGTGCTCTGACGGATGCGCGCGGGTTGGCGGACGCGGTAACGCTGACTGCAGAGGCGCGCGCTGCGATCATCCGCCTGTCGTCCGGGGACGCGCGACGAGCGCTTACCGCTCTCGAGGCGGCGGCGTTCTCCGCGACCGCAGCCCAGCAGGAGGACCGGACACTCGACGATGACGATGCCAGGAAGCCGGTCATCACCGACGAGATCGTTGCGTCGGCGGTCGATCGCGCGCTGTTGCGGTACGACCGGCAGGGCGACGAGCACTATGACGTGATCAGTGCGTTCATCAAGTCGATCCGCGGGTCCGATGCGGATGCCGCGCTGCACTATCTGGCGAGGATGATCGAGGCCGGGGAAGACCCGCGGTTCATCGCACGCCGCATCATGATCAGCGCTGCGGAGGATGTCGGCATGGCCGACCCGCAGGCGCTGGTTATCGCGGTCGCCGCAGCGGACGCTGTGCAGTACGTGGGAATGCCCGAAGGGCGGATCCCATTGGCCGAGGCCGTCGTCTACCTTGCGACCGCACCAAAATCGAACGCCTCGTATATGGCTCTCGATGCCGCGATCGAGGATGTCCGCGCAGGCAGAATCGGCCGGGTTCCACCGCCGATGCGGGACGCGCACTATGCGGGCGCCAAGAAGCTCGGCCACGGCAAGGGGTACGTCTATTCGCACGATTCCGAGCTGGGTGTCGTCGAGCAGCAGTACCTGCCGGACGAACTGCGGGGCGCGAACTACTACCAGCCGACGGAGCACGGAAATGAGCGTGAGGTGAAGGCCCGCTGGCAGAAGCTTCGCAAAATCGTCCGCGGCAATTGACGTCTTGCGCGATCTCGAATCGAAGCTGCCAAGACCGAACGGTCTATGTAGACGAGTGAAGCTCCAGTGAGATAGCTTCAGCTATCCGCCCGGGGGTACGGATCATGCTCGTCCAACCCGGAAGGCGTTCCAATGATCCTGACATCGCCTGCTCCGCGTGCGGCTCGACTTCGCGCACGCGTCGCCGCCGCAACGGTCCTCGGCTTCACAGCCGCGCTGTCGTTCCCGCTTGCGGCGCACGCGGATCCGGTCACGTTGCTCAACTACACCGACCCGGGGGGCACGTACTCCATCCTGGTGACAAAGGATGGCGACACGTTTAGCAGCCTCGAGGTCACCGTCACCAACCTCAGTAGTGAGACAACGACGTATGGCCTGGCGGCGGATCTGACTACCCCGACAGTGCTCGAGGACCTGTGGGAGCCGTCGCTGTTCGGCGACGAGGCGCAGGCAACGATTGCACCCGGAGACTCCGAGACCCAGGACCTGCCGATGTGGCCGGGCACCGAGCTGCAGTTTTTCAGCAACGTTGACGGCAGCAATCCGTTTCCGATCGGACCGATGGTCATGACGCCGGGCACTCACGTGCGCACCCACCTGGCGGGTGGCCCCGACAACCTAACCCTCGAAATCGGTCCGCCGGTGACCTGGTCGCCGGATCCGGTGCTGCCGGGTGCAGGGATCGCGGTGACTGCGTCGCAACTCACTCCCGGTCCGGTGGAGGTGTATCTCGACGGCAACGCCAACTTCGACTGGTCCGGCGATAACCTCATTCAGACGCAAGGCTCGCCGGTTGAGGACCTCGGTTCGGGTGTGGTTGCTGCGGACGGCACGCTGTCGCTCGACGGTCTGGTGCCCGCCGATACTCCCGAAGGGCAGTACACAATCGAGTTCGCCAATTCGAGCGGACTTGGCGTGCACCTCTCATTCCCCGAAGTGGATGTCGACTCCGGTACCCCAGACACGGTCCAGCAGGGCACGGCGACCATTGCCGGTAAGGCAAAGGTCAACGGAACTCTGTCCGTCGATGCCGAGGGCTGGAGCGATCCCGGAGTGCAATTGCAGTACCAGTGGTCCGCGGACAATGCACCAATCGTTGGCGCTACGTCATCGACGTTCGTACCCACGGATGCCCAGGCCGGCAGCACAATCACGGTCGCGGTGACCGGCTGGGCACCCGGCGAGGCGCCGAGCGCGGCCGCGATTTCCTTGCCGACCAGCGCCATCCCGGCCGCCAAGACATTCACATCCACTTCGGCGCCGACGATCAGCGGCACGGTTGCGGTTGGCGACAAGCTCACCGCGAGCGTCGCGGACTGGGCACCGACGTCCGGCTTCGACTACCAGTGGCAGGTAAATGGCCTGCCCGTCGGCACCGACTCGAAAAACTACACTCTTGCGCCGGCCGATCAGAACGGCACGGTGACGGTGACAATCACCAGCGCGAAGGCGGGCTACACAGCCACGCAGCAGGAGTCGGATCCCACGACTGCCGTGGCCGCCGGTGTGATCCAGCCTCCCGCAAACGCGAACAAACCCTCCATTGGCGGGCAGGAGAAGGTCGCCGGTAGCGTCACGCTCAAAATGGGCAACTGGTCGCCGACGCCGACCTTTGTCATTCAGTGGTTCATTGGCGGCGTGGCGGTGCCGGGTGCAACAGGCACGTCGTTGACGATTCCGTCGTCGGTCAATAACGTATCGACCATCGGCTCACTGGTATCTGCTCAGCTCATCGCTTCGTCGCCCGGTTATGCGGACGACCCCGTGACAGTTCCTGATCCGACCGCCATAACGAAAGCAGCCAAGACATCCTGACCCGGTGCATAGATCGCTCAACCAACGGGCCAGTTTGAGAAAGTCCGAGATTCACGGCGCTGTCTGCACCACGGGATGGGCGTGCTAACCTGATATCCGCCTAAATCCGGTTTCGCGCGCACGGCTGCTGCTCGAACCGGCAAAGAATCTTCAGGTCTGTAGCCGACCGGGTTTCGCGGCAATCATCCTCTACTTTCACCGGATTGCTTTGCGTGCCCTTGCGAGGGCGCGAGCGCCGGGTAGCTAACGTCCATCGAATTGAAAGAGAACCTTTTAGTGTCTACCAAGTCACGTACCCGCAGTAAGACTCGCCTGTCCCGTGCGCTGGGCATTGCCCTGACGCCGAAGGCGGCGAAGTATCTCGAGAAGCGTCCGTATGCTCCGGGCGAGCACGGTCGCACGAAGCGCAAAGCGGACAGCGACTACGCCGTTCGTCTGCGCGAGAAGCAGCGCCTGCGCGCCCAGTACGGTATTCGCGAGGCGCAGCTGAAAATTGCATTCCAGGAAGCCCGTCGCGCCTCCGGCCTGACCGGTGAGAACCTGGTTGAGCTCCTCGAGATGCGTCTCGACGCCCTCGTGCTCCGTTCGGGCTTCGCCCGCACTACGGCACAGGCCCGCCAGATGGTCGTGCACCGCCACATCCTCGTCGACGGCCAGCTGGTTGACCGGCCGTCGTTCCGGGTAAAGCCAGGACAGCTCATCCACGTCAAGCCGCGCAGCGAAGGAACCGAGCCGTTCCAGGTCGCCGCCGCGGGTGGCCACGTGGATGTCCTGCCGAAGGTTCCCGCTTACCTGGACGTCGAACTCGACAAGCTTCACGCGCGTCTCCTGCGCCGCCCGAAGCGCTCGGAGGTCCCCGTGACCTGTGAGGTGCAGTTGGTCGTGGAGTACTACGCCGCCCGCTAGCGGGCCGCGTAGTCAACACAGGGCGGCGCGCTAGCGGGCCGCGACCACCGTCGTGAACGAAGGCGGGTCACCGTCGGGTGGCCCGCCTTTTCCGTCATCGGTGTGAACTCTCAAGCGCCGATAGGCTTGCTGAACACATCCACGACAATTTCAGGGAGAAAAGTCATGGGAAAGATCCTGCTGCTCATTCTGGGCCTCGGCGCCGGCTTCGTCATTGCGCACCAGGTGAGCAAGACCGAGCGCGGCAAGCAGTTCTTCGATGATGTCGACGAGCGCGCCAGCCAGTTCAGTGCCGCGCTGATCGATGGATATCGCGCGCGGGAAGCCGAGCTTCGCGAGGCGGTAGCGGACGCGCGGGACGCGATTCGCTGAGCATCGACTGAGGAACTATGCACACCGCTGACATCCAGAACCGCTGGCTCAACTTCTTTGGCGAGCGCGGGCACACCATCGTGCCGTCCGCGTCACTCGTCAGTGATGACCCGACCCTGCTGTTCACCGTTGCCGGAATGGTTCCCTTCGTTCCCTATTTGACCGGGCTGGTGCCCGCGCCCTATCCCCGGGCGACCAGCGTGCAGAAATGCATCAGGACCCTCGACATCGAAGAGGTCGGCAAGACGCCACGTCATGGCACGTTCTTCCAAATGAACGGCAACTTCTCGTTCGGCGATTACTTCAAGGAGCAGGCGATCGCCTACGCGTGGGAGCTGCTCACGACATCCGAGTCCGATGGCGGCCTCGGATTCAGGCCCAAGGATCTCTGGGTGACCGTCTACAAGGACGACGACGAAGCGATCGCCCTGTGGAAGAAAATCGCGGGCCTGCCCGAGGAGCGCATCCAGCGCCTCGGCATGGACACCAACTACTGGTCGACCGGCCAGCCGGGTCCTGCCGGGCCCTGCTCCGAAATCTTCATCGATCGCGGTCCAAAGTACGGGCGGGACGGTGGCCCGGCAACGGATGACGACCGCTACGTCGAGATTTGGAACCTCGTTTTCATGCAGTTCCTTCGCGGGGAAGGCAGCGGCAAGAGTTTCGAAATCCTCGGCGAATTGCCGAAAAAGAACATCGACACCGGCATGGGCATGGAGCGCGTCGCGTTTCTCACCCAGGGCGTCGAGAACATGTACGAAATCGACCAGGTGCGTCCGGTCCTGGACATGGCAGCTCAGTTGTCGGGGCGCAAATACGGCGCCGATCACGGCGACGACGTGCGGATGCGGGTCATCGCCGATCACGTGCGCTCATCCCTGATGCTCATGTCGGATGGCGTGACTCCGAGCAACGAAGGACGTGGGTACATCCTGCGGCGGCTGCTGCGGCGCAGCGTTCGTGCCATGCGGCTGCTCGGCTACGAGGATCCGAGTTTCGCGGAGCTGTTCCCGGCATCCCGCGATGCGATGAAGGCGCAGTATCCGGATGTCGCGACCGGGTACGACCGCATCTCGCGCCTCGCGTTGGGCGAAGAGGAGACATTCCTGCGCACGCTCGCCGCGGGAACCAGCATCCTGGATGTCGCGGTCGAGAAGACCACGAAACAGGGTGGCAAACAGCTCTCCGGTGCGACAGCGTTCCAGCTCCACGACACTTTCGGGTTCCCGATCGACCTGACTCTCGAGGTCGCGGAAGAAGCGGGTCTCGCGGTGGACCGCGACGCGTTCGACGCGCTCATGCTTCAGCAGCGCACCAAGGCCAAGGCGGATGCGAAGGCCAAGAAGACGGCGCTCGCCGACCTTTCCGTGTATAGCGAGTTCCGCGCAGCGGGTGAGACGGTCTTCACCGGCTACGACCTGCTCACGACCGATAGCACGGTGCTCGGCATTATTGTCGGCGGCGAATCCGTCGATCGTGCCGTGAGCGGAGATATCGCTGAGATCATCCTCGCGGAGACCTCGCTGTACGCCGAGGCGGGCGGCCAGGAGGCCGATGCCGGCGCGATCGTCGGCAAGGGCTTTGATCTCGAGGTGCTCGATGTGCAGCGTCCCGTGAAGGGGCTCGTGAGTCACCGCGTGCAGGTGCGAAGCGGCGAGGTCGGCGTTGGCGACGCCGCGACATCCGTCGTCGATCCTGTTTGGCGGCATGCTGCGGCGCAGGCCCATTCGGCGACTCACCTCATTCACGCGGCGCTGCGACAGACGCTCGGAGAGGAAGCGCACCAGGCCGGTTCGTACAACAAGGCGGGCTACATGCGGCTCGACTTCAACTGGAACAAGCCGCTGAGCCTGACCACGCGCAGCGAGATCGAGAACATCGCGAACAACGCGGTGGATGACAACCTCGAAGTCACCACGCGCATCCTCCCGCTCGAAGAGGCGAAGGCCCTCGGCGCGATGGCGTTGTTCGGTGAGAAGTACGGAAACGAGGTGCGTGTCGTTCAGATTGGCAGCCCGTGGTCGCTGGAACTGTGTGCGGGAACACACGTCGGCCGGTCGGCCGAGGTCGGCCTGATCAGCCTCGTGAGCGAGTCGTCCATCGGTTCCACGAATCGTCGAATCGAGTCGCTTGTCGGACTGGATGCCTTCAACGATCTCGCGGCAGAACGCGCGATTGTCTCCACGATCAGCTCGAATCTCAAGACACCGCGCGAGCAGCTGCCCGACAAGATAAGCGAGTTGGTGGCAAGCCTCAAGACCGCCGAGAAGCGGATCGCCGCCTACGAGGCGAGCGAGCTGAGCAGTCGGGTTCCCGCGATCGCACAGAGCGCGACACGTGTGGGCAACGTGTTACTGGTTGCCGAAAACGTGGGATCGCTCGGTTCAGCCGACGACGTTCGGTCGCTGGCGACAAGCGTTCGCGAGCGCATCGGCGTCGAGGCTTCCGTGGTGGCGCTCGCAGCGAGCGTGGACGGTAAGCCGTCCGTGATTGTGGCAACGAACGAAGCCAGCCGCAAACAGGGTGCGAAGGCCGGAACTCTTGCGAAGCTGGCGGCGGGAATTCTCGGTGGTGGTGGCGGCGGCAAGGATGACCTGGCACAGGGTGGCGGGTCGCGAGTCGCAGACATCCCGGCGGCGCTGGACGCGATCCGCGAAGCACTCGTTTAGGACGTCTCGACGTGCGCCAGGGAGTTCGCGTCGGCGTTGATGTTGGCACTGTGCGCATCGGCGTCGCCCGAAGCGATCCGCACGGGGTACTGGCAACGCCCGTGGAGACAGTTGCCCGCGGGGTCGGAGACATCGAAAGAGTGCTGGGGATCGCATCCGAACTGAATGCGATCGAGCTGGTCGTCGGTCTCCCGTTATCGCTTTCGGGCTCACGGACGGCGTCGACGGATGACGCGACCGGATTCGCAAAACGGCTGGCCGGAGCGACAATTCTGCCGGTAAGGCTCGTGGACGAGAGGTTGTCGACCGTGTCAGCGCAGGCTGCCCTGCGCGCATCCGGACGTTCGTCGCGCCAATCGCGCCCCGTAGTCGATCAGGTAGCCGCCGTTATAATCGTCCAGCACGCTCTCGATTTTGAGCGCAACGCGGGAACTCCGCCGGGCGTGATCGCCCACCCGGACGAAGGGCAACACAATGGCTGACGAGCCAACCTGGGACGACCTGTTCGGAGAGCAGCTACCTCCGAAGCCTGCTCAGCCGGCAAGTCCGCCTGCTCAGCCCGCGACTCCGCCGGTGCAGCAGCCGCCTGCACAGCAGCCGCCAGCACAGCAGCCGCCGGTGCAGCAAACTCCGCCCGGATACCAGCCAACTCCAACGGTGCCAGCTCCAGCAGCGGCGGCTCCGGGGTATCCGTCCGTGCCGCAGGGTTCGACCGCGCCACTGGGCGCGCCCAACCAGCCCGCGTATACGCCACCGCCCCAGCAGCCGACCTATGCCAGTACCATCCGTCCGCCAGCGCAGGCCGCCCCGCAGGCCGCGCCGCCGCGGAATCCCGATGCCTCCCGTCGAGGCTCGGCAAGCGGCGGGCCGCGCCGTGGCGGCTCAGGTCGCGGCGGATACCAGCGGGTAAAACCGAAGCGCAAGCTCACCTGGCTATGGGTTCTCGTCGTGCTGGTTGTGCTCGGGGCGGGTGGAGCAGGCATCATCTATGCCGCGTTCGGGCCCCAGATCCGTCACGTCATGGGCTGGGAGCCTTCGATCGACTACAGCGGCAATGGCAACGGGCAGTCGACAACGATCACCATCCTTCCCGGGCAGATCGGCTCGGATGTCGCCAATAGCCTCGCGAAGGCTGGCGTGACCAAGACCGCGGCCGCCTTCTACGATCTGCTGCTCAAGCAGAAGAAATCTCCAAACTTCGAGCCGGGCACGTACAAGCTTCAGAAGCAGATGAGCGCGCAGGCTGCGCTCACAGCAATCTCGAACCCAGCCAACCGAGTCGTGTCGAAGGTCGTCATTCCCGAGGGATCCACGATGGCACAGATTCTCTCTCGTCTTAGCAAGAACACGGGCGTGAAGCTGACCGATCTGCAAGCCGAAGCGACGAACTATAAGCAGTTCAAGCTCCCGGCCGGAGCCCCGAGTCTGGAGGGCTTCCTGTTCCCTGCGACTTACCAGTTCGACCCCGGCACCACGGCACTGCAGGAGCTGCAGGCGATGGTGACGAGGATGAACCAGGCGATGGTGCAGCACAAGGTTTCGCCCGCGAATGAGCTGAAAGTGCTCACTCTCGCCTCTATCGTCCAGAAGGAGGGCGCCAACAACGCCGACTTCTACAAGGTTTCGCGTGTCTTCACGAATCGTCTCGACAAGCACATCGCGCTGCAATCCGATGCGACCGTCAGCTACGGAGCGGGGAGCAAGTCGATAGAAACGACGCCGGCGCAGCGTGCCGACGCTTCAGACAAGTACAACACCTACGCTCATGTTGGCTTGCCGATCGGCCCGATATCGTCACCCGGCGATGCCGCGATCGATGCAGCGCTGCATCCGGTGGCCGGGCCCTGGCTCTACTTCGTGCTCGTGAACGGCTACACCGGACAGACCGTGTTCTCGACGACCGCCGCGGGGCAGGCGGCCGGGGTCAAACAATGGGACGCCTGGCTCAAGGCACACCCCGGCTACGGCAAGGGATGACCCGAACCCGCCTGGCGGTTCTCGGGTCCCCGATTGCGCATTCGCTCTCGCCGATCCTCCACGGCGCGGCTTACGGAGTGCTCGGCCTCGACTGGGAGTATGAAGCAATCGAGCTCGTCGGCACCGAACTCGCAGCCTTCGTCGCATCGCGCGACACGACCTGGCGGGGGTTGTCCCTCACGATGCCACTGAAGCGCGACATCCTCACCCTGCTGTCGACCCAGTCGGAGCTCGTCAACGAGTCGGGCTCCGCGAACACGGTCCTCTTCGACCGTGGTCAGCTCCATGGCTATAACACGGATGTCTACGGGATCACAGAAGCATTTGCCCGCCATGGGCGTCGGACGCTGGGCACCGTGCTGATCCTCGGTGCCGGCGCGACCGCAGCGTCCGCCCTTGTCGCAGCCCGGCAGCTCGGGGTCACAAAGGCGTTCCTCGGCGTTCGCTCACCGCCGCGGGCAACCGAACTGGCAAAGCTCGGACGCTCGCAGGGGATCGACGTCATGGTTCGCACGCTGGAACACCTCATCGAGCTCGACGAACCGCTTGACGCAGTGATCAGCACCGTACCCAATGGCGCGGCAGTCGAGGTGCGCCTGGACGCCGACGTCGTGCGAGAGGCCGCGCTGTTTGACGTTGCCTACTCGCCCTGGCCGACCCCGCTCGCTGCCTCCTGGCCGGGCGACGAGGTCATCGGCGGTCTCGAGATGCTCGTGCTGCAGGCGCTCGCGCAGGTTCGGATCTTCGTCGACCGCGATCTCCACGGGATCCTGGACGGCGAGCCGGAGGTTCTCGCGGCGATGCTGGCCTCGGTGGGACTTTAGGAGTCGGATCGTACGCGAAGTAAGACTCCGAACGACGCCACTGAGCCGGTCGCCGGTTCCGGCTATGGGAAGATTCATTCATGCTTCGATGGTTGACCGCTGGCGAGTCGCACGGGCCCGAGCTGGTCGCCATCCTTGAGGGACTGCCCGCGGGTGTTCCGGTCACCCTCGACTCGATCCGGGCCGACCTCGTCCGCCGAAAGCTCGGCTACGGCCGCGGCGCGCGCCAGAAATTCGAAGAGGACGAGTTGCACATTTCCGGCGGCGTTCGCTTCGGTCTGAGCATGGGAAGCCCGATCGCGGTGCGAATCGGCAACACCGAATGGCCGCGCTGGGTCGACGTGATGAGTCCAGAACCGGTTGATCTCGATTCCCTGCCGAAGGGCCGCGGAGCGCCCCTGACCAGACCGCGTCCTGGCCATGCCGACCTCGTGGGGATGCAGAAGTACGGCTTCGATGAGTCGCGAAACGTGCTGGAACGTGCCAGTGCGCGTGAGACTGCCGCCCGTGTCGCGCTCGGTGCGATCGCGCGTTCATTTTTGAGGGAACTCGGCATTGAACTCGTCGCACACACCATCTCGATCGGATCCGTGCGCGTTCCCGACGACGCTGCGGTTCCCACCGCAGTCAATGTGGATGTCCTGGATGCCGATCCACTGCGCTGTTTCGATCCTGCGACATCCGCGCGGATGGTCGCCGAGGTCGATGCGGCGCACGAGGACGGCGACACGCTGGGCGGAGTCGTCGAAGTCCTCGCCTACGGCGTGCCGCCGGGACTGGGGTCCTACGCCCATTGGGACCGCCGCATCGACGCACAGCTCGCGTCCGCGCTCATGAGCATCCAGGCGATCAAGGGTGTCGAAGTCGGTGACGGATTCGTCACAACCACGCGGCGCGGATCGGTCGCACATGATGAACTGGTGACCGATGGGTCGATGATTTCGCGTCTGAGCGATCGAGCCGGTGGTACCGAGGGCGGCATGACGACGGGGACCCTGCTGCGAGTGCGGGCCGGCATGAAGCCGATTTCGACCGTTCCTCATGCCCTCAGGACCGTGGACGTCGCCACTGGCGAGGCGGCCGAAGCACACCATCAGCGCTCCGACGTGTGCGCGGTGCCCGCGGCCGGGGTCGTGGCCGAGGCGATGGTCGCGCTGGTGCTGGCGAACGCGATCAGTGAGAAGTTCGGTGGCGACTCGCTGGACGAGACTCGTCGCAATCTGCGCGGCTACCTCGAGGCGATCCCCGACAACCTTCGCACCTCCGGGCGCAGCGACTAGCCGTGGCAATCGTGCTGATCGGGCCGATGGGCGCGGGCAAAACCAAACTTGGCAAGCGGGTCGCTGCGATTCTCGGGCTGCCGTTCGCCGACACCGACCGGATGATCGTCGCAGGACACGGCACGATCGCCGACATCTTTACGGAATTCGGGGAGCGCCACTTCCGCGCTCTCGAGCGCGTTGCCGTCGAGGACGCTCTCGCCCAGGGTGCGGTGGTCGCACTCGGCGGGGGAGCCGTGCTCGATCCGAACACCCAGGCCGACCTCGCCGCCCATCACGTCGCGCTGATCACCGTCAGTCCCGCGGCCGTCGCGTCTCGAATTTCGGGAACGAAGCGGCCCCTGTTGACCGGCGGCATCGACTCGTGGACAAGAATCATGGATGACCGCCGTGAAGTGTATGAGCGACTTGCCGACCGCACCTGGGACACCTCGTCACGCCCGATGAGCGCCATCGCCGCGGAAATTGCCGACTGGAGCAGGGGTGGAATCGCGTGAGCGGCACAACCCGTATCACCGTGGCCGGTACTGGCTCGGGCGCCGCGGAAGGCTACGACATCCTCATTGGTCGAGGCCTCCTCGCCGGGATTGCCGAGAAGATCGGCACACAGGCGACCAAGGTTCTGATCGTTCACGCACCTCCTCTTGGGGCGCGTGCCGCGAAGCTCCGGGAGAGCTTGCTCGACAAGTACGAGGTGCTTCTCGCCGAGGTGCCTGATGCCGAAGCCGCCAAGCGCGTCGAGGTCGCGGCGTTCTGCTGGCAGATCATGGGACAGACGGATTTCACCCGCACGGATGTCGTGATCGGCCTGGGTGGCGGTGCGACCACCGATCTCGCCGGATTCGTGGCGGCGACCTGGCTTCGCGGCGTTCGCGTGATCCAGGTCCCCACAACGGTTCTCGGCATGGTTGACGCTGCTATCGGCGGCAAGACCGGCATCAACACGGCAGAGGGCAAGAATCTGGTTGGTGCGTTCTGGGCGCCCGCGGCTGTTCTGTGCGACCTCGACTTGCTCGACACGCTCAGCAGGAACGAGATTCTCGCCGGATCGGCCGAGATCGTGAAGGCGGGGTTCATTGCAGAACCCGAGATTCTCGATATCTACGAGACATCCGTCGAGAAGGCTATTGAGCCGGCGAGCCCGGAATTTCGTCGGCTTCTTGAACTCGCGATCGGCATGAAGGCGCGAGTTGTCTCCTCGGATTTTCGCGAGGCGGGCCAACGCGAGTTCCTCAACTACGGGCACACTCTCGGGCACGCGATCGAGCACGCCGAGCGCTATGGGTGGCGTCACGGCGCGGCGATCTCGGTGGGAATGGTGTTCGCGGCGGAGTTGTCGCGGCTGACCGGGTCGCTCAGCGACGAAGCGGTTGAAAGACACCGCAGCATCCTGAGCTCGCTTTCCCTGCCGACCAGCTATCCGCTCGGTCGATGGAAGACCCTGCTTGCCACGATGCAGCGCGACAAGAAATCCCGTGCCGGTCATCTTCGATTCATCGTGCTCGACGACATCGGCAAGCCCTCGGTACTCACCGCGCCCGACGAGTCGCTGTTGTTCGCCGCGTACCAGGAGATCGGCGAGTAGATGTCGCGTCCCGTAGTACTGGTTACCGGTGTCGGACGCGAAGTCGGGATAGCTGCGGGAATTGTCGGGCGGCTCGCGGCTGATGGCTGGGACATCGCGATGACGTACTGGTCCGAATACGATCAGCGGATGCCGTGGGGCGCGCGCCCGAGCAGTGTCGCTGCGATCGAGGCGATGGCGCAGTCGCACGGTGCCCGGGTGCACGCGGTTGAAGCCGATCTCGCTGCAGTGGAAACACCGTCGGCTCTGTTGGATGCCGTCATCGCTGAGCTCGGGTCAATCGACGCGCTGGTTCTCGCGCATGCCGAGGACATCGAGTCCGGCATCCTCGATACGACGGTGGAAAATTTCGACAAACACTTCGCCATCAATTCCCGGGCGAGTTGGCTCCTCATCCGAGAATTCGCCATGCGGCTGGCCGCACCCTCTGGTCGAATCGTTGCGCTGACCAGCGACCACACCAGCTTCAATCTGCCCTACGGTGCAAGCAAGGGCGCGCTGGATCGCATTGTGATTGCCGCGGCCACGGAGCTCGCCGATAAGGGAATCACCGCGAACGTCGTCAATCCCGGGCCCATCGACACCGGATGGATGACTCCGGAATCGGCCGTGAAACTTGCCGCGCAAACACCCTTGGGCCGCCTCGGGACTCCGCGTGATACGGCGGCGCTGGTCTCATTCCTGCTGTCCGGTGACGGCGGGTGGATCACCGGGCAGCTGCTCAAGTCCGACGGTGGCCTGAGCGCGGAGTACTAACGCCGGAGTCTGGATAGGGTTGAGGGCTATGACAACCGTGCTCGTTCTCAATGGACCCAATCTGGGTCGGCTCGGAAGTCGCGAGCCCGACGTCTATGGGAACCAGGATCTCGCGGCAATCAAGGAGCTTCTCGAAGCCGAGAAGATCGCCGAGATAGACCTGCGCCAGACGGATGATGAGGGCGCGCTCATCGGATGGCTGCACGAGGCAGCGGACTCGGGTGACCCGGTCATCCTCAATCCCGCGGCCTTCACTCACTATTCGTACGCCCTCCGCGACGCCGTGGCGCTTGTCACGAAAGCTGGTGGGACGGTCATCGAGGTTCATATCTCGAACCCGCACGCGCGTGAGGAGTTCCGGCATAACAGCGTCATCTCGGGTGTGGCCTCCGGTGTCATCGCCGGATTCGGTGCCGAGTCGTACGTGCTCGCGCTCCACGCCATTGGGCGGGCAGTGAAGTAACCCCGTACCATTGAGGGTCGCGCGAACGCGACCGCGACCGCGACTCAGGCAGCTCAATCCCAGCACGACAAGAAAGTGGTACAGGCATGGCCTCCACCAGCGACATCCGGAACGGCGTTGTTCTCAACCTGGACGGCCAGCTCTGGACCGTCATCGACTTCCAGCACGTCAAACCCGGCAAGGGTGGCGCATTCGTGCGCACGAAGGTCAAGAACGTGGTGAGCGGCAAGGTCGTCGACCGCACCTTCAACGCCGGAGCCAAGATCGAGACCGAAACGGTCGATCGCAGCGAGTTCCAGTACCTGTACAAAGACGGCGACGGCTACGTTTTTATGAACACCTCCGACTACGACCAGATCACCGTCAGCCCGGCCCAGGTCGGCGATGCTCCCAACTTCATGCTGGAGAACCAGAACGTGACCATCGCCCTGCACAATGGTGACCCGCTCTATGTCGAGCTTCCCGCATCCGTCGTCCTCGACATCACCTACACCGAACCGGGATTGCAGGGCGACCGTTCGTCTGCGGGCACCAAGCCAGCAACCCTCGAAACGGGCTACGAGATCCAGGTACCGCTGTTTCTCGAACAGGGGACCAAGGTCAAGGTCGACACCCGCGATGGCAGCTACCTCGGTCGCGTAAACGACTAGTGTCTGCGCGCGGTAAGGCGCGCAAGCGCGCGATCGATGTCTTGTACAGCGCGGATCTGCGGGGCGAGTCCATCGACTCCGCAGTTCGCGCCGAGGAATCACGGCAACTCGCCGACCCGACCCGTCGCGCAAACTCCTGGGAATACGCCAAGCAGATAACGCAGGGTGTCGCGGAGCACCTGGACGAAATCAACGAACTGATCGAGACGTACGCACAGGGGTGGACCCTCGACCGGATGCCGGCGGTGGATCGCGCGATCATCCGGATCGGTATCTGGGAGCTGCTCTTCAACCCGGAGATCCCCGAGGGCGTTGCCATCTCCGAAGCGGTCGACGAGGCGCGGTCGCTGTCGACAGAGGATTCGTCCGGGTTTGTAAATGGACTGCTTGGCCGCATCGCGACCCTCCGCTCCTGACCGCAACGATCATTAGAGTTCTTAGTTGTGAACGACTGGAAACCGACCCTCCTCGACCTCCCATCCGCTGCCGATGATTGGGCGCCGTTCGTGCGGCAATGGACCGACACCAATCTTGGTGTGGTCGAGGGTGCGACCCTCGCGCTGACGTCGGGCGGCCCGAGGGTGCGCTCGGCGGAGGAGATCATGGGCCTGCTCAATGATTCCGACCGTGCGCTGCGTAACGCGTCCAGCTTTGTCGAGCTGCTGAGTGAGGTGCACCCGGACGAGGCGGTCCGGTCGATCGCCGAGGAGAGCAGGCAGCGTGCGATCAACTCGGCGACCGAACGGGGACAGAATCGCGCACTGTACGAAGTGCTCGCAGCGGTCGACCCCGACGAGCTGGAACCGGATGCACAGCGGGTGCTCGAGAAGACCCTGCTCGACTTTCGGCGCAGCGGCGTAAATCTTGGTGACGACGACCGGGAGCGGTTCCGCGAGATCGTCGACCGTTCGACCGTCATCGACCAGGAGTTCTCGCGAATCATCCGCGACGACGTGCGCTCGATCCGCATCGCTCCTGATGGGCTCGCAGGCCTGCCCGACGACTACATCGCCGCGCACCCGGCCGACGCGGACGGACTCGTGACGATCACCACGGACTATCCGGATCTCATTCCCTTCCGGATGTTCGCGCAGGATGCGGATGCCCGGCGCGAACTGCAGATCGTCTTCCTCAACCGCGGATGGCCCGAGAACGACGCGTTGCTTGGCGAGCTTCTTGAGCTGCGCGGCGAGCAGGCGAAGCTCCTGGACTACGAGTCCTGGCCAGACTTCGACGCTGAACTGAAAATGATCAAGACCGGTGGAGCAATCGAGGATTTCATCGAGAAGCTGGGTGCGGCCGCGAGCCCGGCCGGGAGTCGCGACCGTGCCGTTCTGCTCGCGCGACTTCGGGAGGATCGGCCCGAAGCAACCGATATCGATGCCGCGGACTCGGCCTACTACACCGAGCTGGTGCGTCGCGAGATGTTCAACGTCGACTCCCAGGAGCTTCGCGGCTACTTCGACAGCGCAAAGGTGCAGCAGGGGCTGCTGGACGTGACCGGGCGTCTGCTCGGTCTGGAGTATCGGGCCGTCCCCAACGGCGCGACGTGGCATCCGGATGTTGACGTGTATGAAGTACTGATGGGGGGTGGGCTCATCGGCCGCATTCACCTCGACCTGCACCCGCGGGAAGGGAAGTTCAAGCACGCTGCGATGTTCGAGATCACTGCCGGGATTGCCGACGCACAGCTGGCTGAAGGTGCGCTTGCCTGCAATCTGCCGACGGGCCTCATGGAGCACTCGGACGTCGTGACGCTGTTTCACGAGTTCGGCCATCTCGTGCACCACATCCTCGCGCACGGGCAGCGGTTCGCCGCTCTTGCGGGGATCGCGACCGAGTGGGACTTCGTCGAGGCGCCGTCGCAGATGCTCGAGGAGTGGGCCTGGGATGCCGACGTGCTTCGGACGTTTGCGATAAACGGTGCTGGCGACGCGATTCCCGCGGAACTCGTGGCAAGGATGCGACTGGCTGATGAATTCGGCAACGGGATCGGCGTTCGCACCCAGACGTTTTACTCGGCTGTCTCGTACTTCCTACATCGTGACCGGCCGAAGGATCGAACAGCGGATATCGTCGCCCTCCAGAACAAGTACAGCGAATTCGCGTACCTTCCCGACACACATTTCCAGGCGAATTTCGGTCACCTCACCGGTTACTCGTCGGCCTATTACACCTACATGTGGAGTCAAGTCATCGCAAAGGACCTGTTCTCCGCCTTCAACCCCGCCGACCTGTTCGACCAGAAAGTCGCCGTTCGATATCGCGACCTCATCCTGGCGAAGGGTGGGAGCGCGGATGCCGCGGATCTCGTTCGCGACTTTCTCGGTCGCGATTACTCCTTCGAGGCCTTTGCGGCGTGGCTCAACGCGGGAGGTTCATGACCGCCTGGCTCGTCCTGCTAAAGTAAGACCAACAGACATCCTTTAAGTTCCGTCCCGAGAGGCGGGGAAGGAGGTCAGAGTGACTGCGCGCACCGTGCTGCAGCCCGCTGACATCACGCGAGCGTTGACTCGGATCTCCCACGAGATCCTTGAGTCCAATCGTGGCGGCAGCGATCTCGTGCTTCTTGGCATTCCGACGCGCGGTGTGGTTTTGGCGAGCCGGATCGGCACAATCCTCGAAAGCATCGAGCCCGGCGCGGGAACCGGCGGGTCGCTCGACGTGACCATGTACCGCGATGACCTCGCCGGCCAGCCGACACGAGCACCATCACCCACGCAAATTCCTGCGGGTGGGATCGACGGCAAGACGGTTGTGCTCGTCGACGACGTGCTCTACTCCGGACGCACCATCCGAGCGGCCCTCGACGCAATCGCTGACCACGGGCGCCCGCGAGCGGTGCGGCTTGCTGTACTCATCGATCGAGGACATCGGGAACTGCCCATCCGCGCCGACTTCGTGGGTAAGAATCTGCCGACCTCCGAAGGCGAACGCATCAACGTGCGCCTGCAGGAGATCGACGGCATCGAGGAGGTGACAATCGAATGAAACATCTGCTCAGCACCAAAGATCTCGACCGCGAAACGGCCATCGGAATCCTGGACGTCGCGGAAGACATGGCGGATGTGGCAACGCGTGAGATCAAGAAACTCCCGACCCTGCGTGGCAAGACCGTGATCAATCTCTTCTTCGAGGACTCCACGCGAACTCGAACCAGCTTCGAAGTCGCGGCAAAACGGCTCAGTGCCGACCTGGTCAACTTCAGCGCGAAGGGCTCGAGTGTGTCCAAGGGGGAAAGCCTCAAGGACACCGCCCAGACGCTCGCGGCGATGGGAGCCGACGCGGTAGTCATCCGGCATTCAGCATCCGGTGCGCCGCAGGTGCTGGCTCAGAGCGGCTGGATCGACGCCTCCGTTCTCAACGCTGGCGACGGAACCCACGAGCATCCGAGCCAGGCACTGCTGGACGCCTACACGATGCGCAAGCGACTTCACGGAGTTGCGTCGCGGGGCCGGGATCTTGACGGGCTGACGGTGACGATTGTGGGCGACATCCTGCACTCGCGGGTAGCGCGATCGAATGTCTGGCTGCTGAAGACGCTGGGCGCGAGCGTGACTTTGGTAGCGCCGGTGACGCTGCTGCCGTCCGTGATGTCCGGCTGGCCGGCGTCGGTGGGCTACGACCTCGACGATGCGATCGAGACCAGCCCCGATGTCATCATGATGCTGCGCATCCAGGCCGAACGGATGCATGCCGCCTTCTTCCCGAACACCCGCGAGTATTCGCGGAGCTGGGGGCTCGACGACGAGCGGTTATCCCGGCTGCGCCCGGATACCATGGTCATGCATCCCGGGCCCATGGTTCGCGGTCTGGAAATCTCGGCGAACGCGGCCGATTCGAGCCGATCGACTGTGCTCGATCAGGTTGCCAACGGGGTATCGATAAGGATGGCTGTGCTCTACCTGCTGCTCGCAAGCGAAGGCGGTGCGGTGTGAGACTCGTGATTTCCGGAGCGACGTTCCCGGACGGCACCAGCCGCGACCTGTTTGTGTCTGATGGCGTGATCTCTTCAGGGGCGCATAAGTCCGCGACCCG
>DATAXD010000072.1:0-51107 GCA_036266835.1 Galbitalea sp. | reverse complement strand
AGATCGAAATCACCATTATTCCCCAAAGTTGAGTCGAAGTGGCTCATGCGGGCCGTTCCGGGGAAAATTCACCGCTGCTAAGTGCCTTTCGAACCTGCTCAAGTGATTCGTAGACGACCCTGCGGCGGATGGTCTCGCGCGTTCCACCCAGTTCGAGGGCCGTCACGCGCGTGCCGGAGTCGGTCGCCACCCCAATGAATACTGTTCCGACGGGTTGCCCATCCTGAGGATCGGGCCCAGCGACGCCGGTGGTCGACAACCCGATATCAGCGAGTTCGCCGTCGATCGCGCAGGCAACCCGAACTCCTTCTGCCATCTGCGCGGCGACATCCGGATACACGGCACCGTACTCGGACAGCAGGCTCGCGTTGACGCCGAGCAGGGAATGCTTGAGGGCCGTGCTGTAGGCGACCACTGCGCCGCGGACCACAGTGGATGCACCCGGCACCGAAACGAGCTCCGCGACGAGCAGTCCCCCCGTCAGGGACTCGGCAACTGCGATTGACAGTTCGAGTCGAGTGAGCTCCGCGATGATTTCCGCAGCACTGGGAGTCTGATGCGAGCTCACGGTCGTCGGGTGGGCTACTCGGCGATGCCGATGGCTTCGACCCGGCGAAGCTTCCACGCCTGCCACAGATACTCGAACCCGGTGTACACCGTTAGCACCAGCGCGATGCCCATCGACACCCAGTCGAGCCAGTTCACGACGGTCACCACGACCGGGAACGAATGGAACAGTGCAGCCAGCGGGGCGAGGAACAGCGAGATCGCGATGGACTGGAAAACGGTCTTGAGTTTGCCGCCGCGAGAGGCCGGAATGACACGCTTGCGAATCACGACGAACCGGAACACCGTAATGCCGAGCTCGCGCACCACGATCACGATCGTGACCCACCACCACAGGTCGCCGAGGATCGACAGCGAAATGAGCGCCCCACCGACCAGCAGCTTGTCCGCAATCGGGTCGAGGATGATCCCCACGTTCGTCACCAGGTTGCGGCCGCGGGCGAGCCGACCATCCACACCATCCGTTGCTATGGCGATCACAAAAAGCGCGGTGGCGACATACCGCCAGACGCCGTTCGCGCCGTTGTCGAGAAACAACAGCCAGACGAAGACCGGCACCAGAAGGATGCGGATGACGGTGACGATGTTCGCGATGTTGCCGTTGCTCGCGGGCGTGTCGCCCACACTCGTCACGCGACCTCGCATCGAGTTCAGGACGGCGTCGCCGTGACGCGCCAGATCGCCGCGAACGGAACCGGCGACGGTGGCACCCGGCGCTGGATCCCGCGGTAGCGCTGGCACCAAACCGTCACTCCCTGCCCGTAAGCCCCCAGGCGTCCTCATCGGAGTCGCCGTGCACCTCATCGTATCCGGTCGTCATTGCTTCGACCGGGTCTCTGTGCGAACTCGTGGATTCGTCGTCCTCGCCTGCGGATCGGCTGCTCACCGGACCGGTCGAAGGCCCGCCACGCAGGGCCGCGAGCACCTCAGACAGCTGCTCTGGAGGGACCAGCACATCGCGCGCCTTCGAGCCCTCAGACGGACCGACGATCTCGCGCGACTCCAGCAGGTCCATTAGGCGGCCGGCCTTCGCGAATCCGACCCGCAGCTTGCGCTGGAGCATGGATGTGGACCCGAACTGTGTGCTCACCACCAGTTCTGCAGCGGCGAGCAGCACTTCAAGGTCGTCGCCGATATCCGAATCGATCTGCCTGCGCTCGATCGGTGCCGCGACATCGGTGCGGTACTCGGGGCGCGCCTGCGCGGTCACATGCTTGACCACGGCATCGATCTCGGCCTCGGTCACCCAGGACCCCTGCACTCGAACGGCCTTGCCGGCTCCCATCGGCAGGAACAGGCCGTCGCCCTGGCCGATGAGCTTCTCGGCACCCTGCTGGTCGAGGATCACGCGGGAGTCGGTCGAGCTCGAGACGGCGAACGCCAGGCGCGAGGGCACGTTGGCCTTGATGAGACCGGTCACGACGTCGACAGACGGACGCTGCGTTGCCAGCACCAGGTGGATGCCGGATGCGCGCGCCAGCTGCGTGATTCGGACGATCGAGTCCTCCACATCCCGTGGCGCCACCATCATCAGGTCGGCGAGCTCGTCGACGACCACGAGCAAGTACGGGTACGGGCGCAGCACCCGTTCGCTGCCGAGCGGCAGCACGATCTCGCCCGCGACGACTGCGCGGTTGAAGTCATCGACGTGACGGAATCCGAAGCTCGACAGGTCGTCATAGCGAGTGTCCATCTCCTTGACGACCCACTGCAGCGCCTCGGCGGCCTTCTTCGGGTTGGTGATGATCGGCGTGATGAGGTGCGGCACGCCCTCGTAGATCGGAAGCTCAACGCGCTTCGGATCGATGAGCACCATGCGGACCTCGGCGGGCTTCGCACGCATCAGGATCGAAGTGATCATCGAATTGATGAAACTCGACTTGCCCGATCCCGTCGCCCCCGCGACCAGCAGGTGGGGCATCTTGGCCAGGTTGGCGACGACGAAGCCGCCCTCGACATCCTTACCGAGCCCGATCGTGAGCGGATGCAGGCTCTTCTGCGCTGGCCCGGAGCGAAGCACGTCACCGAGCGAAACGATTTCGCGATCCTTGTTGGGGATCTCGATCCCGATGGCGCTCTTGCCGGGAATCGGCGAAAGGATCGAGACTTCGTTGCTCGCGACGGCGTAGCTGATGTTCTTCGCGAGCGCCGTCACGCGCTCGACCTTGACGCCCGGCGCGAGTTCGATCTCATACCGGGTCACCGAAGGACCGCGGGTGAGCCCGCTGACTTTTGCGTCCACCTCGAACTGCTTGAGGACTTCGGTGAGAGCGGCGACCACTTCGTCGTTTGCCGCACTTCGCGCCTTTGGCGGAGTGCCTGGCGTCAGCAGCGACGCGGATGGCAGGCGATATGGAGCCGTCGGCTTCTGCGCTCGTGGTGCGTCGAACTCACCGGCCGCGCCACGCTCGCTCGCCTTCGAATTGAAGCCGGGGAGAAGTCCAACGGCGTCCTCGCGGAGGCCGGTCGGCGAAGCGTCGACCTCACCGGTGAATCGCTTGACCGCATCCTCGGCGCGAAGCAGCTCCTCGAGCAGGTCGATTCCGAATTCCCCGGAATTCGCTTTGTCGACCTGTCCCGTGTCGTCGCTCTCGCGCGTCACGACCGGGCTGTCGAAGGCGTCGCGCTTCGCCTTGTTACGTCGCCACCACGGGACGCTTGCCGGATCTTCGTCGTCGAGACCCAGGTCGCTCAGGGTTCCGAACTCGAGCGGGGCGGTCTCGCCGTTCGTCGCCGACTTTGGCTCGCGCTCGGCAAGCGTCGCGCCGAACAGGTAGGCGTACAGCTGCCGAAGGCGCGCGCCGATTCGATTCGGCGGGGTCTTGGTGATGATGAACAGCGACAGCACGAGGACAATCGCGGCAATCGGGATGATCGCGCCGGTCGCGCCGAGCTGCACAAGGGGCCATCCGGCCATCCATCCGACGACTCCGCCGGCCTTTGCCAGTTCATCGCTTTGCACGCCCGGCTGCGGATTCTTACCAGCAACGGCGCAGATCGCGGAGACGCTCGAGAGCATCAGGATGCCACCGATGCCAATGCGCGTGTTGTCGTGCACGGTAGACGGATGCCGGAACAGCCAGGCCGCGAACACCAGCATGATGACCGGCAGGGCGAAGGCCACACGGCCGAACAGACCGCCGAACGTCCAGGCATCCAGCGAGATCGCAACCGGGTCGGTCGGGCTGAACCACTCGACGATCGCTCCGACGACGGCGAGGATCAGCAGAAAGAACGGAACGCCATCCCGACGCTGATCCTTCTCGAGAGTTTCCTTGCCGAGTACCCGAAAAGCCCCACCCGCGAGGTGAGCGAGCCCCAGGTATCCGCGTGCCAGCAGCCCGTGTTCCGGTTCGGGCTGAACGGCCATCTTCGCCGGATACCTTTTGGTGGGCGCCGGCCGCGAGCGCGACGAAGTGCCTCGCCCACCACCGGCCGAGCCGCGGGCGCGCGAGTTCGACCGAGTGCTCGTAGCCATGCGTTCCACGGTACCCGTGGCAGGTGACGAGGCTCGGTAGCCGCGGGGTGCGTGTCAGTCGTCGTCGACGTCGGGCACGTGGCCCTTGATCGGGCACGGCCCCGCATCATCGTTGTTCGCGATCGACTCGGCCTCTGCGCCCTTCGGGACCACGTCCATCCACAGGACGGTGTTGAGCCGGTCTTGCGGCCACTCGCCCGTGGCATAGGGATTGCTTTGGTCTCCCGCGACCTCGATGACGAGCTTTCCGCGCGTCCCGGTGATCACGTACAGCACTGTTGCGACGCTGGTCTTGCGGGTAGCGTGCGGGTAGGCGGCCGTCAGCGCCGCCAGGGAACTTCCGACCCGGATGCCCCGTGCCGTCCGAATCTTGTTCGACCACACGTACTCCGCGGTGATCTCTCCGGACTGGCTGCCACTGCGCGTCACCACATCGAACGGATCGATCAGCTGGCCACCCGAATTATCCAGATCCTGCGAGTAGCGCGGGAGCCATCCGCCTTTCGTGGGGCAGGTGTGCTCGCCATAATCCACGAGCCGGTACGAGGTAATCGGCAAGCCGACCGGCAGGCCGGCAATGCCGTCGGGCGCGACAACGAGATTCGCCAGCTTCGGCGGCCTCGCGACGGGGGCCTTGTGAGCGGCTGGCGTGCATCCGCACAGAACCAGCACGGCCACTCCGGCCGCAGCGACGGCGATTAAACGAGAGCCTGCTCCGAGTCTCACGGCGCTACCCCATATTGACGTGAGGGCAGGTCTGCGGTCCGCCATCAGTCGCGGCTATCGGTCCGATATCCGCGTCGGGAGTGACGGCGCCCATCCACAACACCGTGCCAGCCTGAGCCGAACTCCAGTAGCCGACATCACCGGAATCGGCGCGTGCGATTTCGATAACCAGCTTGCCCGCGCTGCCATTGACGACGTACACATCACTAATGGGGCCGTGCTGGAGCGAATCGGGATGAGGATATGCCGCCTGGACCTGGTGAAGAGTGCTTCCCACCTGGATGCCGGACTCGGTATGGATGCCGGCCGCCCACACCCAGATCGTCTCGACCGGGTTTGTCGCGATCTCGGAACGGTTTTCGACAATGAACGGACCCTGTGCCGGGTTTGCGGCATCCGGCGGCGGATAGTTGGCGATCCACGCGGCCGCGTCGGGAGCCCCCGCCGCGATGCCAGCATCGGCGGAGACGCAGGCGCCGGGATCCAGCGTCACGAGCAGCGTCGACGAGGGAACCGGCTGATTGATCCCGATCTCTCCGAGCCCCTCAGCGCTCAGAACGAGATCCGCGAGCGCCGGCTTCGTTGCGACCGGCGTCGGTGTTGGACTCGGGGCCGAACTCGAGGCGCCGGCGGAGTGCGAGTGATGGGCGGGGTGAGTCGGCGGAGCGCATCCGGCGAGCGTCGCAACGAGCGCCGCACCGAGTATGGCCGTTCCGACGATGGACCTGATCACACACACAGGGTAGCGGCTAGGCCTCGATCACGACCGGAACAATCATCGGGCGACGACGGTGTTGCGTGTTGACCCAGCGCCCGACGGTGCGGCGGACCACCTGCGCGTAGGCGTGCGTGTCGCGGGTCCCGTTGAAGGATGCATCGATCAGCGCCTTGACGATCTGCGGCTTGACCTCGTCGAAGACATCCTCGTCCTCGGCGAAACCGCGTGCCTGGATCTCGGGGCCGACGATGACGGACCCGGTCTGCAGGTCGATCGCGACGAAGATCGAAATGAACCCTTCTTCGGCCAGGATGCGGCGATCCTTGAGGTCGGCATCCGTAATCTCGCCGACGCTGGAGCCGTCGACGTACACGTAGCCGAGATCAAGTTGTCCGACCACGGCCGCGACACCATCCTTCAGGTCAATCACCGTGCCGTCCTCAGCGACGATCGTGTTTTCTTCCGGCACGCCGGTCGCCACGGCAAGGTTCGCGTTCGCGGTCAGGTGCCGGTACTCGCCGTGAATCGGTAGAACATTCTTCGGCTTCAGGATGTTGTAGCAGTAGAGCAACTCCCCTGCAGCCGCGTGGCCCGACACGTGCACCTTCGCATTCGCCTTGTGCACCACGGTCGCGCCGAGTTTGGTCAGACCATTGATCACGCGGTAGACGGCGTTCTCGTTGCCGGGGATGAGACTCGACGCGAGGATAACGGTGTCGCCCTTGCCGACCTCGATTTGGTGCTCGAGGTTTGCCATCCGAGCGAGAACTGCCATCGGCTCGCCCTGGCTTCCCGTCGACATGTAGACCAGCTTGTTGTCCGGCAGGTCGGCCGCCCTCTTAGGCTCGATGATCACGCCATCCGGGACGTGCAGGTAGCCGAGGTCGGCGGCGATACCCATGTTGCGCACCATTGACCGGCCCATCAGGACGACCTTGCGGTCGTTGGCGACGGCGGCATCCAGCACCTGCTGCACGCGATGGACATGGCTGGAGAAACTCGCGACGATGACCCGGCGCGGTGCTTTCGCGATCACACTCTCGAGTACCGGACCGATTTCGCGTTCGAGGGCGGTGAAGCCAGGAACATCCGCATTGGTCGAGTCGGGCAGGAACAGGTCGACACCCTTCTCGCCCAGCCGGGCGAACGCGCGCAGGTCGGTGATGCGGTCATCGAGCGGCAGCTGGTCCATCTTGAAGTCGCCGGTGTGCAACACGACGCCCGCGCCGGTCGTGATCGCGACGGCCAGCGCATCCGGGATGGAGTGGTTGACGGCAATGAATTCGAGCTCGAACGGACCGATCTTCTCGTGCTGGCCCTCTTTCACCGTCAGCGAATACGGGGTGATCCGATGCTCCTTGAGCTTCGCTTCGACCAGCGCGAGCGTGAGAGTCGACCCGATGAGCGGGATGTCGGGACGGAGCTTAAGCAGGTACGGCACGGCGCCGATGTGGTCCTCGTGGCCGTGCGTCAGGACCAGCCCGACCACGTCGTCCAGGCGATCACGGATCGGCGAGAAGTCTGGCAGGATCAGGTCAACGCCCGGCTGGGTCTCCTCGGGGAATAAGACACCGCAATCGACGACCAGGATCTTGCCGTCGTACTCGAACGACGTCATGTTGCGCCCGATTTCGCCAAGGCCGCCGATCGGGATGACGCGCAGCGTTCCGGGTGGGAGCTTGGCCGGTTGGTAGACGGTGACGGGCACTAGCGGGTGGTCCCTGCGACCTTGGGCAGCGCGCCACCGGCCGCGGCATTGCGATCGGGACGGAAGTTGTGGAGGTCGACACCGGGAATCTCGCCGACGAGCGCCAGTTCGTCCTCGATGATGGCGGCTTCGGCATCCTCGGGGCCGACCAGCGGCAGACGCACGCGCGGACTGCCGATGCGACCGAGCCCGTGCAGGATGTACTTTGCCGCGACGGTACCGGGAACGTGGGTCATGACGGCGCGAACCAGCGGCTCGAGCTGCTTATGCGCGGCAGTCGCGGTCTTCAGGTCGTTGCGATTGACGGCATCGACGATGACGCGATATGGCGCCGCGGCGATGTTGGCGGTGACGCCGATGAGCCCGGTCGCGCCAATGCTCAGGTGCGGAAGCACGTTGGAGTCGTCACCGGAGAAGTACATGAGATCGGTCTGATTGAGCACGCGGCTGACCTCGGAAAAGTCGCCCTTGGCATCCTTCACCGCGCGGATGTTCGGGTGCTGCGCCGCTCGCAGGATCGTTTCGTACTTGATCGGGATGCCTGCCCGCCCGGGGATGTCGTAGAGGATGACGGGCAAATCGGTGGCATCCGCGATCATCCGAAAGTGCGTGAGGACGCCGGCCTGGGTGGGCTTGTTGTAGTACGGCGTGACGATCATGACCGCGTCGGCGCCGGCCTTCTCGCTGTGCTTGTACAGCTCGATCGCGTGGGCGGTCTCGTTGGAACCGCCGCCGGTGATGATCTTCGCGCGACCATCGGCAACCTTTTTTGCAACCTCGACCAGCGTAATCTTTTCGGGATCGGTCAGCGTGCTGGTCTCGCCGGTGGTGCCGGTGACGACGATCCCGTCCGCGCCGTCGGTGATGACGTCGTCGATGTGCTTCTCAACGCCGGGCCAGTCGACTTCGCCGTCTGCGGTGAACGGCGTGACGAGTGCAACGAGCACCTGGCCGAAGGGGTTGTTCTGCGTGGTCACCCCTACAGGCTATCTGCAGTCTCGTTGTGCAGGAGTCGCGTTCCCGGACACTCGATTTGGTGAGGGGTGAGTAGCAGTGTGGTGGCGTAACTCCTGCACAACGATTGAGCTAAGCGCGTCTGTGGTCCAGCCTGCCCAGCGCGCAGAGGATGGCCGCTTCGACGTCCGGCGCCTCATAGATCACCTGCGAGTACATGAAACGCAAGACACGCTTGCCGTGAACACTGAGAGCGGCATCTCTCTTACGATCGGCGTACGGACTGGAGTGGTGCTGCTTGCTGTCTACCTCCAGCACCAGGTGCTCGCCGAGAAGAAAGTCGACTCGGCCGACGCCCGATACTGAAACTTGCTGACGGAATCGAACTCCCAGCCGTAGCAGCATCAACTTCAGCGCCGACTCGCTCCCGCTCTCCGAGAGGCCGTTGGCAAATCTCGCAGATCGCCAGGCGGCGGCGCTCAATCCCGACTGGAGACCGGCAAGGTCATCGCGTCCCAGCATCCGTTTGTGGAGTGCTGACTCGAGCAATATGAATCCGTTGTCGACGCCGCAACATCGAAATGCCTGGCGAATTGCGTCAACTGGGGCGATCGCCACCCGATCACCCTGCAGCGACTCGCCCGTCCAGTGGATCCGAGTCGATGCATCGGGAACCGAGGCCAGCCGAATGCGCGAATTGGTGGGCGCACGAAGACGAGAGGCCGTGACCGGGACGCTCACGTGCAGCAACTCCTCGTGATCGGGAACCCACAAACCGTGGTGTGCGGCCGCACTGATGCAGTCGAGTCGGCCGCCAACTCGCCACGCGCGCATCACGTCCACTCCCACTAAAGGGTCGGCGTACCACCCTTTCCGCACTCGAAACACTTCGCTGGTAAGCGTCGCGTCGAGAATGCGCGACCTGGTTTGTCCGGCGGCCAGCAGTTCGCGCGTAGCCGCGATTCCGCCGCGCCGCCTGATGGTTTCGACGACCGATCTCATCCGGACAACCTGCACGAGTACACCGATTAGGGCGCGAGATTAAACCCGGAATGTTGTCTCGAAGCAATTGGGCGCAGATGTTGACGAGTAGCCCATGAGTGCGTTTTACAGGAGAATCAGCACCCGGCGGAAGATGTCATACCGCCTCTACAGCTCTCTGAGTTTGAAACTCCTGCACAACGACTACAGGGGCGGCTAGGGGGCCACTCGGCCGTTGACGTTGAAGGCGTCGGCGGTGAGAGGCATGAGCGATTCCCAGAAGGTTTCCATCTTCTCGGCGACCATTTCGATCTCGCGCTGCGGGAACGACGGGAAGTGCGAACCCTCGCGCTTCGTGCGCAGCGACAGGAAGTTCATGAGTGAACGGGCGTTCATCGTCACGTACATCGAGGAGTAGATCGTCAGCGGCAGGACGATCCGCGCGACCTCGCGCGCGACGCCGGCATCCAGCATTTTTTGATAAGAAGAGAACGCGGCCTCGCACATCGCGCGGACTTCGGATGTCACCAGCTGCGTCTGCTCGGGCGATCCGGGCAGGAAATCGTAGGCGCCGGCCTTGCCCACCTGAACGAGGTTGCGGTCGGGCCCGGGCACATAGAACACCGGATTGAGCTCCCGGTAGCGCCCGCTCTCCTCGTTGTAGGACGCGATGCGATGGCGCATGAATTCGCGGAACACGAAGATCGGCGCCTGCACGTAGAACGTCATCGAGTTGTGCTCGAACGGCGACCCGTGGCGATCGCGCATCAGATAGTTGATGAGCCCCTTGCTTCTGGACGCGTCGAGGTCGACGTCCTGGGCGGCCTCGAGCGTCTGCTCCCCCTGGGTCGAAACACGTGCTGCGAACAGCACATCCGAGTCGGCGGCACTCGAGCGCACCAGTTCGACGGTGACGTCTGAGCGGAAACTGACGGCGGGGGCTTCGGGGGTCTCAGGCACGGCTCTCACGATAGCGGCGGCGGGCGCCGTAACATCCGTTCACACTCCGTGGACGCGACTTCCCGGCGCCTTAACCTAACGGAATGACTCCACTGGCCGTCGCTGCGACCCTTCTGGGACTCGTCGCGCTCGCGACCGTTCTCGGAACCGCCTGGAAGGTCAGCACCGGTCGAGTGCGCCGGTTGACCGGCGATGTCGTTCGCCTCCCCGAGGTTCCCATCGAAGGACGCGCGACCCTCCTGCAGTTCTCCACCCAGCTGTGCGCACCGTGTGCGCCGACCCGTCGCGTGCTCGGCCAAATCGCCGCGAGCACGGATGGCGTCAACCACGTCGACCTCGACCTCACGCACCGCCCGGATGTCGCCGCCAGATTCAACGTGCTGCAGACCCCCACCACGCTCATCCTCGACCGCACCGGCGCGATTCGAGCTCGCATCGGCGGCGCCCCGCGACAGGCGGATGTTCGCGCGGCCCTCGCAAGCATCCTCGCCGCCTGACCGCGGCAGACCCCGACAGGAGAACCTCCATGGCCGAAGCATCCAAAGGCATCGATCCCCGCGGCCCGCGGTTCGGCGCCGTGATCACCGGCGTGCTGCTGCTGATTACTGTCGGCCTTTGGCTGGACGGGCTCATCATTGCCGCGTTCGCGGTCTTGGTCTACATCACTCTGGTTTTCGGCTGGGGCGCCTTTGCGGGCGTGCAGCGCCATCCGTACGGGCTGTTTTTCAAGCGCGTCATCCGCCCGCGGCTGAAGCCGCCCGCCGAACTCGAGGATCCGACTCCCCCGACCTTTGCCCAGGGCATCGGTCTCGTCATCTCGCTCGCAGGTCTCGCGATCTCGCTCGTTCCGGGCCTCGGACTCGCGTTGCCCATTGCGGCCGCGCTGGCGTTCGTCGCCGCGTTCCTCAATTCGGTGTTCGGCTATTGCGTCGGATGCCAGATCTACTTGCTTCTGGTGCGCGTTGGAGTGTTCGGCCGGCATCGGGCGGGCCTCGAGGCCTAGCTCGACAGCAGCCGCCGCGCCTCGACGCTGGCCGGCACACCCTCTGGATCGAGTCGATCCAGCAGCACGCGCCAATCCGAGTTTGTCGCGATGACCTTCACCAGGAAGTCACGTCCGCGGTCGGTCTCGCCCGCCGCGATCAGCCCGAGTCCGGCCCAGAACTGCAGCTCGTCGTTGTCGGGCGCGAGGCGATTCGCCTCGACGTACTCATGAGCTGCGCGAGCGAAGTCACCGTGTGCGACCAAACTGTCGCCCCGTTCGGCAAACTCATACGCATCGTGAACACCAACCAGGCGCCGAAGTTCGCCGAGCGGGTCCGGATGATCCTCGACGCGCAGGTCGATGACCCGGTCGGCATCCGTTCCGCTCGATGGTACGACGAGGATGGCCGCAGATTGCTGTCCGCGAAGGTCACCGCCGGCCGCCTGAGCACCGTCGAGCGCGGCCAGCAGGCGCATCGTCAGGGTTCCGGATGCGGCCTCGAAGGCCGCCGCCATGCGGTCCCACACCGTCGTGTTACGCATCATGTTCGCCTGGCAGGAGTATCCGTCGCCGGAGTGCGCTCCGGCGTCCGGGATGCAGTCCGCACCGGTAAACGCGACAGCGCTTCCGGACGGATCGACGATCGCGAACTGCCGGTGCTCCACAGCGGAGTCCCCCACCTTGAGCGCCGCCACAACTTCGGATGCGGTCATCCCACCGCGCAGCAATTCGAGCGCTCGCGGCTTGTGGTTCAGGTCCGGATTCGCTTGCGTCGCAATCGCGCCGACACCCGCGGATGCCTCGACGACGACCGAGCCGACGGAAAACCAGTGGGACTGCACGGCGACGCCCATTTCGCCGGTCGATGGGTCGCGGGCGACGATCGAATAGGTCATGCCTAACTGTTCCACTGCGCGCGGGTTGAACACAGCGCCTCGAAGCCCCGTCGCCGTGAGTGCCCTCCCGCAGGCGACCGGCGCGACATAGGCTTGATCGCCAAGGACGGAAGGAATCCGATGGCACTGACAAGCGAAGCCACGACTCTCTGGTTCGGCGATTTACAGACCGGCTCCGGCACCACGTCTCTGGATTCCTCGGATGCCGCCGAGTTCCCGATGTCGTGGCAGGCACGATCCGTCGGCGAGGTTGGCAAGACCAACCCGGAGGAGTTGCTCGGAGCCGCACACTCGGCGTGCTTTTCGATGGCGTTCGCGCTCGCGCTCGGCGAGAACGGCACCCCGCCCGAAAGCCTTCAGGTTACGGCTGCCGTCACGTTCGTCCCCGGAGAAGGCATCAAGGGCAGCCACCTGCTGGTAAGCGCCAGAGTGCCGGGTCTGGCCGAGGACGAGTTTCAGCGGCTCGCCCAATCGGCCAGCACGAGTTGCCCGGTGTCGCAAGCGCTCACGGGGATCTCGATCACGCTGGAAGCCAGCCTGGCCTAGGGCGTGGCAGCCAACCCGACCCCCGCGGCTCGCGACGACCTCCGCATTCTGGTCTCCGGCGCGAGCGGCTTCATTGGCACTGCGCTCGTACGGGCACTCGAGCACGACGGTCACACCGTTCTCCGCCTGGTGCGCTCGAAGCCGCGAACGCCGACGGAAGTGTACTGGTCGCCCGATGCCGGAAACCTCGACGGCGCGGTTCTGGAAACTGTCGATGCCGTCATCAATCTCTCCGGGGCGTCGACGGGACGCTTGCCGTGGACTCGCGGGTACCGCGACGAAATCCGTCGGTCGAGGGTGCGGGCGACCGAGACTCTCGCGGCGGCAATCGGCGCGGCGAAGCATCCGCCCGCCGTGCTGCTCAACGCCTCGGCGGTTGGCTTCTACGGAGATCGACCCGGCGAACTGCTCACCGAGAGTGCGACGCGGGGAACCGGATTCTTCCCCGGGGTCGTTGCCGACTGGGAGTCGGCGGCAAACACGGTTCCGCGGGGTACGCGGGTCGTCACGTTCCGGACGGGCATCGTCGTCGGGCGCGGCGGGGCGTTCACGCCGCTTTTGGCGCTGACACGGGTCGGACTCGGCTCGCGGTTCGGCTCGGGCTCGCAGAACTGGCCGTGGATCAGCCTGGCCGACGAGGTGGCTGCGATCCGTCACCTCCTGACGAGCAAACTGAGCGGGCCCGTGAACCTCGCCGGCCCAACGGCCGCGACCTCAGGCCAGATCACGGCACACCTGGCACAACGGATGCGGCGTCCCTACCTGTTTCGGATTCCGTCGGCGCTCATCCGTAGCGCACTCGGAGACGCCGGGCGGGAGCTCCTGCTCACCAGCCAGAACGTGAGTCCGGGATTGCTGCTGCGCGACGGATTTGTCTTCGAGCACGAGATCGCCGACGAAGCGATCGACGCAATGCTTTCACGTATCGACGACAGCTGATGCTCAAGAGTCGCCCAGCGGATTCGGATCGCTGCGCTCGAGACGGATGGCGCGCCGGGTAGCCCAGCGCGCCCGTCGCCGATCGCCGCTCGCGTCGTAGGCGAGCGCAAGCCGATACCAGCGCGTCCAATCCTCGGGCGCTGCCTCGACCTCCGCCTGGTACTTCGGGAACTCGAGGTCGGCGGCAGCACGCACCGGACGTCCACTCGGCAGATGCGGCAGGTCATCCACTGGCAGCGCCCCACGCTGGGTCATCAGGCGAAGCAGTCGCTGCGCCCGCACACCGAACACCAACTCCACGACGAGCGCCCAGGCGCCGATGACCGGGAGCACCAGCAGCGCAATGCCTTCGATCTGACCGACGAGGATGCCGGTCCCGAGCAACACGATCGCGTGCTGGGCAACAAGACCCAGATAGAGAGCCAGAAGCACCGCCATCACGAGGACGGCGACGACGTTCTTCATTCCGTCGCGGGGGCGAGATCGATGAGCTTGTCGAGGCCGACAATGATGCCGCGCGCGGTCGGCGCGGTACGAAGCGCGAGCATGATGCCCGCTTCGTAGGCGTCGCGAGTCACGGCTTCGTGCTTGAGGGTGAGGAGCTCACCGCGACCGCCGAGCATGACCTCCTGCCGGGCGCCCACTCCCTGCATCCGCACGCTGTGAATGGGAACGCTCGCGATGAGCTGCCCCCGCGCTCGCTGGTCGTGGTGTGGCGCGACGACTGGGCCGAGCTTGGCTCGTGCCTCGCCGATCAACTCGGCCGTGCGGATGGCGGTGCCCGATGGCGAGTCGACTTTCGAGACATCGTGCGCCTCCACGATTTCGATGGAGTCGAAGAAGCGCGCTGCCACTGCGGCGAACGACGTAGCCAGGACCGAACCAATCGAAAAATTCGGGATGATCAACACCGCAAGGTCCGGTTTGGCGGCTGCCGCCTTCCGGATGGTGTCGATGCGCTCGAGCGACCAACCCGAAGTCCCGACGACTGCCGAAATGTCATTTTCGATCGCAAACTCGACGACGGTCTGCGAAACCGCGGGAACGGTGACATCAAAAATCAGGTCGGCGCCTTTGGCCGCGTCGAGGGGTGTCTTCGAGTCGATCGATGCGGCGAGTTCGAAATCAACAGAATCCTCGATGAGCCGGCTGACGAACCTGCCCATCCTGCCCGTCGCGCCGACGACGGCGACCGAGATTGTCATTCGGCCAATCTACCAATCTGCTGCCCCTACGCTGGCTGCATGGCGACCTTCCGCGTAACCGACGTCGAGGATCCGGTAGCGCACACCCTGCTGCGCGAATACTTCGACTTCCGCGCTGCGACGTTCCCTACGGTGCTCGGCTTCTACACGCCGAAATACCCCTGGCCAACAGAATTCGTGCCGCCGCACGGGGTGTTCCTCGTCGTGGAGGACGACGGCGAAGTCGTCGGCTGCGGTGGGGTGCGCTCGCTGAGCTCCACCCGCTACGAGATCAAACACCTGTGGGTTCAGGCGCGCGCCCGGGGTCGCGGCCTTGGCAAGAGCGTCCTGTGCGAACTCGAGGACCGGGCGAGGTCGTTCGGTGCGACCGAAACGGTGCTCGACACCAACGCGAGCCTGGCCGCGGCGGGACAGCTGTACCGATCGACCGGCTACAGCAACATCGAGCCATACAACGAGAACCCGAACGCCACCGACTGGATGCTCAAGCAACTGCCACCTTCTGGGGGCTAGTACGGCTGGGGGGTCGGCAGACCGGTGCGGAGTTCGACCGGAAGGTGGCCGAGGTCGTTATGCGTGATGAGCACGGGTGGCTTTGCCGACCGAACCCGGATGATCGTCAGCCCGCAATTCGCCTGGTTAATGCCCATCCAGCGCCAGGATGCGGCGCCAAACGTCTCTCGCACAAACCACGCGATGACGAAGTTGTGCGTGATCAGCAGGTCGTGCCGTTCGTCCTGAGTCGGCGTCAACCACTCGGCGACAGCGTCCGTCATCTGGGCTTCGCCGGCCTCGATCTCTTCCTGCGTGACTGAACCGAAGAAGGCCTCGAAGGCGTGCGGCATGTCCGGGGTTGGGCCGCTGGGCACGCAGTCCATGAGCAGGGCGCTCGGCCGTGACTCGAGCGACGGCATCCGCCTGGTGAGGATACGCGCGGTATCGGCAGCTCGCTCGAGCGGCGAATGCCACGCGCCCGTGAACGGCACTCCGCTGAGCCGGTTCGCGATCGCTTCCGCCTGGCGCATGCCGCGGGCGGAGAGCTTGCCGTCGGGTAGGCCATACTCGGCGTCCTGCTGTTCGCCGTGGCGCACAAAGTAGAGGTAATGACTCATCTAACTGAAACTGACCTTCTCGTTCTTAAACCGGGGCCGGCGACTGCGCCGCCCCGTGTGAGTCCGGATTCGTGGCCGAGCTCACCAGCCCATCAAAAGCACCCGTCGGCACGGTGCCGACGGCCGAAACGGAAAGTGGCCTCTCGACCAATTCCTCGGCGAGTTCGCGCACGTCGTCGGCACTGACCAGCGCAATTCGTCGCAGCGACTCGTCGAGGTCGAGGAACTCGCCGAGAGTGATCTCGCTCCGACCCAGACGGGACATCCTCGTGTCCGAGTCCTCCAGTGCCAGAGCGGACGCACCGCTCAACTGCCCGGACGCACGGCTCATCTCGTCGTCCGTCACTCCGTCGCGCGCCAGCCGGTGGAACTCGGAGACCATGAGCTCGGCGACCTGGGTCGTCTTCGACGGCGAACAGCCGGCGTAGACCCCGAAGATCCCGGCATCCGAATAGCTCGGCGCGAAGGAATAGACCGAGTAGGCCAGGCCCCGGCGTTCGCGGATCTCCTGGAACAGTCGACTCGACATCCCGCCGCCAAGGATGGCGTTGAGTACCGTCAGTGTCGCGCGGCGTTCGTCCTGGGCCGCGAGGCCCGGAACGCCGAGAATCAGGTTCGCCTGCTCGATGGGCCGCTGGACGACAACCTGCGCTGCACCGGGCGTGACGCCGCCTCCGGACGGGTCCCGACGTGCAACCGGTGACGCTTCCGCCCCGAGGTCCCAGCCTGCACCCTCGAGAGCGGCGCTAACCTGAGCGACCAGCAGGTCGTGGTCGAGGGCGCCGGCAACGGTAATCACGACGTCTTGCGCACGATAGTTCGCACGGTAGTGGTCCCAGACGGCATCACGGGTGACGGCCGCGATCGTCTCCGGGTTGCCGCCGATGGGACGGCCTAGTGGGTGATCACCGAATACCGCCTCGAAGAAACGCTCACTGGCGACATCCGCGGGATCATCGTCTGCCGCGTTCAGCTCCTCGAGGATCACCCCGCGTTCGTTGTCGAATTCCCTGGGCTCGAGAACGGATGACGCAAGCATGTCCGCAATGACCTCGACGGCCATCGGCAGGTCCCGGTCCTGGATCTTCGCGTAGTAGCAGGTGTATTCCTTGGCCGTCAGGGCGTTGTGTTCACCGCCCACCGAATCGAAGCTCACCGCGATGTCGAGCGCAGTTCTGGTGCGAGTGCCTTTGAACAGCAGGTGCTCGAGGAAATGCGTCGACCCGTACGTCGTCGGCGTCTCGTCTCGCGAACCCACGGCCACCCAGTATCCGATTGTCGCGCTGCGCGCCCCCGGCACCGCTTCGCTCAGGATGCGCACGCCGCTGGGCAACACGCTGCGGCGGATGAGGGAATCGCCCGAGGCGACGAAGTTCAGTTCCGGGACATCGAGGGGCAGTGGCACAGCTCCGATTGTCACCGGATGAGCCTACGTCATCCCGCTTGGGCATCGGCACGGGAGGTCCTTGGAAGTCACTACTTGCAGTCCCTCGAATTGGGGTATGATTTAGGAGGACAAACAGACGAGTCTGTCTGTCCTCATCTGTTACAGTAGCTACACAGGCACCCGAAGCCGAAGGAAACACCAGCCTCAACTGAAATCGCGCAGACCCGAACTGCGCACAGATGAATAAGATCCAAAACTCCAACTGAACAACGAATTCCGTAGCCAGCCCGAGAGGTCCCCGCCTTGACGGAACGCCTTGCTCGCGGCTTCCCCGGCCGCGAGCAATCCGGCGCCGAACCCGAAACGGCGCCGGAGCATCAGCCCGAGTCCCCCGCTCGGGATTGCACCCAACGGCTTGAGACACCTAGCCGCAAGCCCGTAAGGAGCCGCGTTGTGACGGTCGTATTAGATGACGTCAAGTTTGATCCGACCGCACAACGTGCCCCGGGTGCGAAAGTCAGGATCCTCGAGACGTCCGACGCGCTGTTCTATTCCGAGGGCATCCGCACGGTCGGCATCGACCGGCTGATCAGCACATCCAAAGTCACAAAGGCCACGTTCTACAAGCACTTCGGCTCAAAGGACCGGCTGATCGTCATGTACATCGAGGCGCGGCACCTCGCCGAGGTTGCTCGATTCGAGTCGATTCTCGAATCTCACCCGAAGCCTGAACCTGCCCTTCGCGCAATCGTCGCGGCGACCGCCGCCGACATTGCGAGACCGGATTTCCGCGGTGACGCATTCCTGAATGCCGCGACAGAATTCCCCGAGAACCGACACCCCGTACGCTCAGTGGTGCTCCGCCATCGCGAGTGGCTCACCGGCTTCCTGGCCGAGCTTCTGCAGGACCTCGGGCATCGGATGCCCGGGGACGCAGCCGACGATTTCATCCTCGCTCGAGACGGTGCAATGTCGGGCGGGTACGCTGGCGACCCGATCGCGGCGTCCGCGGCCCTTAGCAGAGTTACCGACCAGGTAATAAGGGCTGCCGCCAGCTAATTTCCCCCGATAATGTGACGAAATGCACATCTCATTTTCGTACACGTTTACGCTGCTGGGCATTTTGCTGTTCATTACGGCGATCCTCGCCCTTGTCGATTCCATCACGAGACTTCGCGGACGGCGCGGAGTCGGATTCCTGGCGGTAGTCGAGCTGATCGTCGCCATCCTGCTGATCCTGACCCAGTTCGTCGTCATCACCGGGTTCCTTGGCAGTGCCAAGATTCTCGAAATAGTTCTCGGGGTCGTACTGCTGTTACTACTGATTTTCCGCGGCGGAACTCGTCGAGGGTACGTTGCGGTTACCGTGGTCGCACTGGTTCTCGACATTCTCTTGCTGCTGCTCACGCTCGGATGGTTGCACATCCCCGCGATTAATTAGTAGCGGTTTCGCGCGCAGCGTTGGACGATAAGAATGACGCAAGTCAGCGCGCTGCGCGCGCATCCGGCCCCAGGCGCATCCGCGCCGCATGGACGGATTTGGGACGCGAATGCGAGGGCGAATGAATTCACCAAATGATCCGAACTGGCGACTGCCAGAGGTCCCTGTATTCCTTCTGTCCAGCCCCGACTTCGCACCGGGCGGTCGGCTCCCATTGAGCGCCCGCTCGGGCATCGGACAGGCCGGCGGCGAAGATCGCTCCCCCACGCTGAACTGGGAAGGCGCGCCCGCAAGCACCAGGAGCTACGCCGTCACCGTCTATGACCCGGACGCCCCAACCGGCAGCGGGTTCTGGCACTGGGCGGTGTACGACATACCGTCGAGCGTCACGAGCCTGGCCGCTGACGCGGGAAATCCGGATGCCGGACTGCTGCCCAAGGGAGCGATCACGGTAGGTAACGAGCTGGGCCTCGAGCGCTTTTTCGGTGCTGCACCGCCGTCCGGGCACGGCGAACACCGGTACTTCTTCACGGTGACCGCCCTGGATGTGCCACACCTCGAGATCGATACGGGAAGCACACCCGCGGTTCTGGGTTTCAACTTCCTCGCCCACATCGTGGGGCGTGCCCAACTCGTCGGGACCAGCGAAACGCCTTAGCTACCACCGGATTGACTGTCGGCTAGGTCGTGGAAACACGATCCAGGAGCGCGACGTGGTGCCGAGCAAGGCGCACCCCTGCGGCGCCAACGGCTTCGGCGACCTGGTCGGCATCCGTGACCCGCACGACTGCCGCGGCGATGCCAGGTTTCACCAGCACCCAGGCCAGTGCCACCCGGGTCGGCGTCTCGCCGAGCTCCGCGGCGACCGGCACCAGAGCCTCGAGTACTCGATCCCCTCGTCGACCCATGTGCCTGACCGCGCCATCGTAGATGACGCTCGGAGGTAACTCGTCGCGCGTGCGGAAGCGACCGGTCAGGTAGCCGTTCGCGAGTGGCATGTGCGCGATCGCACCTCTCCCCAGATCGACCGCGATGGGCTGCAGCCGGGACTCGTAGTAGCCGCGGTCCATCAGGCTGTACTCGGCGAGGATGACGCGGAACGACGGTGCCGAGGAGGCGGCCGCAATCCGCGCCACCTCCTTGATCCGATCGGCGGAGAATCGAGCGGCCGAGAGGTAGCGAACCACGCCGGAGTCAATGAGGCGCTGCGCCGTCTCGATCGACTCCTCGATCGGCGTCCTGTCGTCTTCCCCGTCGAAGGACAGAAAGTCGATGTAATCGGTTCCCAGCCGGGTCAAGGAGTTCTCGACGGCCCGAAGGATGCTGCGCTTGCCCAGCCCGGCCGCATCCGGATGCCGGCCGACCCGCGTTTCGATGACGATGCTCGCGCGGTCCTTGACCGTTCGCAGCCACGAGCCGATCATGACTTCGCTTCGACCTCCCGCGTAATGGTCGGCGGTGCTGATCAGGTTGCCGCCACCCGCGGCGAACGCATCGAGAATTTCGACCGTCTCGTCGCCGCCGACGATCCATCCGAAGACCGCGCCGTCAATGCCGATCGGGCTGACCACCGCACCGGTGCCACCGAGGTCGCGCGGACCGAAGGCCGGCGCAAGCGGGTCTTCCGCGATGACCGCCTCGCTGGTCTCGGCGGCCTCGGCGTCCATGACCCCACACTAAGTGACGGCGGAGACAAAGACCGTCGCGCGAGTGGTTGGCACCAACGACGAAGGCCCGCCCACCGCGAGGTGAACGGGCCATCGTCGTGTTATCGGTTGGTTAGGCGTCCGCCGGAACCGACTCGTCCTCGGATGCCGCGGGAGCACCCTCGGTGCTTTCGCCGTCTTCGACGACCGGAGCCAGCGAGAGCTTTCCGCGATCGTCGATCTTGGTGATCTCGACCTGGATCTTCTGGCCGACGGCGAGAACATCCTCGACGTTCTCGACGCGCTTACCTCCGGCAAGCTTACGAACCTCGCTGATGTGCAGCAGGCCGTCCTTACCGGGTGTCAGCGAGACGAACGCACCGAACGTCGCGATCTTGACGACGGTTCCGAGGAACCGCTCGCCGATCTCGGGGTTGAGCGGGTTCGCGATCGCGTTGACCGCAGCGCGTGCCGCCTCCGCCGACGGACCGTCAACAGCACCGATGTACACGGTTCCGTCATCTTCGATCGAGATGTCGGCTCCGGTGTCATCCTGAATCTGGTTGATGGTCTTGCCCTTCGGTCCGATGAGCTCACCGATCTTGTCGACCGGAATCTGCACCGAGATCACGCGGGGCGCGGTGGGCGCCATCTCGTCAGGGGCATCGATGGCAGCCTTGATGACCGCGAGGATCGTCGTGCGTGCTTCTTTGGCCTGCTTGAGCGCGCCATTCAGGACGGATGACGGAAGCCCCGCCAGCTTCGTGTCCAGCTGGATCGCCGTGACGAACTCGGATGTGCCGGCGACCTTGAAGTCCATGTCGCCAAGCGCGTCTTCGGCACCGAGGATGTCGGTGAGGGCCGCATAGCTGGTCTTGCCGTCGACCTCGTCCGAGATCAGGCCCATCGCGATTCCCGCGACGGGGGCGCGCAACGGCACGCCCGCGTTCAGGAGCGAAAGGGTGGATGCGCAGACGGAGCCCATCGATGTCGAGCCGTTGGAACCGAGGGCTTCGGAAACCTGGCGGATCGCGTACGGGAACTCCTCGCGCGGCGGCAGAACCGGCACGAGTGCGCGCTCGGCCAGGAAGCCGTGCCCGATCTCGCGACGCTTCGGGCTGCCAACCCGGCCGGTCTCGCCGGTCGAGTACGGCGGGAAGTTGTAGTGGTGCAGGTAGCGCTTCTTCTTGACCGGGGCCAGGGAGTCGATCTGCTGCTCCATCTTGAGCATGTTGAGAGTGGTGACACCCAGGATCTGGGTCTCGCCGCGCTGGAAGATCGCCGAGCCGTGAACCCGCGGGATGACCTGGACCTCGGCGTCGAGCGCACGGATGTCCGTGAGCCCGCGACCGTCGATGCGGATGCCCTCGGTGAGCACGCGACCGCGCATGATCTTCTTCGACACCGACTTGTAGGCGGCCGAGACCTCACCGTTTGCTGAGGCCGGCAGGCGCTCGGCCTCGACCTCGGCGCCGATGTGGCCCTTGACGCGATCCTTGAGCGCGTCGTCGGCATCCTGGCGCTCGATCTTGTCGGCGATCTGGTAGACGCCCTTCAGGTCGTCGTAGGCGAGCGCGGCAACCGCGTCGTACGTCTCCTGGCTGTAGGGCGGGAACAGCGGGAACTCCTGGATGGCCTTCGCGGACTGTGCAGCGATCTCCAGCTGCGCCTTGATGAGTTGCTTGAGGAACGGCTTGGCCGCCTCAAGACCCTCGGCGACAACGGTCTCGTCGGGCTTCGTTGCGCCCGCCTTGATGAGATCCCAGCTGCCTTCGGTAGCTTCGGCCTCGACCATCATGATCGCGACATCCTCGTTTCCCTTTTCATCGGTAACCAGGCGACCCGCAACCGTGAGGTCGAAGACGGCCTCCTCGAGCTGCGAGTACTTCGGGAAGGCAATCCACTGGTCGTTGCCAGCGCCGTGACCCGACATGAGTGCCAGCCGGATGCCCGCGACCGGTCCGTAGAACGGGAGTCCCGAGATCTGGGTGGACAGGGATGCCGCGTTGATCGCAAGCGCGTCGTAGAACTCGTCCGGCGCGATAGCAAGAACGGTGACGACGATCTGGATCTCGTTGCGCAGGCCCTCGACGAAGGTCGGGCGAAGTGGACGGTCGATGAGGCGGCAGACCAGGATGGCCTCCGTCGATGGACGACCTTCACGGCGGAAGAACGACCCGGGGATCTTTCCCGCCGCATACGAACGCTCTTCGACATCCACCGTGAGTGGGAAGAAGTCGAAGCCGTCGCGCGGCTGCTTGCTGGCTGACGTCGCCGACAGGATCATCGTCTCGTCGTCGAGATACGCGGCAACGGCACCCTGTGCCTGCTGCGCGAGGCGACCGGTCTCAAAACGGACCGTTCGCTTGCCGAACTTGCCGTTATCGATAACGGCTTCGGCGAATTTGATTTCTGGACCCTCCATAGGGTTTCTATCTCCTCTTTAGAACGCAAGTGTTTGCGCACCCTGCGGGTGCGCAAAGGATCAGGAGCGGATTCGACGCACAACGAAATGTGCACAGGCGCGCTTCCCATAGCGGGGCGCATGTCTGGCCAACAGTAGAAAGTCACTGCTCGGTGGTCGAGTAGCACCGCGTGCGGCGCGCATCGAGACCCGATCAGTAATTCACCACCGGTGACCAGCGTCTAGCCGGCCTGCTCCGGGTGCAAGTCTAACAGGACGGCCCCTGGCGCAGGCATCCGGGGCGCGCCGGGCTACCTATGCTCCGCGCTCTGTTTGTTTACCTATGCTCCGCGCTCTGCTTGTTTACCTATTGCTCCGCGCTCTGTTTGTTTACCTATGCTCCGCATAGACCTCGCCGGGGTACGGCGGGCACGCGGTCAGCAAGTACGCCTGGCTGACATCGTCCGGCAGTTTCAGGTGATCGAAGGGGTTCAGAGACCCGACGTCCTCATAGCCCTCGCCAAACTGTCCGACCGGCGGAAGATCGCTCACGATTGCGCCGTGCGATCGCAGGCACGGCACCGTTTCATAGCCCCAGTAGGTGTAGAGGTATTCCTCTTGCGCGTCACTGAGGTAGCCGAGCTCCAGCGGATCATCCGGGTATTTGGCTTCGCAGATGTAGATCGCGACCTCGACCGGGAACCTGTCGATCGGCTTGATGTCGGTGTCGACGATCCCGCCGGCGAGCGTCCACGCGACGTGCGGATATCCCGCGTTCCGCATGCATGTGGCGAGCACCCGACCCTCGTCGAGGTAGTTGACGTATTCGACGATCTTCACCTTCGGACGCGGGAACGCCGAATCGCCGGGGCTGACCAGCTGCCAGCGATTGGAAAGGTCGGCATCCGTCGCGGCTTTACGCTGGGCGGCGGTAATGCTCGCGGGATCGGGTACAGCAGGGGCACAGCCCACGAGGAGCAGACAGGGAAGCGCGATCAGTGTCGCCGCAACGAGCCCGCTGGGTCTCATGCACCAAGCCTACAAACGGCGCGTTTACGAGGCAGGGCCAGCCACCAGGGTGACGAGCGCGGTGTGCTTGCCGCCGGTCGAATCCAGCCAGTGCAGGTACACCGAAGTGCCAACCTTGAACGAGCGGATCTCTGTGCTGAGAGCCGTGGCGCTGGTTACCGCGAAACCGTTCACCGCGGTGATGATGTCGCCACGCACGATGCCTGCCTTTGCCGCCGGGAATCCGGGCACGGTGGCCGAGATCGGAACCCCGAGCGTCGAGGTCTCGGTCGGGATGTCGACGCCGATGAAGGAGGGCGTGCCATAGACGATCGCACTCGACACGGCTCCGGCCTCGATCTGGTCGACGACCGTGAGGACCTGGGCGATGTTGATCGCGTCGCCGGTCACTGGGCGCGATCCGCTCGACGCCGCCGTCACCATGCCGATGACGTCACCGTTCTTATTGAACAGCGCACCCCCGGAATCGCCGGAAACCACATCGGATTGAAGCTGGATCATGCCGGTGAGGTGCTCGGTCGAATCGGAGTCCTCGCTGCCGATGGTGAGAGCCTGGTCGACGGCGCCAACCGAACCAACCGCGGTCACGAGATGTCCGGTGCCCTCCGCGTTGCCGACCGAGTAGACCGAGTCGCCGACCGAGACTTTTGCCGAGGGCGCGAAGTTGACCGTCTGCAGTCCGGAGGCTCCGACCAGCTTCAGGACCGCGACGTCGCCCGTGCTGTCCGAGCCGACGACTTTCGCGGTGTAGGTCGTGTCGCTCGAGGCGACCGTCACCCGGATACTGGACGCCCCGTCGATCACATGGTTGTTGGTCAGAATGTAACCGTCCGAGGAGATGATCATTCCGGTGCCGGCTGCCTGCTCGGCCTCGTTGTAGTCGAGCACCGTGTTGATGGTGACGAGGCCAACCTCCTGTGCAGCCGTTGAGGGAGTCGCGATGGACTCGCCGGCCGTCGCCTGCTGCCCGATCGCGCGACCCCCGCCCTGGAACGGACCGTTGGCAGTGCCGCCGCTACCGGTTGACCCGAGCGGATTCTGGGGCGAGTTGGATGACGAGCCGGAGTTCGTCGAATTCGAGAACTCCGCGAGTACCGCCGTACCGAGGCCGCCGATGCACAGGATGGCGACGGTGGCGACAACGACAGCAACCCAGGCGCGTCGCGGCTTCCTGGGCGTCGGGTCGCCACCGTTCGGGTCAAAGAGGCTCGGGTCGACGCCACCACCGGCTGCCGGCACGTACTGCCCGTTGTTGTCGATTGTCATGGCCCTGCTCCTAGCCCTACGGATGATGAGAATACTCAACGCCGCGACACTGAATGCAGCCTATGAATGAACAATGACTTGGCTCAGCATCGCCGTAGCGGATCGCTAGTAGTCCTGTGGCTGAGTGAAGAAGCCATGGGGATCGTATTTCGCCCGGACATCCCGAAGACGCTCGGCGTTGCCCGCGAAATACGAGGCGGAGGGATTAGGCAGTGACGCATCCGCATAATTCACGTACGCGCCCTCGCCCCAGTAGGGAATCATGGCGGAACGGAATCCGCGCACGTAGTCGTCGAGAGGAGCCGGATTCGTGCCATCGGGGAAGGTCGCCGTGTACTGGACACTGGCGAGCGCCGCACGATGCGGGAACGCGGTCGCGTCGGGCGCGATGTTCCTCACCACGCCGCCGAGCGCGTCGATCGAGATGCCCGCTTCGCGCACGCCGGGAAGCGCTCGGGCGGCGATCACCTTCTGGATGAGCTGAGCGATGCCTGCCTCATCGAGGCTCTCATAGGCGATGTGTGACGTCGCGCCGAACGATTCGCGCACGAGCTCTCCGCCCGGGGCGGTGGTGCACTGTGCGATCGGGATGGTCGCGCATCCGGCGTAGCGCATCATGGCGTCCTGGTAGGTGTGCGTTCCGCGCAGGTTCGATGCCGGAGCGCCCGCCGCGGCGAAGAACGGCGCGAACTGCGCATTCAGCTCGGATGCGGGACCGAGCCAGGTGCCGGAGACGAACAGGCCTGGCTCGGCTCCGTACTTCGGGCCGTTCAGGAGCTTGAGTGTCGACCACAAGCGAGAGTCTGCGGATGGCGCCCAGCCCTGCCAGGCCTTGACGACGCTGGCCGCGCTGGAAAACGGCCAGCTGAGCGCAAACATCGTGACCTGCGGCGCGGAGAGGGTTGAGAAAGTCAGTTCGGTAACGACTCCGAGATGACCGCCGCCGCCGCCCCTGCACGCCCAGAACAGATCGGGATTGCTGGATGCGGTCGCGGTGTGCTGCTGACCATCCGCGGTCACGATCGTGACCGCCTCGAGGGAGTCAATGGTCAGCCCATAGGCTCGAACCAGCACGCCGACACCCCCGCCGAGCGTGAGTCCGGCGATGCCGACGGTCGCGCAGGATCCGCCCGCCAGCGCCCGGCCGCGGGCACCCACCGCGTTGTAGACCTGTGCGAGCGAGGCGCCCGCGCCGATCGTCACCGAATTATTCGCGCCGAATGCAATGGAGTCCAGCGGTCGGGTATCGATCACCAGTGACCGTGCGACACCGGTGCCCGTCGCACCCCCGGCCGAGTAGCCCGGATAGCTGTGGCCGCCCGAGCGCAGTGCGATGGGTAGTTCGTATTTTCGGGCGAAGTCGAGTGCCTTTGCGACATCCGCCGCGGTTTTCGCGCTCAGGACCGCCAACGGCATAGCGGAATCCCAGCGCGGGTTCTCGGTGAGCTTCTGCCGCTGGTACGTGGCGTCAGCGGGCAGGGCAAGCGAACCGGCGATCGCGTCGGCGAGCGCCGACCAGTCGGGGACACCGGGACCGCCCGAACCATGCGTGGAGGTCGGAGTCGCGGATGGACTCGAGGTGGGCCTGGTGGCAACCGGTGCACAGCCTGCGGCCAGAAGGCTGACGCCGGCGAGCACAATAAGGTGCCGACGAGACAGCTGGGTCACGCACTAAGCGTAGAGGCGAACGGGATTGTTGACGCAGGCTATACAAGCGTATAGCCTGCTATACGTGCGTACAGCCGAGCGCGGTCCGGGATCCTCGTCCATCGAGGATTTCACTGCGCGGGCGCGCATCCGGGATGCCGCGATCGACTGCTTCGCCGCGAGCGGGTTTGATGCTACTGTGCGCGAGATCGCCGCTCGAGCCGGAGTCAGTCCGGGGCTCATCACCCATCACTTCGGCTCGAAGGATGCACTTCGCGAGGAGTGCGACGCGGAGGCCCTTCGACGGGTTTTCGCCATCAAAGTCGAGGGCGCGCGCCGCTCCCCGCGCGAACAGGTCGCGATGATCGCCGAGCTCGATGACTTCGGGCCGACCTTCGGCTACATCCTGCGCAGCGTGCGCGACGGCGGTGAGGCCGGCCGTGCGTTCCTCCGGGGCATGATCGATGACGCCATGATCTACGTCTCCGAGGCCGTCGAGTCGGGAGTCCTTCTCCCCAGCGTCGACCCCAGGGCTCGGGTGGAACTGCTGATTACCCAGTCCATCGGCGGCATGATCATGCAGCTGACTCTCGACGGCGAGGTCGACTACAGCGATGGCGCCGCGCTCATTCGCCACATCTCCGGATCGACCTCCCTCGTGCAGGTCGAGCTGTACACCCAGGGCCTGCTCGCCGATCGCACGCTCTTGGACGAATACCTCCGGCAGGTTCACACTTCCGACCCAACCGAACAGAAAGACAGGACTGAGCAATGACTGAATCGCTTGCCATCGACGTGCGTGCCCTCGAGAAATCCTTTGGGCGCACCAGGGCGCTGGACGGGCTCGACCTGTCGGTGGCGACAGGCACGGTCGCCGGCTTCCTTGGTCCGAACGGTTCAGGCAAGTCGACGACCATCCGTATCCTGCTCGGGCTTCTGCGAGCAGATGGCGGAACGCCCAGACTCCTAGGCGGTGACCCGTGGAAGGATGCGGTCGAGCTGCACCGCAGGATCGCATACGTTCCGGGCGAGGTCACGCTGTGGCCCAACCTCACCGGTGGCCAAGCGATCGACATCCTCGGCGCGCTGCGAGGAGAAGTCGACCGCAGGCTGATCGACGAGTACCTCGGCCGCTTCGACCTCGATCCGAGTAAGAAGGCACGCAGCTACTCGAAGGGCAACAGGCAGAAAGTCGCTCTCGTCGCCGCCTTCGCGAGCGGCGCCGAGCTGCTCATCCTCGACGAGCCGACCAGCGGCCTTGACCCCCTCATGGAAGGCGTGTTCACCCAGTGCGTCGCCGAAGCGAAGGCACAGGGACGGTCGGTCCTGCTTTCGAGCCACATCTTCGCCGAGGTCGAGAAGCTCTGCGACACCGTCACGATCATCCGCCAGGGACGCACCGTCGAGGCGGGCGTGCTGTCGGAGCTGCGCCACCTCCAGCGGTCCACGATCACGGTGTCGATCGATGGCTCGTCCCAGCCGCTGAAGAATCTTGCCGGAGTTTACGAGCTCACCGTGGACGGTGATCGGATCAGCTTCTCGGTTGATGACACCGCGATGCCCCAGGTGATGCGCACACTCGCGGGGCTCAGTCCACGCGGGCTGGTGGCCGAACCGCCATCGCTCGAAGAGTTGTTCCTTCGCCACTATGGCGCCACCGGCACCGCCGCCGACTCCAAGGCTGACACGCAGTCGCGTCGCGAAAAGAACGCCAAGGTGAACGCGTGAGCGCCGTAGCCGTCACACCAGTCCCGGTCGGCTCAAGCGCTTATGCGGGCTGGCCGGTCGCCGTCGGTTTCATCGTTCGGCGCAACTGGCTGCGGATGCTGGTGTGGCTGCTCGTGCTCGCCGCGCTGATCGCGATCGTCGTGATCTCTCAGCGCGCGACATTTCCGACCCAGGCGGATCGCACCGCCTACGCGGGAATCGCGAACACTCCCGCGGTCGCTGCCCTGACCGGACTGCCGTACGCGGCGGGCACCATTGGCGGCATCCTCAACATCAAGATCTGGATGACGGATGCCATCGCCCTCGCCTTCGCGGTGATCTTCCTGGTCACCCGCAACGGGCGAGCCGAGGAAGAGACGGGACGCACGGAGCTGTTGCGTGCCGGTGTCCTCGGCCGCCACGCCTATACGGTCGCCAATTGGCTCGTATTCGCGGTGTTCTCCGTACTGGTCGGGCTCGCATGCGCGGGCGCGGCAATCGGCGAAGGGCTTCCTGCCTATGGCGCGCTGGTGATGGGCGCCTCGTTCACCGGCGTGGCGATCGCGTTTCTCGGCGTCGCCGCTCTCACCGGGCAGCTGGCACAGACCAGCCGCGGCGCCAACGGCCTGGCATCCGCGATCCTCGGGATCACCTACCTGCTGCGCGCCGGCGGCGACCTGAGCGCGAAGGGCACCGTTCCCGGCGGCCTCAGCTGGGCTTCGCCGCTGGGCTGGGGGCAGGCGATGCGGTCGTACGGTGACAACAATTGGGCGCCGTTCATTCTCCTCGTCGGGACCGGCTTAGTACTGTGCCTGATCGCCTTGCGGCTCGAGGCCATGCGCGATCTCGGCGCCGGCATCCTGCCGGACCGCGCCGGACCGCGTTCGGCATCGGCCCTGACCCGCACGCCGTTCGGCCTCACGCTTCGACTGCAGCGCGGATCGATCCTCGGCTGGGTGCTGGGAGTCCTGGTCGGTGCGCTGTTCTTTGGTGAGGTTGCGACGGCGATGGCCAAGCTGCTTTCCGGCCACAACTCGACGAACATCACCAGAGCCTTCCTCGGTGGTGTTTCCGGTGACGTCCTCAAGGGGCTCATGGGTTACTTCACGATGGCGGACGGACTGCTGATCGCGGCCTTCGTGTTACAGAGCGTCGCCACGATTCACGCCGAAGAGGCAGACGGCAGCACCGAACTGCAGTGGACCGGCGCGATTTCGCGCATTCGCTGGGCTGCGTCCCGGATGGCCGTGCCGGCCCTGCTTTCGCTGCTGCTGCTGGCGCTCAGCGGGCTCGCCGAGGGTGCGTCCTACGGTGCTGCGATCAAAGACCCCGGTCAGGCAGGCGTCTACTTCGGCGCCGCACTCGCGTATTGGCCGACGATGCTGCTCGTGATCGGATTCGTGACTCTGTGCGCTGCCTGGATCCCGCGTGCATCAGCTTCCGTGACCTGGGCGGCATACGGGTTGGTAGTTGTGGTGTCGATGTTCGGCGAACTGTTCAAGCTGCCCGCCAGGGTCGCGAACAACACGCCGTTCACAGCGATCGAGCACATGACCACGGGGCATTTCAGCGCACTGCCGCTCGTCGTGATGCTGGTACTCGCGATCGTCTTCGGTGTGCTCGGGCTCGTGCGCCTGCGCACCCGGGATGCGGTAACCGGCTAGCGCCTATTTCGCTGTCGCCAGCCGCGCCTCGAGCGCCGCGACCTTGTCAAGAAGCGCCGAGGTCGCGGCATCCTGTGCTGCCAGATGAGTCTGGATCTGCTTCGCCTCCGCGAGGATAGCGCCAGCGTCTTTGTAGGTCGCGGCCGCGCGAGCATCTGCGGCGTTGGCCTGGATGTTCTGCCCGACGATGATGATCGGCAACAGCACCAGCTGCAGGAAAGTCTGGGCGATCCAGCCAACGATGATGATCAGGCTGCCACTCGACACCGCAGACCAGACACTGAGCAGCGCCAGAATTGTGAACAGGTAGGCGGCCCACATCGTGCCGACAGCCAGCGTGATTCCGAGGCCGAGACGCCTGTTGAACCGCTTGACGCCGCCGCTTTCGTCGACGCGCTTCTTCGCCGTCTTGCGAACCGTCACCGGTCCTTCCGCGTCGCGCTCCGCAACACGCGGGTGCTGAACGTAGGTGAACTTCGAATCGGCCATGGCTTACGAGTAGTCCTCGCCGGGCATCCCGGCGGGTTCGTAGCGGAACACTTCCTCGGCGCCCTCGTCGAGTTCCCAGACGACATCCTGGGAGCGATCGTCTTCGGCACCCGGAGTCGCACGGACGAAACTCTTGCGCGGCAGACCATCGACGAATTCGAGCTCGACTGTCTCGCTGCCATCGGGCCCCACGAGCTCAGCGGTGTACGTTTCGGGGGCGTTGGTGTCTGTCATCTTCCCAAGCTACCTCGTCAGTCCCATCAGAAGAACGACTCGCAACTTCCCGCCCTTACGCACGATCTGCGCGGGAACGCGGTTGCTCGCGCGATCCTCCAGCCGCGTCAGTGCCTGGGTGACGACCGGCTCAAGTCCGTGCGGCACGAAGCCCACGATCGCGGACATCCGCCGACCGGTGAAGAAGCGCACCGGCATCGGGGCATCCGTTCGCTCTTCTTCGACCGTGCGGGACGCGATGAAGGTCTGCAGGCCATCTTCGGGCAGGAGGTCGGCGAGTTCCTGCTGGAATGGGTCGCTGCCCGCGAGCGTGACAACGACCTTTTTCTTGCGGGGAACGAGGTTGTAGTCGTACTCGCTCAGTTTTCCGCTCCCGGAATCGGATGCCATTTGTGTATGTCACCGTTCTCTTCTGCGACCGGCAGTCACTAGGTTTGACTCGTCCACTGTAGCGAGGAGAAAAGATGACCACACCGCCCGCGGCCAGTCCCGCATCACCGACCACCGTAAACGTTCTCGCCGTGCGCAGGGGGCTGATCCTGACCGTGGCGATCATCGGCGTTCTGCTCGGGCTGTTCGGCCTGTTCCTGCCGACCGCCGCGCTCCTTTTTGTTTCGATCGTGTTCGGTATCTACCTCGTGTTTTCCGGCATCTTCCGCATCAACGCCGCGTTGCTCACCCACAACCTGACCGTGGGTTTCCGCTGGATCACCGGCATCCTGGGAATCCTCATCGTTGCCGCTGGCGTGCTCTGTCTCGCTGACCCGTGGCGAACCCTGATCGTGCTCGCCTACCTGATCGGAATCGGCTGGATCGCCGCTGGCATTTCGGATGTCATGGCTGCCGTCCAGGGGCGGGTGCGCCGCCGCTGGCTCCACGCGATCAGCGGCATCCTCGCGATCCTCGCCGGCATCGTGATTTTCGTGCTCCCCGCCGTGGGCCTTGAGTCGTTCGTCTTCCTGGGTTCGATCCTGCTGCTCGTGGTCAGCGTCGTGACGCTGACCACGCTCCCGGGCAAGCCGAAGGTGCCGGCGCCCTAAACCACGCGGACGACAGCCCGATCACGCCTACGCGTGGCGGGTGAGTGCGGCGCGGCGTGCCGCGACGTGCTCGGCGTGCCTGGCGGCCCGTTCCTCGATCGCCTCGCGGTCAAGCAGCTTGGTTGTCGGGTTCAGGAAGATGGCCACCATCCGAACGCCGAATCCGAGCGCTGATGCTGGAATCGAGAAACACAGGATGAGGCCGATCGCGCCGAGCATCTGCTCGACCTCGCCCGCATCCAGCGCGTTCTGCCAGGCCAGCGAATACAGCGCGATGATCGCGACCGCGGTCACCACTGACAGCACCAGCCGAGTTGGGCCGCGACCCCGGAAATAGAAAACGATCCCGTCAGCGACGAACGAGAGCGTGATCGGCAACAGGATGCCGAGCAATAGAAATCCGCCGAGAAATCCCCCAGGCGACAATACTTGATCCATGGCTTATCTCCCCCAGATAGGTGCCGTAGTAGCGCTCACACTACATCGGGGGCAGAACGAGCATCATCCCCCCGTATGGGGGTAGATATTGACGCCGCCAGAGGAATTCGGGAACGCTCCAACTGGTTGGCACTCACGTGACGAACACAATTACCATGTACGGCGCCGACTGGTGCAGCGACTGCCGGCGTTCGAAGAAGCTGCTCGACGCGATGGGCGTTGGCTACGAATACGTCGACGTCGAAGTCAACGCCGAAGCGGCGGACGCAGCGAAGGCCATCAGCGGACGCACGAGCATCCCGGTCATCGCCTTCGGGGACGGAACACACTTCGTCGAGCCGAGCGACACCGAGTTGCGGGCGAAGGTCGAAGCGCTCCAGTCCGTTTAGGCTGGCCGGATGACGACGGTCCTGCTCACCGGCTTCGAGCCGTTCGCGGGAGCCGCCAGCAATCCGTCCTGGGATGCCGTCGAACGAGTCGCGCAAACGTGGTCAGGTGATGCCGCGCTCGTCATCGAACTCTTGCCCGTCACCTTCGGAGGGGCATCCGCCTCGATGCGCGAGCTGATTGCACGTCACTCGCCCGATGTCGTGATCGGAGTCGGACTCGCCGAGGGCCGCGACGCCGTTACTCCGGAGCGCGTCGCCATCAACGTCGAGGATGCCCGAATTGCCGACAACGACGGGGACCAGCCAATCGATCGATCGATTTCGCCCGACGGACCCGCCGCCTATTTCAGCGGTCTGCCGATCAGGGATATCACCGCGCGGATTCGCGAGGCGGGCATCCCAAGCCGAGTGTCGGACAGCGCTGGTACCTACGTTTGCAACTCGCTCATGTACTCGACAATGCAAGCAGTGGAAGGAACGGATGTGATGGCCGGTTTCATCCACGTACCCTGCTCCCCCGAGTTGGCGGTTGCTACCGGACTCCCAGCTCTATCCGTCGATGACATCGCTCGGGCGCTGGTCGTCGCGATTGACGTCTCGCTCGACACTAGAGCGAACCGCGAGGTGCGACCCAGCGCATTTCCTGTCCGGTGATTTCTGCGATCAACTCGAAGTCCGAGTCATAGTGCATGATCGCGACTCGCTCGCGCTCGGCGACCGCTGCGATCACGAGATCCGGCATGCCAACAGCCCGGGTGCGCGACGCGGCCGCGAGACGACGCTGCACCTCAAGCGCGCGCTGCCAGTCGCGCTCTGTGGTCGCTAAGTACTCGTAGGCCAGCTGGCGATCACCGCGCACCTGCTCATAGTCAGCAGCGGATCTCCTGCTGAAAAGCGCTTCGAAGTCAAGAGCGGCACACGTGGCAGCGAGCCCACTGGAGATCTTGGGTGCAATAACGCTGGACACGACGGGGTCTGCCATGCGCGCCTGCGCGCTCGTGTCGACCAGGACCTTGGCGATCAGCGCCATGCATCAGCCCGGAAGGACTTGTCCTGAAACTGTTCCATGGATCCTGCGTCCAGTCGCTCGATCTCTCGACGACGTGCGTCCGCTGCCGCGAGCTCCCGGAGACCCGCCCCTACCGTCTCCTTGATGGTGGGAAAGTCGCCGGACGCCCGCGCAAGTGCCAAGACGTCGTCGTCGATGTCAACGAGGTGTTTCGTCACGACAGACCTCCGTATATACAACCTGCAAAGCAGTGTGTATATTAGCTCACTTCGTCATCCGGCAACGGATTGTCTCCACAGACTCAAGGAAGTCATTGTGCGGGTGACCGCGGGCGCTTGGGGCGCACCAGGTCGTGGCTGCCGCGAATGAGATTTTCGACGAGATCATCCGGGACATTGCCTTCGAGCACAATCGTGATCCAGTGTTTCTTGTTGAGGTGGTAGCCCGGCGTGATCTCGGGAAATTCGGCACGCAGAGCGATGCTGTCTTCGGGGTCCACCTTGAGCGAAACCGTCGGGGGTTCGGCTTCCGGCATCGACAGGGCGAAGATCTTGCCGTTGCCGGTGACCTTGAACACCGAAAGCTCCTCGCCGAACGGGAACGATTCGAAGGCTTGCTCAAGCGAAACACAGAAGTCCCTGAGCTCTGACGGGGTCATGGGCCTAACACTAGTGACGGGCAATCACCGCGTCGGCGGAGCGCGCTAGCCTCGAAACCATGAACGACAAGGCGACAAGGGATGCGGAAGCACGGGACAAGAAGGTTCGAACTGCCGCGATCGACGCGATCTCGAAGAAGAAACTGGCCGCGCAGAGTCTTCGATTTGAACGGATCGCCACGAGTGATGACGAATTCGTGCCGTGGTTTCAGGGCATGTCGCGCGGATTCCTGGGCACGATTGTCGAGGATGAGTCGCTCGAGTCCCGGCGGGAGGCATTCGCACATCGACGCATCGTCGGCATCTGGGACGACTCGCTCGCCGATGCGGCCACGCCGGTCGGCACGTCGAGCGCCTGGATCGCGCCGCTGACGGTTCCGGGTGCTCGCGAGATCCCGAGCTGGGCCATCAGCACCGTAACTGTTGCCCCGACGCATCACCGGCGGGGACTCGCTCGCGCAATGGTCGAGGCCGAACTTCGCACGGCCGCCAGCTTCGGTGTGCCGGTGGCAATCCTCACGGCATCCGAGGCGACGATCTACGAACGCTACGGGTTCGCACCCGCGGCCATGCGGGCCGACTGGACGATCGACACGCGCCGCGCGCAATGGATCGGCCCCGAGCCCACCGGTCGCGTGCAATTGGTGTCGACCGAGCAGGCGCGCGATGGCGGCGGACACGACATCGTCGAGCGCGCCCGCCTGCAGGTTCCCGGACAGCTCGGTTTCGACGGCCATCACTGGAACCGGATGTTCGGGCTCAAGGGCGTCAGCAATCCCGCAGAACACCGGGTCGTGCGCTACGACGACGCCGAAGGCGTGCAGCAGGGAATCGCGATCTACGTGGCGAAGGACGAAGGCCATCACTCGTCGACGATCTCCGTGAAGTATCTCGCCGCGGTGACCGATGACGCCTATGCAGGGCTCTGGCGCTACCTGATCGAAATGGACCTCATCGGCTCGGTGGTCGCCGAGCTGCGATCCACCGACGAGCCGATTCGCTGGCAGATTTCGGATGCCAGGGCCGCCCATGAAGATCGCGTCGGCGATCACCTGTGGCTGCGCATCCTCGATGTGCCGGCAACCCTGCAGGCGAGGCACTACAGCGCGCCCGGTACGTTCGTGCTCGAACTTTCGGACCCGCTCGGATTCGCTGAGGGCAGCTGGCTGCTATCAATCGATGACGCGGGTGCCGCCAAGGTGGAGAAACTGGGGGACGTCGGCGGGTTCGCCGACAACCACCGACTGCGGCTCAGCCAGAATTCGCTCGCCGCCGCTTACCTCGGCGCGACATCCTTCGGTACGCTCGCGCGCGCCGGACGGATCCAGGAGAAGACGAAGGGCGCCGCCCTTGCGGCGGATGCCGCATTCCGCTCGCCCGTGACGCCCTGGCTGTCGATCTGGTTCTAGCGGGCGCCCGACGCACCGCTGGCCGATCCGCTAACGACGGCGCAGCATCCAAATCCCGGAAACGAGCAACAGGGCGCCAAACGCAATCACGATGACAGTCTCCAGCACACCGGGAACGTTGCCGTTCTGCGAGAGCAGCAGATTGATGGCACCGACGATCATTGCGACCAGGAACAGGATGTCGGTCTGCCGCGCGAACACGTGCCCGGTGAAAACGATCACTCCCGCGAACACGCTGCCGATGATCGCAATGAACACGGCGAGAGTGCCGACGATTCCCAGATTGATCAGGCTCGTGAGTGCAAGCAGCAGCCATCCGATTGCGGCGATGAGGTAAGCGACGCGGCTGATGAGCGCGAAGGCAAGCCACACGGTCATCAGCACGAAAGCCATGCCGATCGCGATGTTCGAGATCGCGTAGATTGCCCCCACATTGCCGGCATTCGCGAGGCTCACCAGGGCGGCAAGAATCTGGAGCGCACCGCCCGCAATGAACAGCCAGCCGATGATCGAGCGATTTGGTGCAGAGATGGTCGCCATGTTCTTCAAGCTAGTTGACGCCGACGCACCCCGTGCAGGGGTTGCGCCGGCGTCAGAACAACGACTAGCGGCGACGGGCGATCAGGAATCCGGAGATGACAAGACCGATTCCGAACAGGATTGCGATGACGGTTTCGACGGCTCCGCTGATGAAGGTGAGCCACGAATGTCCCAGCAGAAGCGCGGCGAGAATCGCCGTGATCAGGAACACGAGATCCGCGAGCCGTCCGAAGGTGTGCCGGACGATCACCAGGATGCCGGCGACCAGCGTGCCCACGAGCGCCAAAATGGTTGCGATGGTGGCGATGGAGCTACCCAGACTGGCTACAGTGCCGATCGCGAGCAGCGCCCAACCGACGGCCGCGACGATGAACGCGACCCGCAGAATCGTGCTCACCTTCCAGAGGAAGACCAGCACGAATGCGATCGCCAGGAGCGCGTACGCGAAGAAGTCCCACCACGGGCTCGAAAGTTTCGGAGCGACGTGCGCGAGAAGAATGTTCAGCAGGTAGAGAACGCCTGCTGCGAGAAAGAACCAACCAACGGGGGAACGGCGCGACGTCGCGCGAGAAGTGGCCATGTCGTGACGCTATCGCACCGAGGGACTCGGCCGCGAGGCTTGTAACGCACTATTGCAATGCGCTATGTGCCGCGGGCGCGGCGTAATAATCGCAGGCGATTGCGGTGCTCAATCTTCGGCCAGAACGATGACCTTGTCGCGGTCGGTGAGGGTGATCGCATCCGTCTTCTTCGGGTTGACAGCGACTCCGTATGCCTTGTCGCTGCGGTGCGCGTCCGCGGCTACGCGATACCCGATCGCGGTCTCCCCGCGGCGACGTGCGGCTTCGAGGAGAGTGTAGAAGTCGACGGTCGCCCCCGGTGTCACATAGAGGTTCGCGGGACGCAGGTAGATCTCGCTGCCCTCGCTCGAGAACAGTACGTCGAAGACATCCGTGAGCTGCTTGTTCTCGGAGACCTGCGAAAGCATCAGGCTGATGAGCTTGTCGCTGACGATGAAATCGTCGGCCTTGGTGATCTCCGCCAGTTCCCGATTGCGGTCGTCGAGCATCTCGGACACGACGCTGAGGTCGACTCCGGTGCGCTCGCCTATATCACGCAGGTGAAGCAGCGTGATCAGCGTCTTGGCGTCCGCGCGCTGGGTGTCGAGCGTCTCTTTGTAGGCGAGGACGATGATGTGGTCGTACTTTTTCACGTCGAGCGAGTCCAGCACGGCACGGCTGGTGGAGTCGCCGCGGGTGAACTTCACCGGCATCTTCGGGAAGGACTTGGGACCCGGGCCCTCGACGTCCGCAACGATGGTCACCGTCGAGCCGCCCGCGACGTATTCGCTGAGTTCGTTCAACATCGCGGGCAGGCCGGAGTTGTAGCCGAGAACGAGCGTGTGCTCGGGCTTTTTGGGCAGCGGCTTCGCCTTGCTGATCGCCGACACATCCGGCTTGCCCGGAGCCGTGCCCAGGTGGATGGTGCTGTCGTCTTCGGCGATGAGGATGAGCTGGTCGCCGGATTCGTACAGTGTCTTGTCGCTCGGGTTGATGAGCACCGTCTCGCCCTTGACCATGCCGAACACCGTCGAGTCGCCGAACGCGAGCTGCGTGTCGAAGTAGGTCTTACCGACGAGGCTCGGCTGCTCGCTGAAGTAGATCTCGTCGCCGTCGAAATCGAGGAGCTCGGTGTAGACCACGCTGAGTCCGCTCTGGCGGCAGGTCTGCACGGTGATGCGGCTGATCAGGTCGCTGGCAAGCACCCAGTGCGCCTCATCCTTGCCGACCAGGCTGGCCGCCTCCAGGTTCTGGGGGTTCTGGATCTCACCGACGATGTGGAATTCCTTCGACTCCCGCGACGGGTTGTTCGTGAGTGCGAGTGTGGTCTTGATGACAAGCGAGTCGGGATCGTCACTGCCCTCCGGCGCGAGCACGATGATGCTGCGCGCCTTGTTGGGGCTGCCCAGTTCGAGATCCAGGAGGCTCATCGGGTCGCCCGAGCGGGTGATGACGCGGGTGTTGCCGGTCTTCGGGAAATGAGAGCGGATCGCGTCATCCATCTCCACCTTGTCGTAGTCGGCGAGGATCACGATGGCCGCCTTGCGCCGCGACTCGTTGGCGACCAGCAGCTCGTTGACGATCGGGAACACCTTCGGGCTCCAGCCCAGGATGAGCGTGTGATCCCACTCGAGCACTTTCGAGCCGCCCTTGCGCAGGTCCTCTACCTTGCTGTCGAACGCCGACGAGATGATACCGATCAGGCTCGCCACTACGAAGATGCCTACGAGCGTGACGAGCAGTGCGGCAACCCGGTAGGGCCATCCGACATCCCCCGCGAACGTGCCGGAGTCGAGGGCACGAAGCATGTTCTGCCAGAGCGCCTCACCGAACGGGAAGTTCTTCGCGGACTCCCCCGCCGGACGGATGCCGAAGATCTCGATGATGACGGCGACAATCAGGATAAAGATGAACGTGACCAGGCCGAGCAGACCGATGATGGCCAGCGGGCCGCGCGCCATGACGTTGTCGAAGCGGTAGCGGAATTTCTCGCCGAACGTTGACTTCTGCACTGCGTTCTCCTGGCTGGGTTCGGGTTTCCTGAGTGGAACCTGTATGGCGATGCTATCGGTGGACGGAGTGCCGGTCTTCTCGTCTTTTGGGGGCGGGAGATGGACTACGGCGTTCGGATCCGCCAGCGCAGCGTGGATCGCCGTTCGGCGCCGTTGCCGACGCAGACGTTCGCTGACGGATGCCATTTCCCGCTAATGCTGCGCAAGCGCCGCCAGCGCGATGATGCCGATGATCACGATGATGAACACGATTACGATCCCCCAGATGAGCAGGATGCGCTGCCAGTAAGAGAGGTATCGCACATCCGCTCCACCCTTGCGCAGGGCCGCAACGACGTCTTTGACGCCCGACTTCTTGGCCATCACTCCGCCGGCGATGTCGCCGACCAGGCCCAGTTCGCCGCGAACGAATTCGCTGCCGAGCGAGAAGTTGACGCGCTTACGGATGCCGCCGGCCACCAAACGCAGGGCGGTGGCACTCCCGCGAACCTGCAGCTGGTTGATCGGGGTACTCATGAGCGTCGCGATGGGTTGATTGGTGGACGTGTCGATCTTGGTGAGCGTGAACGAGTTATCGTCGCCGATGGCGATCGTGCCTGTACCGGGTGGGAACCCGTCGAACAGTTTGACGTTTCTCGAAAGAATTGCGGTCATTTTGTACTCCTAGGGGTTGGTGCAGGGCCGCGCTAAACATATCGTCGCGGCGCCGGCTCGTCCCTAGGGAATACGTACCTAAAGGCGTGCGGTGCGCGCGAGGCTTCCCTGCGACGCGCGCACCGCTAGCGGACGGTCGAGTAGCTACTTGCGCCGCGCCAGTACCACGATGCCGGTCAGGATCAGCAGGATCGCCTCCGCGTAGTCGAGGACCGTCGCCAGGGAACCGGTGAGGAACGGCTTGATTACCTCCTCAAGCAGTCCGATGGAGATCAGGATGGCGGCGAGCAGGAACAGGACGTCGCCGAGCCGACCGAACATGTTGTGCATGATCACGAAGATGCCGGCGAGCAGCGTGCCGACCAGCGCGATGATCGCGCCCCACATGTGGAACTGTCCCAGGATGTGCAGGTCGTTGAGCGTGAAGATCAACCAGCCCACGGTTGCTATCAGGAACGCGATGCGTGGGATGATCCGCGTTGACCGGCCCAGCGTAAGAAGAAGGAATGCGAGCGTGAGCGCGGCGGCGACGATGACGGCGAGCCACGAGGTTCCCGACACGACGAGCAGTGACGGGACGATGATTCCGAGCAGCCAGGCGACGCCGGCGATTGCAATGAGCAGGCCGACGACGGGACGCTTGGCTGGAGTGCTGGATGATGTCATGGCGAGCACGCTATCGCGCATGACCCCTCGCGGTCGATAGTGAAGGACCTGCTGGTCGAGTAACGCCTGCCCGTATCGCTGGTCGAGTAGCGCGACGCGAAGCGTCACGCGTATCGAGACCCTCCGACACTTCCGGCTCGAACCCCGACAATCCCCCCGCTGCGCAGAGCGACCCACGCGATCCCGTCCCGGTCGACCGCGAGACCTCTCGGCTTCTCCCCATACTCCGAAATGTCGTACTCGACGATCATGGAATCCCCATCGAAGTGCCCGACGAGGTCTTCATCGGCTTCGGTGAACCAGCATCCGCCGCGCTGGTCGGATGCGATCGCAGTCGCGAACCCGGTCGGCCACGGCTCGACCCTCTGCAGCAGCTTCTCGGCGCGACCGATCCGCCAGATGCCAGGTTCGTTGCTGTCGGCGATCCACACCGCATCCTGGTCCGCGGCGATGGCGGATGGCGCCGCACAGCCCGGTTCCGCCCAGGACTCGGTCGTGTGGTCGGTATCCATTCGCACGATGTCGCCGCGACCCTGCCGCGTGAACCAGAGCGAGCCGCGGTCGTCCATCGCCAGGAAGCGGGGCTCGGCGGGCGGCGGATCCGCCAGCTCGTCGTCGCCGGTCACCTTGGGGCTCACCAGCTGGACCTCTTCGTCGATAGGAATTCGCGCGAGTCCTCCGGTGCCACTCAACGTGACCCACGCTTCCGCCTCGGTCGCAGCAATGCCATCGGGCGCTGAACCGTCCGGCAGCTTGTAATTGTGGTTGGCACCCTCGTGGTCGACTCGCCCGACCGTGTCGATCAGCGGCATGGTGAACCAGATGTTTTCGCCGCCGAGCGCGATCTGCCGCGGTACGCCGTCGACGGGATACTTCTCGCTCGTTCCGTCACGGAAGAGACCGGCGATATCCGCGTTGGTCGTGCAGCTCACCCAGAGCGATTGCTGGCCGCCGATGGTGGGGTACTTCGGCCCACTGCCCCACAGGTCGAATCGGAGGTCGACGATCTCTGCCTTCCGTCTCACCCCCAGCTATCCTTTCGCGGTCATTGCGCCGAGCTGAGCGAACGTCTCGGTCTCAATCTCGACGAAGCTGCGCCGCTCGCCCTCTGAGATCCAGCCGGCGAAGGTGACGCGGAAAACCGTCACTCCGGACTGGGCAGCCAGGGTCGCCGTCGGCTCCGGGATGCCGCGCTCTCGCAACGCGGCCGCGATCGCCTCGGCGAGCGACGACATCTTACGGAGTTCGCGCTCCGTCAGCTGCGGGTTCTCGGTGATGACCTTCGCGCGGAGTCGCGAGTACGAACGTCGGTCTTCCGGGAAATACGCCGCGGTTGCGGTGACCGCGGCTCGGGCGACCTCGAATGCGGTCGCACTCTTAGGCGCGGCCGCCGCGCCGTCCAGCATCTGCTGCTCGAGTAGCTCCGATCCGGCGAACAGCACCTCGCGCTTGTCGGCGAAGTAGCGGAAGAACGTGCGCTCGGTAAGCCCGGCTGCCTGCGCGATTTCGGCGACGGTCGTCTCTTCGAAGCCCTTGCTCGCATACAACTCGAGGGCAGCACTGTTGAGGCGCTCGCGCGCACCGGGCTCCCACCGTGTCATGCTCCAATACTAGTGATGACAGTTGCTGACATAAGTGTCTATACTGATGACAGTTACTGACATTGATTGCTTCTCTCCCCCTGTGGGCGAAGCAGACGGGAGCGGCGCTGATGCGCGTTTTCATTACCGGAGCATCCGGCTGGATCGGATCGGCCACCACCGATGAGCTTCTGGCTCACGGCCACGAGGTGGTAGGACTGGCACGATCGGACGAGTCCGCCGCGGCGCTGACGGCCAAGGGCGCGATCGTGCAGCGCGGAGACCTGGACGATCTCGCCTCGCTTCGGGCGGGCGCTGAGAATGCGGATGCGGTCATCCACCTGGCGAACAAGCACGACTTCGCCAACCAGGCAGTCTCAAACCTCGCCGAACGCAATGCGGTGGAAACGCTGGGCGACGCACTTGCCGGTTCGGGTCGAATATTCCTGGTCGCATCCGGTGTACCGGGGCAGCGAGGCCGCGCTGGCCTCGAAACTGACGTCTCAGAAGCCGTCGGTCTCGAATCCCCCCGCGGTGGCAGCGAGAATCTGGCGCTCGATTACTCCGACAAGGGCGTCATCTCAGGCGCCGTCCGCTTCGCCCCGACTGTGCATGGGGTTGGAGACCACGGGTTCATGGCCACGCTCACCTCGATTGCTCGGGACAAAGGCGTTGCCGGCTACGTGGGCGACGGCTCGAACCGCTGGCCGGCAGTTCATCGTTTGGATGCCGCGCGTCTCGTGCGCCTCGGGCTCGAGGACGCCTCGCCGCGGGCGATCGTGCACGCGATGGGCGAGGAGGGCATTCCGACCCGCGAGATTGCGCAGGCGATCGGGCGTTCGCTCGGTATCCCGAGCCGGTCAATCACGCCCGATGACGTGATGGCGCACTTCGGCTGGATCGGGATGTTCTTTAGCATCGACATCCCGACTTCGAGCGCGCTGACGCGGGCGCGCTACGGATGGGCGCCGACCGGGCCCGGACTCATCGAGGAGCTCGATGCCGGGGTGTACGCGCGGTAGCTCGACGCTGCGGGCGTGAAAAACGGGCCGTCACCCTTTCGGATGACGGCCCGTCGTCAAGTTCGACGCGATCCTCGCTACACCGCTGCTCGGTGGTCGAGTAGCGCCAGCGAAGCTGACGCGTATCGAGACCCGAGACTTAGCGGCGCAGTCCGAGACGCTCGATCAGTGAGCGGTAACGCTCGATGTCGATGTCCTGCAGGTAACCCAGCAGGCGCCGACGCTGACCAACCAGCAAAAGCAGCCCACGACGTGAGTGGTGGTCGTGCTTGTGCTCTTTGAGGTGCTCGGTCAGGTCTTTGATACGACTCGTGAGCATCGCGACCTGGACCTCGGGGGATCCCGTGTCACCTGGGTGGGTAGCGTACTCGTCGATGATCGCCTTCTTGACTTGAGGCTCAAGAGCCATAGAAGTGATCCCCTTTCTCCTCGTTGCGCGGTGCCAGCGTTCAGGATGAACGGGCTCTCTTTATCCGCGGCCGTTAGACGGCAACCTTGGGAGTTTAGCAGAGGTCTGCCGAAGTGCTGCCGGGTCCGCCAGGGTGGGGGTGGTGCGTTGACAGTACGCTTTGTCCACATAACGTTCGAAAGGTTGGTAGACAGGATTAGGGGAACAAAGCAGCTCAATTTCGGTGAGCGAATCGCCAGCACCAACCTGAATTTCTTGCTCGGATCTGGTGCGTCGCGCCCGTTGCTGGGCACTCTGGGCCAAATCGAAACGCTTCTCACTATCGCCGAAGAGTCGGGCGCCGCCGATGACCTCGTGGCACGCAGATTCCTTCAACACGAGTTCTTCCGCAGCGCGATCGGTCCAGTTCTGAAGATCCTTGTGCCCAGCAAGTTTTTGAAAGACCCGACCGGAGGCGCCTACGTTCGCTTTTTCAGAGCGCTCCAAGCGCTACTCCACCGCCGCGACTCGGCGACCGAAGGTCGACGCGCACGGATTTTCACGACGAATTATGATCCACTCACTGAGCTCGCGCTGGAAGCAGTTGGGATGGACTACGAAGACGGATTTGCTGGTCGCCTTAGCCCGAAATTCAGCATGGGCAACTACGGCTCAATTCGATATGTCCGCTCTCAGTACTTTGAAACGACGAACGAGTCACCAACAGTTGATGTGCACAAACTACACGGATCGCTCACGTGGGCGCTTTCTGACGGTCCGAACTCGGAAATTACCTTCGATGGTTCACTGAACGGCGTGCGCCGAGTCGGCGACGCGCTCGCCGACAACCCGGTCGGACGCTTCAAGACGCTCAACGGGCGGGCATACCGATCCATATTGGCTGCCTGCACGAAAGCCGCAGTCAAATTTGACACCGCCCCGTTCGGCAGCGCCTACGACGAATTGGCCATTGTGAACCCGTCGTCCGCGAAATACGCCTCCACTGTCCTAACGCGTGCGTACTACGACCAGCTTCGATCGCTCTCAAATGAACTTGAACGGACCAACACGACCCTCTTGTGTATTGGCTTCTCATTTGAGGATTTGCATATTCGCGAGATCGTGGTTCGCGCAGCAGATTCGAATCCCACGCTGACGGTGATTGTCTTCGCGCACGACGCGCCTGCGGCGATTCGACTCGAGGAACTGTTGGAGCCACCCGATCGGCGAAACCTAAACGTGATAGTGATTGAGCCTGACGAAGTGGCCGATGCAGCTGGCAACCTTTCATCCTTACCGTGGACGCTCTTGACGCTCACTGAACGCGTACTCGAGCCAGCCATTTCTCGTCGAGCGCAGGTGGCCAAGCGTTGAGCTCGTTTGACATCGCAGAAGAACTCGCTGTCGAGGAGACTCTCAGGGTCGGCCAGGTCATCGAGGTGTCGGGCCGGATTGTGAAGGTTCAAGTTGACGGTCAGAAGAACTCGACCCACTTCACCTACCGCGGGTCGGTCATACGCGGCGTCGGTGTTGGTACGTACCTTCGAATGCTTAGGGGGCCAATAGAGATAGTGGGTCGAGTAGCCGGTGAGTTCATCACCGAGAACCGTGACCCACAAGCCGGCACAGGTATTGGTCGCGATCTAAGACGGGTCTTGTCGATTGAAGTGATCGGAAAGTTCGACCTCGCGGGTCACTTCGTCGGAGGCGCGGCAGAATTACCGCTGATCTCGAACGTCGCGTACCTCCTTCCACCAGCAGACGCCGAGGCGCTCTTCGCCTTCGTCGGCTCAGACGACGACGCCATCGATCTCGGCTCGCTCGTTGAGAACGAAGATGAGCGCCTGATTGTGAGTCTGGATCGTCTGCTAGCCAGTCACATTGGAATTTTCGGCAACACCGGAAGCGGGAAGTCGAACACACTGGCTTCGATCCTCGCGGAAGTCGCACGCCGATACCGCAATTCGGATGAGTTCAGGGGGCATGCGCGATTTCTTGTTTTGGACTTCAACGGCGAATACGTCGCGACGGACGCAAGAACACCAATTGTCGACGATCCCTCGCTCAAGTCCGATACCGAGTTGGGCGATTTGAATGCGCCACAGAACAGAGTCAACCTGCCACTAAGTGCGCTCGACGACGCAGAGTTTTGGGCCGTACTGCTCGAAGCTACCCCGAAGACGCAGACGCCGCTAATTCGGCGGGCAATTAGGACGCGCAAGTGGTTGGAGGCGTTATCGTCTGAACCGCAAATGAGACAAGCCGTGCTCGACTTACTGCTCGAAATGACCAGAGACTACAACGCGTCTATCGAGCGCAACAGTCCGATGGCCTTACTCGAGAGCCTCCAATCGGCTTTCCAATTTGTGATCGATCCATCCGAATTTGACCCTTTCTTAGAGTTTCTCCGATCCGACTTGGTTCTGAATACAACAACCCAGGGGTTCTATCTGAATACCAATGGCCAGCCAGTCTGGGCGAATACGCCCGCCTTTGAGACCCAACTAAGGACTGGGCTAGACGCGGTTCTCTTTCCCGTCGACGCACTCACTGCCGTGCAAGGATTTCAAATCCGTCTGGTCATGCAGTATCACCTGGAGATTGCGAGAGGCTACGCGAATAGGGACTATCTCGCGCCGATGATGAAGCGGCTTGAGACTCGGATTCCGGACATAGACACGGTGCTCGAATTCACCGACGATTCAATCGATGCGACCCCATTTACGATCGTTTCACTCAAACAACTCTCTTCCGAAATGCAGCGAGTAGTTAGTGTTCTCCTGGTCAAGTACGCATATGACCGGCAGAAAACTGTTGGGAAGGATTCCGGTGACTATTTGGCAGTCGTCATCGACGAGGCTCACAACGTCCTCTCAACACAGTCCGGAAACGAAAGCGATCAGTGGCGTGACTATCGGTTGTCAGTGTTCGAGAATCTCATCAAAGAAGGTCGAAAATTCGGTGCATTTGTCTTTGTTTCAAGCCAACGCCCCTTCGATATTTCACCGACAATCATGTCTCAGTTGCAGAATTTCTTCTTGCACCGGCTTGTCAACGTTCGGGACATCGATGCCATTGAGCGGCTCGTTCCTTACCTCGACCGAGTTTCGTTTGAGCAGATTCCCTTGCTCGCGACCGGAACCTGTGTAGTTACAGGATTGATGGTGGAGCGGCCACTCGTGACGAGCATCGAACTTCTTCCAGTCAACCTCCGGCCGATAAGCGAAACCATGCGTCCAACTCGCGCTTGGGGTACTGCCAGCTGAGTAACCTATTGCGGCGTTCGGCGCAGGCCCGCTAGCGCAGGACACCACCTGCGAGCGCGACCGACACCATGTTGAGCAATTCCGCGCATATCCAAACGCTGGCGCCGAGAAGTGCCAGTTTCCCCGCCACCGACCGTGCCCTCCGCCGCCGCGCAGCAGCATCCACCTCGCGCCGCAGGCGCTCGAAGCGCTGCACGAGTCGCTGGGTGTCATCCAGAACGACGGCATCGCGGTGCCAGGTGCCACGACGGCTCGCGACATCCGCTATTTCGGCGACGGCATCCGTGGACAGGATCTTGCGACGGCGCCGGAGGTTACGGACGATTCCGCGCGAAGTCACGACGTCCACCACTGGTCGGCGCCATCCGTAGCTGACCTCGGAAACTCCGACCAGGACGATCAGCGGTGTCACCTCGATTGGGCGACCGACGGCAGTCGTCAGAAGCTTGGATGCTCGTGCCGCCTCGAACTGCGAGTTGCGAACGTAGTCCTGCTGAAAGCCATTGATGCGAAGCGCGCGTCCTGCAGCCCACACCTTCTTATTTGCGTGCGCCTTCGTGTTGAGCGTAAAGACGCCCGCAGGCCCAACGACGACATGATCGATGTCCGAGCCTCCGGAGCCGACCGGCACCGCGTTGATGACGCGCCAGGCGGGGCCGAGCCGCTCCAACTTTTCCGCGACGAGGATCTCTCCGAGAGCACCGAGGTACCAGCTGCGCGCGTTCATCGCGAGCGGGCTCGCGCCGAAGAAGCGCTCGAAGCTGCTTAGCGGTGCGATCTCGCTCTGCAGCTCCAGGCAGTGCTGGATGGCCGCATAGCCGGCGGCGCGCGCAGTGAGCGTTAGCTCGACTCCCCCGTGTGGTTCCGTGATCGTCATCTATCCCCCACCGGTCACGATAGAGAACTCGGTTCAGTGTGCGGCAGCCCCAAGACGGGGACAGGTGGTCGAGTTCGAGCGCCTGCGATCTCGATAGATTGCTACGATTGCTACGGAGGTTATCCACATGCCGAAAGTCATTGCCCACAGGGAGCTCCGCAACAACAGCAGCGAGATACTCCGCCAAGTAAGGTCGGGCGAAACATTCCATATTTCGAACAACGGAGAGGTAGTTGCCGTGCTTTCGCCAGCAGACGTGTTGCCCGGATCGGGGCTGAAAGTCAAACGAGCGCGAATCATTGGTGGGTTCGAAGAAATCCCAAGCATCGAACTTGACCATCCGATACAGGAAACCCTGGACTACCTGCGCGGGGAAAAGTGATCGCCTACCTCGAGGCGTCGGCTGCCGCGAAACTCCTCACCCGGGAACCCGAAGCTGAAGCTGTGACGAGGTACCTCAACGAACTGGTCGCCAAGGGCGACGGACTGGCGTCGAGTTCGCTGTTGGAAACCGAACTTCGTCGAGCCGCTTTCCGCGAGGGCATCGCCCAGGCCTCGGTGACCGCGCTGCTCGATCGCGTCGACGTATTTGACCTCGAGCGCTCCATGTTTACCGAGGCTGGCATCATCCCAGGGCGAAACCTCGGCAGTCTCGATGCTCTCCACATCACGGCCGCGCTGAGAATGAACGCGGATGTCGTACTCACCTACGATCGACGGCTGAGTGAGGCAGCGGAAGCTGCCGGATTGCGCGTGCACTCTCCGGCATAGTCCGGCGGAACGCTATCCGCCCGACGGCTTCGACTGGTCCATCCACCACTCCGTGAATTCCGTCGCGCGACCATCCGGACTGAGACGGATGACCCAGAGGTTGCTGTACTTCACATCGCCGTAGTCGGTCTCGCCCTGCACGAAGGCGATGTCATTGGCGATCGCGAGCGGATGCCAGGTGAACGTGAAGCCGCCCGGCGCATCCTGCCGCTTCAGCCACTCCGCGATAATCGCCTCGCGACCGCGGGATGGCTCGATGAACGGCTCACTGTAGTAGAGCGCGTCATCCGTGAACAGCGCGCCGATCTCGGACGGGTCATTCGACTCCCAGGCCTTGCGATAGTCCGCCATCCAGTCGTTCACAGCGTTGCTCTGCGCCTCACTCATGCACTGTGTCTACCAATTGCCACCGACGCAGCGAACGCTCGCCGTACGCTGAACCATGCTCTACCGCCTCGCGATGTTCGTGTGCCACTCGCTCGGCAGGTTTTTCCGGGTGCGCCGGACGGGCTTCGGCGAGGCGAACATACCGGCGGATGGCGGCGCAGTTCTCGCGGTCACGCACTTCGGATACCTCGAGTTCGCCCTCGTCGCCTGGAGCATCTGGCGTGCCGACCGGCGACGCGTTCTGTTTCTTGCCACTGCTGGCGCGTTTCGCAATCCGATCGTCGGCGGAATTCTGAGACGGCTTGGGCAGATCCCGGTCGATCATCGAGCGGGCGCGGCAGCGTATTCCGCGGCCGTGGATGCGCTCCGCTCCGGCTCGCTCGTCGGCGTCTTCCCGGAGGCTGGCGTCGACGCATCCTTCACTGTGCGAGCCCTCAAAACGGGCGCGGTGCGGTTGGCGGCCGAAGCGGATGTTCCCCTCATCCCCGTCGCGATCTGGGGCGGCCAGCGACTGCTCACCCGCGAACACAAGGTGCGGTTTCGGGAGCGGTTCAATATTCCCGTGAGCATCGCGTTCGGACCGCCGCTCTCGCTGGTTGGCGAACGGCATGCCGTCTCCGCGAAGCTGCGCGCGGAGTTACAGCAACTGGTCGCGAGCCTGCAGAAGGACTATCCGGATGACGGCGCCGGCCAGTGGTGGCAACCGCGGGCGCTCGGCGGCACGGCCCCGACGCCCGAGGAGGCCGCCGAGCTTGATGCCGCCGTGGTTGCACGGCGCGAGGCGAAGCGGGCGGCAAAGCGCGGGAAGAGTGGTCGCGAGGACGGCGCTTAGTGCGGGTGTCGTCTCGATACGCGTCGCTGCACGGCGCTACTCGACTATCGGGAGGTCTATCGCCGCGCTACTCGAAAATCCGGACGCTACGTTGTCTACTCCTCCACAGGCTGTCTCCGAAAAGTAGTTTAAACAGGTTCTGATCAGCACATCTCGAATGTCAGTGCCATCCGCCAAGGTTGACTCATGACCGAAGTTCTCGACGTTGCGAGGCGAGCTACCGACCTGCTCGGCGAACTCGCGCGCGTCGATCGAACTGCGCTGAGCAACTCCGATCTGGTGGCTCTACTCGCGGCCGAAGAGTCAGCGGGCCGTTTCGCGGACGCGGCGCGCGTATTCACGGCAGCGGAAGTCGTTGAACGATCTCGCTATGAACTCGGCACCGACGGGCTCTCGAGCCAGTATCACGAGCGCAAGCCCAACAACTTCATCGAACAGGTAACCGGTGTCTCCTCAGCGGAGGTAGCACGACGGGTTCGAATCGGTCAAGCGGTGCGCACACCTCGGTCGCTCCTTGGCGAGTTGCTTCCGGCAGAACGGCCTGTCGTAGCTTCGGCGCTGATTGCCGGAGAGATTGGCCTGGACGCTGCCCATGCGATCATTGTCAACCTCAAGCAGGCCGCGTCCGGGTCGGATGCAACGGTCCACAACATGGAGGCCGCCGAGAAGTCACTTGTCGAGATCGCCACTCGCGAGAGCGCAGACCTGGTGGCAGACGCGGGACGACACTGGCGCGACGCGCTCGACCCCAGTGGAATCGAGCCGCGCTACGAAGAGACCATCGCCCGACGCGGCGCTCGTGTGGGGCGTGAGCGGAATGGCATCAAGACCTACACCATCCACGCCGGTCCAACGCTGTCCGCCGTGCTCGACGCCGCCCTTCTCGAGTCCATGGATCCGAGCGCTGGCCCGCGATTCATCAGCGACGAAGATCTGGCGCGTGCGACCACGGTCTCGGAGGTCGAGAACGGCGAGTCCATCGAGCGCATCGTTGACCCGCGGAGCATCGAGCAGCGGCGAGCCGACATCCTCGAGGGCGTCCTTACCGCCGGCCTTCGCGCGACGCAGCACGGGCCGGCAAATCTCCGAACGATCGGGGGCGTAACTGCGGTCATCCAGCTATCCGATCTGCAGTCGGGCCGCGGATACGGAATTCTCGAAGGCATCGACGAAGTCATCCCCGCGAGTGTGGTCGCCGAAATCGCCTGCGACTCTGGATTCACCGTCCTGACGACCGGCAGTAAGGGTGAACCGCTTTTTGAAAGCTCCGTGCTGAGGTGCTTCACCCAAAGCCAGCGAAGGGCGATGATTGCTCGAGACGGCGACCGCTGCATCGCGAAAGGATGCAGGCAACGAGCGGCCGCGTGTCACGCGCACCACGTCGTGTTCTTCTCTCGAGGCGGCCCCACAGACATAGATAACGGGGTCCTTCTCTGCCCCATGCATCACCATGCCCTGCATCAGGGGGCATTCGAACTCACGATGATCGATGGCATGCCATGGATTCGGCGACGCTTCAACTTCGCCGAAATCGACGACCCCAATCACGACAAGTGGCAGCCCGCGAGCCGTAGCCGGCTGGCGATCGCCGCGGCCTGACTCGCGACGGGAACCTAGTCGTCGGCGACCGGTGAGCCAGCTCCTAGAGTCGCTGCCTGCCACCCCGCGGTGCAGCATCCGGACCCGAGGTGCGGCCGCAGCGGGTCTGGGTGTCGATGCAGGCGGCGACATCCGCATCCATGTGCACCTGGGTCCAGCCCATCATGAAGTCCGCGTGACCGGTGACAGTTGGCCCCACTTGAATCGGTCCCGTCGACAGCGTCAGATCCGCCGCGCTCGACGTCGGATATGCGACATGCATCACAATCTGCGGGATCTGCACCGGATGCGAAGCGGGGCAAGAGCCCGAGGCATCCTGGT
>DATAXD010000053.1:0-60948 GCA_036266835.1 Galbitalea sp. | reverse complement strand
CGTTCCGCCGCCCCTCGGGAGGTGCACAGCACTGCCCTCGATTTGGGGTGTGTCCCCCTATTGACCGACACGATTTGTACCCCGTAGCGTGGAGCACGAAGGAGATACCTAGCTCCTTCGTTGCGACGAAACCCGAAAATTCGTCGTGGGGGAATCATGATTGTCTTCGTTTTGGCCCTCGGGCTTTGCGCTCTGCTCGGTGCGATCTTCTTCGTCGTCGCCGCGGGCAGCCACCGTCGCGCCGACTAAACAGCCAACTCGCGCTACTCACAGCACGCTCATAGAAAGCTCCTAATACTGGAACTATGAGCACCTACCCGGCCCAGTCGCGCCACGCCACCGCCAACACCGCCCAGCCGCGACTGCGACGCCCGGATGGCAGTCCGATTCGCGCCGTCGTCGTCGACGACGAGGACTCGCTCACCGACCTGCTCTCCATGGCGCTCCGGTACGAAGGCTGGGACGTGCGTCTGGCCTCCGACGGCCAGAAGGCCCTGAGTGTCGTCCGCGAATTCCGGCCCGACATCATTGTGCTCGACATCATGCTGCCCGACATCGACGGACTGCAAGTGCTTCAGCGGCTTCGCGCGGATGGCACCCAGACGCCCATCCTGTTCCTGACCGCCAAGGATTCGGTGGATGACCGGATCGCGGGCCTCACCGTCGGCGGCGACGACTACGTCACGAAGCCATTCAGCCTCGAGGAGCTCGTCGCGCGACTGCGGGGGCTCATCCGTCGGTCCGGCATGACCGTGGATGACTCGGCAGACTCCCACATCGAGGTCGGAGACCTCGAGCTCGACGAGGACAGCTACGAGGTTCGTCGCGACGGCGAGGTTATCGAGTTGACCGCCACGGAGTTCGAGCTGCTGCGCTATCTCATGCGCAACGCGCGACGGGTGGTCAGCAAGATGCAGATCCTCGACCGGGTGTGGAGCTATGACTTCGGTGGCAAGTCATCCGTCGTCGAGATCTACATCTCCTACCTGCGCAAGAAGATCGACGCCGGCCGCGCGCCGATGATCCACACCGTTCGCGGTGTGGGGTACATCCTGAAACCGACACGATGAGCCCGCGGCTCGGCCGCGCACCCTGGACCCTGCGTCGGCGACTCGTAGTCAGTGTCGTCGCGCTGTTTACGCTTTTGAGCATTGTGGTCGGCGGCCTCAGCGTGTTCGTGTTGTACGGCAACCTGTTGGCGCCGATAAATGACCAGCTCCAGCGCTCCGCCAGCTATGTCGAGCACCTCGGTGGAGACATTGTCGGCGGCGGCGGAGGACGCGGATTTACCGGATTCCAGCCCGGGTCGATTACCGCGATCAAAGCGGGCACCTCGACCGCAGGCGCCAGGTCGGCTTCTGCCCCCGGCGGCTCGATTACGCGACTGACCAGGAAACAGCTTGCACCACTCATTGCGATCGCGACGAGCGATACGACCACCGATGTCTCCATTCCCGGCCTGGGCAACTTTCGTGCGATACGGACGGCGGAGCTGACGCTGCAGTCGAATACCAGCACGGCGACCATCTCCGGCTACTACTACGTCGCGTATCCCCTGGCGCAGACACAAAGCACGCTATTGCAGTCCGGGTTGGCGCTGGCCGGGATATCCCTTGCTGGCATCCTGCTCGTTGCCTTCCTGACCTGGCTCATTGTTTCGTCTGCGCTGCGGCCGCTCCGTCGCGTGGCGGCAACCGCTACCGAGGTCGCCTCGATGGAACTCGATCGGGGCGAGGTTGACCTGTCGGTGCGCGTGCCCGAGGCGGACACCGACACCCGCACCGAGGTCGGCCAGGTCGGCGCCGCGTTCAACACCATGCTTGGCCATGTCGACAACGCCCTCAAGGCCAGGCAGGCGAGCGAGTCGCGCGTGCGGCAGTTTGTCGCGGATGCCAGCCACGAGCTGCGAACGCCGCTCGCCTCGATCCGTGGCTACGCCGAGCTGACCCGTCGGGGAAAGTACGATCTACCCGCAGACGTCACCCACTCGCTCGGCAGGGTCGAATCCGAGGCGGTCCGGATGACGTCGCTGGTTGAGGACCTCCTTCTGCTTGCTCGTCTCGACGCCGGCCGCGACATCGAGACGGCGCCGGTGGATTTCACTTCGCTTCTGGTGGACTGCGTCAGCGACGCGCACGCGGCGGGACCGGGCCACAAGTGGGAACTGGATGTGCCGGACGCGCCAGTCATGATCGAAGCCGATTCGCAGCGCATCCACCAGGTCTTCGTCAACCTGCTGGCGAACGCCCGAATCCACACGCCCGCAGGTACTCGGATTCGCGTGCACCTGGTGCGGTCCGGGAAGGGGACGGCGGTCGTCACCGTCGCGGACAACGGACCGGGCATCCCGCGCGCCGTTCAGAACGAGCTGTTCGAGCGGTTCGCTCGCGGCGACTCGTCGCGATCGCGGGTCGCGGGCAGCACAGGCCTCGGCCTCGCGATCGTCAAGGCGGTCGTCGACGCGCACGGCGGATCGGTGAGCGCCAAGTCCAGAAAGGGTGCAACGACCTTCACGGTCGAACTCCCCCTGGTCGCGGCACCAGTTTCGTAACTCATGCAATCTGCCGTAACTCATGCAATTCTCGCGGAGTGCTCTCGCGGTGACTGCATCCACGCGGAAGTTCAACACGCGCGGCTCGTTCCGCATGAGTTACGGCAGATTGCATGAGTTACGGAAGTGTGGCAGCGGCCGCGGGATGGAACAATTGGATGCATGAGGGTTGCGGTCACCGGCGGTAGCGGCAAGCTGGGGCGAGCGGTCGTCAGCGGCCTGCGCGATGCCGGGCATGACACGTTCGTACTCGACTCGGTCGGAACCCGTGGTGACCACTTCACGCGCATCGACCTGACCAACTACGGCTCGGTCGCCGACGCGTTCGGTTCGGTCAACGATCGCTACCCGTCGCTCGACGCCGTTGTGCATCTCGCCGCGATCCCTGCCGGCGGGATTGAGACCGACTCGGCGACCTTCCACAACAACCTGACCGCGACATTCAATGTGTTCCAGGCCGCTCGTCGAGCCGGCATCAAGCGAATCGTGTACGCGTCGAGCGAGACCCTCCTCGGCATTCCGTTTGAAATCGACCCGCCATACCTCCCGGTCGACGAGGACTACCCGTCGCGACCGGAATCGATGTACTCGGTCGTCAAGCACCTCGAGGAAGAGCTCGCGACGAAACTGTGTCGCTGGGATACCGACCTGAGCATCACCGGGCTGCGGTTTTCGAACGTACTCGACGCGGATGACTATGCGAACCAACCCGACTGGGAGGCCGATCCCGCGCTGCGGCGCTGGAACGTCTGGGGTTACATCGACACCAGGGACGGCGCGCAGGCCGTGACCCGCGCACTCGAAGCGCGACTGCCGGGGTTCGAAACCTTTGTCATCGCGAACGCCGACACGGTGGTGAGCGTGCCGAGTTCTGAGCTCGCGGCGAAGTACTTCCCTGGAGTTCGTCTCACTCGGGAGCTGGTCGGCAACGAGACGATGCTGTCGATCGAGAAGGCGAAGCGGATGCTCGGCTTTGCCCCAACGCACTCCTGGCGCGCTGAGTAAGTCGAACCGCGGAGGCGCGCCAAATCAAGGAGATTCTTCCGACACGTGGCACGGCCGGGCCATCCTCACCGAATGTCGTGAATTTCTCCTCGCGAATGCACGTCGTGCCGAAATCACTCCGGTTTGCAGCGGACCTCCCAACTCACGTACTCTGTACGAGGCCAAAGACCGCTGGATTTCGCGCGAAAGCGCGGACGTAAGGTTCGGAAGGCATCTTCGTCTCGACGACGTTGACGCGATCCGACATCCCGCGCAGGTGTGTGTAGAAGTTCAGCCCTTAGGGGCTTTTCGGCTCCGTGCGCCCAAGCGCCGGGGCTTTTTTCATCTGAACTGAGCCTCCGGTCGGTCGGTACTGAATAAGTGCCGGGTCAACCGATATCAATCAAGGAGTGCCATGGCGAACAAGGAAGCTTCGGTCGCCGAGCTTACGGAGAATTTCCGTAGCTCGAACGCCGTTCTGCTTACCGAGTACCGCGGGCTCACTGTCGCCCAGCTCAAGGAGCTGCGGAAATCGATCAGTGCGCACGCGACGTACGCCGTGGTGAAGAACACGCTGACAAAGATTGCGGCCAACCAGGCAGGGATCTCGTCGTTTGACGCAGAACTCGCCGGGCCATCCGCAATCGCATTCGTGCACGGTGACACCGTCACCGTCGCGAAGGCTCTGCGGGACTTCGCCAAGGCAAACCCTCTGCTCGTCGTCAAGGGCGGTTACTTCGACGGTAACCCGCTGACTTCGTCCGAGGTAAACAAGCTCGCCGATCTCGAAAGCCGGGAGGTGCTGCTGGCCAAGCTGGCCGGCGCCTTCAAGCAGTCGCTGTTCGGTGCTGCCTACCTGTTCAACGCACCGCTGTCGCAGGCCGTTCGCACGGTCGACGCGCTGCGCACAAAGCAAGAATCAAACTAAGGAGTAAATCATGGCAAAGCTGACAACTGACCAGCTGCTGGATGCGTTCAAGGAGCTGACGCTCATTGAGCTCAGCGAGTTCGTAAAGAAGTTCGAGGAGACCTTCGAGGTCACCGCCGCTGCTCCGGCCGCTGTTGCCGCGGCACCGGCCGCCGGTGGCGCGAGTGGCGGCGCAGCCGAGGAAGTCGAGGAGAAGGACACCTTCGACGTCGTGCTGGAGGCCGCTGGCGACAAGAAGATCCAGGTCATCAAGGAGGTGCGCGCTCTCACCAGCCTCGGTCTCGGTGAGGCGAAGGCACTCGTTGACGGCGCTCCCGGTGTCGTGCTCGAGGGCGCGAACAAGGAGAACGCGGACAAGGCGAAGGCGCAGCTCGAAGAGGCCGGCGCCACCGTTACGCTCAAGTAATTCCGTTCCCGCACAGGGATCACACAAGGGCGCCGCCCCCATCGGGAGCGGCGCCCTTGTGACGTTAATGGCCCGATCGGTGCGATCGATCAGAAACGGGGCGAACCGTAACCACTCGGCTCGCCCCGCCTCTTTGCCGTCGTCGTCAGGCACCCGGGATCAGGTCCGAGTACCGACATCATCTACCGGAGTAGTCCGACGGCGAACTACCCGGGTTCGCTCGTCGAGTGCCAAGACACAGCACCACCGCGCGAGTTTCGGGCGCTCGCTAATCGTCCTTCGTTGCGATCGGTCGATCAGTTTGCGAATCTTTGAAATAGTACGTTCCCATCGAGGCGCTTTCACCACCCTTGTGTGGGGGGATTCATGTCCACCATAATGGGGACGTCCCGCTACCCGATGCTCGGGCTGCGGCTCGAGAAATCCCGTATTCAGGTTACGCCCGCCCCCGCGCGCGAACTAGACCGCCTTACCCTCCGTCTAGCTCATACCACTCTGGCACCCGCACCGTTCAGTCGACCTCCACTATGCTCCTTCGTTTAGGAGGTCAGTCCGCCCACGCGGACTGACCTCCTAAATGGGGACTGCCCGGGGTAGAGTGGCGCCGTTTACTCTCTGATTGCACCACAGCGCCAGGGAGAAGCCTCATGATGCCATTTTCACGCCGACTCGTGACGCCGATCGTCGCACTCGCGATCGTCGGTCTCGCGCTGGGCGGATGTTCGTCCGCGCCCGGGTCGACCGGCGGCACCACGGGCACTGCTGACGGCACGGTGACAATTGAGGGTCCGCTGATCGGGCAGGACGCGAAGCGTCTGGAACAGTCCTGGGCCGGTTGGGAAAAGGCCAACAAGATCACAATCAAGTACACCGGCAGCGCGAACTTCAACGAGAACATCGGCGGCGAGGCGCAGCAGGGGAATGCTCCGGACCTGGCCATCTTTGAGCAGCCGGGCCTGATCAACGATCTGGCCTCGCGCGGTTACATCCGCACCCTTCCGTCGACGGTGCAGTCGACGGTGGATAAGACGTTCACGTCGCAGTGGGTTGGCTATACGACGGTCGACGGCAAGGATTACGCGGCTCCGCTGCTGTCCACGGTGAACGGCTGGATCTTCTATTCGCCGAGCGCGCTGGCAAAGCTCGGCAGGAAGGTGCCGACCAACTGGAGTCAACTGCTGACACTGAGCGGCCAACTTTTTGGAGTCTCTCACCAGGTGCCGTGGTGTGAGGGCTTCGACAGCGATTCATCCACGGGTTCACTGGGAGCGAGCTTCGTCTCCGATATGGTTCTGCGCGAATATGGGACATCGGTCTACGACAAGTGGGTCACGCACCAAATCAAGTTCAACTCGCCAGACATCCTCAATGGATTCGCCGACGCGGGCGAAGTCCTTCAGAACGAGGATTGGGTCAATGCCGGCTTCGGCGGAGCTTCGTCAATCAACACGACGACGGCTGCCCAGGTTGCGCAGGCTCTCGAGTCCGGCAAGTGCCAGCTGAGCTACGAGCCATCATCGTTCCTCGATGACCTTCCCACGACCACCAACGGCGTGGAGACTGTCTCGCCTGGCGGGCCCATTTGGGCGTTCCTTCTTCCGCCCATCAAGGCAGGCAGCGCTCCGTACACGGAGTCCGGCGACTTCATCGCCGGATTCTCAAACGACGCCGACACCGTCAAGGTGCAGAACTACCTCGCGAGCCTCTCCTGGGCCAACACAAGGATGAAGCTCGGTGGCGCGATGAGCCCGGCCCTGGACATTAGTCCGGCGGCATCGCCGAACAGCCTGATCAACGCGTCGGTTGTGCTCGTTCAGGCAGCAGTCACCACTCCGCGACTGAGCGCAGGCGACCTTATGCCGGCGGTCGTGGGTGAGGGCACCTACCTGAGCGGCATCGTCGACTGGATCAACGGAACCCCGGTTCAGAAGGTCGCAACGACCATCGACTCGTCCTGGCCGAGTAAGTAGCGGATTTCCGCTGGGAACGAATCCGCGCGGATGTGCGCGGTCGGCGGATGACCGCCCGGCGACGGAACATCTAGTGTGAACGGGTGAGTATGCTGCGGGCTGCCGCCGCTCGAGGTGGTGGGCCAAGAGACGCCTCCGCGCAGCGCGCTGCAAACGCGAAGGCGCCCAAGGTTGACCACCTGCTTCGGCGCATCGGCGAATTGTTTCGGCCGCACCGCTTCGCCCTGTCGGTGACAATCGCGCTCGTGCTCGTCAGTGCGGCGCTCAGCGTCGCGCCGCCGCTGCTTACGCGGCAGCTATTCGACGTTGGGCTGTTCCCGCGGCACGGGCATCCGAATGTTCCGGTGCTGGTGATGATCGTGGCGATCATGGTGGGGCTGTGGATTCTGTCGGCGGGACTCGGTGTCTGGCAGACCTATCTCACCGCGACCGTCGGCAACTCGGTGATGGGCGCGCTTCGAATCCGCCTGTTCACGCACCTGCAACGGATGGAGCTGGCGTTCTTCACGAAGACGAAGACGGGCGTCATCCAATCGCGGCTGCAGAACGATGTTGGCGGCGTCGCGGGCGTACTGAACAACACGATCTCGAGCGTCATCGGCAACACCGTGACTGTGATTGCCGCTTTGGTGTCGATGCTGATCCTGAGCTGGCAGATGACGATCGTCGCGGTCGTCCTGCTGCCCGTGCTGGTGATCGCTCAACGCCGAGTCGGTCAGGTGCGAGCTCGAATCGCGACGATGACCCAGGAGTCGCTCAGCGACATGAGCGCGATCACGCAGGAGGCGCTGAGCGTCAGCGGCATCCTGCTTGCCAAGAGCTTCAACCAGCAACCCGCCGAAATCGCGCGCTACGAGGCCGAGAACCGAAATCAGATCGGCCTGCAGATTCGACAGCAGATGAGCGGCCAGTGGTTCTTCGCGATGGTGGGCATCTTCCTGTCCGTCATTCCCGCCGTGATCTACCTGGTCGCGGCCTGGCTGATCACTCATAACGTGCCGGTGACGGCGGGCACGATTGTCGCGTTCACGACCGTGCAGGCGCGGGTGACCTTTCCGCTCATGGGCTTGCTGCGCGTTGCCCTCGACCTGCAGACCTCGCAGGCGCTATTCGCCCGGATCTTCGAGTACCTTGACCTGCATCCGGCCCTGGTCGATTCACCGGATGCCCGACCGGTCACCGGATCGCGCGTCGGCACCGTCGAATTCCAGGATGTCGTCTTCCGCTATCCGGATGCCGGCGACGACACCCCGCCTACCCTGAAGAAGGTCTCGTTCGCCGTCGAACCCGGGCAGTACGCGGCGTTCGTGGGGCCGTCCGGCGCGGGGAAGACGACCGTCTCCTATCTGATCCCACGGTTCTACGATGTCGAGGACGGCAGGGTGGCGTTCGCCGGCGACGATGTTCGCGAACTCTCGCAGGACAGCCTCGTACGCAACATCGGGATCGTCAGCCAGGAGACCTACCTGTTTCATGCCACCATCGCCGAGAACCTGCGCTACGCCAAGCCGGATGCGACGGATGCCGAACTCGAGGCTGCCGCACGAGCCGCGAACATCCACGACACGATTGCGACCTTCCCCCTCGGCTACGACACGGTCGTGGGTGAGCGCGGTTATCGGCTGAGCGGCGGTGAGAAGCAGCGGGTCGCCATCGCGCGGGTGCTGCTGAAGGATCCGCCGGTGCTCATCCTGGATGAGGCGACCAGCGCGCTTGACACCATCTCCGAACGAATCGTCCAGTCGGCGCTCGACGAGGCCGCTCGTGGGCGGACGACCATCGCGATCGCCCATCGACTATCGACCGTCATCGGCGCTGATGTGATCTTCGTCGTCGTCGGCGGCGAGATCGTTGAGACGGGCACTCACGCCTCCCTGCTGACACGCGGGGGCGAGTACTCGCGACTGTTCGCCGAGCAGGCGGGCACGCTCGCTCCGCACTAGCGGCGCCCGCGTTGTTCCCGTTTGGGAGAAATGTTCTTGCGCGCCCGGGTGCATCTCTCCCAGACGCGCACTAATGCAATCGGCGGGGAGTCGATAGGCTCTCGTCAGCTAGCCGCATGAGCGCGCGAGGAGCCCCGAGTGTCCGACGGAAACATCGTGTCACCGCAAGTGGCGTCGTCGATCCCCGACGGCCAGCCGCCCGCGCGCCGCAGCGGGCTCAGCATCCGGTCGTCCATTCTCATCATGCTGCTCGCCGTCAGCATCATCGGCGCGCTCGTCGTTGCCGCGATTGGCTACCAGAACGGCAGCAATCTGCTATCAGCTCAGGCCAGGAACAACCTCGTTCAGGTGCGCGATTCTCGCATCAGCGAGGTGCACAACCTGTTCACGACGATGGAGCAGTCGCTGGTACTGAGCGCGCACGGCGACAGCGTAGTCGGTGCGATGCAGGCGTTCAGCGACGGCTACGCCGCGCTCGGAAACTCGACCGTCAGCGCCGCGCAATCCGCCGCACTCACCAGCTACTTCACGACCAACTTCGCCCCGAAACTGGCAAGTGCAACCGGCTCGATCGTCGATCCGTCGACGTTTGTTCCGAGCAGCCCGGCTGCCCGTTACCTCCAGGCCAATTACACGATTACGTTCGCGGCACCCGCCGATGCGCTGGCGGCGGGCGATGCCGGTGACGGCAGCGACTGGTCCGCCGCGAACGGGCGGTACCAGGACTATTTCCGGCGAATGACCACGCTCGAGGGATACGGCGACGCGATTCTCATCAACTCTGGTGGCGACATCGTCTACTCCGCGAAGAAGGGTGTCGATCTCGGGACGAGCCTGGTCCACGGCCCGTACGCCCAGTCCGAGCTTGCCAACGCGTGGTCGACGGCAATGGACAGCAACCTGCCCGACACGGTCAACCTCAGCGACTTCGAGCGATTTGCTCCGGAGCTGGATGCGCCGACCGGTTGGGCGGTCGCCCCGGTCGTGGCCAACGGCACCGTGATCGGTGCTCTTGCGGTGCAACTCCCGACGGCCAGGCTCAACTCGGTGATGACGGACGACGGCGACTGGATCGCCGATGGGCTGGGGAAGACCGGCGAGACGTATCTGGTCGCCGACGACCAGCTTTTGCGGTCATCCTCGCGGGAGCTGCTCGAGGATCCGAAGCTCTACAGCAAGGACGCCCACTCGGCGGGACTTCCGTCGTCGCAAGTCGCGCGCGCCGTCGCATCCCACAGTCCGCTGCTCGTGCAGCCGGCGCGAACGCAGGCGGTCGCCAAGGCATTGCAGGGCAAGACCGGCGTGATCACCGCTCCGGGTTACCTCGGCGGCCAGGTCATCTCCGCGTACGCGCCCCTGGCGGTCGACGGGGTCAACTGGATCATCATCGCCCAGATCGATCGCGACGAGGCCTACGCGCCATCGGCGATTTTCGCGAGGGATCTCGGTATCACAGTTGCCGTGATCGCACTGCTGGTCTGCCTGTTGTCGTTGTTGTTTTCGCAGATCATCGTGACGCCGCTGCGGAGGCTTCGAGTGGATGCCCAGCGCATCTCTGCAGGCGAGCTGGGTGTTCAGGTGGCCGTCGGACACAGCGACGAGTTCGTCGAACTCGGGAATGCGTTCAACAGCATGAGCCTGAGCCTGCAAACGAAGCAGACCTTGCTCGAGGCCAAGGAAGAGGAACACGAGCAGCTCCTGCTGTCGCTCATGCCGGAGCCGGTGGCGAAGAAGTTCCTCGACGGCGCGAAGACGATTGCTCAGGACCACGGCGAGGTCACCGTCTTCTATGCAGACATCGACGGCTATGAGGACTACGCGGCAAAACTGAGCACCGAGAAGGGCCTCTCAGAGCTCAACGACCTGCTGCACAACCTCGACCAGGTCGCGGAAAAACACGGTGTCGAGCGGGTCCGCACCACCCGCCACGGGTACCTCGCCAGCTGCGGAATGACGATTCCCCGCGTCGACAACGCCCGCCGGATGGTCGCGTTCGGCATCGAGGCACAGAAAGTTCTCGACCGGTTCGGCGCCCAGAACGGCGCGAAGCTCGCCATCCACGCCGGGATCGATACCGGATCGGCCACGAGTGGTCTTGTCGGCAAATCCCGGATCATCTACGACCTTTGGGGCGACACCGTCAATCTCGCGTTCCGTCTGCAGGGCGACGACGACATCGACGGCATCATGATGACCCAGCGCGTGGTCGACAAGATGCCGGACACGGTGGTCACCACGAAGGCGGGCACCCTCCAGACATCGCAGGGCGAGATCAAGATCTACCGACTGGATCTGGATAAGACCACCCGTGTTTGACTTCGTTTCGCAGCCCTGGTTCATCCCGGCAATCGTTGTGGTCGTCGGCCTGCCGATCGTGATGATCGTGCTGACCGAGGTGCACGGGACACTCGTGCGAAACGGTGCCCACGGAACCCGGCTCGTTCTCTTGCTGCGCAACTTCGTGGCGCCGACCGCCGCACTCCTGCTCCTGCTGGCCCAGACGGTGGATGTCGGGTCGCCATCCGTCAACTGGGTGCGGGTCGTTGCGACCGTCTTCGGGTTCCTCGTCATCCTTGCGCTGCTCGGCGGACTCAATCTCGTCATCTTCGAGACGGCAAAGACGGGGAGCTGGCGCAGTCGAGTGCCGTCGATCTTCATCGAGGTCGTGCGGGTCATCCTGATCGTCGTCTGCCTCGGCGTGCTCTTCTCGGTCGTCTGGAACGCGGATGTCGGCGGGCTGTTCGCGGCACTCGGCGTCGGCTCGATTGTCATCGGGCTCGCGCTGCAGAACGCGGTCGGCGGGGTTGTCAGCGGCCTCCTGCTGCTCTCGGAGGCTCCATTCGAAATCGGTGAGTGGATCGTCGTCGACGGGGTGCGCGGACAGGTGGTCGAGGTGAACTGGCGATCGGTGCACCTGATGACCGTCAACGGCCTGTTGATCGTGCCCAACTCATCACTCGCCGGAAGCACGTTTCTCAACATAACGAAAGGCGACGGCCCGTTCACGAACGACATCTACGTTCGCTTCGCGACCGAGGATCCACCCCAGGAAGTCATGGCGGTCTGCGACCGCACCGCGAACAGCCTGCCGATGATCTATCCGGGGCAGTCGACCACGATCTCGACGCTCGGCAAGGGCCGGTTCGAGGTCGAGATCCCGATCACGAGCCCGTCGCTCAACGGCGCATCCATTCGGATGTTCAACACCCGGCTCTGGTACGCGGCGCGGCGAGCGGGGCTGCACCTGGACCGCGAGTGGGGCGACCCCTATCAGACGCCGGAGCGACTGCTGGAGGGCGTGCAGACCTTCGCGGGCGCGCTCTACCTCTCCGCTGCCGACATCGAGCCAGTCTCTAGGACGGTTTCGATCGAGCGGTACGGCGAAGGCGAGATCATCCAGGAGCCGATGCTCGTGCCGGACGCGATGCGTTACTTCATCACCGGAACGGCGTCGCTGAGCTACCCGGCCGATGGTGGCGACATCGTGATTGAGACGCTGCAGCAGGCGAGCGTTCTCGGCCTGACCGCGCTGACGAGGCAGCCGGTCGTCACGACGGCGGTTGCGCTCACCGAGGTCGAAGTGCTGAAGGTTCCCGTGGCGGTGCTCGACGACCTGGTGAAGTCGCGACCGGACCTCGCCCGTGACATTGGGGTCGAACTCGATCACCGGCGTGCACTCGCCGATGCCGCGCTCAAGGCCGTCGGCGTCGAGGAGCCCGCGGATTCGAGCATGATCGCCTAGGCAGGCCCGGGCGGCGCATCCCCGACGCTCGCGGCACGGTAGGTTTGACGATGCCATGGATTCCGAACCCGCCCCTCGCGCCAGGCGCGGACTGCCTCGGCTTCACCAGTGGTACGGCAAGGTGCTTTACATCATTGTTGGCGCCGTTATCTACTACGCGGGCGGTGCGCTCGCATCGACCGACAATGCCCGCGGCATCCTTCGGTCGGTACTCGTTCTCCTGATGATCCTGCTCGCCGGGCGGGTGTTCCGCGGCGCCACCGAGCCCGGCAACGAACCACGGCCGTGGTGGCGGATGACCGGCGCGCCGACGGCCGGATTCTTGCTTGGCGTGATCTTCGGTCTCGCTGCGATCGGCCTGCTCGTGTACGCGATCGCGGTCGAGACGGACCCGGTCGTGCATCACTTCCGTTCGCAGGAACCATACGTCGTCGTCACCTGCCTCGTGTTCGCGGCGCTCGGCGTGCTCTACCTGACCTCGAGCGCGCGACTGCTGGACGCCGCTCGGAAGGCACGGGCGGCGGCACCGCAGGTTCGAGCGTCGAGGTAGGCCCCGCCGCCCAGCGCGGACGCCGACGCTCCGCCGTAACAAAAAATCGCCGCTGGTAGATTGGGCGAACCATGAAGTACGCCAACTCCGTGCTCGATCTCATCGGCAATACCCCACTCGTTCGGCTGAGCAGCGTCGCAAAGGGCTATGCCCCCACCATCCTCGCCAAGATCGAGTACCTCAATCCGGGCGGGTCGTCCAAGGACCGCATCGCGGGTCGCATCATCGAGGCCGCGGAGGCCGAAGGCAAGCTGAAGCCCGGTGGAACGATCGTCGAACCCACCAGCGGTAACACCGGGATTGGCCTCGCGCTGGTCGCCCAGCAGCGCGGCTACCGGTGCGTCTTCGTACTCCCCGACAAGGTCGGCGAGGAGAAGCGGAATGTGCTGCGCGCCTACGGTGCCGAGGTCGTTGTGACTCCGACATCCGTCGCTCCGGAGAGCCCGGAGTCCTACTACTCGGTCAGCGATCGCCTCGCTCGCGAGATCCCCGGCGCCTTCAAACCAGACCAGTACTCAAATCCCAATGGGCCGCTCAGCCACTACGAGACCACCGGGCCCGAGATCTGGCGCGACACCGAGGGCAAGGTCACCCACTTCGTCGCGGGCGTTGGCACCGGCGGTACGATCTCCGGGGTCGGCAAGTACCTCAAGGAAGTCTCGGATGGCCGGGTGCAGGTCATCGGCGCCGACCCCGAGGGTTCGGTCTACTCCGGCGGAACCGGCCGACCCTACCTCGTCGAGGGCGTTGGCGAGGATTTCTGGCCGAGTGCGTACGACCCGACCGTCGTCGATCGGATCATCGCATCATCCGACGCCGAGTCCTTCGACCTGACCCTGCGGCTAGCGCGGGAGGAGGGCCTGCTGGTCGGCGGGTCGAGCGGGCTGGCCGTGTCGGCGGCACTCAAGCTCTCGGCCGATCTCGGCAAAGACGATGTGGTCGTTGTGCTGCTTCCGGATGGCGGCCGAGGCTACCTCGGCAAGGTCTTCAACGAGCAGTGGATGCAGTCCTACGGATTCGCGCAGGTGTCGGACGAGCGCACCGTGTCGGATCTCATCCGCACCAAGTCCGGAGAAGTCCCTGACCTCGTGCACGCGCATCCCTCCGACACCGTGCGCGACGCGATCCAGATCATGGCGAACCACGATGTCTCGCAACTGCCGGTTCTCACGAACGAGCCGCCCGTGGTGATCGGCGAGGTCGTCGGCGCGATCGACGAAGGCGCGCTCGTCGAACTCGTTTTCAGCGGGGCCGCGAACATGACGGATGCGCTCGCGGAATTCGTCGGGCCGCCGCTCGGTTTGATCGGTGTGCACGAATCGGTCACCCAGGCTCGGACGGCCCTCTCGACGGCGAGCGCGCTGCTGGTCGTCGACGACGGTAAGCCGATCGCAGTACTTACGAGAACCGATCTGCTCAACTACCTTTCCAACTGACCCTCAACACAGCAGAGAGACGCCCGTGGCAAAGCCATCCAAAACGCAGGGATTTTCGACGCGCGGTATTCACGCCGGGCAGGACTTCGACCCAACGACCGGTGCTGTCGTGCCGCCCGTCTACCTCACCTCGACCTTCGTCCAGGACGGCATCGGCGGATTCCGCAATGGCTACGAGTACGCTCGCGGCGGCAACCCGACACGCACGTCACTGGAGATCCTGCTCGCCTCTCTCGAAGGCGGAGCGCACGCATACAGCTTCGCTTCGGGACTCGCGGCCGAAGACACCCTGCTGCGTGCGGTCCTCAGCCCGGGCTCGCGCATCGTGATGGGCAATGACGTCTACGGCGGCACGCATCGACTCGTGAACCGCGTATTCGTGCCGTGGGGCGTTCACCTGGAGACCGTCGACATGAGCGATCTCGCGGCGGTGCGTGCCAGCGTTGGCGCCGCGGCGACCGCGGTGCTGTGGATCGAGACGCCGAGCAATCCCCTGATGAAGATCAGCGACATCGCCGCGCTCGCAGAACTCGGTCACGCCGCTGGGGCACTCGTCGTCGTCGACAACACCTTCGCATCGCCCTACCTGCAGCAGCCGATGGCGCTCGGCGCCGATGTCGTCGTGCACTCGACGACCAAGTACCTCGGTGGCCATTCAGATGTCCTCGGCGGCGCTCTCGTGCTTGATGATCGCGACCTGAACGACCAGATCGCGTTCCTGCAATACGGCGTCGGTGCCGTCAGCGGACCCTTCGATGCCTGGCTCACCGTTCGCGGAATCAAGACGCTTGCGGTACGGATGGATCGCCATTCTGCGAACGCGCAGGCCATCGCGGAAGCACTGGTCGGCCATCCGGCGCTCGATGCCGTCTACTACCCCGGCCTGCCCGACCACCCCGGTCACGAGATCGCCGCGCGACAGATGAAGTCGTTCGGCGGGATGATCTCGGTCGCCCTCAAGGGCGGGGCGAGCGCGGCGCGGAAGTTTGCGGAATCGACCTCGGTGTTCCAGCTGGCCGAATCGCTGGGCGGGGTCGAGTCGCTCATCGGCTATCCCTCGGAGATGACCCACGCCTCCGTTCGCGGAACCGAACTCGAGGTGCCCGACAATGTCATCCGCCTGTCCGTCGGCATCGAGGATGTCGAGGACCTTCTGGCCGACCTGCATCAGGCGCTCGGGTTCCTGGACTCATAACAGCGTCTCTGGCAGCTCATAGGATTGTCATAGTCGCGCCGCGTTGAGTGGCGGGCATGACATCCCAATCGAGGAGTATCGGCTCATCCGACACGACGACTCTCGAAGTCGTCGTGCCCGCGTACAACGAGGAAGCCGGGCTGGCCTCGAGCGTCCGCATCCTGCACGGCTACCTGAGCACCGCGTTCGATGTGCCGTGGGTCATCACGATCGCCGACAACGCCAGCATCGACCACACGCTGGAGATCGCGATCGACCTCACGTACGAGTTCGATGGAGTTCGCGTCCTGCACCTCGACGAGAAGGGCCGCGGACGGGCCCTCAAGCAGGCATGGCTGAAGTCGGATGCCGCGGTCGTCGCCTACGTCGACGTGGATCTCTCCACCGATCTTCGTGGCCTCCCGCCTCTGGTCGCGCCGCTGCTGTCCGGTCACTCGGACATCGCGATCGGCACGCGGCTGGCGGCCACATCTCGGGTGAGTCGCGGTGGCAAGCGCGAGTTCGTCTCGCGCTGCTACAACTTCCTCTTGCACCGCACCATGGGCGTGCAGTTCACGGATGCGCAGTGCGGCTTCAAGGCCATCCGTTCGGATGTTGCCGCCCAACTTCTCCCGCTGGTCGAGGACACCGGATGGTTCTTCGATACCGAACTACTGATCCTCGCCGAGCGAAGTGGCATGCGCATCCACGAGGTTCCGGTGGACTGGGTGGACGACCCGGACAGCCGCGTCGACATCGTCTCGACTGCCAAGGAAGACCTCCGCGGTATGGTTCGCGTCACTCGCGGTCTCATCTCCGGACGGATCCCCGTCGATCGTGTCTACGCCGCGATTGGGCGGCCGCCGTTCGATCCACCGACACCACCGTCGTTCTTCGCCCAGGTCGTGCGGTTCGCGGCGGTCGGTGCCCTGTCGACCATCGCGTATGCCCTCCTGTACCTGCTTTTTGCCGGCGCACTCGGCGGCTTCGCGGCCAACTTCGTCGCCTTGCTCGTCACGGCAATTGCGAACACCGCGGCCAACCGCCGCTTCACGTTCGGCGTGCGCGGGCGAGCCGGCGCGGCCATCCACCAATTTCAGGGCCTCATCGTGTTTGGCATCGCCTGGGTGATCACGAGCGGGTCACTGCTCGAGCTTCATCTACTCAATCCGCATGCCAGTACGGGCATCGATCTCGCCGTGCTGACTTTCGCCAACCTGCTGGCGACTGTTCTTCGCTTCGTCCTGTTGCGGGTCTGGGTGTTCCGTCGGCAGCGGAGATCTGCGGGCCGTGCCGATCCCGTTTCCTCAGCTGTCATCCGGCCGATCGCGGCGGCCACGAAAGTGAGCGCATCATGACCACGACTACGTCGACGAATCTTCCCGCGCCCTCGAAGGCCGTCGGGTCGACCGGGATCGGCGATCGGGTCAGGCGACTCGTGTTCGGTGCCCGGACTGCCGACCGGTGGGAACGTCCATCGTTCCTCGGCCTACTCGTTGTGACGGGGGTGCTGTATCTCTGGAACCTCGCGGCGAGCGGGTGGGCGAACTCGTTCTATTCGGCGGCCGTCCAAGCCGGATCCACCAATTGGGAGGCCTTCTTCTACGGCTCGTCGGATGCCGCGAACTCGATCACAGTCGACAAGCCGCCGGCGAGCCTGTGGCTGATGGAGCTCTCGGTGAAGCTGTTCGGGCTGTCGTCGTTCAGCATCCTGCTGCCGGAAGCCCTCATGGGCATCGCGACAGTTGCCATCGTCTACGCGACCGTGCGTCGATCGTTCTCCGCTCGCACCGCACTGCTGGCCGGCGGCGTTCTCGCCGTCACGCCCGTTGCAGCGCTCATGTTCCGATTCAACAATCCGGATGCGCTACTCGTGGTCCTGATGAGCCTCGCCGTCTACTTCACGATTCGCGGCATCGAGTCGGGCAAACTGCGATGGGTGCTCTGGGCCGGAGCGATGGTGGGTTTCGGGTTCCTGACGAAGCAGTTGCAGGCATTCGTGATCCTTCCGGCGCTCGCCGGGATCTACCTGGCCGCGGCGCCGGGCACCCGGTGGCGTCGCATCCGGCACCTTCTCGCAGCGCTCGCCGCAGTGATCGTGTCTGCGGGTTGGTGGGTGGCAGTCGTCACGCTCGTTCCGGCGAACCTTCGCCCCTACATCGGCGGCTCACAGACCAACAGCTTCCTCGAGCTGACCTTCGGCTACAACGGTCTCGGGCGAATCGACGGCAGCGAGACCGGCAGCGTTACCGGCGGAGGTGGCGGGAACGCTGCGGGCGGCATGTGGGGCGCGACCGGCATCCTGCGCATGTTCCAGGACGAAATCGGAGGCCAGATCAGCTGGCTGCTGCCCGCGGCGCTCGTCCTCGCGCTCGTCTCGTTCATCGTGCTGCGCGGTGCTCGCACCGACCTTCGACGGGCGACACTCATGCTGTTCACCGCCTGGCTTGTCATTACAGCGCTGGTCTTCAGCTTCGCCGAGGGTATCTTCCACGCGTATTACACCGTCGCTCTCGCTCCGGCGATCGCGGGGGTGGTGGCGATGGGCGCATCCGTGCTCTGGTCGTACCGCGACGAGCTCTGGTCGCGGATCATTGCCGCAGTCGTCGTGCTCGGCACGGTCACCTGGGGATTCGTGCTCCTGTCCGAGGCGAGCGACTGGATGCCGTGGGTGAAGTGGGTCGCGCTGACGCTGGGAGTAGCTGCCGCGGTTCTGCTTCTGCTACCGCAACACGGGCGCGAACTGCGGGTCGCGTCCGTCGGCCTCGCGATTGCAGCCTCGCTGCTCGGGCCGCTCGCCTGGACGCTCGAGACCGTCAGCGTCGCGCACTCCGGCTCGATCGTCACGGCCGGGCCCACCGTGGCCAGTTCCATGGGCGGCGGCTTCGGAGGGGCCGGGGGCGGTCGCGGATTCGGCGGCGCCCGGGGCGGTCAGCCGCAGACGGGAGTTGGCCAGCAGGGCGGCACTGCACCCACCGGCGGCGGCCAGATCGGGACCGCGCCGACCGGGAACCGCGCGGGAACCGGCACACCGGGCGGTGGCGCCGGCTCGCTGCTCAACAGCGCGACCGTCGGATCCGCGGTCACCAGGCTGCTCGAGACGGATGCTTCGAAGTACTCCTGGGTAGCCGCAGCGATCGGCTCCAACAGCGCGGCCGGTTACCAACTCGCGACGCAGGAGGCAGTGATGCCGATCGGCGGATTCAATGGGAGCGATCCTTCACCAACGCTCGCCGAGTTCAAGGCGGATGTTTCCGCCGGCGAGATCCACTACTTCATCGGCGGGTCGGTGGGCGCGGCGAACGGCGGATCGAACGTCTCATCCCAGATCGCGTCCTGGGTCGAGGCCAACTTCACCGCACAGACCGTAGACGGGGTAACCCTGTACGACCTGACGAAGTAACCGAAGCGGACATGGCGCGATTGGCTCGTGTCATGTCCGTTTTCGTGTCGTTGCGTGACGTCGGCCGCTGGCAGACTTGCTGCATGGCGGACGTGACCACAATTCCGGCAACCGCCGACGGTCACGCATCCATTGGGCTACTGCGGGGTTCGTCACTTTACGTCGCCGCGGTGCTCGGCACGGGCATCCTGATTCTTCCGTCGCTGGCCGAACAGGTCGCCGGGCCCGGCTCGCTCATCTCCGTCGTCGTGGTGCTCCTGCTGTCCATCCCGCTCGCTGGTACGTTTGCCGCGCTGGCGTCGCGCTATCCGGATGCCGGCGGCGTGGCCACCTTCGTGCGGCTCGCCCTCGGCCAGACGGCCGCGCGGATGGCCGGCTACTTCTTTTTCTTTGGCGTCGCGATGGGGGCGCCCGTCGTCGCTTTGCTCGGTGCCGAGTACGTCGTCGCCGTCATTGGCGGTCCCCACTGGCTCATCGCCGTGATTGCCGTACTCGTCTATCTGCCGCCGTTCATCGTGAACGCCTTTGGAGTGCGGGTCTCGGGCTCCCTGCAGCTTGTGCTCACCGCGGCGCTGCTCGTCGTCGTGATTGGTGTCGTCGCGCTGTCGCTGCCGCACGCGTCGGCGTCGCGGCTGACCCCGTTCCTGCCGCACGGCTGGCTGGGAGTCGGCACCGGCATCAGCCTGTTCGTGTGGGCGTTTGCCGGCTGGGAGGCTGTGACGCACATTGCCGGTGAGTTCCGGAATCCGAGGCGCATCATCCCGCTGGCAACCGTCATCGCGATCGCGGTGGTGGGTATTGCCTACCTTGCGCTGCAGGTTGTGACCGTGACCGTGCTCGGATCATCCGGAAACTCGAACGTGCCGCTGCTCGGCCTTGTCGCCACGAGCGCGCCCGGGTACGGCCCGTGGATCATCGCCGTCATTGCCCTGGTTGTGTCGATGGGCGTGCTCAACACTTACATCGCGGCCTTCGCGAAGCTGGGGAGCGCGCTCGGGCGCGACGGGCACCTGCCCGCATGGATCTCGCAGGGCTCTGAGGCCGGCGAAATTCCGCGTCGCGCGCTGGCGGTCGTGGGCGGACTCTTTGTGCTGTACTTCTCGGTCGTGGTCATCTTCGGGATCAACCTCACGCCGTTCATCCTGATTCACACCAGCTGCATGGTCGGCGTGTACGCGCTCGGTATGGTCGCGGCGGTGCGGCTGCTGAAGCGGTGGAGCGTTGGCTGGTGGATGGCCGTCATTTCGGTGGTACTCGTCGCCGGGCTCCTGGCGCTCGCGAACTGGCACCTGATCGTGCCAGCGGTGCTCAGCGTTGTGGCGATGATCGTGACCCTTTACAAGCGCAGAAAGCGAAGGCCTGCATAATGGGGAATCTCGAAACCTCCCGATTAGGCCGGACGACACGTGGATGCAGAAAAGGGGCGCGCGCCCAACATCCGTGACGTCGCGCGTGCCGCAGGCGTCTCGTACCAGACCGTGTCGCGGGTCCTGAATGGCAGCGGGGCCGTTCGACCGGCCACTCGTGATCGCGTGCTCGGCGCCATCGACGAATTGGGCTATCGACCGAATGCGGCAGCGCGAGCTCTGGTCACCAGCCAGTCGAAAACGATCGGAGTGCTCTCGTCGCAGAGTGCGCTGTATGGGCCGGCCACCAGCATCCAGGCGATCGAGCTCGCTGCGCGAGGGGCGGGATATCGCCTCAGTGTGACAAGCATCGACTCGGGCGATTACGAGTCGATTCGCTCGGGGCTCGATTTTCTGCTCGCGCAGTCGGTCGATGCACTGGTCGTTCTCGCTCCACAGGTGCGCGTGTTCGAGGCAATTGGCGAGCTGTCGATAACCGTGCCGTTCGTCACTCTCGAGGCCACGGAGCTGGATCCCGGTCGTGGTCTCTCGGTCGACCAGGTCGGCGGGGCGCGCCTGGCCGTACGGCACCTCATCGAACTCGGCCACGTCTCGATCCTTCACATCGCCGGAGCTTCGGACTGGATCGAAGCCCAGGCGCGCCAGCGCGGCTATTCGGCCGAGCTGATCGCGGCCGGACTGGTCCCGCTGCCGACCGTCGTCGGCGACTGGACGGCGGGGTCCGGATACCGGATCGGACTCGAGGTTCTTCCGAGGCGCGAGTTCACCGCGGTCTTCTGCGGCAACGACCAGATGGCGCTCGGTTTCCTGCACGCGTGCCGCGACTCGGGAGTGGTCGTGCCCCGCGAGCTCAGTGTCGTGGGTTTCGACGACACTCCCGAGTCGGCGCACTTTGCGCCGGGCCTGACGACGGTTCGACAGGACTTTGTCGAGATCGGTCGACGCGCGGTCGAGCTGCTTCTCGCCGAACTTCGCGGAGGCACCGAGCTCGATCACGCGCCCATCGTGCCCGAGTTGATCGTGCGCCAGTCGAGCGGCCGAGTCGCCGGGTAAACGTGGTCCCGACATTCATCCAGTGCTAAAGTTGTTGCGAATGTGAACGGTCACATTTGGGAGCCCCTGGAGTTGGATCGTGAACACAGCCAACGCCATCAACGACCCACCGGAGTTCGCGGACGCGATCGAGGTGGTGCGGGCAGAGGTCGCCTCGCTGCATGCAGAGCTCGTGCGGTACGGACTCGTGGTCTGGACGGGCGGGAATGTATCCGGCCGAATCGCCGGCTCGGATTACTTTGTCATCAAGCCGTCGGGTGTGCCCTACGACCGGCTGGCTGTATCGAACATGATCCTGTGCGACCTGAGCGGGCGAGTCGTACCCGGCACGCCAGGCAGCGACCGCAGCCCGTCGAGCGACGCCGCGGCTCACGCCTACGTGTATCGGGAGTTGCCGGATGTCGGCGGTGTCGTCCATACCCACTCGCCCTACGCAGTCGCGTGGGCGGCACGGGGCGAGGAGATACCGTGTGTGACCACTGGAATGGCGGACGAGTTCGGCGGACCGATTCCCGTCGGACCGTTCGCGATCATCGGTGATGACTCCATCGGCCGCGGCATCGTCGACACGTTGCGCGGGCATCGTTCGCGGGCCGTGCTCATGCAGAACCACGGTCCGTTCACGATCGGGGTATCGCCGCGAGACGCGGTGAAGGCCGCCGTCCTGTGCGAAGACGCTGCACGAGCGGTCCAACTGGCGAGACAGGGAGGGTCGGTCATCCCGATTCCGCAGGCTCAGATCGACGCGCTGTATACGCGCTACCAGAACGTCTACGGACAGACCGGCGACGATCGTCGATGACCGCGCGACGGGATGCCGCAGCCTCGATCGAGGCGGGTCGCGCAGTGCTCGGTATCGAGCTCGGTTCGACTCGGATCAAGGCATGCCTGATCGGCGACAATCCTGCGGACATCCTCGCCACCGGCGTTCACGAATGGGAGAACGACTACCTGGACGGTAGCTGGACCTACTCGCTCGAAGCGGTGTGGGCGGGACTCCGCGCGGCCTACGCAGACCTGGTTGCGAACGTGCGAGTCGAGTTCGGAGTGACACCCTCCAGCTATCGCGCGATCGGAATCTCGGCGATGATGCACGGGTATCTCGCGTTCGATGACAGGGACGAACTCCTGGTGCCGTTTCGCACCTGGCGGAACACCACGACAGCGCGGGCCGCCGAGCAACTGACCGAACTGTTCGGGGTGAACATTCCGATGCGCTGGTCGATCGCGCACCTGCAGCAGGCGGTGCGGGACGCCGAGCCGCATGTGAAGCAGATCCGCTTTCTCACGACGCTCGCCGGGTACGTGCACTGGAAGCTGACCGGTGAGCGAGTACTTGGCGTCGGCGACGCTTCGGGCATGTTCCCGATCGATCGGACCACCCTCGACTACGACAGCGGGCTGGTGTCCCGGTATGACCACCTTCTCGAGGGCGGGCAGCTCGCGGTTCCGCTGCGCGAGCTGCTGCCCGAGGTATTGGTTGCGGGCCGACCGGCCGGCGAGTTGACCAGCGCAGGGGCGGCACTGCTCGACCCGTCGGGCGCGCTGAAGGCCGGCAGTCCGCTCGCGCCTCCCGAGGGGGACGCCGGAACCGGCATGGTCGCTACCAACGCCGTCGCGCCGAGGAGCGGCAACATCAGCGCGGGCACGAGCATTTTCGCGATGGTCGTCCTCGAGCATCCGTTGGGGCGGGTGCATCGCGAGATCGATGTCGTGACGACTCCCGTGGGGGATCCGGTTGCCATGGTGCACTGCAACAACGGTGGCAGCGAGCTCGCCGCCTGGGTGGGGCTGTTCCGCCGGTTCGCGGATGCGGCAGGTGCGAAGCTCGATTCTGATGCCGTCTACGACATCCTGTTCCGCGAGGCAATCGACGGCGCCGCGGATGCCGGTGGGTTGCTCGCGTACAACCAGGTCGCGGGCGAGCCGATTGCGGGTCTCGACGAGGGGCGACCGCTGTTCGTGCGCGCGCCCGACAGCCAGCTAACGCTTGCCAACGCGATGCGAGCCCAGCTGTACGGCGTTTTCGGAACCCTCGCGCTCGGAATGCGGGTGCTGGTCGACGAGGGTGTCGGCCTGGACCGGATGTTCGCGCACGGTGGGCTGTTCCGAACCGCCCGCGTCGCGGCGCGGTTTCTCGCTGCGGCGCTGGATGCGCCGGTCAGCGTTTCGGACACCGCTGCCGAGGGCGGCGCGTGGGGCATGGCGGTGCTGGCCGCGTATGCGGCATCCGGTGCTTCGACGGGCCTGCCGGAGTTCCTGCGCGACCGGGTGTTCGACGGACTCGAAGTTGCGAGCATCGAACCCGTACCCGCGGATGTCGCGGGCTTCACCGCCTACCTCGACCGCTATCGCGATGGCCTCGCGGTCGTTCGCGCGGCCGTTACCGCGCTCTAGAAAGGACAGCCTGATGGCGTTTCGTTCGCTCATCCCCGACCTGAAAAGCAACGAGGTCTGGTTCGTCACCGGTAGCCAGGGACTCTACGGCGAGGACACCCTGCGCCAGGTAGCCAGCCAGTCCCAGGAGGTCGTGAGCCTGCTCGCGGGGTCCGCGGACATCCCGGTCACTATCGTGTGGAAATCCGTGCTGACCGACAGCGAGTCGATTAGACGAATGTTTCTCGAGGCCAACGCAGCAGACAGCGTCGTCGGTGTGATCGCGTGGATGCACACGTTCAGCCCGGCCAAGATGTGGATCCGCGGGCTGGTCGCCCTCCAGAAGCCGCTCCTGCACCTCCACACCCAGGCGAATGTCGAGTTGCCGTGGAGCGAGATCGACTTCGACTTCATGAACCTGAACCAGGCCGCACATGGAGATCGCGAGTTCGGCTACATCCAGGCTCGGATGAATCTCGCTCACAAGATCGTTGTCGGGCATGCGAGCAACCCAGCCGTCAGGGCGCAAGTCGGAACGTGGACGCGCGCGGCGAGCGGATGGGCGGCGGTGCGTTCGCTCAGGCTCGCGCGATTCGGCGACAACATGCGCAATGTCGCCGTGACCGAAGGGGATAAGACCGAGGCGGAGATCCGGTTTGGGCTGAGCGTGAATACCTGGCCGGTGAACGAGCTCGCCGAGGCGGTGGATGCGGCCAGCGATGGTTCGGTGGACGGATTGGTGGCCGAATACGAAGGGCTGTACGACGTCTCGCCCGAGCTGCGGCGGGGCGCCGATCGCCACGAGTCGCTGCGCTACGGCGCGCGGCTCGAACTCGGCCTGCGATCGTTCCTCGAGGCGGGCGACTTTGGAGCCTTCACGACGTCGTTCGAGGACCTCGGTGCGATGCGGCAGCTTCCCGGACTGGCGGTACAGCGGCTGATGGCCGACGGCTACGGTTTCGGGGCCGAGGGCGACTGGAAGACCGCCGTTCTCGTGCGCGTCGCGAAGGTCATGGGCGCCGGTCTGCCGGGCGGCGCCTCGCTGATGGAGGACTACACGTACGACCTGACGCCGGGTGAGGAGCTCATCCTCGGCGCGCATATGCTCGAGGTCTGTCCATCGTTGACGACCTCGAAGCCGTCGCTGGAGGTGCACCCGCTCGGCATCGGGGGACGAGAAGATCCGGTCCGTTTGGTGTTCGATACGGATGCCGGCGCCGCCGTCGTGGTCGCCATGAGCGACATGCGCGACCGGTTCCGGCTCGTGGCCAACGCGGTCGAAGTTGTGCCGTTGCCGCATCCGTTGCCGAAGCTGCCGGTCGCTCGCGCTCTCTGGAAGCCGGCCCCGGACTTCACGACGAGTGCCGCGGCGTGGCTGACTGCTGGGGCGGCGCATCACACCGTGATGTCGACCGCGCTGGGCGTTCAGGCGTTCCGGGATTTCGCGGATATTGCCGAGACCGAGCTACTGGTGATCGACGAGTCGACGACGCTGCGCGAGTTCACCAGCCAGGTGCGCTGGAACCAGGCGTACTACCGGCTCGCGGGCGGCATCTAGGTCCTAGATCGTGCGTGCGTATTGCTCGCGGATGATGCCCCGGTGGTCAGGCGCGGGTCGCGTGGATACTGCGATCGGCCACTCGGGCCGCGCGCCGGTCAACGCCCAGGCGGCCTGGACGGCGGCTCCCATGGCGACGTATTCGGCCGGCTCGGGGACCTCGACAGGAACATCGAACACCTGGCTCGCAATCGCGCTGACGGCGGGGTTCTGGGCGGCGCCGCCGATGAGAAGCAGCCGGCGCGCGACGACGCCCTGTGCCTTGACCGCATCGAGCCCGTCGGCGAGTCCGCACAGCATGCCTTCGATGGACGCGCGCGCTAGATTCGGCCGGGTCGTGGATGCCAGAGTCAGCCCGGACAGCGTCGCCGTCGCATCGGGAAGGTTCGGCGTGCGCTCGCCTTCGAAGTACGGATGCAGCACCGCTCCCCCTGCGCCGGGTTCTGCCTCGAGGGCGAGCGTTCCGAGCGCGTCGTGATCGACGCCGAGGATGCGAGTCATGGTGTCGAGGACCCGCGCGGCGTTCAGGGTCGCGACGAGGGGCAGGTAGCCGCCCGCCGCATCCGCGAATCCCGCGACCGTGCCGGTCTCGTCGCGAGCCGGCGTGTTGGTGACCGCGAACACCGTGCCGCTCGTGCCGATTGAGACGACGACATCGCCCTCGCGCGCGCCGAGCCCAAGCGCCGCCCCGGCGTTGTCGCCTGCGCCCGCTCCCACCACTACCGGTGCCTGCTCTCCTAATTCAGGAGCTGACAGACCCAATTCAGGAGCAGGGGACACCCGACCCGCGACATCCTGCGGCTCGAGCACCCGCGGCAGGATGATCGGCGCCAGATCTCCTGAATTAGGAGAGCGGCGGAGGGCGAGGTCGACGAGGTCGTCTTGGTACTCGTTCGTTGCGGGATCGAAGTAGCAGGTGCCGCTCGCGTCGGAGCGGTCGGTCGTAAGTTCTTCGAGCGCGGGACTTTCGGGCCCAAAGCCGCGCAGCCGCCAGGTCAGCCAGTCGTGGGGGAGTGCGACCGCGGCGACCCGCGCGGCGTTCGCGGGCTCGGCATCCGCAAGCCAGCGCAGCTTGGTGATCGTGAAGGACGCGACCGGCACGGATCCGGTGCGCCGCGCGAACTCCGCGGCACCAACCTCGGCGATGAGGTCGCGCGCGGCAACCGCCGACCGGGTGTCGTTCCAGAGCAGCGCGGGACGGATGACGCGGCCGGAAGCATCGAGCACCACCATCCCGTGCTGCTGGCCGGCGATCGAGATCGCGGCCACATCCGTGAGACCGCCGGCATCCGCAATCGCGGCCAGCAGCGCGTCCCACCACAGGTTGGGGTCGACCTCCGTGCCATCCGGATGTCCAGCGCGCCCGGCGCGAACGACCGCACCGCTCTCAAGGTCGCGAATCACGACCTTGCAACTCTGAGTCGACGAGTCGACTCCCGCCACCAGCGTCATAGTGCTTCCGTTCTACCGTGAGGGGCGGCAAAAGGTTCTAAAACCGTGCCGGTTTGAGCCTTTTGCCGCCCCTCACGGAAAGTGTGTGCGGTCAGGGGCGCGCACCCAGGAGGTGCTCGGTGGCGAGCTGCTGGAGGCGCACGAAGCCGAAGCCCTTGCCATTGAAGTACGGAGCGGGGTCGAACTCCTCAAACGCCGAACGGTCTGCGAGGAGGTCGTCGTAGGTCTCGCCGTTCGCGAGGGTCGGCGTCGAAAGCTCCGGCACCCGCGCGGCCGCAAGCGCCTCCTTGACGTCGGGGTCAGCGCGGAAGGCGGCCGCGCGCTCCTTGAGCATGAGATAGTTCGCGATGTTGGCGCGCGCGGAATCCCAGACGCCGCTCTCGTCTTCCGTCCGGGACGGCTTGTAGTCGAAGTGCCGCGGACCGGTGTACGCCTGCCCGCCATTCGGCCCGCCGTTCTCGAGCAGGTCGACGAGGGCGAACGCGTTGTAGAGGTCACCGTGTCCGAAGACCAGATCCTGGTCGTACTTGATGCCGCGCTGGCCGTTGAGGTCGATGTGGTAAAGCTTGCCCTGGTACAAGGCCTGCGCGATGCCTGATGCGAAGTTGAGCCCCGCCATCTGCTCGTGCCCGACTTCGGGATTGACGCCGAACAGCTCGGGCCTCTCAAGCGTCGAGATGAACGCGATGGCGTGCCCGACGGTCGGTAACAGGATGTCGCCCCGCGGCTCGTTCGGCTTCGGCTCGATGGCGAAGCGGATGTCGTAGCCCTTGTCGGTGACGTACTGCGCGAATAGGTTCACGCCCTCGCGGTACCGCTCGAGGGCCGTGCGGATGTCCTTGGCGGCGTCATACTCAGCGCCCTCGCGGCCACCCCACATGACGAACGTCTTCGCCCCCAGCTCCGCGCCGAGGTCGAGCTGCCGGAGCGCCTTGCGCATCGCGAACCGGCGCACCTGGCGGTCGTTGGATGTGAATCCGCCATCCTTGAAAACCGGGTTGCTGAACAGGTTGGTCGTCACCATGGGAATGATCAGCCCGGTCGCCTTTAGCGACGACTTCAGCCGGTCGATCTGCTTCTGCCGTACGGCATCGGTCGACCCGAACGGGAAGAGGTCGTCGTCATGGAAAGTCAGGCCGTACGCGCCGACTTCTGCCAGCTTCTCGACGACGTGCTCAATCTCCATTGGCGCACGAGTGGGGCCGCCAAACGGATCGGCGCCGTTGTATCCGATGGTCCAGAGCCCGAACGAGAACTTGTCCTCTGGGGTTGGTGCAGCCGCCATGTTCTTGCGCCCTTCAGCGTCGTCGATGATTTGTTGTAGTGAAGAACATATTACATCGACGCGCGCTGGGCAAGCGGAAGACGGCCGCCCGGCGACGGGCGGGCACGCAGCGGCGGGTGTTGGGTCGCGCCTATTCGACGGGCGCGTTCACCGGGCAGAGCGGCTGTTCGTACACGTTCACGAGTTCCTCGACCGCCGTCCGGAGACGGTCCTCAAGCCGAGCATCCGAGTCCGAATTCTCGTGAATGACGCGTCCGACTGCGGCCATGACCAGAGCGACAGCGAGTTCCGCGTGTGGCTCGTCGATCGCACGCTCTGCGGCCAGGGAGACGAACTGACCGCGCAATTCGATCATCTTTTGCGACAGTGTCGGCAGGAGCTCGGGGTTCCGCGCGAGCAGTGACTTCATCCGCGAGTGGCTGGGCCCGCGCTCTGTAAAGCCAGCCATTGCGCTGCACAGAGCGTCGACGAGTCCGCCTTCGGCCGTGCGAAACCGGGCAATGTCATCCTCGTCGAACGCGGTTTCCGGAAGCTCAAGCGCTGCTGCGGCCTTCGAGGAGAAATAGTTGAAAAAGGTGCGGGTCGAGACGTCGGCTTCCGCGCAGATCTGCTCGATCGTCGTAGCCTCGAGGCCCTGTTCTTCCACGAGCCGGAATGCCGCCTCGTGAATCGCGCTACGGGTCTGTTGTTTCTTGCGCTCGCGGAGTCCTACGTCCTCGGCGCGGTCATCGGTGATGGTTGTCATGGGCTGATACCTCGGGGGAGCCGAAACGGGGCGACTTCGGTGAAGAAAGCCGCCCCGTTCAGGTCAGGCCTGGGTCTTGATCCTTCCGGTCTCCGTCACGCCGGCGGCATCCGCACGCTCCTGCATTGCGGAAGTCTTGCGGAGGGGCGGCGGACGGAAGAACAGGGCGAGGATGAATGCGATACCGATGACACCGAGTCCGATCCAGTAAATCCCGACGACCGAGGTGTTGAACCCGACCTTGAAGGTCTTCGTCAACGCCGGCGTCGCGCCGTTCAGGAACGACGTGTCGCTGGTTGCACCCGAATTCGCCTTGATGGTCGAGAGCTTCTTCTCGAACACCGGCACCGCCTTGTTGACATAGTAGGAACGCTGGCTCGCGTTGGCCCACTCGACCTGCACAGTGTTTCCGACGACTGAGGCGTGCGCCGCCTTCGCGACCGCGTTCAGCGCAACCGCTTCCGGCGCGCCCTGCGCTTCGGCCGCCTTCACTCCGGCGTCGAGACCCTTCTGAACGTTGTCCTTGAACGGATTGACGATCGGGTTCCAGATCTGCTTCATCACGCCGGCGTTCTTTGACGCATTCGCGATCGACGGAGTGAGCGCCGCATTAAGCGATGACGTCAGGGTGGCTTTGTCGCTGTTAGCGGTAATGATGTTGCCCGGTAGCACCGCGAACAGGACCGACAGCAGCACGGCGACACCGAGCGTTCCACCGATCTGGCGGAAGAACGTCGATGACCCTGTGGCGACACCGATCTGGTGCGGCTCGACCGCGTTTTGCGTTGCTAGCGTCAGAGTCTGCATCAGCTGGCCGAGGCCCAGGCCGATCAGGAACATCGCGATGAAGATGTACCAAATCGGCTTGTCGTAGGTGATGAAGGTCAACACGAAGAATCCACTTGCGAGGATTAGCGTTCCGGTGATCGGGAAGAATGCGTACTTACCGGTGCGCGCGATGATCTGGCCGGAACCGATCGAGGCGATCAGCAGACCGGCCATCATCGGAAGCGTTGCGAATCCGGAGGCCGTCGGACTCAACCCGAAGACGATCTGGAGGTACAGCGGCAGAGTCAGCATGGCGCCGAACATCCCGAAACCGACAAGCAGGCCGAGGATGGTCGCCTGGGTGAACACGCGAGATCGGAACAGGCGAAGCGGAATGATCGCATCCTGCTTCATGCGGTTCTCAACGAAGAGGAACATGGCGAGTCCGACCGCCGCGATGACGTAGCAGGAGATCGAGCCGGCCGACATCCAGCCCCACGTGCGTCCCTCTTCCGCGACGAGCAGGATCGGAACCAGGGTCATGACGACCGCGGCCGCGCCGAACCAGTCGATGCGTGGCTTGCCGTGGGTGGTGAACTTCGGGAGGTGCAGGAAGGCCAGCACCATGAGAAGCGCAATGATGCCGATCGGAATGTTGATCAGGAACACCCAGCGCCAACCGGTGATGAACAGGATCTGGGGAGTGCCGGCGAAGAGTCCGCCGATGAGCGGGCCGATCACTGAGGAGACTCCGAAGACGGCCAGGAAGTAGCCCTGGTACTTGGCCCGTTCGCGCGGGGCGAGCATGTCGCCCATGATGGCGAGCGGCAGTGACATCAGCGCGCCCGCTCCGATGCCCTGGAAGGCGCGGAATCCGGCCAGCATGAGCATCGATGTCGAGAACGAAGACATCAGCGAGCCGATCAGGAAGACGATGATCCCGAAGATGTAAAGCGGCCGTCGTCCGAACTGGTCGGAGAGCTTGCCGTAGATCGGTACCGCGATCGTCGAGGTGATCAGATACGCGGTGGTTACCCACGCCTGGTCGTTGAGGCCGTTCAGGTCATCGCCGATGGTACGGATCGCCGTACCGACGATGGTCTGGTCGAGCGATGCGAGGAACATGCCGGCCATGAGGCCATAGATGACGAGCAGAATCTGCCGGTGCGACATGATCGGCTTGCCGGTGTGCGGTGTTGACTCCGCTGCGGTTTCCGCGTCGGCTGGCGCAATTGTTGACAAAGAAATAGTCCTTAGTGACGTGGTTGATTGGTCGGAAGTCGCACGAGCGGCCGAATAGACGGCGAGTCGAGCGCCGACGTTGGCGTGCTGTTTTTGCAGACAATGCAATGTTACACGTCTGCATGTCTGCGTCAACTGCAAAAGCCGGAAATACTCCGAGGGGAGTATCCAGCGGCGCGAAAACTCAGGCTGTGCAGTTCACGGAGCTTCAATGCGGGTTCGTGCGCCGTAGGGCCTGAGTTTTGCGATGAGGACTTCAAGCGGTGGAAGACGGCGGCATCGCGCGCATTTGCGGGCAACGGCAACATTTACCGGTAGCGTCGACAGCGATTAGCGGCAGCTCGCCCGCGATCACCACACGAGAGGCCATTTTTCGCGATGACTGCAGGCAGCCCCGACTACCGGGACGCGGGGCTGCAGTTCCCCGCGAACTTCGTTCTCGGATCCGCGACCGCCGCATACCAGGTCGAGGGCGCCTTCCAGGAGGATGGTCGCGGACCGTCGATCTGGGACACCTTCAGCCACACCCCCGGCAAAACGCTGAACGGCGACACGGGCGACGTGGCCGACGATCACTATCATCGCGTCGATTCGGACCTCGACCTGATGCAGGGCATGGGCCTCGAGGCATACCGATTCTCGATCGCCTGGTCGCGCATCCAGCCATCCGGCTCGGGTCGCGCGAACGAACGGGGGATCGGGTTCTATTCTCGGCTCGTCGACGGACTGCTCGCTCGCAACATCCGCCCGATTGCGACGCTCTATCACTGGGATCTGCCACAGGCGCTCGAGGATGCCGGCGGCTGGCCGGAGCGCGACACCGCGTTGCGGTTCGCAGAGTACGCCGCGATCGTGGGCGAAGCACTCGGCGACCGCGTCGCGGTGTGGACGACGCTGAACGAGCCGTGGTGTTCGGCCTATCTCGGCTATGGATCCGGTGGTCACGCGCCCGGTCGCACGAGCGACCTCGGCGCGCTCACGGCTGCGCATCACCTCATGCTCGGGCACGGCCTCGCGCTCAAGGAGCTGAGGAGCGCTGTCAGCCGCCCGGAGACGCAGTACTCGATTACGCTCAACTTCCACTCGCTGCGTGGTACCGATGAGACGTCGCCCGAGGCAATTCGCCGCATCGACGCCCTCGGCAACAGGTCGTTCACTGGACCGCTACTGCACGGAGAATACCCGGCGGACCTGCTCGAAGACACCCGGGCGATCACCGACTGGTCGTTCGTTCGCGGGGGTGACCTCGACGTCGTCCACCAGCCGATCGACTTTCTCGGGGTCAATTTCTATTCGACCCAGACGGTGCGGATGTGGGACGGCAAGTCCGCGAAGGCAACGAACGACGGTCATCGGGACGTCGGTGGATCGCCATGGCCGGGCAGTCGCGAAGTCGAATTCCTCGAACAGCCCGGGCCGTACACGGCGATGGGCTGGAACATCGCTCCGGATGCGTTCGAAGACCTCCTGGTCTCGCTCAGTGAGGAGTTCCCCGATCTGCCTCTGATCATCACCGAGAACGGCGCAGCCTTCGACGACATCGAGATCGACGGACGGGTGCATGACGCAGATCGCGTCGACTACCTGCGTCGACACTTCACGGCAGCGCATCGCGCGATGGCACGCGGGGCGGATGTTCGGGGCTACCTGGTGTGGTCGTTCCTTGACAATTTCGAGTGGAGCTATGGCTACTCGAAACGCTTCGGTATTGTTCGGGTCAACTACGAGACCCAGCAGCGGCTCATCAAAGACAGCGGGCTGTGGTTCTCCGACCTCATCGCCTCCAGGCGGATTCCGTGAGGCTGCGGCCGTGAGCACCCCGCCGCTGCCTGACGGGCGCGGCACTGACGGGCGTGGCACTGACGGGCGCGGCACTGACGGGCGTGGCACTGACGGGCGTGGCAACAGCGACGTTCGCCGCCACAATCTCTCTCTCGTGCTGCGGCTCGTGCATCTGTCGCGCAGTATCCCTCGATCGGGCCTGACCCGAAGCACCGGGCTGAACCGCTCGACGATCGCCGCGCTCGTCGGCGAGCTGGTCGAGCGCGAATTGCTGGTCGAGGCCGAGCCGGATGCGAACAACCAGGTGGGCCGGCCGAGTCCGCTGGTGCTCCCAGCACCACGACCGATCGCCTTCGCCGTCAATCCGGAGATCGACGCGATCACGGTCGGCGTCGTCGGGCTGGGCGCGACGGTGCTGCGCCGAGTCAGACGGCCGCTCGATCACAGTCCGTCGGTGGCGGATGCGGTAGCCGTGACCGCCGAGCTGGTCGCCGAGCTGCGCCGGGACTTCGATACCGGACACACCATCCTCGGCATCGGGGCAGCTGTTCCCGGACTCGTGCGCGCTCGCGACGGCGTTGTGCGGCTTGCGCCCCACCTGGACTGGGTCGATGAGCCGTTCGCAGCCGAACTCGAGGCCGCGATCGGACTCCCGGTTTTCGCGGCGAACGACGCGAATCTGGGCACGAAAGCCGAGAGCCTGTTCGGTGCCGGTCGGGGCGTCGCCGACCTCATCTATCTCAACGGCGGTCCCAGTGGAATCGGCGGCGGGATCGTCTCCGGTGGCCGGGCGATCAGTGGGATCGAGGGCTACGCGGGCGAGTTCGGGCACATGCAGGTCGTGACGAAGGGAATCGCCTGCCACTGTGGAGCGACCGGGTGCCTCGAGACGGTGGTTCGCCGCGATCGTTTGCTCGCGCTCACCGGTCTAACCAATGGTGACAGCGATGAGCTCGAAGCCGCACTGATTGCGGGAGAGTCGCCGGATATCCGGGCCGAGGCCCTGCGACAACTCGACTTTCTCGCGGTCGCCCTGCGAAACGCGGTCAACATCCTGAACCCGTCGAAGATCGTGTTGGGCGGATTCCTCGGGACGCTGTACGCGGTGGCGCCCGAGCATCTCGATCGGCTGGTGGCGACGCAGCCACTCGCGGCTTCCAGCGAACTGGTCACGATCCAGCGGTCGGAGCTCGGCGTGAACCGCCTGATGATCGGCGCTGCGGAGCTGGTCTTCGAGCCCGTTCTTGATGACCCGTCTTCGTTCTCGCGCTAGCGTGGTGCAATGAGAATCCTGCTGGTTGGCGCTGGGGGCGTCGGTGATGCCATTGCCAAAATTGCGGCGCGCCGAGACTTTTTCGAGGCCCTCGTCGTGAGCGATTACGACCAGTCGCGTGCCGAGCGCACGATCGCGTGGATCGAGGCGAAGCATGGACCGCAGAATGGCCGCTTCGTCGCGGCGAAGATCGACGCATCCGACACGGACAACGTCGCGGCCGTTGCAAAGGAGCACGGAGCAACGCATGTCATGAACGCGGTTGAGCCGAAGTTCGTTCAGACGATCTTCGCCGGCGCGCTCGCCGCAGGTGCCGACTACCTCGACATGGCGATGAGCCTGTCCAAGCCAAATCCGACGCATCCACACTCCGAGACCGGCCTCAAGCTCGGCGACGAGCAGTTCGACCAGGCCGAGACGTGGGAGAAGTCCGGACGGCTCGCCCTGGTGGGCATGGGCGTCGAGCCTGGGCTTTCGGATGTCTTCGCTCGCTACGCCGCGGATCACCTGTTCAGCGAGATCGACGAGTTGGGCACCCGCGATGGCGCCAACCTGGTCGTCAAGGATGATGCGGGCAATGAGATCTTCGCGCCCTCCTTCAGCATCTGGACGACGATCGAGGAGTGTCTCAATCCGCCGGTGATCTGGGAGAAGGATCGCGGTTGGTACACGACCCCGCCGTTCAGCGAGCCCGAGACATTCGACTTCCCGGAAGGCATCGGTCCTGTTGAATGCGTGAACGTCGAGCATGAAGAGGTTCTTCTCATGCCGCGCTGGGTGGACGCGAACCGCGTCACGTTCAAGTACGGACTCGGTGACGAGTTCATCGGCATTCTGAAGACGCTCAACCAGCTGGGGCTGGACAAGACGGAGCCGATCCGGGTTCGCTCGGCGAACGGTCCGGTGATGGTTGCCCCGCGGGACGTGGTCGCGGCAGGCCTGCCCGACCCGGCGACGCTGGGGCCGCGGATGTCCGGCAAGACCTGCGCGGGACTTTGGGTGACCGGCAAGGGCACGGATGGCAAGCCGCGCGAGGTCTACCTGTACCACGTAAGCGACAACGAGTGGACGATGGCCGAGTACGAGAGTCAATGCGTCGTGTGGCAGACGGCACTCAACCCGGTCGTCGCGCTCGAATTGCTGTCGAAGGCAACGTGGAAGGGCACCGGAGTTCTCGGGCCGGAGGCGTTCGACGCCAAGCCGTTCCTGGATCTGATGGCGCTGCCCATCGCGGAAGGCGGCTACGGCCAGGCCTGGGGTATGGAAGACCGGCTGGCGCAGTGACGGCGTCCCCGATCCGCGTCGGAATCCTCGGCGCCGCAGACATTGCGCCGGATGCGCTCATCAATCCGGCAAAGTCCGTCGAAGAGGTGGAGATCACCTCGGTGGCCGCGCGCGACCCGCGGCGTGCGGCGGAATTCGCGGCGGAACACGGCATCCCTCGCGTGTTGGAAACCTACGATGCGCTGCTCGCCGATCCCGACATCGACCTCATCTACAACCCGACGCCGAACGGGCTGCACGGGCGATGGACGGTTGCCGCTGTCCAGGCCGGCAAGCACGTCCTGTGCGAGAAGCCCTTCACGGCGAACGCCGCCGAGGCGCGAGAGGTCGCGGCAGCGATCGCCCGAGCCGACCGTATCGTGATCGAGGCGTTCCACTACCGTTACCACCCGCTGATCGCACGGGCGCTTGAGATCAGCCGGTCGGGCGAGCTCGGCAAGGTGGTCTCGATCGAAGCGGGCTTCGGCGGGATGGGACGTCCGCTCGACGACATCCGCTGGAGCCTGCCACTGGCCGGCGGCGCGCTGATGGATGTGGGCTGCTATCCGGTGCATTTGGTGCGCACGCTCGCCGGAGCTCAGCCGGAGGTGGTCGCAGCGAGAGCGGACATGTCCGAGACCGGCGTGGACGCCGACATGGACATCGACCTGCGGTTCCCCGAGGGTGCGACCGGGCGGGTGCGCACGTCCATGCAGTCGCCGACGCAATTTCTTTACGCGACGGTCACCGGCGAGGACGGTGTGCTGGAGATCGAGAATCCGTTCATCCCGATGAAGGGAAACAGTCTCACGGTGCGCTCGGGCTCCGATGTTCGAACCGAAAAGTTCACGACCGAACCGAGCTACCTGTTCCAGTTGCGAGCGGTGGCCGACGTGCTGCTGCGTGGTGCGCCCGTGTTGACCGATACAGCCGACGCGATCGCGAACATGGACGTCATCGACGCCGCCTATCGGGCAGCGGGTCTCGAGCCGCACTCGCCGACCGTCTAGCCGCGGGGCATTCGCCGCGCTCGCCCGGGTGGCGAGTTATATCGTGAGTTGTATGTCGTTGCCTCCGCTCGTGGAGCCGGGACCGCCGCTTTCGCCGGATGCGGCGCTGCGCGGCGCGAGGAATATCGCGCTGCCCGCGATGGGAGAGGTCGGCCAACGACGTCTGCGAGCGGCGCGAGTTCTCGTGATCGGCGCGGGAGGCCTCGGTTCGCCGGTACTCCAGTTTCTTGCGGGTGCAGGGGTCGGCGTGATCGGGATCGTGGATTTCGATGTCGTCGATGCGACCAATCTGCAGCGGCAGGTGATCCATCGAACAGCTGATGTTGGTGAGCTGAAGACGGTGAGCGCGGCCCGGGCAATCCGGGATCTCGATCCGACGATCGAGACGATCCAGTTTCCGGTCGAGCTGACGGCCGAGAACGCGCTCGAGCTGATCGGCGGATTCGATCTGGTGGCTGACGGTAGCGACAACTTCGCCACCCGCTACCTGGCCAGTGACGCGGCAGCGATGCTTCACACGCCATACGTGTGGGGTTCGGTGCTGCGGATGGACGGCCAGGTGACGGTGTTTTGGGAGGGCGCACCCGACGGGCGATCCCTCGACTATCGAGACCTTCATCCGATTCCCCCAGCGCCGGACGACGTGCTGTCCTGCTCGGTGGGTGGGGTACTCGGCAGCGTCTGCGGGATGATCGGTTCCGCGATGGCGACCGAGATCATCAAGCTCATCACGGGCGTCGGTGAGCCGCTGCTCGGACGTGTGCAGAACCTCGATGCCCTGTCGGGGACGTGGCGCACCTTCGAACTGCGCAGAGCCCCGGATCGCGAGCCGGTCGCCGCGCTCGCGGATTACCTCGCCTTCTGCGGTGTGCCCGAGGTCCCCGCTGAGCTGGAGATCGATCACATCGATCCGGCGCGGGAGCTCATCGACGTTCGCGAACCGTACGAGCGTTTTGGCGACCGCCTCGCGGGCGACCGCTCGATTCCGCTCGGACTACTGCTCAATGATCCGACGCTTGCGGGTCCAGGGCCGGTGCTGCTCTACTGCGCGACCGGAATCCGTTCGGCCCGGGCCGCGGCCGTGCTGCGCGACGTCGGAATCGACGCGCTCTCGCTGCGCGGCGGCATCGAGGGACTGCGCGCGGTCGCCTAGCCTCCGGCGAACGGAGGGAGAACGTCGAGGCTGTCGCCGTCGGTGAGTCGTGTCGCACGGTCCGTTGTCGCGACGCCGTTGACGAGAAACGAGCAGCGCGCGAGCACGGGGTTATTCCAGCGCGCTACGACGTGCTCGATCGAGTCTGCTTCGACCTCCACGGAGTCGGCGCCAACCGCGGCCCGAGCCGCGGCGAAGAATCGCACCAGAACCATCAGTCGTCGACCACGGTGGTCGCGGATGGCGGGAGCCAGCAGCCGGTCATGCAGTTCAGGCTAGGCGATTACGCCCCAGCGTGTTCGAAGAGACCGGCGACGTAGTCGTTCGCTGGAGTAGCGGCAACCTGCGCGGGTATACCGCGCTGGACGACGGATCCGGCGTCGAGCACGATGAGCTCATCCGCAAGAGCAAGCGCATCCGTCGGATCGTGAGTGACCAGGACAGTCGAGCCGTTGTACGCGCGGAGTTCGGTGATGAGGTCCCGGCGAACCTCGGTCCTGGTACTTGCGTCGAGCGCCGCCATCGGCTCGTCCAGCAGCAACAGCTCCGGCTCGAGGATCAAGGCCCGAGCAAGGGCGACTCGCTGCGCCTGACCACCCGACAGCTGTCCGGGGCGGACGGCTGCGAAGTTCTCGAGATCCAGGCGCGCGAGCCAGCGTCGCGCTGCGTCCAGGGCGACCGCGCGGTGAGTGCCTCGCGCTATAAGACCGAACGCGACATTCTCGACCGCGCTGAGGTGCGGGAACAGCAGGTAGTCCTGAAAGACGACCCCCGCGCCCCGATGGGCGGCGGAAACATACCGGGTGTCGTCGTCGAGGGTTCGCTCACCGAGCCGGATATGGCCGGATGTTGGCCGGATGAGTCCGGCGAGCGCCATAAGCGTCGTCGTCTTGCCGGAACCGTTGGGGCCGACCACCGCGGTGACCGTGCTGGTGCCGACCTCGAGATCAATGGTGAGCGTGAACGCGGGTCGCTCGACCGTGAATGATGCGTGCAGGCCGCTCACGAAGTGAGACCGCCGATCCATCGATCACGAAGCAGGAACAGGACGGCGACCGACACCAGCAGCAGGATGACCGCGATCACGTATGCCGCGCCGGGATCAGTCTCCAGTGCGATGTAGGCCGCGATGGGCATGGTTCTGGTGACGCCGGGGAAGTCGCCGGCGAAGGTGATGGTGGCACCGAATTCTCCGAGTGCCCGCGCGAAAGACAGTACTGCGCCGGCGAGGATCCCGGGTGCGACGAGAGGCAGCGTCACGCGGCGGAAGATCATCCAGCGCGAGGCACCGAGCGTCGCCGCGGCATCCTCATAGCGGCGATCGGCGCCGCGAAGCGCACCCTCGACCGAGAGCACGAGGAAGGGCATGGCCACGAAGGACTCCGAGATGATCACGGCGGGTGTCGTGAATGGGATGGTGAAGTCAAACCACCGGTAAAGAAACTGGCCGATCAGCCCGGTGCGCCCGAGCAGCAGGACGAGCGCAATGCCGCCGACGACGGGTGGAAGGACGAGCGGTACTGTGACGAACGCGCGGAGCAGACGTCGAATCGCGGGATTCCAGCCAGTCGACCGGGCCAGTACCCACGCGAGTGGGACGCCGAACACGATGCTGACGACCGTTGCTGCTGCTCCGGCGCCCAGCGAGAGCGCGAGCGACTGGCCGACATCCGATCCGACGACCACCTGCCCGAGGGTTCGCCAGGGCGCCTGCACCAGGAGTGAGACCACGGGAAGAACGAGGAACGCGAGCGCGATCCCTGCGGGTACCCACAGGATCCCCGGGATTCCCGATCCCCGGGCATCCGGGGACCTACTTAGCGATGAAGCCGGCACCAGTCAGGATCTTCTGCGCGGGCGCCGAGAGGACGTAGGCAGCGAATGCCTCGGCCAGCTTCAGGTGCCCGGATGATTTCAGCACGCCGATCGGGTAGCCAACGATGAACTTCGACGAGTTGGCGAACGGTATGCCTTCCACAGCCGACCCGCCCGAGATGACATCGGTGCGGTAGACGAGGCCGGCGTCGACCTGATCGAGCTGCACTGCTGTCAGCACTCCTTTGACGTCGGGCTCGAGCGTGTCGGGTTTCGGGACGATCTTCGCGTCCGCGAAGACTGCGGCGGATGCGGCCCCACACGGCTGGGCCGTCTCGCACAGTGCGATCTTTTTCGACGCGATCGCAAAGTCGGCGAGGCCGGTGATCTTGCCGGGATTACCTGCGGGTACCACGATCTCGAGCTGATTCTTAACGAAGGTCTTCGGCGTGCCGTGCACGAGACCGGCGGTCACGACCGTGGACTCGGTGGCGGGGCTAGCTGCGGCAAAAACGTCCACCGGCGCCCCCGCGACGATCGCCGCGGCGAGGTCTCCGCTGCCACCGTAGTTGAACGTCACTTTGCTGCCCGGATGCAGTTTGTCGAATGCCGCGGCAACCTTGTCGAACGTGCCGGTGAGCGAAGACGCCGCGTCGACCACGATCGTGCCGGAGAGCGGGGTAGCCGCCTTGCCGGGTGCAGTCGTCGAGCAACCGGCCAGCAGCACGGCGGCAGCCGCGAGGATGGCTCCGACGCCCAGGTATTTCTTCACGCTGGAACCTTTCACGGGAGTGAGATTGAGACGGATGTCGCCTTGACAGTCGCGGCGGCGACAACGCCGACTTCGATGCCGAGCTCATCGACGGCCTCCCGGCTGATGAGCGAGACGACCCGGAACGCTCCCACCTGGAGGTCGACCTGGGCCATGACGTCGTCCTTGACCACGCGCGTGACGATGCCCGTGAGCCGATTACGGATCGATACCTTCGAGGCCGGCGCGAGCGCGGGTTCGGCCGACAGCTCCCGCAGCAGTCCCGCGAGCTCCGCGCCGTCGATCAGCACCGGGCCATTGTCCGGCTTGTGCAGCGTCAGCTTCCCTGCCTCCGCCCACCGCCGCACAGTGTCGTCGCTGACTCCCGCGAGGGCAGCGGCCTCACTTACCTTGAGTTGGCTCGCGGTCACTCTTCGACTCTAACTCGCAAAATACGCAAATACGGAACTTGGCGCCAAATAATCCCGCGTTTGCGCATCCGTCACGATCGCGACCTTCGGCACCGACCAACGGGAGACCCACCTGCTGCGGGAAGATGGAGGAATGCGAACCGTGGTCGAGCACCAGACGGCGGTTCGCAACTTATTGGCTCCGTTGCGCCAGAGAGTGATCGAGCAGTGGCGCGTGGGCGACGCGATGCTCGACACGCGCGTACTCGCCGCCGACCTGCTCAACCCGATCGACCTCCCGCCGTTCGACAATTCGCAGATGGACGGCTACGCGGTTGGTTCGGACACGGCGTCCGGCATTCCGCTGACAGTCGGTGCGCGGATCGCCGCCGGCAGCAACATCCGCTCGTTCGAACCGGGAACGGCAGCGCCGATAATGACGGGCGCCCCAATTCCCCTCGGTGCCGATGCCGTGATCCCAATCGAGGAAGCCGTGCCGCCGCACTTTCTGCCGGAGGACGGCGCGCAGACTGTCGTGTTCCAGCGGAACGCGCCATCTGGCTCGTATGTGCGTCGGCGCGGGAGCGATCTTCGTCAGGGAGAGATGCTTCTCGCCGCCGGCACTCGACTAGGGCCGGCACAGTGGGGCGTGCTCGCTGCGGCGGGACTGACGACGGTCCCTCTAATTCCCCGCGTGCGGGTGCTGCTGGTGTCCACGGGCAACGAACTCGTCGCGCCCGGTCGAGCGCTCGCGCCGGGCGAGATCTACGATGCGAACGGCACGAGCATGGCGGTTGCGCTCGCCGGAGCGGGTGCGGTAGTCGAATCGATCGTCGCGCCAGACTCGTCGGATGTCGTTTCCCGACTCGTGCGCGACCGTGCCGACGACGTCGACCTCGTGCTCACCACGGGAGGTGTGAGCCAGGGAACCCGGGAGGTCGTTCGCGATGTGTTCGAGGGTGCCGGCGTCGAGTTCGTGACCGTTGCGATGCAACCGGGTGGCCCGCAGGGTCTCGGATCGGCGATCCTCGATGGGGCAGTCGTGCCGATCGTGTCGTTCCCGGGGAACCCCGTGAGTGCGCTCGTGTCTTTCGAGATGTTTCTTCGCCCGGTCCTGCGTGAGCTGCACGGCCTGCCGGCGACTCGTCGCTCGTGGACCGCGGCGCTGAGCGCCCCACTCGATTCGCCGGCGGACAAACACCAGGTGCGCCGTGGTCGGGTGGCCGCTTCGGGCGATATCGAGCTGATCGGCGGCTCGGGTTCGCACCTCCTACACAACTACGCCGCATCCACCGTGCTCGCCCACGTGCCGCTCGGCGTTTCCCACCTCGACGCCGGCGAGCCCATCGAAGTCTGGAGTATTGATGACTGATTCCAAGTTGACCCACCTTCGCGAGGACGGGTCGGCACACATGGTCGATGTGACGGGCAAGCCCGAGACCGAACGCCGGGCGGTGGCACGCGCGGTGCTGGTGACCCGCCCGGATGTGGTGGTTGCCATCCTTGCCGGCGCGCTGCCAAAGGGCGAAGCGGTGGGCACGGCACGCGTGGCGGGGATCATGGCGGCCAAACAGACGTCGACGCTCATTCCGCTGTGCCACCCGCTTCCCATCGGGTCGGTGGAAATAGACATCGAGGGCGTCGGCGACCGCGTCACGGTGCGCGCAACCGTCGCCACGACTGCTCGCACCGGCGTCGAGATGGAGGCGCTCACCGCCGCAACCGTCGCTGCCCTCACCCTGTACGACATGATCAAAGCCGTAGACAAGCTCGCGAGCATCACCGATGTCGCCGTGCTGGAGAAACACGGGGGCAAGTCCGGTGACTGGGTACGACCGTGACCAGGTCCGCGGTGGTAATCGTCTCGTCGACGCGCGCGGCGAACGGAACTTATCCGGATCGGACCGGTCCGCTGGTGGTGGCGTGGTTTCGTGACCACGGTTTCGAATCCGCCGATCCCATCGTCGTCGCGGACGGACCGCAGGTGGTGGTCCAGCTTCGCAACGCAATCGCATCCGATGCCTCGCTTGTGGTTACCACGGGCGGTACGGGCATCGGAGTCGGCGACGTAACTGCGGATGCCACTGCCGAGGTTCTCGACCGCCAACTGCCCGGCTTTGCGGAGGAACTGCGAAGGCGCGGAACGGCGGTTACGCCGTTTGCGGTGCTGAGTCGCGGCGTCGCGGGGGTCGCCGGACAGACCTTCATCGTCAACCTGCCCGGGTCGGTCGACGGGGTACGTGACGGCCTGCAACTGCTTGGCGAGGTGGTCGATCACGTGCTCGACCAACTGGCGGGAGGGTCTCATGACTGACCGTGTCGTCGTCGCATCGGTATCTGAGTCGAGCATCTCCGTGGGTGACTGCGTTCGTCGGCTCGGAGCCGACGACGAGGGTGCGATCGTGAGCTTCGCGGGTATCGTGCGGGATCACGACGCCGGAAGAGCGGTCGTGCTGCTCGAATACGAGGCGCATCCCACAGCGGGTGAGGCCATCGCGTCGGTTGCGGCTTCCGTCGCGGGTCGGCATCCGGAAGTGAGGATCGCGGTCATGCACCGCACCGGCAGCCTCGAAGTCGGCGACATCGCTCTCGCCGCGGCGGTCTCATCTGCGCATCGTGCCGCCGCTTTTGCGGCCTGTGCGGAGCTCATCGACGAGGTCAAGCGATCGGTTCCGATCTGGAAACGCCAGCACTTCGCTGACGCTACGTCCGAATGGGTCGGCTCGCTCGATGCGGCACCCGGTGTCGCGAAGTGAGCCGCGGACTTAGTGTGGAATGGTGAGCACTGTTGCAGTGACCGACCGGCTGGGGCGACCCTTGCGCGACCTGCGCATTTCGGTGACCGATCGGTGCAACTTCCGCTGCGTGTATTGCATGCCACGGGAGATCTTCGGGCGGGATTACACCTTCCTGCCGCACGACGAACTTCTGACGTTCGAAGAGATCGTGCGTCTGGTCCGGGTCGGAGTAACGCGTGGCGTCGAGAAGGTGCGTCTCACCGGCGGCGAACCGCTCCTGCGCAAGGGAATCGCCGAGCTCATCCGGATGCTGGCCACGCTGAAGACCGCCGATGGTCGTGACCTCGACATTGCGCTGACCACGAACGGCTCGGCCCTTGCGCATCTTGCTCCGGAGTTGAAGGCCGCCGGCCTCGACCGCGTGACCGTCTCCATCGACTCGCTCGACGATGAGCGATTCCGTGCCATGAACGACGTGGGCTTCCCCGTCGGAAAGGTTCTCGAGGGCATCCGGGTCGCGCACGAGGTCGGACTCGGCCCGATCAAGATCAACGCGGTCGTTAAACGCGGCGCCAACGATGCGGATGTCGTCGACCTTGCCCGTTATTTCAAGGGCTCCCCGTTCATCCTGCGCTTCATCGAATACATGGATGTTGGCAGTACCAACGGCTGGCGTCTTGACGAGGTCGTGCCGTCGGCGGAAATCGTCGAGCGCATCAATGCGGTGATGCCGATCGAGCCGGTCGAGGCGAATTACCCCGGGGAGACCTCGGCGCGGTGGCGTTACCGGGACGGCACGGGCGAAATCGGAGTGATATCGAGCGTGACCCAGTCGTTCTGCCAGTCGTGCACGCGAGCGAGAGTCTCCGCCGAAGGACGGATGTTCAACTGCCTGTTCGCCTCAGAGGGCCAGGATCTTCGGACCCTGATGCGCGAAGGCTGCTCCGATGAAGCGCTCGCGAGTGCTCTGTCGGGCAGCTGGGGCGCTCGCGAAGACAGGTATTCCGACCTCCGCGGGGTGAACACGCCGGAGTTGGCGAATCCGCGAGGCAAACGTATCGAGATGTCGTACATCGGCGGCTGAGTGCGGCGCGTTTGTTGCCCTCGCGGTGGCACGATGCTAGACCTGAAACGAGGGGAAGCGGCTGTTGCGTATCGCAGCATCCGTTGACGCAACATACGAAAAGAGTGCGGGTCATGGCGAAGAAACCCCCGGTGAAGGATGTCACCGACGATGACCTGAAGGTCACGGCCCCCAAGGATTGGGCCGCGGGTATCCCCGGCATCACCCACTCGATGGGTCCGGCCTTCGAGGAGATGGGGATCGGCAGAAGCCTCAAAGGTCTGCTGGCGATGAACCAGAAGGACGGCTTCGATTGCATGAGCTGTGCCTGGGAGGACCCGCCGGACCGCAAGACGTTCGAGTTCTGCGAGAACGGCGCGAAGGCGCTCACGTGGGAAGCGACGCCGGTACTCGTGCCGCAGACCTTCTGGTCTGAGCACTCGATCTCCGACCTGCTCGAGAAGACCGACTACTGGCTCGGGATGCAGGGCAGGCTCACCGATCCCGTTTACAAGCCCGCGGGCAAGGACCACTACGAGCCGGTCACCTGGGACCGCGCGTTCGAAATCATCGCCCAGGAGTTGAATGCGCTCGCCACCCCGGACGAGGCCGGCTTCTACACGAGCGGACGCACTGCCAACGAGACCGCCTTTGCCTACCAGTTGTTTGTGCGGTCGTTTGGCACCAACAACCTCCCGGACTGCTCGAACATGTGCCACGAGTCGACCGGTGCCGCGATGAGCGCAACCATCGGCGTGGGCAAGGCGACCATCCACTATTCGGACTTCGAAAAGGCCGACCTGATCATCATCATGGGGCAGAACCCGGGCACGAATCACCCGCGGATGCTGACGGCGCTCGAGGACGCGAAAAAGGCCGGTGCGAAGATCGTGGCGGTCAACCCGCTCCCGGAGGCGGGCCTCATGCGCTACAAGAATCCGCAGACGCCGCGGGGACTGATCGGACGCGGGACCGAGCTCGCGGACCAGTTCCTGCAGATCCGGATGGCGGGCGATATGGCACTGCTTCAGGCCGTCTCGAAGCGTGTGTTCGAGGCGGAGGACGCAAACCCGGGCACGGTTCTCGATCACGAATTCCTCGACAAGTACTGCGAGGGGCTCGACGAGTTCCGCGTACACGTCAGCCACCTCGACGAGGCGGAGGTCCTTGCGGCAACCGGACTGACCAGCGCGGAGATCGACGAGCTCGCCGACCGCTACATCCACTCGGAGCGGGTCATCATCACCTGGGCGATGGGGCTCACCCAGCACAAGCGCGCGGTCCCGACCATCAAGGAGGTCGTCAACCTGCTGCTGCTGCGCGGCAACATGGGGCGACCGGGTGCGGGAGCATCTCCCATCCGAGGCCACAGCAACGTGCAGGGCGACCGTACGATGGGCATCTGGGAGAAGATGCCGCCCAAGTTCCTTGACGCGCTGCAGAAGGAGTTCGCCTTCGACCCGCCGCGCGGGGAGGGGGTCGACGCCGTCAACGCCATCCGCGGGATGCGCGACGGCAAGATCAAGGTGTGGATCGCGCTCGGAGGCAATCTGGTAGCAGCCGTTTCCGACACCGTGGTGGCGGAAGCCGCGTTGAAGCGGACAAAGCTCAGCGTGCAGATTTCGACCAAGCTCAACCGGTCGCACGCGGTGGTCGGCGAGAGTGCGCTCATCCTGCCGACGCTCGGCCGGAGTGAGGTCGACATCCAGGCCAGCGGCCAGCAGTTCGTCACCATCGAAGACACGGTCGCTGCGGTGCACGCGTCGACCGGCAATCTCGTACCGGTGTCGCCCAACCTGCTTTCGGAGATCTCGATCGTGACGAGGATGGCTCGCGCGGTACTCGGCGACAAAACGACGATCGACTGGGCGCATTTCGAGCACGACTACGACAGCATCCGCGACCACATTGCGAATGTCGTGCCCGGCTGCGAGGACTACAACAAGCGAATCCGGAAGCCGGGTGGATTCGATCTGCCCCACGGTCCGCGGGACTCGCGCACGTTCCCCACGAAGACCGGCAAGGCGATGATCACGGTCAACGACCTGGAGACGATTCAAGTCCCGGAGGGCAGGCTGCTACTGCAGTCGGTGCGCTCGCACGACCAGTTCAACACCACGATCTACAGCCTGAACGACCGGTACCGCGGCGTGAAGGGCGGAAGGCACGTGCTGTTCGTGAACCCGGACGACCTCGCCGAGCTCGGCCTCGCGGATGGCGACTTCGTCGACATCCACAGCGAGTGGAAAGACGGGGTGGATCGGGTGGCAAAGGGATTCAGACTCATTTCCTACCCGACGGCCCACGGATGCGTCGCCAGCTACTTTCCGGAAGCGAACAGCCTCGTGCCGCTCGATTATGTGGCGGAGACCAGCAACACGCCGGTCTCGAAATCTCTCATCGTTCGGCTTGAGCTGGTCAGAGAACTGGTTCCCGCGTAGCGGAGGCGGAACGCTTAGCGGGCAGTCTCTCCAGGCTGGGCGCCGACGAGGGTCGCTGACGCCTCCACGCGGTCCGGCCGGGCGTACACCACCATCGAGTTGCCGCGCAGGAATCCGATCAGAGTTATGCCGGCCTCGGTCGCGAGTTCTGCCGCGAGGGACGAGGGCGCAGAGACCGCGGCGAGCACCGGGATGCCCGCCATCAGCGCCTTCTGTGTCAACTCGAACGACGCGCGCCCGGAAACCATCAGCACGGTCGCGCGCAGGGGAAGCAGGTTTTGGGTGAGTGCCCAGCCGATCACCTTGTCGACCGCGTTGTGGCGCCCAACATCTTCGCGAAGGACGAGGAGTTCGCCCGTCCTGCCGTCGAACAGCGCGGCGGCGTGGAGCCCACCGGTCTTGTCGAAGACATCCTGTCCTTCTCGCAGCTTGTCCGGAAGCGTGGTGAGAAGTTCGACCGGGAGGGCGAAGTCGTCGTCGCTCACTCCCCAGTGGGAGTGGGTTCTCACGGCGTCAATGCTGGCCTTGCCGCACAGCCCGCACGACGACGTCGTGTAGAAGTTGCGCTCAAGGCTCGGATTTGGTGCCGGCACCGCCGGGCCGAGTGTGACGTCGAGAACGTTGTACGTGTTGAGGCCCTCGTCGGTCGCGCCGGCGCAATATCGGATGGCGGCGATGTCGCGTCCGGCCGCAACCACGCCTTCAGAGACGAGAAACCCTGACGCCAGTTCGAAGTCGTGGCCGGGCGTGCGCATCGTGATCGCGAGCGAGTTCCCACCAACCCTGATTTCCAGTGGCTCTTCCGCCGCAAGCAGGTCCTCGGTCGGATGAATTCCGGTTTCCACCGAGACACGCGTCACTCTTCGTCGTACCGCGATTCTTCCCATGAATTCATCACAACACATTGCCGTCGGGCTGCATAGGCTGAGGACGTGCTCATTGACGCGGTCGTCCTCGCGGGTGGGCGGGCGTCGCGCCTTGGTGGTACCTCGAAACCAGCGTTGCGGTACGGGCAATCGACGCTTCTGCAAACCGCGATCGACGCCGTGTCATCGGCTCGTCAGACCGTTGTGGTCGGCGATGCAGGAGAGATCGAGGCGGCAGCGCCCGGTGCGAACGTGGTCGTCACTCGGGAATTCCCCGCGTTCGGCGGTCCCGCCGCGGCCATGGCAGCCGGGCTGGATCGGCTGGCCGTTGTGCACTCTCGAGCAGCCGACTTCACGATGATCGTGGCATGCGACCTGCCGCGATGTGCCGAGGTCGTTGAACTCCTTCTGGCTGCCCTGCCCGTCGACTCGGATGGCGTTGTCGCCGTCTCCGCGGATGGTCACGTGCAGTACCTGGCCGGCGTGTACTCGACGGCCCGCTTGCGCGAGTGCGTCTCACAGCACCGCGACGCAGGCGACCTCGATGGGCTCTCGGTGCGGTCGCTGCTGGCCGGGCTGAAGCCGCACGCCGTGGCGGACGGTAACGGCTCCACCGACGACGTCGACACGTGGCCGGATGCCGAGCGGCTCGGCGTCGTGGCCGCACATCCGATTGCGAAGTAGGGAGAACTCCATGGCAGATCACTCATCGGCGACAGACCTCGACGCGACGTTGGTGGCCTGGTGCGCCGCTCTCGTGAAGCAGCTCGACCTCGGGGACGTGAAAGTGGACACGAATGCGGTCCTCTCGCTGGCGGGGCAGGTCGCCCACGCGGTCGCTCGGCCCGCGGCTCCGCTCACCGCATTCGTCGTCGGATACGCGGCTGGACGGGCGGTTGAAAGAACCGGAGTGACCGATGCCGAGGCATTCGTTGCGGCCTCGTCAGTTGCGCTCGACCTTGCGCGCGACGGCGGTTTTGGGCAGCAAGGGTGACGGTGTGACGCAACATCCGGCCCCCACGGTCACGCAGCCGACGTGGGCGGAAGCTCGAGAACTCAGCTTCGCCGCCGCGACGGTGGGCCGCGAAGAGGACGTGCCACTGGCCGAGGCCGTCGACCGCAGGCTTGCGCACGACCTCGTGGCGGACTACGACCTGCCGCACTATGCATCATCGGCCATGGATGGCTGGGCCGTGTGCGGGCCGCCCCCGTGGACAGTAGTGGTCGAGACCGACACGCTGCGCACTGGCGAGTGTCGAATCATCGTGACCGGCGCTCCCGTTCCGGGCGGCGCCAACGCGGTTCTGCGAAGCGAGCACGCCGTCACGACTCGCGAAAGCAGCGTCGACTACATCAGCCCCAGCGCGGCGGCGCGCGCTGATGAGCCGCGCGAAGGCGAGCACATCCGGCCGATCGGTACCGAAGCGCATGCGGGCGACCTGCTCATCCGCGCGGGAACCCGCCTGAACCCGGCACACGTCGGTCTGGTGGCCTCGCTGGGTCACAACGACCTCACCGTCTTCGCGCGTCCGCGGGTCCGCGTGGTCGTGACCGGCGATGAGGTCGTTGCAACCGGCGTCCCAGAACTCGGTCGGGTGCGGGACAGTTTCGCACCGACTCTGCCGTCGCTGATCGCGAGCCTCGGCGGCGTCGTCGTCAGCGTGCTGCACGCCTCAGACTCGACGACCGCCCTGATCGACGCCCTGTCCGCAGAACCGAACGACCATGAACTCGTTGTCTCCACGGGCGGAACGGGGCGTTCGACCGCGGATCACCTTCATGCCGTGATCACCGAGCTGGGGGCGACAATTCTCGCTGACGGAATCCGGATGCGCCCGGGTCATCCGAGCGTCGTCGCGCGATTTCCGGATGGCCGGATCCTCGTCGGATTACCCGGCAATCCGCTGGCGGCGATCCTGGGGGTCATCACGCTCGCCGAGCCGCTCCTCGCCGCAATGACCGGCGCGCCGATGCCCCGCACCGAAGGTGTGCCGGTCGGTGCGGACATCCCGGGCCGACGTGACGTCTCACTCCTTGTTCCCTACCGGATCGAGGAGGGCGGCGCGGTACCGTCCGCGTGGTCGGGGTCGGGGATGATGCGCGGTCTCGCAGCGTCGGCCGGAGTGCTGGTGTGTCCGCCGAGCGGCCTCACGCGAGGCGCGGTGGCCGAGGCGTTTGCGCTGCCCTGGGCTGTGGGGCGCCAGTAGCCGGGCCCGCAAGAACCCGGAAGAACACCGGACCGATGAGTTCCGCCGCAGCGTGGGCAAGGTCGAGGTCGCTCGGCAGGTCTCCGCGGTCAATCGCTCGCTTCAGCACGGGAACGGCGGCCTCGACGAGCACATCGGAACCGCGGATGAGTTCTGCAACCTTCGCATCGTGCTGCGCTTCGCCGACGAGCGCGCGATAGGCCGCACCTGCTGGTGACTCGGTCAGGAATCGGCTGACCCTGGCAAGGAAGTCCCGATACTCGGCAGGCGTCGACTCGCCTGGGCCGATCGCCAACTCGTCCCGGGCATCCTCTTTCACGGCCTCGAGAAGGATCTCGGCCTTCGAGTTCCACCAGCGGTAGACCGTCTGCCTGCCCACTCCGGCTCGCGCCGCGACGCCTTTCATCGTCATCGCCGCGTAACCCTCCTCGACCAGCATGTCGTCGACGGCATGAAGAACCGCTATGCGCGCGGCGTCGCTGCGCGGGCGACCGAGGGCCGGACCAGCTGCGGTCTTCATGCGATGGCTCGCCTGCCCGTCCGGCCGTACAGCCCGGTGACGACCGCGCCGATGACAAGAATGCCCGCACAGAGCGCGATCGAATACGGGATGCCGAGGAGTGCGCCAAGTACGCCAAGCGTGATGCCGTTGCCGGTGCGAAACCCGCTCGCGAAAACGCCGTAAACGCCGTAGACGCGACCTCGGTCGTTCGAGGGCGCCTCCAGCTGCACGATCGACTGGGTGATTGACAGTGATGCGATGTTGGCCACGCCGCCGATCACTAGCGCAACGATCGCTGCGAGGTAGCTGCCGGTCACGGAAAACGCGAGCGTGGCCAGGCCAAACGCGACTGTCGCGATGATCGCGGAACGAGCGCTGGGCTTGAGCAGTCCGGTCGCTTCGAGGAAGAACCCTCCGAGCACGCCCCCGGCACCATTCGCGAGCAGGAGCACCCCGTAGGCGAGTCCGGCAGTGCCGGCACCGAGAGAGTTCGCGAACGTCGGCATCGAGACTTGAAGGGCACCCCCGATCGTGATGGCAACCAGACCGGCAAGCACGATCATGCTCACGAGCAGTCGGTTGCTTCGAAGCTCACCGAGCAATCGGAACGAACTGAGCAAGCCAACTCGCAGCCGCGCGGCGACATCCGAAGCGTCCCGAATGTGGCCCGTGAATTTCGTACTAGCCATCACGATGGTCATCGGCACGTAGATCAGTACGTTGGCGAAGATGCCCAGGGTCGAGCCGAGACCGAGGAGAAGGGCTGATCCGACGACCGGTCCGAACAGGATGCCCAGGCTGCGGAAGGTCGCGTTCAGCCGCACGGCGCTGGGCAATTCCTTGCGCTCCACGAAGTCGTGCAGCATCAGCTGCTCGGCTGGTCCCCAGAGGGCGCCGGCGCACCCGTGCAGGACCAGGAGAATGCACGCCTCCCAGATTTGCAGCGTGCCCGTGAGGAACAGGATGCCCCAGGCGATCGAGACCAGCATGAACAGGCCCTGCGCGATCTGGATGAGACGTCGACAGTCGAAGCGCTGGGCGAGACCGCCGAACCACACCGACAGCAGGAGATACGGCAGCCAGTGGCTGACCACTTCGAACCCCACAAGCGCGGGCGAGTGGAATTTCTGCCATAGCACCCAGTAGGTGATGACGTGCTCGACGTTGTCGGCCATCATCGAGAGTCCCGCCGCGAACAGGTATGGTCGCGCGTCGCGGTTGCGGAGCGCCGCGAACCGGCGGGGCAGATCGGGGCCGGGGGCGATTGGGGCGTCGGACATCCGAGCCTTTCTATTTCGAGTCACAGTGTCTCGAAATAGGCTATCAGACATCCAGCCGCGCTAAGGAACGTGCTGCTGCCGACGCTGGGACAGAAACCCCAGCACCGACCGATTGTCACATCATGGAGTCCTCAGCCGGCTGCTTTCTCCAGGATCGCGCCGATCCGCTTCTTGTCCGCGTCGCTGAATTTGGTCACGGCGAACCCGACCGGCCACAGGTCGCCGTCATCCAGTTTCGCGTCGTGCTGGAACTCGATGCTCGCGTAGCGAAGCTTGAACTTGGCGGCCGGTTTGAATGCGACCACGGTTCTGCCGTCGGCATTCGTGTAGGCGGGCATCCCATACCAGGTCTTCGGGGCCAGCGAAGTATGGGTCTTGACGAGCTGATCGAAGGTTTGCGCGAGCTCTTTGTCGAGGCCCGTCATCGCACCGATCGCGGCGGCACACGCTGCCGCCAGGTCGGCGCCTTCCTTTCGGGCTTTCTCCTCGGCGACGGCGGCCCTCATCGCAGCCTTCTCCTCTTTACTGAATGTGGTTTCGGCCATGGATGTGGTCCTTTCGGTCGACGCGATGCGTTGCGGTTGCTCTCTAGCAACACTAAGCGGCGTGGAGTTGACGCCGCTTCTTGGATACTGCTCGCGTGGCCGTCGGTGAACTATTTGCGCCCACTAGCAACAACATCCGGGGCGGCGCACAATGAATGTGCAGAGGTGGTGAGTCGAGTGAGATCTTCGCGTGCATCGCGAGGCGGAAGGGCGTTTGCGCTCGTCGTTGTGCTCGGCACCGGCACTGCTCTGATCGCGGCCTGCAGCAGCGCTCCTCCGCCCACCACCACTCACTTCCGCGGGGCGGCGGTCCCAGCCGGATCGTGGCCGTATCCGAATGGCGAGATTTCAAACACCAGAAATGCACCGGGATCGACCATATCCGCAGCGAACGTCTCCGGGCTGAAGGAGGCGTGGACGTTCAAACTCGCGGGCGCGGCCGCCGCGGGCGTGTCCGGGGTGGGCGCGCTGACGGCCGCTCCGGTAGTCGTGGGCGGCGTCGTGTATCTGCAGGACGAAGACGCGGACGTCTACGCGGTGTCGCTGGCTACGGGAAAGCTCAAGTGGGAGGACGCCTTCAACGTGCCCGAGGCGAGCGGACCCGGACCCGACGGTCTCGCGGTTGCGGGCGGCAGAGTCTACGGCGACACGTCGACATCCGTTTTCGCGCTCAACGCGAAGACCGGGAAGACAGTGTGGCAGGACGACCACCTGCTGAAGAGCACTCAGGGATCATTCGAAATCCAGCCGGAAGTGGCAGACGGCCGCGTATACCTCGCCAGCGCGTATGGTTCCGGCGCTGGCGGCGGCCCGCTGATCGCACTGAACGCGGCAACCGGTCACGTCCTGTGGAAGTTCGACACGGTCATCGGCCGTGGGGCTGGTGTGAAAGCGCTCGGGGTCGGCTCGGGCGGCGCCTGGGAAACTCCGCTCGTGGAAAGCGACGGGTCGGTGACGTTCGGCATCGGAAATCCGTACCAGAGCATCGGGTCGGCCGTTGCGCATCCGTCCAGGCAGCTTTACACCGACAGCGCCGTGAGCCTCGACGCGGCCACCGGGAAGCTGCGCTGGTACTACCAGGCCGTCCCGAACGACTTCCAGGATCACGACCTGCAGTCGTCCCCGATTTCCGTCGCCGTCGCGGGAGTGCCGGCGATCATCGCCGCAGGCAAGGTCGGGTACGTCTACGCCCTGAGCTCGAGTACCGGCTCACTGCTCTGGAAGACACCCGTCGGAGTGCACAACGGCCACGACAACGATTCCCTGCTCGCCCTCACGCACCAATTCATTCCGAAGCTGCCATACACGGTGGAACCCGGAGCGATCGGCGGGGTGTTGTCCAACATGGCCGTGGCGGATGGGCAGGTATACGTCGCAACTCTTGACGTGCCGCTCACCTACACGAGCCTGAAGTCGGTCATCGGCAACAAGGCAGCCGGCGCCGAGACGGGAGAGCTTGAGGCGCTCGACCTTGGGACCGGCAAAGTGCTCTGGGACACGAAGGTGCCGACGCTACCGCTCGGTGCGGCGACCGTCTCCAACGACCTGGTCTTCACGACGCTGTACAACGGCGAGCTGATCGCACTCAATCGCACCACGGGTGCGATCGTCTTCCGACGCAAGTTGCCCACGTCCTCGAATGCTCCGATCGTCGTCTTTGGCAACACCGTATTAGTGCCGGCTGGGGGCCCGGAGACATCGAAGAAGGGTGGCGGCGGGCACGCCCAACTCGTCGCGTATACGATCCCATAAGGCGAGGGTTCTATTGCTCGCTCGGTGGTCCGTCCTGCTCGGTTCTCTGAGCGAGTTGTTGCGCCTGCCGTTCATGCACGCCGCTGACCCACTCCCAGCCGGGCTTTGCGGCTGGCCCGATGCGCGAGTCTTCGGGAAGCTTTCCATCGCCCAGGGCGCGCACGTAGGAGCGATCCTGATCGATTCGAGCCCGGAGGTCATCCGGACCTCCAACCGACCCGTGGCCAGGAACTACCATCTGGACTTCTGCTGCGACGTCATCGAACAGCTGCAGGGCGGCGAGGTAATCCCCGATCGGGTCGGCGGTGCCGTTGAAGTCGAGGAGCGGGATGAGGGCATCCGACAGCATGTCGCCCGCTACGAGAACCCCGGCTTGTTCGATCAACAGCGCCGCATGACCGGGCGCGTGGGCTCGGTGCTCGATGATCCGGATGTCCGGGCCGTCCCAGGGAATCCTGGTCGCGCCGGCGGGCACACCCGTGGTGTCACCGAGCAGCTCCAGCGAAACCTGATCGGGGATTCCGAACCGCTTCGCGTCAATCCCGTCCGCCAGTCGGACTCGAGCCGTTTCGGCGCCGACGGCGGTGGCGTACCGCGGCGCATCGCCGAGGCTGGCGTGCCAGAGCAGGTGATCCCAGTGTGGATGCGTCGAGAAGCCCGCGACAACCTCCTGACCCATCGCGGCGACTTCGTGTGCAATGCCGATGATCTCGTCGGCGTGCACGCCTGGGTCGATCAGCAGGACGCCCGCCTCGCCCTGCACAACGATGGCATTGCTCTGGCAGAACTCGCTCACGTGCACGAATACGCCCGAGGCAATCTGGGTTAGCACGTGTCGTCCTTCCGCTCTGGCGACGATTCCCGTTTGGGACGAATGTTCCGCGGCGAACTGGCACAAATGTCCCGAAGGGAACAGTAGCGAATACGCGGAGAATGGGGGATTCGAACTCGAAATCCTCGCGCGAACAGGGTCATCTAGAGCCCATATTCTTTGATTTCATGGGGACTTTCACTGAATAGAACGAGCTAGAAAGTCGCTCGATTTTCCTCAGTTGTGGGTTTTTTCTGGGGGTTAGGGCAGCCGACGTTGACGTGTCGACGTCAATGTGGTCACCCCTTTTCAACGCTGCAGTGGCCGCTTCTCGTGTTGAGATGGAAGATCAACGTCTGATAAAAAGCCGGCTCACCATTATCGATAAGGAGGTCTACCCCGTCCACTGACGAAGGTCGAGTCGGGTCCACGTCAATCCTCAGAACAAGGTTGCTTTGCGTGGATGGAAGTGGGCGCGGATAGCGACTGCCAGCGAAGGCTTTTGCGAGCTCGGTCTCGGACGGTCGAGTCTGCCCCGCCGCATAGCCAATGGACGGAGCAAGCCAACCGAACTGAACGAGAGACGCGTTACTGGCGCCATCCAGTTCGGCAGTGTCCACTTGTGGGAAGTCATCACTTTCCGTAAGCGCCGTCTGCACATAGACGGAGCGACCATCAGCAGATGCCGAGCATGCAACCCCTCCATACTTCAGCACGGCGAAATGAGTCGGGGTGATAATCGCGCGAACCCCCAACACAAGCAGTCCGACCGCGATCACTGGAATGCCGATAGCGAGATACAAAGTGATGGCGCGCTTTCGCCGAGTATTGGGTGGAGGAGGCATACTCATGTCGAGATACTGGCACGACGCTGGGCGCCTGCCGCGTCTTGGTCCCAATCAGTTGCGTGATCGTGACCGTGGCCTTGCCTGTGCCGCCACGCAGGATAGGCGAAGGCGTCGTCATCGGCCGTGTGTATGGGTCGCCGCTTGGCTGCTTCGGAGTGGAAGGGGACATTGTCGACGTCGTTAACTCGCGACGGCAGAGCCGGCTCGAACTACTTTTCGTACAACCGCCTGTAGTTGTCGCCGAGGAACGTCGCCGGTCCTGGTCGCCCCACGACGTGTTCGAGGAGAAATGAGTCCGCAAGCGTCAGCAATGGGCTTAAGACCATTCCCACGCCGGGCACGAAAGCAGCGCCACCGTCGACCAGAAAGCGAACCACTCGCCCAATTGGGCTTCCGATCGCTGACGCAGCTCGATCGTGCAAATCCTTGAACTGATTTTTGATTTCGGTAGCCGACCCTTTATCGACTTGCCGTAACCAAAGTCGCAATTCTGCACACTCGGCGCTGTCTCGAAACTTCAGCAGGCGATCGACGTGCACCCGCAGCGGCCCGGCAGGCTCTTGGACTTCGATTTCGCCAGTTTCAATCACACGACTGAGCGACATCTCTGACGTCGTGGAGTTCAACTGACTAGCAAGCACAGTCAGCTTTCTTTCCAAGTGCGGGACCTCTTGGTCAGCAAAGCCGGTTATGGCCTCCAAACCACTCATCAAGTCGATCCGCTGATCGAAACCGGCCACGGCCAGGACCGCTCGCTCCACAACTTTGTGCTCAATTTCACGAGAAAGACCATGTCGGCTTTGCAGGTTGGTGCCGACACGAAAGTTCCCATCGTTGCCAAGATCCTCCACGGTAAGAGCAAAATCGAGACCGGGGTCGACGTTCGTCGTTGAAATACATGAGTCTCGAATTGCCTGACTGAGCGTCTCGTCGGCCGCGAATATCTCTTCCATCGCGTCACCTATTGCGGTCAAAGCCGAGTTCGCTGGATAGGTTAGGAGCCGAGATTGCAAAGTATGCCGCAGCTTGGTGGAGTCGCCTTGAGATACGCGGCCTTGGCCCATTCCAGAAAAGCATTGCCAAGATACTGCTGCCAGTGGTCGCGTTCTTTTGATGCCGCCACTGGTGCCAAGCGGAACGAGCCAAGTGCGAGTGGTCCGCCTCGGTGCGCCGTTTGTTGCAACGCCGCCTGACCGATCTGGGCAATCGTCAAGCTGTCGACAATGAATCGAAGCGCGCCCGATTCGATCAGCTTTATAAGTCCGGGCGTGCTGAAGGCTTGTACTAGGTCAGGTATTTCATTCAGAACTTGGGACTCGATAACGCATTCGTCGAAGAGGATCAATCGATTCACTATCGCGCGAATGTCCACTTTCCCCACCCCACCGCCGTCCAGAGGCTGAGCTATCGGGCCGAAGTGGCGGGCCTGCAAATCCATGCCCAATAGTGGCAGTTAGGCGGCGGCGGTGCCCAAATCCGGTCTCGTGACCTCCCCCGCTCAAGGTACGGAGAATGCTAGAAGACGGGGACGTGCCGCAAGATTACGACGCTGTCAAGTGTGTTGACGGGCCATCGGCGAGCGAATCGCAGTAGGACGACTTCAGGTTGCCAGTCGAACGGAAATTCAGTGATTTTCGAATATTTCGAATATGATGTCCATCATGGACACCACGGACAAGGTCACTTCGACGAGGACAAAAACGCAAACCTACCTACCCGATGCATCTTCCCAAGAGGAGATCGTCGACTTCGCGAACCTGCTTCGAGAGCTCGAAGCATTCCTTGCGACGAATTCCAGCAAAGCCGCTTTAGTGGATCCAACGGGAGCGTCACGTCCGATACCCGACGAGATCTTCCGAGCACTAGAGCAGGTAGCCAACGCCATGGCGAACGGTAACGGTGTGACTGTCGCGCCATACGGCATGCAGTTGACCACCCAAGAGGCGGCGGATTTTCTCGGAGTATCACGTCCGACCCTGGTCAAGCTGTTGGAGTCTGGGGAGATCGCCTTTGAGCTTCGCGGGCGTCACCGCCGCGTGACGCTGCGGGACATCGTGGACTACCAGCAACGCTTTCGCGTCGAACGTCGGTCAGCGTTGACTGCGCTGGCGCAAGCAGGCCAGCACTCTGAACTGCAGTCTGACGAGATCTCGACTCTCGAACGGAAAGGCGCCGCGGCACCCCAGTGACCTTTCCCGCATTCTTCGATACCTCTGTCCTTTACGGCGCGCGCCTTAGCGACCTCTACCTCTGGCTCGCAGATGCTGGCGCTTTTCGTCCCCTGTGGTCGGCAGACATCATCGAGGAGCTCGAGCGCAATTTGCTCAAGAACGGCGAACGAGCTGATTTGGTGTCAAAACGTATTGACACCATGACGACCAACTTTCCCGACGCGATGGTTGACGGTTATAGCGATCTCATCGAAGGGATGACTTGCGATCCGAAGGACCGTCACGTTCTTGCGGCTGCGGTACGGGCGAACGCGGAAGTTCTTGTGACGTTCAACCTCAGAGACTTCCCCGCCGAGTCGACCATTGCGTTCGAAATCGAAGTCGTGCATCCCGATGATTTCCTGCTGGACCAACTCGACCTCGTCCCTGGCGTGGTCGTTGGTACATTGCGGCACTTGGTAAAGACCTACGACTCGCCACCGGTCTCCATGGACGAGTTGCTTCAATCGCTGGCTCGTGCTGGGGTGGCCAAATTCGCCAACGAAGTCCCTCGCTATCTCTGAACACCGCAACTCGAAGCGCGAGTTTGACACGGAGATTCGCGGTTGATTGCTGAATACGCTGTGCACCGCTAGTCTGATTCTCCGCTCGGCATCCAGACCGGGCACAACGATGGCTCACGTCCGCCGCTAAGGACGATCTGATGATGACAAACAGCTTGGGCGGCTTCTCGCCCGCCTCGTGAATTCGGACCGTCGGCCGAAAGGGCGATTGCCCATTTGGTCAGATGAGGGTGTTCTACCGCTCGCCGGTGTGCCGTACTTCGCGCATCTTCACGCGCTCCTAGAAAAGTTCGGGGGCGGACCTTTGCCTGGGGGCGGACTGCCATTCCCTGATGACGCGCCACCGAACCCCGAGAAAGCGGAATTCGCAGCCGGTGCGCTCGACGGAATGATGGCCCGTGGCACCATTCGACCCAGCCTCGAAGATATCGACGGCGCGGTGATCGCCGCGATCGTGGAAGCGTGTGCGCATCCGTTGCGAACAGATCTCGTTCATAACGTCGCAGAGCGCTTATCAGATATCGACCGACCTGACGCAATCGACAAGCTCATCGACCGCCTCTCCGACTTGGACTCGATCAACGTCGACCGCCTCGCCGGACTCGCCCGTTGGCTTTGCAATTTCGGAGTACACCGTGGCCAAGTGAAGAGCGGGATCGGGCTTCTGGGGGTTTCCGGCAGCGCGAAGGATGCCGATCTTCTTGGCAAGCTCGGTTTGCTGGATGAGTTGACGTTGTATGCGGTGGTAGCGCTTCGTCGTCTACTTCCAGATTGGGAGCACGAGATTTTCGATCTCGCAAAGCACGTCGACGGTTGGGGCCGTGTTGAGGCGATTGAATTTCTTCGCGGCGCCGAAGACCCCGCAGTAAAGGACTGGTTGCTGAGGATCGGTTACAACATCCCCGGCAACGAGGAAGAGGTGGCGCTCAACGCTGCGACTTTCGGGGGCCTCGCTGCAACGTTGCAAGGCGAAGTCGATGAAGAGCTTCTCGACCACATCGGCGAGATATTGGGCACACTCGCAACAGCGGAGCACGGTGGCACGATGGCTGACTACGAAAGTGGTGGGCTCGCGATGGAACTATATTTATCGCAAATCGCAACGATGCCGAAGACCATTGCCCGCCTCCGCATCATCACTTTCTTGCGTGATTACCTCGAGGGTGATGCTCAGTACAACTCGAAAATCGAGCCTGCCATCAGAGCGTCGCTTAGGCAGTCGGCGGTAGAACTCCTTTCAAGTTCGGACTGGGCGCGAATCGTTGAGGCTTCACTTCACAGCCCAGATTTCGAGATCGTGCGTCAGGTCGTTGAACTTGCGCCCAGCTATGGCCTGGATCGGGCGCCCATTGTGTTCCGTTGGTTGTCGGAACGCGAGCGCGACTCTTACTTGTGGTGGCTTGCGGCGCACGACGCCGACTTGCCAACTCTTCTGGAGTTGGTCGACGTTGCCGAGAAACTTTTCGACTTCGATGACCTGCCTTCTGGCCCCAGGCTTTCCCTCGGCCTTGGCCCGGCGTTCGCAGCAAGTGTCTGCCTTCAGACGCTGTTGCAAGAGCTCGGTCGATTTCCGGGACAAGGTTGGAAAGCGATCCAATACGGACTATTCAGCGACTTGTTCCGGTCACGCAACGTATCCGCGAGGGCACTGGAAAAGTGGACCGCGAGTGACTTCCCCAAGGGAGCGGCGGCCATCCTGGCAGGTCTGGCCGCTGCCGAGCCAGACGATGAGCTGAAGGCCCGCCTCGCTGACTTGTCAACGCGTGCCGGATCGATCGATGATTAAAGTCTGACGACTGGTCTGCTCGCGGGGAGCGCCAGGGTCGCATCGGGTTCGGGGAGTTCGAAGACTACGGCTCCCGCACGGCAGTGGAATCTATTCGTGGCTGTCGACCACCCAGCCGGCGGAGCGGAGGTAGGCCTCGAGTTGTTGGATGTTTCGGTTGGTGTCGTCGAGTCGTTGTTGGAAGTTTGACCAGAGGGCGACCGCTTCGTCTTCGGTTTTGTCGGGGGCGAGTTCTGTGGCGTGGTCGACGATGGTTTGGAGTCGGTGGGCTTCGCGTCTGGCGGCGAGGAGTTCGCGCAGTGCGTTGAGTTGGATGCGTTCGTTGCGTTCGTCGGCGGTGATGGGCCGGTAGGGGCCGTCGTCGAGCCCGGAGAGCCATCCGTCGAACTCGCCGACGGTGAGTTCTTGAATGTCGGGAATGATGTTGGGCAGGTCGAGGCTGCCGTTGGGGTTTCCGAGCGGGGCGAGGATGAACACGGGGGGTACTCGTAGTGCCCAGGCGATGTTGAGCAGTTGGGCCACGGCGAGGTCGTTCTTCCGGCCGGCTTCGATGTTTTGAAGGATCGACTCGGTTACCGAGTCACCGGGGATCGCTTCGGCGAGCGCTTTGGCGGAGGCGTATCCGCGTGCCTTCCGGATGGCTGCGATGCGGGCGCCCACTGTGGTGGCGGTTTTGAAGTCTGCCATGTCGACAGCGTATCGCGGCAGGCTCTGTGAGCTCCTTCGTATTGTTGATTCTATTTGTTAAAACAACATGAAACGAAACTAGACTTTGTTAAAACAGGGATACTGTTCAAGCATGGATATTCACGTTTCGATGCTTCGCCAGCCTCTTCGTTGGTTGCGAAGGGGTTAACGAAGGGCTGAGGGCCTTGGATCCCTGTCCCACCGCTGCTGCCGCGCAGGGCGCGCTTCCCAACCCCCCACACACATCGTGCATGGGGGGTTGGGAAGTAAAGCAGCAGCGGTGGGACGGGATAAAGAG
>DATAXD010000025.1:0-16896 GCA_036266835.1 Galbitalea sp. | reverse complement strand
CGCGTCCGGCTGCTTCCCGTGAACGGGTCAAGCACTGCGGCCGATTGGGCCGCACATGAGCTCGCGACAATGAAGAAGAATTCAGCGTCGTTCAGCTTCCAGGCCGAGCAGTCGTTCGTGGACTACCGCGATCGTCTCCTCAGCTGGCAGGCGAAGCCGCGTCGGGCGCGAAAACTATTCGGATCCGACCTGGATCAGTGGAAGTACGAGGACGGCAGCGAGTCAAACCTCGTCGCAGAGCAACAGCAGTGGGCAACCGAGCACGTTCAGCCGTCGCCGTCCGCCCCGGGCGCGGCGGCTCCGACCGCCGTTCTCCCGCCGACGCCCGGCCTCGCGACGGCCGCTCCCCCGACGGCGGCACCGATGAACGCACCCGCCCCCGTGACAACGACACCCACTGAGGCGGCGGTCGCCCGCAGCAAGGCGGCTCCGACCACACAGGCACCCGCTTGACGTCAGGCCCGGGCGGGGCCATGCACGCCGACCAACTGCCCATCGACCTCGGCGTCGCGCGGAGTCTCATCCGCGACCAGTTCCCCGAGTGGCAGGACCGATCGGTCGTCGAAGCGGTTACCGACGGCACGATGAACGCGATCTTCCGGATCGGCGATGACCTCGCGGCGCGTTTTCCGATCACTGTCAGTTCTGCGGCCAAGACGCGGGCAACACTGCTTCACGAAGCCGACGCAATGCGCGAGTTCGCGCACGCGTCTCCCGTCGCGGCGCCGCTCCAGGTCGCGGTTGGTGAACCCGGCGCCCGCTATCCGTTGCCGTGGTCCGTCCAGACCTGGATTGCTGGCGAGGTCGCGACGGCAACCGGGCTCGCCGATTCGATTCCCTTCGCGCGCGATCTCGCCCGGCTCATCCGGTCCCTTCGCACCGTGGATACCCGCGGTCGCACGTTCTCCGGCGATGGTCGGGGCGGCGAACTTCACGACAGCGACGAATGGATGGCGCTGTGCTTCCGCGAGAGCGTCGGCATCGTTGATGTCGAGCGAGCCAGGGAGCTGTGGTCGCGGCTCGTCGAGTTGCCTCGGGTAGCGCCCGACGTCATGTCGCACACGGACCTCACCGCGGCTAACCTGCTCGTCGCGGACGGCCGCCTGGCCGGCGTCCTCGACACGGGAGGCTTTGCCGCCGCCGACCCATCACTCGATCTCGTCGTCGCGTGGCACCTGCTCGATCACAAAGCTCGGGATGCGCTCCACGCCGACCTCGGATCGGACGACCTGGAGTGGGCACGGGGACAGGCCTGGGCGCTTCAACAGGCAATGGGTCTCGTCTGGTACTACCAGCAGTCGAATCCGACCATGGCCGCCCTCGGTCGAAACACTGTCGCACGAATCCTGGCCGACCCACTCGCCTAAGCCGCCTCACGTCACGCTCGGGCGCGCGATCGCGCACGCAGGATCCCCCACGTCACCAGCGCGAGCGCTACCGCGGTGAGAGCAAGGCCCGCGATGGTGACCGCGGCCTCAAATTGGGTGGATTGCGCGGAACTCCAACGACCGCCCGTGAGATCCCCCACGAACACCGCGGCGAGGATTGTTCCGGCGATCGCGATACCGACACCGGTTGATACCTCAGAGGCCGTGTCGACGAGCGCGGCTCCGATCGAGGTGCGGTTTTTCGGAAGCCCGCGGAGCACGTTGGTTCCGGCGACGACGCCGTTGACCCGAATCCCGGCGGCGACGAGTGCCAGCGCAACCGCGATCCAGGCGTATCCGAAGCTGTTCAGGAAGGCATAGACGCCGAGCCCCGCGACGACCGCGACCGCGCTGAACCACGCGGCGGCATCGAACCCCATGCGCTCGACGAGTCGGTTGACGAACGGGCCGGCCGCGAGCAACACAATTACCTGCGGCAGCATCCCGACCGCAGCGAGGACGGGCGGCCAGCCCCACGCGAGTTGGAGCTGCAGCGTTACCAGGTAGCTGAGACCGGCCGCCGCGAGGCCGGTCGCAGACTTGAACAGGAGCCCGCTCGACACCAGGGGACGAGCGATCAACGCAAGCTCAAGAAGCGGATGCCGTGCCGCTCGCTCGCGCAGCACGAACAGCGCCGCCAGAACGGAGGTGACGGCAGTCACCGTCCACGGTTCCCAAGCGTGGACTCCCTCGTTGACGAACATGGTGGGAGTGACGAGTGCGAGCACAATCGTCGCGGTACCGAGGATCGCGCCGAGCACGTCGAGCGGGTCGCGGTTGAGTTCGGCAGGATCATCCGCCGCGACACCGATCCGGATGCCCACGAATGCGAGCGCGGCAACCGGCACGTTGACGAGCAGCAGCACCTGCCACGGCGCAAAGGCGAGTACGAAGCCACCCGTCGTTGGGCCGACGGCGAGCCCGACCAGCCCGACCGTCGAGATGAGCGTCATCGCGCGCACTCGGAGGCTGTCGGATTCGAAGAGCCGGAACGCCAGCGCGATCGACAGCGGAGTCGTCATCGCCGCTGCGATGCCCATGACCGCGCGGACCGCGATGAGTTCGTCTGCGGTGGTGACGAACGCCGTTGCGAGGCTGGCGAGAGCGAGCAACACCAGTCCGACCAGCATCATCCGTCGTCGACCGAAGCGGTCGGCCATTGCGCCGAACAGCAGCATCAGGCCACCAAAGACGACTGCGTAGACACCAGTCACCCACTCGAGCAGGACCGCCGACGCGTGGAGGTCGCGTCCGATCGTCGGTAAAGCAACCGTCAGGATCGAGTTGTCGAGCATCTCGAAGAGGAAGACCGCGGACAGGCCCGCGAGCGCGACCCACGCCCCGCGCAGCGACTCGGTTGACTTTGTGGTTTGTGAAGTGGAGGCCATGCGACTAACTTATCTAACTAAATGTAGTTACACAAGTAGTAGGTTTAGTTACACAAGAAAGTGAGATCGCATGGCCCGCACCGACGAACGTGGTGGTCCCGCCACGCGCGCTCGCATCCGCGAGGTTGCGAACCGGATGTTCATCGAGCGCGGCTTCGACTCGGTCACCGTCGCTGAGGTCGCGCGCGAGGCCGGCGTCTCGACCGTCACCGTCTTCAATCACTTCCCCACCAAGGAAGACCTGTTCCTTGACCGGGTGGATGATGCCGTCGAGTTCCTGCAATCGGCGGTGCGCGACCGGGATTCCGACGCCGACATCGTCGAGTCGCTGCGGAAAATGACACTGGATCTGGTGGACTCGCGCCATCCGCTGTCCGGAGTGGATGAACGCTCGATGCCGTTCTTTCGCACCGTTGCCGCGTCGCCTGCACTAGTCGCGCGCGCCCGGGCGATCACGGCCCAGATACAGCGGGTGCTCGCCGACGAACTCGACCGCGACCCTCGATTCGACGGCGATGCCGGTTTGCTCGCCGCGTTCTTTGTTGCGGGTTATAGCGCCGTCCTGGTCGAGACCGCCCAACGGGTGATGGCGGGGGAAGCGCTCGCTGCGATCGTCGACGCCCATCGCGCACGCTTCGACCTGCTGTTCGATGCTTTGCTCCACGGATTCCCGGGGAAGTAGCTGGAAGTGCCTCCGGCGGGGCCACATAAGCGACCAGACACTAGCTCGGCGCAACTCACCCTCGAGGGGAATTCCTGGCCGTTAGCTTGCCGGAGCGGCAGGCACCTGAATCGTGGGGATCACAATGGTGATTGTCAGGCCACCGCCGTCCCGCGTGTGCGCGGTGACGGTGCCCCCGTGGATCGCCGTGATGGATGCGACGATGGCCAGACCGAGTCCGAATCCGTCATGCGACGTGCGGTCGTTGAGCCGCTGGAACGGCAGGAAGATACGGTCGATGTCCGCCTCACTGACGACCGGCCCGGTATTGCTTATGGTCAGTGTGCTGCCGTCCGTTTCCGAGCTGGTGGTGATCCAGATCTCGCCGTCGGTGGCGTTGTAGCGGACTGCGTTGTCGACGAGGTTCGCGACGAGGTGTTCGGCCAGCACCGGATCGCCCATTATGACGGCGGGTTCCAGCGTCGCGTGCACCCGTCGGCCGCCCAGATCGGCGCTGTCGAGGACATCCTCTACGGTCGTGGCCAGGTCGATCTCCTCGTGTGTCGCGAGCCCGCGCTCATTGCGGGCGAGAATGAGCAGGGCGCCGATGAGGTGTTCTGCGTGATCGACCGCCGCGCGGATGTCCGCGGCCATGCCGCGCAGGTCATCGGTTGTGCTCTTGGGGTCGGCGATTACGACATCAACCGTCGTTCGCATCACGGCGAGTGGGGTGCGCAGCTCGTGTGAGGCGTTGGCCATGAACTGTCGCTGGCTCTCGAACGCTGCCTGGAGCCGGTCGAGCATCTCATTGAAGGTCTCACCCAGTTCGCGGAGTTCATCGCGCGGACCTCGCAGCTCGACTCGCGCCGAGAGGTTAGTTTCTGATGCTTCGCGCGCGGCTGCTGTGAGCTGATGAACTGGGCGAAGTACTCGCCCGGCGACAATCCAACCGAGGATCGCGGCGAGAGCGATCACCACTACGAGCGTGATCACCGAGTATTGCAACAGGTGGGACAGGGTGAGGTCGTGCTGACTTTGGGCGCCCTGATCCTTGAAGTATGCGGCGCACTTTGCGAGCACGCCCTTGTCGGGACGAGCGAGCAATGCCTCGGTTCTGCATTGCGCCGCGAACGTCGACGCGCGGCCGGCAGTGGGCTGGCCTCCCGTCACGGCCAATTGAGCGACCAGGCTGTAACTGACGGCGACGACGATTACGCCGCAGGCGGCGGACAGGGCCGTGTAAAGAAGGGTGAGCCGCGCCCGCACTGTCAGCCGCAGGCGACGCGTCATATCCTGTACCCCTTGCCGACCACGGTCTCGATGAGCGGCGGGTCGCCAAGCTTGCGCCGCAGGCGGGCCATCGTCACCGAAATAATGTTGCTGAATGGATCCGCGTTCGCGTCCCATACGTGCTCGAGTAGATCCTCCGCGCTGACCAGAGCGCCATCGGCCGCCAAAAGCAACTCGAGGATGCCGAATTCCTTGCGAGTCAGAGAAAGCGGCCGCGAACCACGCACCGCGCGATGCCTGGCGCGGTCAACCGTGAGGTCCCCGCTGTGCAACACCGGCGGCGATGACGGCGCGCGACGCGACAGCGCACGCACTCTGGCGACCAGCTCGGCAAACTCGAATGGCTTACCGAGATAGTCATCCGCGCCGAGTTCGAGTCCGTCGACACGGTCATCGACGTCGGCGGCAGCGGTGAGCATCAGAATTCTGGGGCCCGTTCCCGCCAGCTCGCGACAGACGCGGTCGCCGTGAACAACTGGCAGATCGCGGTCGAGCACGATCACGTCGTAGTCCGTCTGTGCCGCGACATCCAGAGCAGCCGCACCGTCATACGCCGTGTCCACGGCCATTCCGGCCTGACGCAGCCCCTGAGCTATCCGGTCGGCCAGCGTCGTATGGTCCTCGACCACCAGCACGCGCATCCCCCCAGTATGCGCGGATCGTCGTGACATCCATGCAACATGATCGGTAGCACTAATGTCACCTCCTTCGGCGTATGAATTGGAGCCATGCAGAAGCCCTCACCACGAGCAAAACGCGACGGCCGGCGGTCTCGACAGTGGCCCGCCAGAGTGGGCGCAATCACTGTCGTCATGTCCGCTCTGGTCGTTGTGCTTGCAGGGTGCGTCGACACTCCGTCGCAAACCGCAGGTACCGGCGAACCGACGGCGGATTCACGGTCGATCTACACCCAGGATGCGATCGCTTACGCTCGCTGCGTACGCTCTCATGGTGTACCTGGCTTCCCCGACCCGAATTCGGATGGCACCTTTCCGAAGGCCAGGATTCCCGCCGGAAGTGGGGCACAGCTCACAGGGGCCAACCGAACCTGCGGCCACCTGCTGCCCGCAAACGGGTCCGGATATGTGGTGACGGCCAAAGAACAACAGGACTACCTCAACGCGGCCGCTTGCATGCGCTCGCACGGCATCAGCAACTTCCCCGACCCGGTGTTTTCTGAGGGGTACGGCAAAGTCAATTTCCCGATCCCGTCCAGCATCTCCACCACCTCGACCCAATTCACGACCGCCCGAGCGACCTGCGCCAAACTCATCCCTGCTGGTCTCCCGTATAGTGCGCCCGCCGGATGATGGCGCGCTTCAGTTCACTAAGACGTCCGGCCGGCGTAGCAGCCAGGCGGATGGTCGTCGTGCTGGCCGGGCTCAGCGTTTCGCTATTGCTCGCTGCATGCAGCGGCAGACCGTCCTCAGCTGGCTCCGGTGGCTCACCAACGGCGGGAGCTTCGTCAGGCTCGCCATCTCCACTCGCGTTCTCCCAGTGCATGCGCTCCCACGGGGTTCCGAAGTTTCCCGACCCAGACGGCAGTGGAGTCCTCCCGAAGGAAAACGTGCAGTCACTCGGCGTTAGTAACTTCGTGTACCAGGCCGCTGAGAGCGCTTGCCAGCACCTTCTGCCGGGCGGGGGCACTGCGCTCAATGACGCGTCCGCCACACAATGCCTCTCGACCGGCGACTGTGCACCAGCTTTGCGCCAGAAGTTGATGAACGGCATGCTGCAATTCAGTAAGTGCATGCGTTCGCACGGGGTGCCCAACTTCCCCGATCCAACGATCAATTCTCAAGGTCAGCCGGGGATCAATCTGGTCGCGGTTCCGGGCACCAACTGGAGTTCCTCGCGGATCGACGACAAGCTGCATGAATGCGGCCAGCTGCTGCCCGACGTCAGGGTCGGGTTGGGGCGCCCCTAAGCACCGCAGCCGGGATGACATCCGCGCGACATTGGCGGTAGCGCTAATGTCACCATCCAGCGCGTATGAATTGTGGACATGAAGCCAATTCCAACTCGTGGGACCCCTCGGTCACGACGGGGGTGGCACCCTGCCGGGCGGATCACGGCGGCTGCGATCACAGCGACCGCCATCGTCCTCGTGGCGGCAGCATGCAGCGGCAGCCCGTCATCCGCCGGCGCACCGACAACAGGCTCGTCAGCGAAGTCCTCTTCGGCGCTCGCCTTCGCCGAGTGCATGCGCTCCCGTGCGGTGCCGAATTACCCCGACCCGGACTCGAGCGGATCGATCCCCAAGAAATCCGCATCGCAGCTGGGAGTAACGGACGCCCAATTACAGTCGGCCCAGAACGCGTGCCAGCACCTGCTTCCGAATGGCGGTGACGGGCCGAACCAGGCGCAGCTGCAGCAGGAGAAGGCGCTGGGACTAAGTTTCGCCAAATGTATGCGCACCCACGGCGTCGCGCTTCCCGATCCGGATAGTAGCGGGCGCATCCCGGATCCCGCGTCGGTTGGGATCGATCAGGGTTCGCCGCAGTTCCAGGCGGCCAACCAGGCATGTCGGAAGGACCGACCCGCGTACATGCCCTCGAATGCCGCGTATAACGCGTGGGCGCAAACTCACAACGGATGAGCGCGCCACCAGACGGCAATGGTGTGGATGCCAGAGCGAACCCGCACAATGAGAGGCTGCGACCGCGGAAGCGGCCGTGGCTGATCGCTGCTGCGGCGCTGCTCGTGGTGGCGGTGATCGCGGCGGTCATCGCAAACCCCTTTGGTGCCGGAGAGCCGGCCCGACCTGCAGCGGTCCGCGCGTCGAATCCGACGTCGCTTTACACGGTGACGCGTCAAGACCTGTCCGCGCAGACCCAGGTGCCGGCCACTCTCGGTTATGCGGACACCTTTAGCGTGGTCAACCAGGCGCCGGGGATTGTGACGGCCGTTCCCGCGGTTGGGCAGGTGGTGCGCGAAGGTCACGTGCTGTATCGAGTGAGCGGCGCACCGGTGGTCTTGCTGAAAGGGTCGACGCCCGCCTACCGCACCATTACGTGGGGCGCGAGTGGGGCCGACGTGGCGGAGTTGAACGCCGACCTGGTGGCGCTTGGCTACGTCACCCGCGCGGAGATTCGCACGGGCGCAGCCGGCTTCACGTATTGGTCTGCGGTGGGTGTGCGCAGGCTCCAGACGGCGTTGGGTGATACGCAGACCGGACGGCTCATGCTCGGACAGGTCGTATTCGCCCCCACCGCCCTGCGAGTGACCGAAGTGTTCGCTGCCCTGGGCACTGTCGCAGGGCCGGGCGAGCCAGTCGTTTCTGCGACATCCACGATCCGAAACGTCAGCATCTCCCTGGAGGCGTCCGAGCAATCCGAAGTAGCGGTTGGTGACAAGGTAACGATCACCCTGCCGAACAACCGGACCACACCGGGAGTCATTTCATCGGTGGGTACTGTGGCCATCGCGCCGGCAGCGGGAAGCTCTGACGACTCACCGACAGTCACCGTTTTGGTCACACCGAATGACTCGGCCGCCACCGGGACCTGGGACGACGCTCCGGTCAATGTGACAATCACGACCGGCAGCGTCAGCAACGTGCTGGCCGTGCCCGTAGATGCCCTTCTGGCCGAGACGGGCGGCACCTACGCGGTGGAGGTGGCAGGTGCGAACGGTGCCCGGCACCTGGTGCCGGTCACGTTGGGGCTCTTTGATGACGCCGACGGCATGGTGCAGGTGACCGGGTCAAAGGTCGCTGCCGGTCAGCGCGTCGTGGTACCCAAGCTGTGACGCCGGTGCTCGAGGTCGACCGTGTGAGCAAGGTTTATGCGACCGAACCCCCGGTCACTGCCCTGCAGGACGTGTCCTTCAGTGTTGACGCCGGAGAGTTGGTGGGCATCGTCGGCCCATCAGGGTCAGGTAAAAGCACCCTGTTACACCTCATGGGCACTTTGGACCGGCCCAGCGCCGGTCGGGTGCTGATCACCGGGGTGGATGTCGAGAAACTCTCCGATCGGGAGCTGGCTGCGCTGCGAGCGACTCGGATTGGATTTGTGTTCCAGCAGTTCTTCCTCGCCGAGCACCAGAGGGTGCTGGACAACGTGGCCGACGGGCTTCTCTATTCCGGCGTCGCCCAGACCGAACGACGATCACGTGCGTTGGATGCGCTCAGGCTGGTCGGGCTGGATGGGCGAACCAATGCCCGACCGAACCAGCTCTCGGGCGGGCAACGCCAGCGGGTCGCCATCGCGCGTGCACTGGTGGGCGACCCGGCCATCATCCTCGCCGACGAGCCGACAGGAAACCTCGACCATGCGACCGGGCAGGCCATCCTCGAGCTACTGCAGCGCTTGCACGACCGCGGAGTGACGATCATCGTGATCAGTCACGATCGGGATGTCGCGGCACGCATGGGACGCCGGATCGAGATGCTCGACGGCCGCGTCGTCTTCGATAGCGGCGCCGAGTCCGCACTGGTGCCGCCGCGCGACCACGACTCGCCGGCTCGGAGAACGGACGGACGGGCATGACGAGTACGACGGGACTCGAAGTGAGGAGGCTTCGGTCCGCCGATCTGGCGCGACTCGCCACGGTGGGGCTGCGTACCCGCAAGCTGCGCGCCAGCCTCTCCGCATTGGGGATTGCGATCGGCGTGGCCGCGATCGTGGCAGTCCTTGGACTATCGTCGTCCGCCTCGGCTGCCTTGCTGAACGAGATCGCGGCCCTGGGCACCAATCTTCTGGTCGTCCAGAGCGGTCAAACTCTCGCGGGCCAGCCCGCCGAACTGCCGGACGCGGCTCCCGCGATGATCCAGCGCATCGACGCTGTGACCCGGGTGCAGGAAACGGGGTCGGTTTCTGGCAACGTGTACCGAAATCGCCTGATCCCCAGCATCCAGAGCAACGCCCTCTCTATCGAGGCCACCAGTGTGGGACTCCTCGCAACAGTCGGCACCAGCGTCGCCCGCGGCAGCTTCCTCAATGCAGCCACCGCACAGGAGCCGGCCGTCGTGCTCGGTGCTGCCGCCGCCCAACGGCTCGGCATTGACCGGGTGTATTCCGGCGAGAGGATCTGGCTCGGCACCACGTGGTTCTACGTCGCAGGCATCCTCAAACCCGCGCTGCTCGCGCCGTCCATAGATGCCTCGGTGCTTGTGGGCTTCCCCGCGGCCGAGACGTATCTCGGATTCGACGGACACCCATCCACCATCTACGTTCGAGCGCGCACCGACCAGGTTGCCGCGGTGGACGGCATCCTGGGTCGCACCACCAATCCGGAGACACCCGGCGAGGTGGATGTCTCCCAACCGTCCGCCGCGCTGGTGGCCCAGGCCGACGCCCAGGGCGCGTTCGACGGACTCTTCCTGGGTCTCGGTGCGGTCGTGCTGCTCGTCGGGGCGGTTGGGGTGGCCAACATCATGATTATCTCCGTGCTCGAAAGGCGCTCCGAAATCGGGCTTCGGCGCGCGCTCGGGGCCACCCGCAACCACATCCGTGCACAATTCCTTGCCGAAGCAGTGCTCCTGGCAACCATCGGCGGAGCCGTCGGTGTCGGGATGGGTGTCACCGCTACCGCCATTTACGCCTCAGCCCTGCACGAACTCGTTGTGATTCCCCTCATCGCCTCGGCTGGCGGCATCGGCGCCGCGATTCTCATCGGTGCGATCGCCGGCCTCTGGCCAGCCGTCAGCGCCGCCCGCCTGTCACCGACCGAAGCCCTCTGGACGGTGTGACGACCGAAACCCCAGCAAACAGAGGCATATAGCGCGATCTGCGAGTGGTGCCCCCGGCAGGATTCGAAAGTAACTGACGCCCCTTTGGAACATACGAGAGTTGACCAAAATCCCCGGAAATTCAAGGGTCTTGGATCACACTGACCTGCTAGAAAAGGCCCCGATTTGGAGCGTTCGTGGGCAAACCGTGGGCAAACGACAACTTTGGCGGCGGTTGCCATCGCCCGTTATCAAGCGTCGGCATGTCGGGCGTGTAGTTGAGGACTTCGGCCCCGTCGGCCATCGCAGCAGAGCGTACCTAGATCGCCGCACGCCCTAGGAACAAGCGATCGAACCGACAACCTCAATGATTGGGGCGTGGCGTGGCCTGACCAGTCCCGATAACATCTGGCAATGACCGATCCCAGCCAACCTCCAACAAACCCGCAGCTAGGACCGGACCAAGTGCCACCGCCGCCGACAGTTCCCTCGGGATGGTACCCAACGCCGGACGGTAAGCAGCGCTACTGGGATGGGGGCCAGTGGACGAATCTCCCATGGGACGAAGACTCGGTGGCGACCGCCGCCAGCACTTTTACTACAGCGGCTCCCGACGCTCCGGCAGCCACACCAGGTTCTAGGGGCGTTAGTCCGGGATCGCGTCTCGGGCTCATCGTCGGGGGCGTGGCGGTCGTTCTAATCCTCGTTGTTGTGGTTGTTGTGCTTTCAGTCCGAGCGGCCGTCCCGACGACGTTTACGGCCAAGGGCACCTTCGATCTGATAAACACTGCCGACGGCGGCGCATGCGATCCGCCGGATGGGTACACGGACCTCAGCGCTGGCGCGCAGGTCATAATCAGCACCGGAGGGAAGACTGTGGCCATCGGGGAACTCAGCGAGGGAACGAAGCTCGAGGGGGGGCTGACGTGCCACTACACGTTCGCGGTAAGGGGCGTGCCATTGGGTCACAAGTTTTATGGCGTCGAGATCACACATCGCGGCGTCGTACAGGAGTCGGCTACAGACATGGAAGACGGGAAAGTAGCGCTCTCCATCGGAAGTTGATCGCCGGCGTGCGCTGAGCATTCATAGCACTGTGATGACGTCAGTTCCCCGGCAGTACATTGAGTCGTTTCACCAAGCCCTTATGCATTCCCCGCGACGACAACCCATGGCTTGACTGGATATATCGACTCGTGGAGCAACTGCGGCGTCACGATTTGCAAGAGATTTCAGCACACGGTGAAGAGGCCTGCTGCACGAGTAGGTCACATCTGAGTTGGCTTGCCCAGGCGGGAAGGCTAGAGGCCGAGAACTTTCGCCTTCACTGCGTCGTACTCCGACTGCTCGATTAGCCCGGCATCGAGCATTTGTTTTAGCTTGGTCAATTTCGCGAACGGGTCCTCTTCCGCTTGAGGCGGTGGGGTTGAACTTGGCTGCTGCAGTCGATCGAGTCCGACCGCTCCTGAAGCGACCCCGATGCCCAGGATGCCGGCCGCGCCTTCGGTCTCGCCGGCCGATTGAATTCCTGAGGCGACGGATGCCTGAAGGTTCGCATTGCCGCGCCCACCTGTGAGAGCGTCGGCCCGCTGGACCGTGCGCAAGAGATCTCGCGATGATTCGTCGTACTCGATCGAAACGATCGCGGTACTGGTGATCTTCAGGCCGCGTTCGCTGCTCCAGTGGTAAGACTCTTCAACGGCATCGGAGAGGCTCAACGCGAAACCCACGGAATCTTGCTGGATTCGAGTTATCCGGTTGCCCATTCCCGGATCGTTTGAGTATTTCGAGAACGCCGGTGCGAGGCTGGAGACGACTTCGTTGAAGAGTTGATTCGCTGCGTCGTTGCTGAGGTCCGTGAAATCGAATACGGCGCCAGGCTGCATGTAGCGTGCCGGCAGGAAGTTCTTCACGAAGAGGATCGGGTCGACGATTTTGAGGCTGTAGGAGCCGCGGGTCAAGGCGCCGACCTGTGCGTTCAGGTACGCATCATCCCAGTAAATTTCGGTCGGTGTCGCGAATCGATTGTTAGTGAGCTCCTTGAGCGACACAAAGAGTGCTCGCTGCTGGGCCTGTGGTCGTCCCCCGAACTTGAACCGTTTCCAGGAGGTTTCGATCAGCGGGCTGACCAACCCGTCTCCTGAGAAAATCGATTCCGAGTCCTGGGCATCGGAGTTCCAGATGTACCCGCCCGGCTCGGCGGCAAACCCCGTGATTGCGCCTTCTTGCATGAGCACCAGCCCATAGCCTTCCGGAACCACGATGATGCTTCCGTTGGTGATGACATCTTCCGAGGCGTTGACATTCGAGCCGCGCCCGGCATTGCTACCTCGAGGCACCGCGGTGAACAGTGCAGACGTCGCCTTCAGTCCATCCGGGACCGAATAAAAGTCCTTCCACTGGTCGGCCAGTGTGCCCCCTAGCGCGCTAGTTGCGGCGCGAAATAGTCCCACGACTAGATGCCCAGGATCCGGGTCTTCGCGGACTCGAATTCCTCATCGGTGAGCAGACGCTCATATCGAAGGTTTGACAGCTGCTTCAACTTTTCGGCGGGCGGTTGACCGGTTGCGTTCAAGATGGTGTCGACCATGCTGCGGATGTCGGCGGCGGTGGCGTTCTGGGGCTTGAGAGATTCGACGTGCGCGGCAAGTTGATCAATAGCGCGCCGGGCCTCGTTCGCTTGGTCGGGGAGGATCCGCACACTCATCGACCAAGTCGCGCTCGTCAACTGAAGCTGCGCAGTTCGCATATCGTGCTGCTGGTTGACTACCCTCGACTTCCCCTTCTTGTTCGTCACGACAGAGGAAGTTACTTGTATGGAGCCGTCCACGAAAACCTGTGCACGGGTCGTGAGATCGACGTCGTGGGCTTCCTGCCCGAAAACGATCCAATCCCGAAAGATCTCGACTATTCCGCCTCCTACGGCACCCACCGTCCCGTAACGGGGTGACTGAGATATGGAAGACGGATCGAACGCAATCTCGGTAAGAATTTCGGCCAACCGTGCTTGCGCGTTTTGTGGGTCTGATTGTTTGACGGTCTGGTCCAAATTCCGGTATGCGACTAGTGCTGCGCCGCCCGCACCCGCCGCGGCAAGCGCTGCCTTCGCCTGATCTATGCTCGCGGCGACAATCGCTGCTTTTCGTTGAGCCTCGGCAGCCCGCCGCTCGGCGACCGCCGGGTTGATCCCTTGCCCTCGCAATAGGTATACCGCCCATGCGATGAGGACTAGACCGATGACGAAGGAAGGGATCGGAGTCGAGCCTGGCCCCAGCGCTGCAAATCCGCCCAGAAAGACCAGACCTCCCACCACGGCAAGTCCGATTCCCCATCCGCGATGAGCGAATTTCGAGGCGAAGGGTCGACGTACTTCTTGCTTGACGGAGGGCTGTTCCAAGTTATTGGTCACGGCGCCATAGTAGTGCGGCACGGGCACATCTTCGGGGCCGCGCTGGAAGGTTTTTGACAGCTACGACGTGTTGGTTGCCATGAACTGCGATGCGGCGACTCTCGCAAATATGCGTCGTAACCGAGTCCGCGACTGAGGGCATCCGCCGCCAGTTGCGAGACACCCGGAGCGCGCTCTGGTCCACATCGCCAACCTCTGTTTGCTTCATTTGGATCCCTGTCCTGCCGCCATTGCTTTATGCCCCAACCTCCCTCACCCGGAGCTTACGGAGAGTGCGGGAGGTTGGGACGCGCGCCTTGCGCGGGAATGGCGGCAGGACAGGGATCCAGAGCCTTCGATTGTCGTTTGCCTGGTCGCGCCCGGCGCCCAGGCAAACGACCAGTCACCCGGTAAGGAATATGTTTTGTGAGTAACAGGTCCAGGTTGGATCAAGTCGAAGGATGGCGATTCGGAGATGCTTCACTTTGAGGAGCCCGTCAAGGCATTGACCATCTCGCCATGGCTCTTTGGAGTCGGGGGTGTGATCGCTTTGGCGATCGGCCTTCTGTTCGTTATTCGCCCGCGGAAGTCTGGCAAAGTCTGGTGGAAGATTCAACAAGGGATGTCGCCATATCGTGTCCCCAAAGAGCTCTACGGCCGCGGTGCGGTTATTGCCGTGGGCTGTCTTGCTCTCCTCATCGCAGCGGCATTCCTCTGGACAACTTGGAGCATCCTGCAAAGGTGAGATGACTGGAGCGATTGCCGCATTGTCGCCCGCAGTAGTTATCGTGTGGGCAAGGCCAGGTTCTCGGGAGGGGGAGGTTCCATGGGCAGCATCACTCCGTACGAAACGGCGGGTGGCCGGCGATACCGAGTGCGCTACCGAAAGCCCGACAACTCTCAGACCGACAAACGCGGCTTCAGAACGAAGAAGGATGCCGAGCTCTTTCTCGCCGCCACCGAGATCTCCAAGGCTCGCGGAGAGTACATCGACTCTGCCGCCGGCAAGACGACCGTCGGAGAGTTAGGAGCGATCTGGCTGACTTCACGCACCCACCTGAAGCCCTCAACTGCCCGCGTCGAAGAGAGCACCTACCGAGTGAATGTGGAACCGCGATGGGCGGCAACTCCGATCTCGCGTGTCAGACATTCCGAGATTCAGACCTGGCTTGCTCAGATCGCGAAGTCGCCGACGATCGTTCGTCATGCTCACTCGATCCTCGCTTCGGTGCTCGAGGTCGCTGTGCGCGATAAGCGGCTCGCGTCCAACCCTGCCCGTGGCATCAAGCTGCCACGGAAAGTGGGCAAGGCGCGCGTCTACGTGTCCCACGAGCAAGTGCAGCTGCTCGCAGACAATGCCGGCTCCCACGGGCCGCTGGTTTTCTTTCTCGCGTACTCGGGGCTGCGCTGGGGCGAGGCGACCGGCCTGCGCGTGCGAGACATCGACCTGGCGCGTCGTCGCGTCTCCGTGCGCGAGAACGCCGTCGCGGTGGGCGGGAAGATTATCGTCGGCACTCCGAAGACCCACAAGGTGCGCAGCGTCCCGTTTCCGCGCTTCCTGGCTGCGGAGCTGAAGCCGCCGGTCGACGGTCGCGCTCGCGAGGAGATCCTCTTCGGCGGCGGTCTCGACTACCAGCGCTCCCCCGACACTCGTGACGGTTGGTTCGCAGGCGCCTGTAAGAAGAGCAGGGCTGCTGATCCGTTCTTCCCCGAGCACATCACCCTCCACGACTTGCGTCACACCGCTGCCTTGCTGGCGATCAGCGCGGGAGCCAACGTCAAAGCCGTCCAGCGGATGCTCGGCCACGCCTCAGCTGCGATGACCCTCGATACCTACGCCGACCTCTTCGATGATGACCTGGACGCGGTTGCAGACGCCCTCGATCAGGCAAAGACCAAAACTCTCGTGGGCAAACCGTGGGCAAACGGTCGCGATGCGACCGGCGGCAGCAACCAAAACCTAAGTAAACAAAGGCATGTAGCGCCTCGAAGAACAGTGCCCCCGGCAGGATTCGAACCTGCGGCCAAGACATTAGAAGGGTCCTGCTCTATCCCCTGAGCTACGGAGGCGGCCACGCGAGTCTATTACGAGCGCCCAATATTCAGCCCTGCGTCGAGGCGTCGAGCATCCGCTAGTCTTCGATCACTGACGCTCGGATTGGAATCCCCGATGAAGATTGTGAGTGCCCTCCTACTTTCGGCAGCGCTCGTTGCCGGTCTGGCCGGATGCGCGGCATCCGCGACATCGACCGTTCCCGCCAGCGCGATCGCCAGCACGGCGGGGCGCGCGCTTGAGAACGCTGCGGGTCTGTCGGCGCCGCCAAAAGTGACCTGCGGCAAAACCGGCTTCAGCCTCCACGTCGGGACGAAGATCACGTGCGATGTCGTCGATCCGACCAACGGCAAGGACTACGACGCCACGGTGACGATCACGAAAATCACCGGAGCAAAGTTCTCTCTGCACGTGCAGGTCGCGAAGACCCCCAACAACTGACTCTCCCGCGGCCGTAGTCTGGATTGATGGCTACCACCTCCGCAGGATCCGGCCCACCATCCCGCGATCTGTCCGTCGTCAACGACTGGTGGCGTGCCGCCAACTACCTGAGCGTCGGACAGATTTACCTGCTCGATAATGCCCGGCTTGAGCGTCCACTGACCGTGGATGATACGAAGCCCCGCCTGCTCGGACACTTCGGCACAACACCCGCGCTCAACTTGGTCTGGGCGCACTTCAACCGGCTCATCATCGAGCGCGACCTCAACGTCGTCTACATCGCCGGACCCGGACACGGCGGTCCCGGGGTCGTCGCCAACACCTGGCTAGACGGCACCTACTCGGAACTGTTCTCGGGCATCACACGGGATGGTCCGGGCATGCAGAAGCTGTTCCGCCAGTTCTCGTTCCCGGGCGGCATCCCGTCGCACGCTGCGCCCGAAACGCCGGGGTCGATCAATGAGGGCGGCGAACTCGGTTATTCGCTGGTGCACGGGTACGGCGCCGCGCTCGACAATCCCGACCTCATCCTGGCGACCGTCATCGGCGACGGCGAGGCCGAGACCGCGACACTGGC
>DATAXD010000011.1:0-64345 GCA_036266835.1 Galbitalea sp. | reverse complement strand
GAGCCTGACCCCAATCACCTTTAGCAAACTGGAGGAATACCTGTGCGAAGGCGGAACCCTCGGGATCCTCTTCAACCACGACGCAACCCTCAACGTGGGCCGCGAACAACGCCTCTTCACCACCCGGCAACGCACCCCACTCGGTGTCAGGGACGGCGGATGCCGCTTCCCCGGCTGCACCAAACCCCCCAGCTGGTGTGAAGCCCACCACGTGGACCACTGGCTCCGCGACCACGGCAAAACCGACATCGAAAACGGAATCCTCCTCTGCCGCTACCACCACATGCTCATCCACACCAAAGGATGGGAAATCAACCGACAACCCCGCAACCCAAGTGGCCCTGGTGACCCCGGCGGCTCTGGGGACCCCGGCGGCCCTGGTGACCCCGGCGGGGGAACCTACTGGCTCAAACCACCCAAAACCCTCGACCCCCACCAACGATCCATCCAAATGCCCAGCAACAACCCCCTAGTCGCCGCAATGAAACACGCCGAAACGGCATAGCGGTGCGCCCAAACTACATATCAGCGCGCCCAATCGGCATCGCAAGGGGCCGAACGGAATTGCAACACGCCCACTTCGCGGCGAGCCATGCTCAACCCGTGAGGAACGGGATCAGGTCGATCAGGGATCGCACAGTGGTGACGCTTTCGGAGAGGTTCTCCGGTGATGGGACTCCGAGCCGATTCAACCAAACCGGTTGAAGGCCTGCAGCGATTGCACCCGCCACATCGCTTTCGAGGCTGTCGCCGATGTGCCACGCGTCGACTGAGCTCGCTCCGATCTCGGCGAGAGCAGCCTCGAAGATTCGCGGATCGGGCTTCTTTACCCCGACCTCGGCGGAAACGACTGCGGCATCGAACGCATCGTCCAATCCAATCGCGGAAATCGTGTCACGCTGCGTGTCGGAAGCGCCGTTCGTGATCAACACGATCTTCGAACCGTGTGCCGCAACGGCCTCAAGGAACGGTCCGACGTCGTCGTAGCAACGTAAGGCAACCCGCGCGGCAACGCCGTGCGCTCGAACCAGCTCGGGCGCCAGATCTGTCCGCCCACCGACGAGTTCGAGAGTACGTTCGTAGATTCGCGTCGACGGATCCGCGGATCCGACACCGCCAAGAATCCAGCCTTCGCTGATCGCGGACCACACTTCCGCCGCAGCTTGCCGGTTGGCCGTCAGCCAGGCATCAATGGGCGTGCCGGTCAGCCGCTGAGCCTCCAGTGCGGCACCCCGAATTCCGGCGTCCAAGCTCGAGTCTGTGTCGGAGACCGTTCCATCCAGATCAATACACACGGCGACAGGTGGCAACAGCACCCTCAAGTCTCTACCCCCACCGAGCGAAGAACGTCGTCTCTCGCGCCCGGCAGGTGAGGGCGGGGTCGCGGGGGCTTGGTGAAGTGAATCGGGGTAGGGGTCCCCGTTCTTCACTTCACCAAGCCCCGGCGACCCCAACCGTCAACGAGATACCTAGCACTCCACGACGTTCACCGCGAGCCCGCCCATGGCCGTCTCCTTGTACTTGGAGCTCATGTCGTCACCCGTTTGGCGCATCGTCTCGATGACTTCGTCGAGTGACACCCGGTGAACCCCATCGCCCCACAGCGCCATCCGAGCTGCGTTGATCGCCTGGGCGGCAGCAATCGCATTTCGTTCGATGCAGGGAATCTGAACTAGTCCGCCAACGGGATCGCAGGTGAGTCCGAGGTTGTGTTCCATGGCAATTTCTGCGGCATTCTCCACTTGCCGAGGAGTTCCGCCCATCACTTCGGCGAGACCGGCCGCAGCCATCGATGAAGCAGAACCGACTTCGCCCTGGCACCCCATTTCGGCACCGGAAATGGATGCCCGCTCCTTGTACAGAACACCGACAGCGGCAGCGGCAAGAAGGAAAGTGACGGCAGCGGCATCCCGAGTGGCGGCATCGGCGTTCTGCATTCCCGGTGCGTAGTGGGTCGAGTAGTACAGGGCAGCAGGAACAATGCCTGCTGCACCATTGGTGGGGGCCGTGACCACTCGACCACCTGAGGCGTTTTCCTCATTGACGGCGAGCGCAATGAGATTGACCCACTCCTGCCAGTACATCGGATCGTGTCCGGTCGGATCCTCGGCCTGAAGACGCTGATGCCATTCGGGGGCACGTCGTCGAACTTGAAGACCACCGGGAAGAACGCCAACTCGAGTCAGGCTGGATGCAACGCACTCGTCCATGACGTCACGAATGCGAAGAAGTTCGGCGACGATGTCCGATTGTGAGCGGCTTGCGAGTTCGTTCCTCAGCATCACGGTACTAAAGTTCAGACCTTCAGCATCACAGTGAGCCAGCAGCTCAGCGGCTGTCTCGAACGGTAGCGGAATCGGATTCTGAGGTATCCGATCGTCCTCTGTCCCGCCCTCGCGAGCAATGAATCCGCCACCGAGCGAGAAGTAGGTGTCGTTCGCGAGGGAAGCGCCATCCGCATCGAGCAGTTCGAACTTCATGCCATTCGGATGCCGCGGCAGAACTGTCAACGGATGAAGAGTGATGTCCCCGATGGAAAACGTGACCGGTCGGCTTCCCGCAAGCATGAGCTCGCCACCATCCGAAATGCGGTGGATTTCGGCGTCAACTTCGGCGGGAAGGATGCGGTCGGGCTGATGCCCTTCGAGTCCAAGAAGTACAGCGGTAAATGTGCCGTGACCGCGGCCGGTCGCTGCGAGCGATCCGTAGAGATCAACGCGGAGCGCGGCGACACGGTCGAGAACGGGCTTGATCCGAGCAGCGAAGTCGGCGGCAGCCCGCATCGGGCCCACCGTGTGTGATGAGGATGGCCCAATGCCGATCGTGAATAGGTCGAAAACACTGATCGTTGCCTTCGCGGGCGCCTGCGTCATTGTCACGGCAAACCAACTCTCAAAAGGGACGGCAGTGGATTGGCCGACACTGATTGCGCCGGATTGTGTCCGGCGTTCTATGGTGCAGCGATGGCCGACATTCTTCAAGCCTGTATTAGGGGCGTGTTCACCGAGTGGACCAGGTTGTCCGAAGCGGATGGCCGGCTAACGAGGGCCCGTTCACCGATGCGCGCGAGTTCGTTGACCGCGAGTACATTCACCGGCGGGGTCGTCGACCGCGAGTTCGTTATCGCGCTGCGAGTGCGCCCTCGTACAGGTCGCGCCGACTCAGGCCCGTTGAGTCGGCGACCTCAGTGGCGGCATCCTTGAGTCGAACACCATTTGCGACCAGCGCGACGACCTGCGCTATTCCGTCGCCGAGGCTTGCGGATGCCGGTTCCGCACCGGCGACAACCAGAACGATCTCGCCGCGAGCTCCGGCCCGAAAATGCTCGGCGAGCTCGCCGGCCGTCCCGCGCAAGACTTCCTCGTGCAGTTTGGTCAGCTCGCGACACACCACAATGCGTCGATCCGGTCCAAGAGCGGTGACCAGGTCGGCCAGGGAAGCAGCGAGCCGATTCGGTGACTCGAAAAAGACCATCGTTCGCGGCTCGCGAGCGAGAGCGCTGAAGTAGGCGACTCGACCCTTACGCGGCAGAAAACCTTCGAAACAGAATCGATCGGTGGGGAGGCCGCTGACCGCAAGCGCCGTGAGAACTGCGCTGGGACCGGGAAGAACGGTTACCGGAACTCCCGCATTGGCAGCCGCAACGACGAGCGGGAAACCGGGGTCGTTGATCGCTGGCATACCCGCATCCGAAAGAACGAGAACATCGGTCTCGCGTGCTAGCTCAACTACCTCTGCGGCGCGCTCATCCTCGTTGTGCTCGTGGAGAGCAATCAAACGCGGTCGATTCTCGACACCCAGAGCACTGAGCAACCGAATCGTGGTCCTGGTGTCCTCTGCGGCAATCACCTGAACCGAAGCGAGCGCTTCGATGAGCCGTCGGGATGCGTCTCCCAGATTGCCAATCGGAGTCGCCGCCAGGATGATCACGCTTCATTGTGGCATCCGGGTTCGCCGCGGCATGCGCGTTAGCATTGCGCCGTGCAAACCCCGCGAACCCGTCGTGCCCGCTGGCTCGCTCCGATCGCGGTAGTGGCGGTGGCGGCCACAACGCGGCTGTGGAATCTCGGCGCACCACACATCCTGATTTTCGACGAGCACTTCTACGTCAAGGATGCCTACAGCCTGCTCCGACTTGGATATGAGGGTCGCTGGGCGAAACTGTCCGATCCCGATTTTGCGGTCGGCAACTTCCACGGCCTGACGACGCACGCGGAACTGGTGCAGCATCCGCCACTCGGAAAGTGGATCATCGCTCTGGGTCTCAACGCATTCGGCGCCGGGAACTCGGCCGGATGGCGAATCAGCATGGCGATCATCGGAATCCTCGCCGTTGTACTGCTGATGGGAGTCGCGTTCCTGCTGTTCCGCAGCTTCGCTCTCGCGACGATTGCCGGCGGTCTGCTCGCAATAGACGGCAATGCGATTGTGATGAGTCGAATCGGGATTCTCGATAACGCGGTCATGTTCCTTGCGCTCGTAGCCTTCGGAGCGATCCTGCTGGACAGACAGTGGTGGCAGGCAAGGGTCGGAATACTGCTCGAACGAACCCACGAAACTTCGGATGTCGGCTCCGGGCCTCGTATTCCAACCAGCTGGCGACGCCCATGGCTGCTGGTCGCGGGACTCGCGATCGGACTGGATGCCGGAGTCAAGTGGAGCGGGTTCTTCTTTCTCGCGGCCTTCGTGGTCTACGTGATCGGTGTCGACGTTCTCGCCCGGCGGAGGGCCGGAGTCGCCAACTGGTTCGGCGGAACGCTGGTTCGGCAGGGGCTGGTTGACGTAGTTCTCATGGTGCCAACTGCCATTGCGGCATACCTGGCGACCTGGACCGGATGGTTCGTGACATCCGGTGGTCTGTATCGAAACTGGGCGAATCAACCGGGACACGCGCTGACCGGCGCATTCGCGTGGATCCCCAGAACCGTTCAGAGCTTCTGGCATTTCCAGCAGTACATCTATGAGTTCGGGGTGTCCCTGAACAAGGCACAGCAGTATGAGACTCCGGCATCGGGGTGGTTTCTTCTCACCCGGCCAACGCAGTTTTTCATCGGGTTCACTTCCGACGGACAGCCCGGCTGCACGTCACCCGGAAACTGCGCGTCGGTTGTCACCGACCTCGCGAATCCGCTCATCTGGTGGATGTCCGGACTCTGCGTCCTGCTACTCGTGTATCGGTTCATCTTCCGCCGAGACTGGCGGATTGCCGCGATCCTGATCGGAATTGTGGGCGGCTACGTTCCGTGGCTGGTGATTCCTCGCGAGGCGGTCTTCCAGTTCTACACGATTGCCTTCGAGCCGTACATGATTCTGGCTCTGGTCTACGCGATCTGGCTGCTGACTGGCACACCACCTCACGAACGATCTGCCGGCGGCGCGGCCGCAAAGGTCTACCCGCTGGCACTCACGCTTCACCGAAGCCTGGTCGGATGGCGGATCACCATCGTTTTCCTCTGCCTGTGCGTGCTCGTGTCGATCTTCTTTCTTCCGGTGTGGATCGATCTCCCCGAACCGATCTGGCTCGAACAACTCCACGCCTGGTTCCCGGGCTGGAACTAACCGCACGCCGCGCGCCGGTTAGCATTGCGGGATGGGCGAGGCCGGCGACGAGGACTTCAATCGTCTGCTTTCGGCCCCCGGGAGATCTGATCGCACGACTCGCGAACTGCACGCGCTCGAGCACCGGGCAACGACGGATCGGCTCTGGGATGCTCTCGCAACAACTCCGCTGCGAACAGCGGCTGTTCGCGCGGTCGGTCCGATTGCGGTAACCCTTCTTGCCGCCGGAACCCGGCTCTGGAATCTGGGTAGCCCACGAGCGCTTGTCTTCGACGAAACCTTCTATGTGAAGGATGCCTACACACTCTCAAAACTCGGCTACGAGGGAACCTGGCCCGCGAACTCCGACACGGGATTCGCGAAAGGCATCGTCAATACCTTCAACTCCAACCCGTCCTTTGTGGTGCATCCGCCCCTCGGCAAATGGATCATGACCGTCGGCTACGACTGGCTCGGTATTACCGACCCTGCGAGTTGGCGAATCATGACCGCGATCTGCGGAATCCTTGCGGTCGTTCTGCTCATGATGATTGCGAAGTACCTGTTCAAGTCGACTCTGGTGGCAACGATCGCCGGGTTCCTGATGGCGATCGACGGCAACGCGATCGTCATGAGCCGCGTAGGACTTCTCGACAACTTCGTCATGTTCTTTGCGCTGCTTGGCTTCGGAGCAGTTCTGCTGGACCGTCGGTGGAGTTCCGACCGACTGGCGCTGTGGATCGCCAAACGCGGAGCCGAAGGTCGGACTGCTGATTGGGGACCAGCGCTCTGGTGGCGACCGTGGCTGATCCTGGCCGGTCTGTCGTTTGGTCTGGAATCAGCTGTCAAATGGAACGGTGTCTACTTCCTCGCAGTCTTCGCCGTCTACACGGTGGTCGTCGACCTGGTCGCTCGCAAGCACGCGGGAATTCCACTCTGGGCATCCGGAACGATCTTCAAGCAGGCTCCGACGACATTTCTGCTGATGGTTCCGATCGCGCTCGCCGGATACCTCGTCAGCTGGACCGGATGGTTCGTCACGAAGGGCGGCTACGACCGGAACTTCGCAAACCTGCCGGGCAATGCCTGGACGGGAACATTCGCCTGGGTACCACGAACTCTCCAGAGCTTCTGGCAGTTCGAGACGCAGGTGTGGTTCTACAACATCAACGAGCACTCACCGCACCCGTATGCCGCAAACCCGCTGACCTGGCTGCTCATGATTCGTCCGACCAGCATGTATTTCGTCGGAGCAAACTATGGCCAGCACGGATGCACCGCCGACTACTGCGGTTCGTCTATCACCGGCATCGCTAATCCGCTGATCTGGTACGCGGGAGTCGCGGCCGCGCTCTACCTCGTTTACCGCCTGATCCGATACCGGGAGTGGCGAGTGGGTCTCATTCTCACTGGTCTCGCGGCGGGCTATCTTCCGTGGATGTTTTATCTGAACCGGACGGTTTTCCAGTTCTACACGATCGCGTTCGAGCCGTATTTGCTTCTCGCGATCGCATTCGTCGCCTCGCAACTCATCGGTACCCGAGCCGATCCGGGGCCGCGACGAGATGCGGGGATGCGGTGGATTGCCGTCTTCCTGGTTGCCGCGGTAGCCATCAGCGTGTTCTTCTGGCCGCTGTGGACGGGGATGCAGATCGACTTCAAGTACATGCAGCTGCACTACTGGCTGCCAAGCTGGGAGTAGCTGCGGCGGTCGTCGCGTTACGAAGTCGTCAGGTAACGCTCTATTACCGGCCCGGCCGAGGCCGTGATGCACTGGCGGTAGCGTGATCTGCATGGCAGATCAAGGCAGTACGGCTCCGGCGAGCACAGACCGCGAGTGGGGTTTTCGAACCCGCGCGATCCACGCGGGAAACATCCCCGATCAGGTCACCGGTTCGCGAGCGCTACCGATCTACCAGACGAGTGCGTTCGTTTTCGACGACACCGCGGATGCCGCAGCTCGGTTCGCACTCCAGAAGTACGGCAACATCTACTCGCGGCTGGCAAATCCGACCGTCGCCGCTTTCGAGGAGCGCGTTGCGAGTCTCGAGGGGGGAATCGGTGCAGTCGCGACCGCGAGCGGTCTCAGTGCTCAGTTCGTCACTTTCGCGTCCCTTGCGGGGGCCGGCGACCACATCGTTGCCTCGGCGAACCTCTACGGAGGTTCGATCACCCAGCTCGATGTGACACTGCGCAGATTCGGAGTCGATACAACCTTTGTTCGCAGCTCCGATCCCGCGGACTATGCCGCGGCCATTACCGACAAGACGAAACTGATTTTCGCCGAGACGATCGCGAATCCTTCCGGAGAAATTGCCGACCTCGAAGGGTTGGCGGAAGTCGCGCACGCGCATCATCTGCCGCTCATCATCGATTCGACGATTGCGACTCCGTACCTCAATCGCCCTCTCGAGTGGGGAGCGGATGTCGTCATCCATTCGGCGACGAAGTTTCTGGGCGGTCACGGAACGACTCTCGGTGGGGTCGTCGTCGAGGGAGGTCGATTCCACTGGGCGAACGAACACTTCCCCAAGTTCGACGAGCCGACCCCCGCGTACGGCGGACTCAACTGGCACGGAATCTTCGGCGAGTACGCGTTTCTCACCCGGCTGCGCGCCGAACAGCTTCGCGACATCGGACCGACGCTTTCCCCGCACTCGGCCTGGCTTCTCGCCCAGGGGGTCGAAACCTTGCCGTTCCGCATCCAGGCGCACGTCGACAACGCTCGAATCGTGGCGGAGTGGCTGGATGCCGACCCGCGCATCGAATTCGTGAACTGGGCCGGACTTGCGGCGCATCCGCACCACGAGCGGGCAAAGAAGTACCTGCCGAAGGGCCCGGGCTCGGTGTTCTCGTTCGGCATCAAGGCAACCTCGTCGGTGAGCGAGCGCGGAGCGGGTCAGCGGTTCATCGAATCGGTTGACCTCGCGAGTCACCTCGCGAATATCGGTGACGCAAAGACCCTCGTCATTCATCCGGCATCCACTACTCATGCCCAGCTGACCGAGCAACAGCTCGCCGAAGCGGGTGTGCTCCCCGGTCTGGTTCGACTGAGTGTCGGAATAGAGGACCCCGACGACATTGTTTACGACCTCGACCAGGCGTTGACCGCTGCTCTGAAGGGGAACTGATGGTTTCGACAAGCTCGACCCGGGAGATGAACGAGACCGTGTCGCTCGCGAACGGACTCACCTGCGAGGTTCCCGCCGACTCCCCGCTCGGAAAGCTGCTCAAATCGCAGCGGACCTGGATTGGCCCGAACGCGAAGCAGCGACTGAGAATCCTGCGCGACGCGAAGTCGATCGCGATCGTTGGTGCCTCGCCCAACTCAGCACGCGCCAGCTATTTCGTCGGCACCTATCTGCTGCAGTCGAGCGACTACCGGGTTTACTTCGTCAATCCGATGGCCGACGAGATCCTGGGGCAGAGGGCCTATCCCGATCTTGCGTCACTTCCTGAGATCCCCGACATCGTGGATGTGTTCCGAAAGGGCAGCGACATTCCGTCCGTCATCGATGACGTCGAGGCTCTTGGCGAAACTGACGGCAAGAAGCCGGTCGTGTGGGTGCAGCTGGGAATCTGGAACCAGGACGCCGCCCTCTACGGCGAGAGCAAAGGGCTCACCGTCGTGATGGACCGGTGCATCAAGATCGAGCACGCGCGCTTCCACGGTGGTCTGCACCTGCTCGGATTCGATACCGGCCAGATCACCAGTCGCAAGACGATCCGCTAACCAGCGAACCTCCGGTCGGCTGGCGGTCCGCGGCGGTTTCGCCGCGGTTTCGCTGCAGCTTCGCCGTAGTTCGGCTCTAACCCGTTGAACCGATGTGGTTGCCCTGACCGGTCTGCACGATCGTGCCGATCTTGCCCGGGGTGGACACTGTGTTGTTGGATCCGACGACGGTCACATCACCGATTGATCCGATGGCCGTGAGCGTATCGTCGCTCCCGCTGATCGTGACGGGGCCAACTCCGGTCAGCTTCAGGGTGTCGTTCGAACCCGAGATGACCAGGTCGCCGACGACGGCTACTCCGGCGGTGATGTTGTTCCCGGAGAGCGTCAGATGCGTGACGTTGGCAGCGGTGAGCGAAATGCCGTTGCCGGAAACCGTGACGGTGGCGCAGGTCGTGGTCAGCACGTTGCGTGAGCTCGTTTGGGTGTAGATCGCGGTTCCCTCGACGCATCCGACACGATCGGGGGCTATTCCTGCGTTGGCCGGCGGATGACTCGCCGACTGCGAGCCGCGCAGCGCCTCGTCGACCAGCGAACAGCCGCCAAGCAACAGCGGTGCCGCGACAATGGCCGTGACAAGCGCGACCGCGAGCGGGAGTCGATTCATGAACGCCAAGTGTACGAGGGTGCTCCACCGAGGCATTTGATTACGGCAGGTTTCGTTGGTTCGCACGCGGGACGAAACGTCTAATTAGCCTTGGCCCCATGACCGCACACGTCCTCAGTTCGCAGCTCGTTTCGACCCAGTGGCTCGCCGACTACCTGGGGAGCGACAATCTCGTCGTGCTTGACGCAACGGTCATTCCGTATGCCGCCCCGAACGGACGGCCGGGATTTCTGAGCGGCCACGAGAAGTACCTCGTCGAAGGGCACATCCCCGGCGCCCTCTTCGCGGATCTGATCGACGAGTTCTCCGACCCATCCGCCAAACTGCCGTTCACCCACCCGAACGCGGACGCCTTTGCGGTTGCGGCTGGGTCACTCGGAATCGACAACGAAACAACGATTGTCATCTACGACGAATCGGTTGGACAGTGGGCTTCTCGACTGTGGTGGCTGTTCCGCGCGTTCGGCTACGACCGGGTGGCCGTTCTGGATGGCGGCTACACCAAGTGGCTGGCCGAGCGCAGACCAACGGATGTCGGACACCGCGAACCAACACCCGCGACGTTCGTGGCAACCGAACGGCCGGAGCTCTGGGCGACTCGGGCCGACATCGAGGCGATTGTGAACGGCAGCGAGAAGGGAGCACTCGTCTGCGGTCTTCCGCCCGCCGAATTCAGCGGCGAACAGGGTGCGCGGGCTCGCCGAGGCCACATCCCAGGAAGCATCAACGTACCCGCGGGTCGACTGGTCGACCGCGAGAACAACGCGGTCATTTCGGAGGCAGCGCTTCGTGTCGCTTTCGAACCCGTCGTGAACGAGGAGCGGATCGTGACGTACTGCGCGGCGGGAATTGCGGCCTCCGCGGATGCCTTCGCCCTTACTCTTCTCGGCCACGAGAACGTGGCGATCTACGATGGCTCGCTCATCGAGTGGACCGCGGATGAGCTGCTTCCGGTCGTGAACCTGGCCGGCTAACCGGCGAGTAGAGCATCCAGCGCGGCGACATCAGTAACCGGCAGCTGGCAGACGAAGTTTTCGCACAGGTACGCCGTCGGCTGGCCGCCTTGAAGGCTCCGCTCGGCGAACAAGTCGAAGCCCGCGTCGGCAAACGCTCGTGACTGCTCGAGCGACACGATCGCGACGAGACCGCGGCGCCAGCTTCGCGCGCTGCTCGCGAGCGGACCGGCTGGGGCATCCGTCACGACCACCAGCGCGCGATCCGTCGAGGCGAGTAACGAAAGCGCCCCGAGTGCACCCCCAAACGCGATCGGACGCTCGAGGACCAGCGGAGCGATCGCTGCCATCGCCGTCCGCGCACTCGTTGCAAACGCCGACGACTGAGCGCCATCCGCGCCGAGACGAGCCAGCCGGACAGCGGCCGTCGCAATCGAACTGATGCCACTCGGGTAGGCGCCCTCGCTCGGATCGCTCGGGAGAAGAAGGCCATGGGCATTAAGGACCGGATCCCCGCCGCCGGGAACGCCGAAACCGCGTGACGTTATCGTCGAGGCGACGAGTTCGCGAGCGCGCACAGCGTATCGAGCCTCGCCCGTCGCCAGCGCCAGTTCGATGAGTCCGCAGGCGAGCATCCCGAAGTCCTCGAGGGTTGCCCTGGCGCTCGAGATCCGCGAGTCGATTCGGGCTCTCACCAGGTCGCCGCTCGACACGAGCTTCGCGGCAGCTGCCGCGGCGTCGATCCAGTCGCGATGGGCCAGTCGCGCACCGGCGGAAGCCAGCGCGGCGATCGCCAGGCCGTTCCATCCGGTGAGCACTTTTTCGTCGAGCGCGGGAGATTCCTGCCGGGATCGAGCAGCGGCATCCAGCAGGTAGTAGCCACCCTCAACGCGTTTTCCGTCAACGGTGCTTTCGCTGTCCTGGGCGGAAGCAAAACCGCCGGACGGCAGTCGGAGAGTCGTGAGGAGAAAGGATGCGATGCCCTCTGCAGTCGCCTGATCGCCGATTCGTGCGTAGCAACCGAGCAGCAGTGCGTTGTCGTACAGCATCCGCTCGTAATGCGGATCGCTCCAGTCGCGCTTCGTCGCGTACCGGAAGAAGCCGCCCTCGACCGGATCCCGCAGCGGCGACGCGGACATTGCTGCCAGCGTACGAGCCGCGAGACTTCCGGCGCGATCGTCGCCGGCATCGGCCCGATCCAGAAGAAATCCGATGACCGGGGCGACCGGAAATTTAGGCGCACCCCCGAAGCCGCCGAACTCGTTGTCCTCGTGGTCGAGTAGGTCGTCAACGAGGGTGTCGAAGTCGCGATCCCGCGGTAGTTGTGCTTCACCGGATTCGGACGCGATGTCGGAGCCGGCTCGCGCACCGGAGCCGACTGGCGCAGCCGAGTCGACTGCCGTAGAAGTTATTGCCGTAGCGAGTCGACCGGCGACATCTTCGATGTCGTCGCGGCGCTCGGTCCACGCTTCGACCATCGCTTCTAGAACTGCGCGAAACGACGGCAGCCCGTGCGTCTCCACCGGCGGGAAGTAGGTGCCCGCATAGAACGCGCGGCCCTCGGGTGTCGCGAATACGGTGAGGGGCCAGCCGAGCTGGTCGGTAAAGGCACCCGCGGCCGCGAGGTAGGTCGAGTCGACATCCGGATGTTCTTCTCGGTCGACCTTGATGCTCACGAAATTCGCATTCAGATAGGCGGCCAGAGCGGGGTTACTGAAGCTCTCGCGCGCCATCACATGGCACCAGTGGCACGTCGAGTATCCGATCGAGATGAGCACCGGAACCTGCCGCGACTGCGCCTCGGCAAATGGCTCACTCCCCCACGGCTGCCAGTCGACGGGGTTGTCGGCGTGCGACCGGAGGTAGGGGCTCACGGCACGCCGAAGACGGTTCGCCATACGCTGAAGCCTATGTCGGGGACAGGCCTGAGCCCTGAGCGCTTCCGTCGGCTAGCTTGTTGGCCCCGTGGTTCGTCGGCCCGCTAGCCCGCTGGCCAGCGAGTGGCTACATCGAAGTCCGACTCGAACGTCCTGGTCAGCGAGTCCACGACCGATGGAGCTTGTGAGCCGGTGAGAATGATCGACAGCTCGCGATCGAAGCTCAGGCTCGAGTACGACGCATTCTGAGAGCCGATCATCGCCGTGGCGTTGGACGTTCCCGCGTCGACGACGATCAGTTTCTCGTGCATGTACAGCCCGGTCTTGGTGTCCGGAAGCACGTGAACGACACAGCCCGCCCCGGTGACTGCCCCAAAAGCCTTTGCCCACTCGGGATCATCCATCATGACGACCCGGCAGCGCACGCCTCGCTGCGCGACTGTGGCCAGAGCGTCATAGACGTACGGATCGGAGAGCTCTTCGCTGGTGAAGTCGACGCTCGACTGCGCCGAGTTGATCTCGTGCACCATGGTCGATTCCGCATCGGGTGACCAGACGAGACCTGGAGCGTTCGCTTCGTCGCTGGCGGGATCCTCGCCGTTCCAGTCGTTGTCGAAGGTGCCGACGATCGCCTTGACCTGCACCGGGTAGCTGTCGACGATCGTCGCATCCCTCGTCGTCGAGTAGTACTGCGGCGTGAGGTTCGCGGTCGAGATGTCGGAGGTCTCGTCGTCGAACGTCGTCGTCTTGATGTGGAAGATCGTGGACGAGGTCGCAAACTTCACCGCGACGCCTCCCGCCTTCAGCGCCGCGAACGCGGGCTCGTTGCTCGCTCGAACCTCGAAAGCCGAATCCAGCAGCACCCGAACAGACACGCCCCGATGCTCGGCAGCGATCAACGCAGCGATTTCCAGCGGGTCGTCCAGTTCGTACATCTCCATGTCGATCGACGTGCGTGCGGCGGCGGTCTGCGCATAGAGACCGTGAAACCCCGCCGCCGGATACTGCACCAGCGAGAACTCGCCGGGCGTGCTCGGCGTGACCGCGCATCCGGCGAGCGCAAGCGACGCGCCGAGGACGAGTAAGAGGGGTACGAAGCGCATCTGACAATGCTGCACCCGCGGCTCGTCCCGGCGCTCCCCGTTGTGTCTCCACGTGCACGCCGGCTTCGCTGCTCGGGCTGGGAAGGAATGACCGCTGCCCGCGACAGCTCGCAATACGCCGCTACACCTCGCAATACGATTGAAGGCTATGTCGGACGCGACCCCGATGATCGACCCGATCATCCACTACCCTCCGGAGCTGCCGGTAAGCCAGCGCCGCGAGGACATCGCGCGCGCAATCGCGGAAAACCAGGTCGTCATCGTGGCTGGCGCGACCGGGTCGGGCAAAACGACACAGCTGCCAAAGATTTGTCTCGAACTCGGGCGCACGAGCATTGGCCACACTCAACCTCGACGGATCGCCGCACGAACAATCGCCGAGCGCATTGCCGAGGAACTCGGCAGCGAACTCGGCGGCCTCGTGGGCTACCAGGTGCGATTCACCGATCGGGTTGGACCGCGCACCCGGATCAAGCTGATGACCGACGGGATCCTGCTGAATGAGATCCATCGTGATCGGCTGCTAAAGAAGTACGACACGATCATCATCGACGAGGCGCACGAGCGCAGCCTTACTATCGACTTCCTGCTCGGGTATCTCAGGCAGCTCCTTCCCCAGCGGCCGGACCTCAAGGTCATCATCACGAGCGCGACGATCGACCCCGAAAGCTTCTCACGGCACTTTTCGGATGCGCGGGGTGTCGGAGCACCGATCGTCGAGGTCAGCGGTCGCACCTACCCGGTCGAGATCCGGTACCGGCCCCTGGTTGCCGATCCCGACGGAACGGATGACGCCGATGACGACGTCGATTCTCGCGCCGGAGCGAGAGTCGATCGCGACTACCTGGAGGGCATCACCGCCGCGCTCGATGAGCTCGCGGCGGAGGCGCCGGGCGATGTGCTGGTCTTTCTGAGCGGTGAATCGGAAATCCGGGATGCCGAGGATGCGATCCGGGGACGCATTCGGGCAGGCTCGATTCGCGGCGACACCGAGGTTTTGCCCCTCTACGGACGGCTGAGCGCGGCCGACCAGCATCGGGTGTTCCAACCGTCGTCGAGTCCGGGGATCCGTCGCCGCATCGTGCTCGCGACGAATGTCGCCGAGACCAGCCTGACCGTTCCCGGCATCCGGTACGTCATCGATGCCGGGACCGCGCGCGTTAGTCGCTACTCGACGCGGGCGAAGATCCAGAGGCTGCCGATCGAGGCGATCAGCCAGGCATCCGCAAACCAGCGCTCCGGTCGAAGCGGACGCACGAGCGATGGCGTCGCGATCCGGCTGTATTCGGAAGAAGAGTTCCTTCGCCGTCCGGATTTCACCGAACCGGAAATCCTGCGCACGAATCTCGCGGCGGTCATCCTGCAGATGATCTCACTCGGACTCGGCGCCATCGAGGACTTCCCGTTTCTGCAGCCACCGGATTCTCGGGGCATCAAGGATGGTCTGGACCTGCTCGGGGAGCTTGGCGCGCTGGAGGTATCCGTCCGCACCGAGGGTCGAGTAGCCGCGGGTGACGAAGGAGCACGAGGCGTATCGAGACCAATCCCCCGCATCACCAAAATCGGTCGCCAGCTCGCCCAGCTCCCGGTCGACCCGCGTCTGGCGCGCATGATCATCGAGTCCGGAAAGCACGGTGTCACTCGCGAAGTCATCGCGATCACCGCCGGCCTAACCCTTCAGGACCCGCGCGAGCGGCCGCTCGACAAGCGAGCGCAGGCGGATCAGCAGCATGCCCGATTCGTCGATCCGACGAGCGACTTTCTCACCTTGCTCAGCCTCTGGAATTACCTGAAGGATAAGGAAAAGGAGCTCAGCGGCAACCAGTTTCGTCGGCTGTGCAAGGCGGAATATCTCAACTTCCTTCGCATCCGCGAGTGGGCTGACCTCAATCGCCAACTTTCCCGTGCCGCGAAGCAGCTACGTCTGACCGTTGGCGAGGCATCCGTGAACCCGGATGGAATCCATAAGTCTCTACTCGCCGGCCTGCTTAGCCAGCTCGGGATCCGCGACCAGGTTAAGCGCGATTATCAGGGCGCCCGTCAGGTTCGCTTCTCGCTCTTCCCCGGTTCCGCGCTCTTCAAGAAACAGCCTGCCGCCGTGATGAGCGCCGAACTCGTCGAGACGTCACGACTATTCGCGCGGATGAATGCGGCGATCGATCCGGGCTGGGCCGAACCGATCGCCGGCGACCTCGTGAAACGCACTTACGGCGAGCCGCACTGGGAGAAGCGGCAGGGCTCCGCTGTTGCCATCGAGCGGGTCACTCTGTACGGCGTTCCGATTGTCGTCAATCGCCGCGTTCAGTTCGCTCGCATTGACGCGGCCTGGGCACGCGAACTCTTCATCCGCCACGCTCTCGTCGACGGCGAATGGGATTCGGAGCGCCTCGACAAGAAGCTGACCGCGTTCGACCGGGACAATCGCGCGCTCCGCGCCGAACTCGAGGGTCTCGAGGAACGAACGCGCCGCCGCGACATCCTCTACGACGACGAGGCGATCTTCGAGTTTTACGACGCGCGAATACCGGCCGATGTCGCGACCACTCGTGCGTTCGAATCCTGGTGGCGAACCGAACGCCTGGCGCGCCCCGACCTGCTCACGATGACGCGTGAGACTCTCGCCGGCGAGACGACGATCGATGAGGAGGCGTTCCCCGCGCAATGGCTCCAGGATGACCAAACGCTCGAGCTTAACTACCGATTCGAGCCCGGTGCGGATGATGACGGCGTGACCGTTCGGGTGCCGCTGGCTCTTCTGGCGTCGCTGAAACCGGTCGGATTCGACTGGCTCGTGCCGGGGCTGCGCGAAGAACTCGTGACTGCTCTGCTCAAGACTCTCCCGAAGGCGATCCGGCGCAATGTTGTGCCCGCCGGCGACTGGGCGCGGCGGCTGATCGCCAAGCTCCCGACCACCGACGCGGATGCGCTCGAGCAGACCCCGCTCACCGAATACCTGGCGGCCGCGATCCAACGCCTGACCTACACCCCGATGGAAGCGGCTGACTTCGAGACCGAACGGCTGCCAACCCACTTGCGGATGACGTTCGCCGTCATCGGCGACAAGGGAACAGAGGTGGCGCGCTCGAAGGATCTGGGATCGCTGCAGCAGAAGCTGAAGACGCGCGGTCGGGAAGCGGTGGCACAAGTCAGCGCGTCCACTCCCCACGCGATCGAGCGATCGGGCGTTACCGCGTGGGACTTCGATGAGTTGCCGAAGGTCATCGACACGAGACAGGGTGGCACGACCATCCGTGCCTATCCGGCGCTGGTGGACAACGGCAGCTCCGTTTCGATCACGCTGATGTCGACCGCGGCCGATCAGGCGCGCGAACTGCCGTTAGGCGTTCGCCGTCTCGTGCTTCTGGCGACGCCGTCGCCGCTCAGCTATGTTCGCGAGCACCTCAGCCAGAACGAGAAACTCCTGCTGGCGACGAGTCCGTACCAGAACGTGCAGGCACTGTTCGACGACTGCCTCGTCGCGTGCGTGGATGCTGCGATTCGGGCACGAGCATCCGATGGACTGATCTGGACCCGTGCCGAATTCGAGGCGACGAGGCTCGAGGTCTCCGCGGGTCTGATGGATTCGCTGTATTCGACTGTCGCGATGGTCAGTCGAGTGCTCGAGGCGGCGCGGGATGCCGACCGTGCCATCCGTGCTGCAACGAGCATGGCCCTCGTGTCGGCGCTGGCGGATGCTCGCGAGCAACTCGCCGGGCTCGTGTTCCCCGGTTTCATTTCGAGCACTGGTGTCGCGCAGCTCCGGCACGTGCCTCGCTACCTCGCCGGTATCACCAGTCGCATCGAGAAGCTGCCCACCGAACTCGCCCGCGATCGCACCTGGATGGCGACCGTGCAGTCATCGACGGCGAGCTATGTCGCCGCGGGTGGACGGATCCCGCTCGCCCCGCACACCCCCGAGCGGCTCGTGCGCGTTCGCTGGATGCTCGAGGAACTCCGCGTTTCGCTGTTCGCCCAGCACCTCGGCACCTCCGAAACCGTCTCCACGCAGCGCATCGCCAAGGCGCTCATCTCGTAGGAATGGTCTCGATACGCGTCGCTCCGCGCCGCTACTCGACCATCGATTTCGCGGTTGCACCCGCAGTGACTGCGACGGGCGTGTGGGCATGGTCGTGAAGTCAATCGGGGTAGGGGTCCCCGTTCTTGACTTCGCGACCATGCCCACATGCCCGAAGCCCCGTAACCTGTAATCATGCCAACCGCAGTAATCGTCGACGCCATCCGCACTCCCTCCGGCCGCGGAAAGCCGGGTGGTGCGCTTTCCTACTTTCATCCGGTCGACCTGCTCGCGACGGTTCTCCGCGAGCTCGTCGCACGCAACGATCTCGACCCGGCCCTCGTCGATGATGTGATCGCCGGTTGCCTCGCCCAGGTTGGCGAGCAGTCGGTAAACATTGCACGCAACGCGGCGCTCGCCGCGGGATTTCCGGTGTCCGTTCCGGGCACGACGGTCGACCGCCAGTGCGGCTCGAGCCAGCAGGCCTCCACCTTCGCTGCACAGGGGATCATCGCCGGCAGCTACGACATCGTGATCGCCTGCGGTGTCGAGCAGATGAGCAAGTACCCGATCAACTACGCGACCCTCGGCCAGGATCCGTGGGGAACTCTGGTTCACGAACGGTTCCCCGACGGTCTCGTCGGCCAGGGGATTTCCGCGGAGCTCATCGCGTCGCGCTGGAAGCTGTCGCGTGAGGAGCTCGACGAGTTCGCGGCTCGCTCGCACCGGCTCGGCGCTGCTGCCGATTTCTCGAACGAGATCCTGCCGATCGGCGACTTCGAGGTGGACGAGACGCTGCGTCCGTCCACGACCGTCGAAGGGTTGGCGGGCCTCAAGCCGGCGTTCTACGACGAGGAGCTCGGCAAGAGATTCCCCGAAATCGACTGGCGCATCACTCCCGGCAACTCGTCGCCGCTCACGGATGGTGCATCCGCCGTTCTGATCATGAGCGAGCACAAGGCGGCCGAGCTTGGGCTAACCCCGCGAGCGCGGTTCACCAACTTTGCGGTCGTTGGCAGTGATCCGATCGAGATGCTGACCGGCGTTATTCCGGCGACCCGGCGCATCCTGTCCCGCGCGAACCTCGACATCGACGACATCGACACCTTCGAGGTCAACGAGGCGTTCGCACCGGTTGTGCTGGCCTGGCAGAAGGAGCTGCACGCCGATCCCGACAAAGTCAACCCACGTGGTGGGGCAATTGCGCTCGGACATGCTCTCGGCTCGAGTGGCACTCGTCTGCTCGGCACAATGGTCAACACTCTCGAGCAGACCGATGGGCGAATTGGCCTCCAGGTCATGTGCGAGGGCGGCGGGATGTCGAACGCGACCCTGATCGAGCGGCTGTAGCGGTCGCGGGGGCTGTTAGCACCCGTCGCGGAGGCGCTCAGTCGCTCGCGGAGGGTCGTAGCACACCCTCCGCGAGCGACTTTCCCCCTCCACCAGCAACCCCGATCGGAAGCCTCAGGCGGACTGCTCCGCGTAGAGCTTGTCGTACTTGGCCGTGACCGAATCGAAGTGAGTGCGGAATGGCCGCTCGGTGCCGTTGATGCGGTCCTCGAGAAGGTCCAGGTGACCGTGCCATCCGGTCGCGACGTCGTAGGTGAGCCGCATGGATGCAATCTTCCGGTGCTCGAGGACGAGCTTCGTGCCGTCCCCTTCCGGCGTCAGCTCGAAACTGACGACGCAGTTCTGGCCGAACCACTCACCCCAGGTGTACGCAATCAGATGTGGAGGGTCGAGTTCGACGATCGTTCCGTCCTCGACGTGCGGATCGAACTCGCTGCCTTCGGGAACGGGTTCACTGCTCAGGGTGGCCTGGTCGTAGTCCAGGTGAACGTGACCCCCCAGAACCAGGTCGACGGTGCCGTTGCCGAGCCACGTCTTGCGGAGCTCGTCGTTCACGACGTAGTCCCAGACGCGCTCGACGGGCGCATTCAGGATCCTCTCGAAGCGAACCACGCCTTCCTTCGGCATGGTCGCGTCCTTGGTCATCGTCATTTCGTTTCCCTTTCGGTAGTGTCGGTGCTCTCGTTTCTGAGGGCATCCTCGAGGTCATCCAGTCGCTTGGACCAGAACCGGCTGTAGAAGTCGAACCACTTGTCCGCTTCGGCAAGTCGAGCGGGCACGAGATTGCACGAGTGGATGCGACCACGAATTGTTCTGCGCACGAGTCCCGCGTCCTCCAATACCTTCACGTGCTTGGATGCACCCGCGAACGACATCGCAAACGGCTGGGCCAGTTCGCCCACGCTCCGTTCGCCGTCCGCGAGCATCCGCAGCATCGAGCGGCGCGTCGGATCGCCCAGCGACCGGAACACCGCATCGAGCTCGGGCGATGCATCCAGCACGCTCGATCGTTCAACCATGTGGTTGAGCTTAGATCATCGCGCGCGAAACCTCAACCATTTGGTTGAGTAAACCCGGTGGGAAGTCACAATCCGACAGTTGGCGGCCCCAACGAAGCGCGGATTGCGCCCTCTCGCGGAGTTTCGACCGACGCGAACGCCTGCCACATGGCTGCGTACCGACCGCCGAGGGCCACCAGCTCGTCGTGAGACCCAACCTCCACGATCTGGCCGGCGTGAAGAACAGCGATGCGATCGGCGGTTCGAGCCGTCTGGAGGCGATGCGCAATCACGACGGTCGTGCGACCGGTCGTCACCCGCTGCATGGCCGCAGCAACACGCGCTTCTGTCGCCAGATCCAGGTTGGATGTCGCCTCATCGAGCAGCAGGATCGCCGGATTCACGAGTTCCGCCCTGGCCAGCGCGATCAGCTGGCGATGACCCGCAGAAAGCGACCGCCCGCGCTCGGTGAGTTCATGAAGGTACCCGCCATCCAGCTCCACGACGAACTCGTGCGCGCCAACCGCACGGGCCGCAGCCTCGACCTCGGCATCCGTCGCCCCGGGACGACCGAACGCGATGTTGTCGCGAACAGACCCCGTGAACAGGAACGCTTCCTGCGGCACATACCCGAGCTGCGTCCGGAACGCGCGAAGATCGAGCCCGCGCACATCCTGCCCATCTACCAGAACGCTGCCCTCGTCGGCGTCGTAGAAGCGAGCAACCAGCTTCATGACCGTCGACTTGCCGGCACCGGTCTCGCCGACAAGAGCAACCGTTTCGCCCGCCGCGATGTCGAGATCGATCCCCCGAAGCGCCTCGGGTGGTTTCACGAAAGCAGCATCGGCCGTCTCGAGCAGCCGCGAATCGGCCGGCCCCAGCCGACGACCCGCGGATGCCGGACGAGGCGCCGACGGATAGCTGAACCGAACACCGCGTAGCGATACTGCACCGGTGAGTCGACCCGGATCGATCGGATGCTCCGCCTCCGGCGTGACCGTTTCGAGCGCCATCAGGTCCGCGATCCGAGCGACGGATATCCGCGTCTGCTGCCACGCGTCGAAGACCTGTGACAGCTGCTGGATGGGCGAGAAGAACATGTCGATGTAGAGGATGAAGGCGATCAGAACGCCCGCCGTGATCTGGCCGTTCGCGATCAACAGCGCGCCGGCGCCGAGCACGATCGCGTCGGCGATCCCGGCGAGGAACTGCACGAACGGAAAATAGGTCGCAACCAGTCGCTGCGCGGCGACGCGAGACTCCAGATAGCGATCGCCGAGTCCGTGGAACCGCTTCATCGTCAGCGCCTCGTGAACAAACGCCTGCGATTCACGGACGCCAGACAGGCTCTCCTGGAAGTCGGCGTTCACGATCGCGATGCGCTCCCGTGATTCGTCATAGAGAACCTCGGCGCGACGTCGGAACAGCACGGTCGCGACCGCCAGCGGAATCACCACCGTCAGCGTGAACAGCCCCAACTGAAGATTCACCACCAGCAGGGCCGCGCCGACACCGACGAAGGTCACCATCGCGACCAGCGCCGAGAGCAGCCCGGTCTGGATGAGCGACTCGAACTGGTCCACATCCGTCGTCATCCTGGTCATGATGCGCCCGCCCATCTCGCGCTCGTAGTAATCGAGCGACAGGCGCTGCAGCTGAGCGAAGATTCGGATGCGCAGACTCAGCATCACGCGTTGGGCGAGCCGACCGGTGACGAGCGTTTCCGCGATCTCGTCGAACAGATCGGCTAGCGTCACCAGCAGGAACAGTCCCGACGCCAGGAACAGGACGGCCGTCGAACCGGTCTCAACACCGCCGTCGATGCCCGTCTTCACCAGGTAGGGGCCGATGAGGCCGGCGATCGCGTCGAGCACGACGAGAACCAGACCGCCAACCAGCGGCCGACGGAACTCGCGAAGGAGCCGCGCCAGCGAGAACGACCGGTCTTGAAGCGTCTCCCGGGCGAAGTCGATTTTCGGAACGTCCTTCACCGGTCCGAGCGCCGCCACGCGCGCGAGCATCTCGGGTGTTGCTGCCAGCATCGCCATCATCCCGCGGCCCGGTCCACCGCGCCCGCCACCCCCTCCGAGTCCCATTCCGAGACCGCCGGCAGCGGGCAGCGTGGATGTTCTCGCCGCCTCGTTTGCGCCACCCTTCCACGCGTCCGCAGTCACGCCACCCTCGGTGAGCTCGGCGAGCACCTCGATGCGTCCCTCGGATACCGCGGCAGCGACATCCGCGTCCAGTCCCGACAGAAGCGCGCGATAGGTCGCGCTCGTCGCTGTCAGCTCGTCGTGAGTGCCCTGCTCGAGCACTCGGCCGTGGTCCAGGACGACGATTCGATCGGCGAGCCGCAGCGTCGACTCGCGGTGGGCGATCAGCAGCACCGTCTTGCCGCCGAGCGCTCCGCGCAGAGCCTCATGGATGGATTCCTCGGTGCGCGAATCGATCGCGCTCGTCGCGTCGTCCAGGATCAGGATGCCCGGATCCGCCAGAATCGCGCGCGCAATGGCAATCCGTTGCCGTTGCCCGCCCGACAGGCTCAACCCCCGCTCGCCGACCACCGTGTCGTAGCCGCGCGGAAGGGCCATGATGAATTCGTCTGCGGATGCGATGCGCGCCGCCGCCACGATTTCGTCCTCGGTCGCAGACGGACGCCCGTAGGCGATATTCGCCCGAACCGAATCCGAGAATAGGAAACTCTCCTCAAAGACCATCCCAACGTCGCCGCGCAGCGACTTGAGGTGCAGCCCGCGAACATCCACGCCGTTGACCGACACTGCGCCGGCCGCGGGGTCGTAGAACCGTGAGACCAACATGGCCGCCGTGGACTTGCCGCTTCCGCTCGGACCTACCAGGGCAACGCGCTCCCCCGCGGCGATGTCCAGAGAAAAGTCGTTCAGCACCGGTGCGCCGGAGTAGCCAAACGTCACGTGCGAGAAACGGATGTCGCCTCCGCCAACCGGCAGGTCGATCGCGTCGGGCGCATCCGCGATCGCGGTCGGCTGGTCCAGCAGCTGGAAGATCCGCTCGATGCCCACGCGAGCCAGCTGCCCAATCGTGAGGATGCCGGCGAGCTGACGTGCAGGTGAGACGAGAGCCGCGATGTAGGCCGAGAATGCGAGAAACGTGCCGATGGTCAGCTGGTGCTCGAGCGTCAGCCATCCGCCGAACGCGAGCACGGCGACCTGGCCCAGGGTTGGAACCGCCTGCAGCAGCGGCTGGTAGCGGGACTGGATGCGCACCGACCGAAGTTGCGAGCCGTAGAGCGCCGTCGAGACCTCCGCGATCCGCTGTATCTCGCGCGATTCCCGGCCGAACGCCTTGACCACTCGAACACCACTCGTGTCCTCGTCGACAATCTGCGCGACCTCGCCCTCTTTCTGCTGCGCATCCCAGCTGGCGGGAAACACCCGTGACCGCATGCGATACGCGATCAGCACCAGCAGCGGCAGCATTACCAGGCTCACAATCGCCAGGAGAGGTGACAGGAAGAACATGACCACGAGCGAAAGCACCATCAGGATGACGTTGCCGCTCATGATCGGCAGCATGTTGAGCAGGCCTTGCACGAGTGCCGAATCCGAGTTCGCGCGTGAGACGATCTGCCCGGTCGAGAGTTGGTCGAGACTGGCGAAATCCATGGCCTGCAGGTGGTCGTGCATGTCATTGCGCAGGTCGTTCTGCACCTCCAGCGCGACGCGGCCCCCACGGTAGCGGCGCAGATAGGTGAAGCCGAAGGTCGCGAGCGCGAGCCCCACGAGCAGCACCAGCCACGGGAGCAGCGGAGACGAGTGCGCAACGATCACTCCGTCGACGATCTGTCGCGCGATCAGCGGAACTACGACCTGGCAGGCACTTCCCAGCAGGGCTGCCGAGAGTGAGATGATCACGCTGCGGCGATGGCGCAGCATGTAGTGCCAGAGGCGACGAACCCAGCCGACCGCGCTAGTCGCCCTCACTCGGCCATGCCCTCTCGAGGGTGCGCAGCCATCGACGCTTCGATCGCGTCACCGAGCCACCCGAGCGATTCGATTACCTGCGAGGGATTCGGGGTCCGTGCCGCGAGAAGCTCGAGCTGGCGCACCATCCGTCCCTCCATGCGAGCGAACAGCTTGGCCCCGGCAGGCGACAAAGACAGCGCGATGGCCCGATTGTCTCCGTCGACCGTGGCCTTCACGATGAGCTTTCGCTTACTCAGCGAGTCGACGGTCGAGCTGATGGTCGGCCGCCCCAGGAGCAAGCGTGAGGCGAGACGGGATGCTCGCGCCTCACCACCGGCAATCGCCGACATCACGCGGTAGTCCGCGGAGCTCAACTCGTCAGACGCTCGCTCGACAATTCGTGACAAGCGCGACAGTGCCAGTACAGCATCGACGGCTGCGGGATCAGGAGTCACAACTGGTTCGATCATCAAACCAGTTTAGCGCAGTTGTTCGACCCTCGAACTACCTCGACCCGAGGCGCGGAAGCTCAATTCCCGGGCCACGACGAATTGATCGTCGCCAGAATCTTCTTCACCGGCTTACCGTTTGCCCAGTCGACCATCCCGGTAAGGAACGTTCCCTCGCCGACGACGGACGGCATGAGATCGGATGCGTCGAAACGGAACGTCGCCGCCGGGTTGTGCAGCAGCTGGGTCGCGTCCTGCAGCAGCGGACTGGTACCCGCCGAGGCCGGCACTGCGCTGTCCGGGCTAATGGCACCGCCGAGACGCACGCGATCCGTCGCCCACTGGATGCTCGAGAGATATTTCTGCACTTTCACGGTGTCGGCGCTGTGCGAGAACGCGGCGACGAACTCGCCACCGCCGGTGACCGGAATCTGCGGCAGCGTTGGGGGCGGCAGTGGGAACGCCCAGAAATCACCGAGCGCACTCACGTTCGCGGGATCGCCCTTCGCGTTCGTCAGGTCGTTCTCGAAGGACGACGGCTGATGGGTCAGGGCACATTTCCCGCTCTCGAGCGCCGTGGCGACCTGCGCGGTCGTCGTCTGATCGATACTCGAGACCCCGCCGATCCCGCCGTTGACATAGCTCGGGTTTTGCAGGATGAGGCCCAGTTCGTCAAACGCGGCCTCAATGCGCGGATCGGTGAAGGGGATCTGGTGGTCAATCCACTGGTCATAGACCGACGGCCCCGCGAAGCGCAGCACCAGGTCATCGATCCAGTCGACGCCCGCCGACCCACTCTCAGCTCCGTCGCTGAATCCATCGCACCACGGGACTTCACCCGTTTTCTCCTGGATGGTCTTGGTGATCGCCAGGAGCTGGCTCCAGGTCGACGGTATTGCGAGCCCGAGCGTGGAGAACTCGTGGGGCGAATAGAAGACCCAGCCGTTCACGCTCGCCAGGAGTGGAGCTGCATAGTTCGCCCCGCCCGACGTGGTGTACTGCGCCCACGCGGCCGGAAAGTTGTTCTTCACATTCGTGTCCACCGAGGCCGGCAGGGGCTGAAGGTATCCGAGTGTGGCCAGATCCTGGATGAAGCTGGGCTGCGAGAAAATTGCGAGGTCGGGTGCGTTGCCCTGCTGTGCCTCAGCGCCGACCTGCTCCTCGAAGTTGGAGCTGCCGACATAGGTGATCCTGATGTGGTTGGCCTTTTCCCAGCCGGCCCACGACTTGCGAAGCAGCGTGGCGTCGGTGCCAATGAGCGGGCCCCCGACGCTGACCACCCCCGGGGCCGTGGGTCCAGCTCGCTCGGCGCTGGGCGCGGAGCAGCCGCCGAGCAGAACCGCGACCGCGGTCAGCGTCGCGGCGGGCAGGATTGCCCGTCGAAGCGCGGCACGCCGTCGGATGCTGTTCATTGTTGGTGGCCCTCGCTCGCAGTCGTCCGACCGAATCAGTCAATTCTGGATGAACCTGCGGCTGCCGCCCGGGATTTCTGGCGTGTTACGTGTCGATCGTTACAAATTCCGTCGCGGACGAGCGGTCGAGATTGCGGCCTCCGCGATACCGCGCAGCCGGATGCTCCGGGAATACCCGCGCGTTGCCCTGGCCGAACAGCCGCTCGCGCAGGGTTCCGTCCTCATACTTCGTGCGGTAGAGCCCGCGTTTCTGCAACTCCGGAACGACGAGCTCGATGAAGTCCTCCGCCGTCCCGGGCGTCAGGAACTGGCGCAAATTGAAACCGTCGAGATCGGTTTCCTCGACCCACCGCTGAATCGAGTCGACGACCTCGGTCGGCGTGCCGATCGCGAAGAACGGCGGACGGTCGAAGCGGGTCACGGCATCAAGCGACTCACCCACGGTCCTGCCGTAGTACCGCGCCGAGTCCTCCAACTTCCCTCGACCGGGTCGGTTCTCCGCCTCGATGATGTCGGAGATGAGCGCCTCGCGCGGATACGCCGCCAGGTCGATGCCGCTCCCGCCCGCGTGCGCGAGGTAACCCTCGGCCCGGGTGAAGCGGCGATACTCGTCCGCCTTGCGATCCGCTTCTTCGCGGGTGCGGCCGACGATTATCACCGCCATGGCGTAGGCCTTGATCTGGTCGCCAGGGCGTCCGAGCAGTTCCGCGCGACGTCTGACGTCGGCAACGTTGTCGCGATACTCGGCGGTGCTGGATCCACCGACGAACACGGCTTCGGCGTGCTTCGCAGCAAATTCGCGGCCTCGCGGCGAGCTGCCCGCCTGGAAGAGCAGCGGGGTTCGTTGCGGCGAGGGTTCCGACAGATGCGGGCCGGCGACGCGGTAGTGCTCGCTCACGTGATTGATGTAGCGAACCCGCGACGGGTCGGTGTAGACGTTGTTGGCCCGATCAACCACGACGGCGTCGTCGTCCCATGAACCCTCCCAGAGCTTGTACACCACATCGAGGAATTCGTCAGCGAGCGCGTAGCGGTCGTCGTGGGCAACTTCGTCGTCGAGGCTGAAGTTGCGGGCGGCATTGGGCAGGTACGACGTGACGATGTTCCACCCGAACCGGCCCCGGGTGAGGTGATCGAGTGTTGAGGCACGGCGAGCGAATGCGAACGGCGGCTCGTAGGTGGTCGAGAACGTCGCCGCGAAACCGAGGTGTTTGGTAACCGCGGCCATTGCGGGGATCACCAGCAGGGGGTCATTGCTCGGGATCTGCACGGCCTCCGCCAGGGCGGTGTCCGCGCCACCCCGGTATCCGTCGTAGGTACCGATGACATCCGCGAGGAACACCGAGTCGAATAACCCCTCCTCGAGAAGTTTCGCCTCCTGGATCCAGAAGTCGATGTCGTTGAAGCGGTGTCTGGTGTTCTCCGGATGCGCCCAGAGACCGTGCGAGATATGGCCGACACAGTTCATTTCGAACAGGTTGAAGGAGATTGGCTTGGTCATGTGCGTGCGCTTTCAATGGTCGGCAGCGATCCCAGGAGTCGCTGGGTGTAGGGGTTCTGCGGCGAGTCGAAAATCTGGTCGGACGTTCCCTGTTCGACGAGCCGTCCGCCGCGCATGACCAGCACACGATCACTCACGTGGTGAATCACGCCCAGGTCGTGCGAGATGAACAGGTAGCTGACGCCGAGTTGGTCCTGGAGATCTGCCAGCAAGTCGAGCACCTGCGCCTGGATCGAGACATCCAGTGCTGACACCGACTCGTCGCAGACGATCACTGCCGGCTCGGGAGCGAGCGCTCTCGCGATCGCCACACGCTGTCGCTCTCCGCCCGAGAGCAGCAGTGGTCGCCGGGTCAGGTGCTCAGCGCCGAGACCGACAAGTTCGAGCAGCTCGAGCACGCGAGCGCCGCGCGCGGCTGTGCCGGGGTAGCCGTCATCGGGCAGGGCATCGGTGAGGATGCGGCCGACGCTCCAGCGCGGATCGAACGAGCTCAGCGGGTCCTGGTACACACTCGTGATCAGCCGCCTGCGCGGCCGACGCTGGGTCTCGGACAGCGACGACCATTCCTCACCGGATACGAGCACGCGTCCACGGTCTGGGCGCGTCACGGCGAGCACGAGCCTGGCAACGGTGGTTTTGCCCGAACCGGACTCCCCGACGACGCCCAGGGTCTCACCGGCAGCCAGCTCGAAGCTCACATCGCTCACGACCGTGCGGGCGACGCCGTCCGGTCCCTTGTATGTCTTCGTCAAGTTCTCTGCGCGGATGATCGGCGCAGTCGACTCTGCCGAGGGTGGGTTCGATGGGATGGTGCGCTCTCGCACCCGAATCGATGAAGACGGCGACAGCCGGGTCCTCCGATCGTGTCCGTTCGGTACGGCATCCAGCAGCTTCCGGGTGTACGGGTCGCGAGGCTCGAACAGCACCTCGGCGGTCGGGCCCTGCTCGACGATCACGCCGGACTTCATGACCGCGACGCGGTCGGCGATCCGGGAAACGACAGCCAGGTCGTGGCTGATGACCAGGAGGGCCCTACCCCTGGCCTTGGTCTCCTCGAGCAGGTCGAGGATCTGCGCCTGCACGGTTACGTCGAGCGCGGTGGTCGGCTCGTCGGCGATGAGAAGCCCCGGATCGAGCGCGATCGCCGAAGCGATCAGTGCCCGTTGGCGCAGTCCGCCCGACAATTCGCCGGGCAGTTGGCGCGCACGCAGCTGCGGCTCGGGCACTCCGGCTCGTTCGAGGAGCTCCAGAACCCGCGCGTGGCGGGACCTCGCGGTGCCCCAGCCGTGGAGTTTGAGCGCCTCCGCGATCTCCTTGCCGACCGGCCGCAGCGGGTCGAGGGAGACCAGCGCATCCTGCAGGACGAATCCGACATCCCTGCCGCGGATCGTGCGCCAGTCGCGATCGCGCGCTGCACGCAGGTCCCGGCCGTGGAGCTCAAGCGCGGATGCCGTCACGGTCGATCCGGCGCCGGCCAGTCCCACAAGCGATCGGGCGGTCAGGCTCTTGCCCGATCCCGATTCACCGACGAGCGCCAGGCACTCGCCGGGTTCGATGGAGATCGAGATGCCCTTGACCACTTCGCGGTGCTCCGCTCCGCGTCCGAACCCGATGCGAAGGTCGCGGACGTCGACTGCGCTCATGTGCCCGCGTCCCGACCCTCGAGACGGCGCTGCACGTAGCGTCCGAGAGACGTTGTCGCGAGTGTCACCAGCACGATCACCGCTCCCGGGAACAGCTCGGCCCACCACGCGGATGAGATGAAGTCGCGACCCGCGGCGAGCATCGCTCCCCACTCCGGCGCCGGAGGTGCCGCACCAAGGCCGAGAAAACTGAGCGATGATGCCCAGACAATCGACTGGCCGATCCCGAGTGTTCCGAGCACCAGCAACGGACGCATCGCGTTCGGCAGGATCGACTGACGCAGGATGCGTGCGCGCGAGTGGCCGAGTACGCGCGACGCCTTGATGTACGGCGCACTCTTCACGGCGATGACCTGTCCTCGCACCATCCGGGCATACCCGGGAGCGGAGCCGAGACCGACCGAGACTATGAGGGATGTCACGCTGGCCCCGAAGATCGTGACGAACAACAGCGCGAGCAGCAGAGCCGGGAAGGCGAACAGCACCTCGAGCACTCGACTGACGACCCCATCCACGAATCGACCGCCGAGACCGCCGATCAGACCGAGGGTGATCGCGAGCACCAGGGCCAGCGCGGTCGCCGCAACTCCGATGGAAAGCGACGGTGCCGCGCCGTACACGACGCGCGCGAAGATGTCGCGACCCGACGGATCCGTTCCGAACCAATGCGTGAACGACGGGGGCTCCAGCGAATGCGCCGGATTGATCGCAAGCGGTTGGTATCGGGTCAGGAGCGACGGATCCACTACCGCGACCACCAGGAACAGCAGGAACAGAACGGCAAGCAGCGGACCCGGGCGCGGCAGTCGCAGCGAAGTGCCGCGGAAAGTGGCGGCGCGCGCGACCGCGGCGACGCTCGACCGAGAGTTGATTGCTGTCATCCTCTACTCCTCATCGTCGGCTCGTTCCTGATCCTCTGGTGGTTCTCGTCAGCGCGCACGAAGTCGCGGGTCGACGAGCAGGTAGAGCGCGTCGACCACGAGGCCCGCAATCACGTAGGTGAGCGCCACGATCAGGGTCACACCGACGGTCAGCGGCATGTCCTGTTGCGAGACGCCGACGAGAAGGATGCCGCCCAGCCCGTTGCGCGAAAACAGCGTCTCGACAATGACCGCGCCGCTGATCAGTGCGCCGAGTGCCCAGCCGGACAGCGACAGCCCCGGCAGGATCGCGTGGCGCAACGCGTGCCGCAGGCGCACCGCCCGATCGCTCATGCCGCGAGCTCGCGCCGAAACCACGAACGGCTGTTCCAGTGCCGCCTCGAACTCATCGCGGGTTACCTGCGACAGGAATCCACCGAGCGGGATCGCCAGGGTGAGCGCGGGAAGGATCAGCCCGATAATGCCAGTTCCGCCGGTCGCGGGAATCCAGCCGAGCGTGAAGGCGAAGACCTCCAGCAGTACGATCCCCAACCAGTATTGCGGTAGGGATGCAGCGAACACCTCGAGTCCGGATCCGAGCGAGGACACCACGCGCCTGCGCCGAACAGTGATGAGGCAGGACGCAATCGCGATCAGCCAGGCGAGCGCGAGCGCGGTGAGGGTGAGCGTGATGGTCGGCCAGATCGACTGCGAGATGACGGTCGTGACCTGCTCCTTCTGGGATGCCGAGAACCCGAGGTGGCCCTGTACGACCTGGCTGAGATAGGTGAAGTACTGCACGATCAGTGGTTTGTCGAAGCCGTACTCTCTCGTGACCGCAGCGATCAGGGCCTTGCTCGGGTGGCTGCCCGCCCCGCCGGCCATCGCAACCGCGGGATTGCCGGGCATCGCATTCACCGCGAAAAACGTCAGAGTCGCCGCTCCCCACAGCACGAGGATGCCGTTCCCCAGATCCCGTCCAATCCTCCGCCACCGCGCGCGCGGGCCAGAATCCGCGCGCGCGGTGAACTCCGAGTCGAGGTCATCCTCGAACCCCACGGCCGCCGTCGCCAGAGCCGTCACTATTTCGAGATCCAGGCGTCGTGGAAGTCGGGCAGCCCCACCGCATAGTCCGCGGTGATTCCGTGAACGTCCGCGTTGTAGGCGAGCCGCTCCTCCGCCGGGTAGAGGTTGAGCTCGAGCGCTGCATCCGAAACGATCTGCTGGGCTTGGGCGTAGAGCGCGGCCCGCTTCGACTCATCCTGCTGGGACAACGCCTGGTTCAGGACCGCATCCAGCTTCGGGTTGGAGTACACATCGCCGTTCGTTCCGTAATACTTGAGCGCCTGCGTCGAGAAGAGGGTTCGCAGGACGTCGGGGGTGTTGGTGATCCAGTAGTCACCCGCGAGCGTCTGGTAGTCGTGCGACGAGTACAGGTCGTACAACACCGCCGTACTGATCGGCTGCAGCACGATGTCGATGCCGGCCTTCTTCTCGGACGCCTGGATGTCTTCGTACAGCGTCAGGTCCTCGGCGGGAGTCTGGCCCGCATCCGAGCCGTACGGGATCGTGACCTTGAGTTCGACGCCGTTTTTGGTGCGATAGCCGGCAGCGTTCCTGGTGGTCCAGCCCGCCGCATCGAGCAGAGCGTTGGCCCGAGTGGTGCTCGCCGGGTAGGCGTTCTGCAGGGATGCATCGTACGCGGGCGTTCCCTTCACGAGCGGGCTGCCCACATACGGATAGGTGCCGAAGTACGCGCTCTTCAGGTTCGTCGCCTCATCCGATGCGAAGATGATCGCCTGGCGCACCCTCACGTCAGTCAGTGGCGCCTTCGTCACGTTGAAGGTGATGCCGTCCGGGCTGCCCGGACGCTCGTGCGTGAGGATCTTCTCGCCGCCCGCGAGGAGCGCCTTCCAATCCTGGGCTGGCGGGTAGTAGATGACGTCGGCCTCCTGCTTGTTCAGTGCCGCGTACCGCACGGTCGCATCCGGCACGATCTTCCAGATCAGTTTGCTGAGGTACGCGGGACCCTGGTGGGCCGATCCGGGAGGCGCCGTGTTGTAGTGGGCATTGCGAACGAGGACTACCTGTTGGTTGGGGGTGTAGCTGGCGACCTTGAACGGACCGGTTCCGATCGGGTCGTCGCAGTTCTTCTCCTGCCCGCGTGCGAGCCCGGCGGGTGACTCGATGCCGATGTATCCCTGCGCGAGCACATCGAGGAGCGCCGTGTCCGCCTGCTTGAGGTTGACCCGCAGAACGTAGGGACTGAGCACCTTCGAGTTCGCGTAGAACGGCGCGAGGTAACCGCCATCCGTCGACGATCCCGTCTTCGGGTCCACAACTCGGTCGAGGTTGGCCTTCACCGCGGCAGCGTCGAATTTGGTGCCGTCGGTGAACCGCACGTCGTCGCGAACCGTGAAGGTGTAGGTCAGCCCGTTTGGTGAGATCGTCCACGACTTCGCGAGCCATGGCTCGATCCTGCCGCCCGGTCCCTCGTACACGAGGTCGTCGGTGAGCTGCTGGCCGATCATGGCCTGCGGGATGTCGCCGCCGATTTCCGGATCGAGGCAGGTCTCGGATCGGTCCTGCAGGTAGGTCAGCGTGCCGCCGGACACCGGCTTGTCGCCGTCGGTGGATGCGTTCGCTGCCCCGGAGCAGGCAGCGGTGGCCGTGCCGACAAGGACCGCGAGAGCGACGACGGACAGGGTGCGGATGACCACGGAGGTTCGAGACACGGGACGTTTCCTTCTCGTGAGTGAGCGAGCGAGCGTATGGGCGATGCCGAACACGGGTTACCCGTGCCCGGCGTGACCGATGTTAGGCAGCCGCACAAGTCCGCGCCAGAAACGTCGTAACACTCCGATTGCGCACGTCACCGCGCGTCACGGGTCGACTCAATCCGTCACACAACCGTCCGCCTTTGTACCCGCGCCCAAGGATGGTTTCACGGGCGGTACTCACCGAGTTGGTAGCGTTGGGCCGTGATAGTTCGTGAGTTCCAGTCATCGGACTGGCCCGGGATCTGGCCGTTTCTGCACGACATCGTCGCGGCCGGCGAAACGTACTGCTGGCCGACCGACAGCACCGAGGCTGAGGCGCGGGCGTGGTGGATGCACGGGCCAAGCGGGCGCGTCTTCGTCGCTGAGGACGACGACGACCGCATCCTCGGTACCGCCGAGCTGCATCCGAACCAGGCGGGTGGGGGGTCGCACATCGCGAACGCCGGATTCATGGTCGACGCGACGGCAGCCGGGCGCGGCGTCGGGCGCGCGCTCGCGGTTCACGTGATCGAGAATGCGCGCGCGGACGGATTCTTAGGTATGCAGTTCAACGCGGTCGTCGCGACGAACGTCGCAGCGGTTCACCTGTGGGAGTCGCTGGGCTTTCGGATCATGACGACAATCCCCGGTGCCTTCGCGCATCCGACCGAAGGGTACGTCGGCCTGCACGTGATGTTCCGAGAGTTGGACTAGCGCTTACCGTCGACGTCATCGGCGAGGGTGCCGAGGTACAGCTCGATGACCTTCGGGTCGTCGGCCAACTCGTGACCGGTACCGGTGTGTGAGTCCTTGCCCTGGTCGAGCACGTAGCCGCGATCGCAGATCTGAAGGCAGCGGCGAGCGTTCTGCTCGACCATGACCACCGAGACCCCGGTCGCATTGATCCGTCGGGTACGGATGAACGTCTCGTCTTGCCGCACCGGCGAAAGCCCCGCGGATGGCTCGTCCAGCAGCAATACTGATGGATCCATCATGAGCGCCCGCGCCATCGCAACGGACTGTCGCTCGCCTCCCGAAAGTCCGCCGGCTCGTTGGCTGCGACGGTCGGCCAGCACAGGGAAGAGCTCGTACATCGCTTTCAGCCGCTCGGTGAGCTGTTTGGGACGCAGGTACAGCCCCATCTGCAGGTTCTCCTCAATGGTGAGCGCCTGGAAGACGTTGTTGTTCTGCGGTACGAATCCGACACCCAGCTGCACGAGCTTGTTCGCCTTGGAGTTGGTGATGTCCTCACCCTTGAGCGTGACGTTGCCCTTGCGCACCGGCACGAGCCCGAAGATTGCCTTGAGCAGGGTCGACTTGCCTGCCCCGTTCGGGCCGATGATGCCGATCAGTTCGCCCGGGTAGGCCACGATGTTGCAGCCGTTGAGGATGTTGATCCCGGGCAGGTAGCCGGCATAGAGGTCTTTGGCCTCGAGAACGGGTTTGCCTTTGCCTGTGTAGACAACCATCAGTTCGCCTTCCCGTTGCGTGGTTTGGTGGGGCGGCGCGGAGTGGCGGCGGCCGCGGCCTCCATCTTGGCGAGCTTCTTCTCGTCATCGCCGGCGCTCTCCTCGGCCAGCAGCGAGTCGTCGCCGAGGTCGACGTCGTGGTGGGCACCGAGATAGGCATCCACGACAGCGGGGTTCTTCATGACGTTCGCGGGGCCACCCTCCGCGACGATCTCTCCCTCGGCCATCACCACCACCCAGTCGGAGATGTAGCTCACAACATGCATGTCGTGCTCGACGAACAACACCGTTGTTCCGTCGTCGCGCAGTGACTGGATGTGCCCGAGCAGGGATTGCGTGAGCGCCGGGTTGACCCCCGCCATCGGCTCATCGAGCATGATCATCGCCGGGTCGCTCATCAGCGCCCGCGCCATTTCCAGCAGCTTGCGCTGGCCGCCCGAGAGACTGCCGGCGTAGTCGTCCTTCTTCTCGAGCAGTTTGAATCGCTCCAGCAGATCCTCGGCCTTCGCACGAATCTCGCGCTCGCGCGCTGCCCACAGCGGCTTGACAAAGGCCGTGAAAAAGCGTTCGCCTCCCTGGTCCTTCGCGCCGAGCAGCATGTTGTCGAGAACAGTCATCTTCGACAGCGCCTTGGTCAGCTGGAAGGTGCGCACCATGCCCACCTGCGCGACCTTGGCCGCTCCGGTCGACTCAAGCGACCTGCCGTTGAAGCTCCACTGGGCGTATCGGTCGGCCGACCGGGAGGTGAATCGGCCCCGCGCCGAACTCGCCCGATCAAATCCGGTAATCAGGTTGAAGAACGTCGTTTTGCCTGCGCCATTGGGGCCGATCAGCGCGGTGATCGCGCCTCGCTGCACCTCGAGGTGCTTCACGTCGACCGCCTGCATGCCACCGAAATTCCTGGCGATGTTGTCGACCGTGAGGATGGGATCCGGCTTCGAGACACCCGGAACCTCGTCGAGCTTTGCCAGCTTCGCGCGCAGCTTCGTGCGATCGTACTCGTACGCGGGCTGCGTGCGGACGGCAGTGGTTTCAGGCATCGAACGCGAGCTCCTTCTTGTTGCCAAGGATTCCCTGGGGTCTGAAGATCACCAGAAGCATCAACCCGACACCGACCACGATCCAGGTGAACTGCGGGATCTGCTGCGCGTTCATGATCGATGGCGGTACGAACTGGGTGATCACATCACGCAAGCCCACGAGCACCATGAAGTACAGGAAGCTTCCGAGAACCGGTCCGAAGATCGTTGCTGTGCCACCGAGAATCAGGCAGGTGTACAGCAGGAAGGTCGTCGTGCGGCCGAACGAGTCCGGTTGCACCGATGCGGACAGTGCGTAGACGGCGCCACCGAGACTTCCGAGAACACCACCGATGATGAGGCTCTGCATCTTGTACAGCTGCACGTTCTTACCAAGACTGCGCGCCGCATCCTGGTCTTCCCGTATGCCCTTGATCACGCGGCCCCACGGGCTGCGCACCAGCAGGAACACCAATAGCGCGATCACGATGACCGCCACCCACGCCACGATAATCAGGAACCAACTGTTGCCGGCGCTGAGCGGATAGGTGTACGGACCAATCGTGAAGAGGCCGCTCTTCGGGAACGGCGACAGGGCCGTGAACGCCCCCTGGTACTTCGTTCCCGGAATACCCGCGACCGCACCCGTAACATTCACCAGGCTCTGGTCCCCGCCGACAATGCGGATGATTTCCGCGGCTGCGATCGTGACGATTGCGAGATAGTCGCCTCGAAGCCGCAGCGTCGGAACGCCGAGGACGAGGGCGAACAGCACCGATGCCACGATGGCGAGGAGGATGCCGAGCCACAGCGGTCCGCCGAACTCGATGGTGATCGCGACGCCGTAGGCACCGAGCAGCATGAAGCCGGCCTGCCCGATGTTCAGCAGCCCGGTGTAGCCGAACTGGATGTTCACCCCGATGGCCGCGAGCACGAATGCCGCGGTCACGGGTGACAGGATCTGCGCACCGAGATCAGTGAACAGTGAACCGAGAAACTCCATGTTTCGCCTCTAGCTTTTCTTATCTCTTGCTAACCAATGCGTTCACGACGGCCGAGGATCCCCTGCGGCCGGAAGAGCAGAACGAGAATCAGGATGACGAGCGCGGTCGCGTACTTGAGGTTCTGCGAGAGCACCAGGCTGGACATCTGCACAACAACGCCGATGACGAGCGAGCCGACGAGCGCGCCGAACGCCGTGCCGAGGCCACCGAGCGTGACCGCCGAGAAGATGAGCAGAAGCAGCTGGACACCCGTTGACCACTGGATGCCACCGTTGACCAGCGCGTACAGCACGCCGGACAGGCCGGCCAGGCCCATCGAAACGGTCCAGACCAGTCGGATAATCCGGTCCACGTCGATTCCGGATGCCGCTGCGAGCGGTCGATTGTCACTTACCGCGCGAGTGGCCCGTCCAATGCGAGTTCTCGTGAGCACCAGTCCGATCGCGACGAGAACGACCACCGAGATCCCCATGGCGACGTAGGCGTCCGGGGTGAGATCCAGCGGACCCGTTGTTCGCTGTACGACGGTTGAGACCGGCAACACCTGGCTGCCGAAGAAGTATTGGTAGATGTACTCGAGCGCGAGCGAAAGCCCGATCGTGACGACCATCTGCTGGGTCAGGCCGAGACCGCGTCTTCGCAGCGGCGCCCAGATCAGCCAGTCCTGAATGTAGCCGGATGCGCCACAGATGACGACCGCGATCACCGTCGCAACGATGAAGTTGAAGCCGAGCTGGATCGAGAAGACGTAGGCCATCAGACCACCGAGAGTCACCTGCTCGGCGTGGGCGAAGTTGGAGAGGCCGGTCGTTCCGAAGATCAGCGAGAGGCCGATCGACGCGAGCGCCAGCAGGAGTCCCAGCAGGAGGCCTTGCGAGAACTGGTCCCAGACCTGCAGCCACAAAGGCGGAGGAGCGTTGTTGGTCACAACGGTGCCCTTGGAAACACCGGTGATGTGGATGACCGCCGGCTGGAGTTGGCCCAGCGTTGCCGTGACGGTCACGCTCGTCGTCGCGGCCTTGATGCCACGCGGGAGCGTCTTGGCGGCGAGGGTCAGCGTGTAGCTGCCTGCCTTGTGGACCTTGAAGATGTAGGTGCCATTGGTGTTGCTCTTCGTGCTGGCGGAGTCCCCTGCCGCATCGCTGAGCGTCACCTTCACCTTCGCGACGCCATTGCCATTGTCATCCCGCAGGGTGCCCTGTATGCATCCCGTGGTGGCGTCCGAGGAACAACTTGACGCGGCGACGATCGGGTTGTTCGCAGATCCACTGGCGAAGGCCGGAGTGGTAGTGAACAACGACACAATCACGATCGCGAAGGTGGCCGCGATAATCGCAGCCCATCGGGTCAGGGTCGGGCGCAAGAGATACCTTTCATTGGTCCGAACGGTTGCTTGGCCAGCGCGAACGCGGTCGCACCTGCCGCAGCAGCGGGGGCCGACCGAACCGGTCGACCCCCGCCGCAGCTAATTCCTAGACCGAGCCCTTGACGGACTCGAGGAACTTGCTCGGAGCCTTGCCCACGTACTGGTAAATCGAGATGTACCCGGACGACGGGTCGTGACCCGAGTTCAGAGCACCAATTCCCGAGAGACCCTCGAAGTGGATCTTCTTACCGGCATTGATGTCGGCGAGGCAAGCGCTGTAGCTCTTGCACACCGTGCCACCCTTGGAGCCGGTGATCGGAAGGATCAGAGGCTGGATCTTCGCCGAAGTCGAAGACTTTGCCTCATCGGCGGCAAGCGCCATGATCATCACGGCATCGTAGGACTCAGCCGCATATCCGAAGTAACCAAGCTTCGCGCCGGCTTCGTTCTTGGCGTACCACTTCGTCAGCGTCGTCTTGAACGCGGGCGACGGGTTGACACCCTGGGTCGAACCCTGTGCACCAGAAAGGTCGGGGATGCCGGCCGCTGTGGTGTAGTCGTTCAGGTTGCCATCAACGAAGTAGGTGTTCTTCATGTTCCATCCGGCCGACGCAAGCGCGGGCAGGATCTGGTTGGTCTGGTCGAAAGCGTCGACGACGATCGCGTCGGGCTTCGTGGCCAAAACGGCCGAGACCTCGGAACCGAAGGTGGTCTCCGTTGCCGGGAACTCCTGGCCCTTGCCAGTCGCACCGTAGACAACCGAACCGCCAGCTCCTTCGATCGACTTCTGGATCGAGTCACGCAGGTTCGTTCCGTAGGAGTCGTTGAAGACGAGGATTCCGACCTTCGAAGCACCGTTCGCGACGATCTGCTTTCCCAGGGCGTTACCTTCAACGCTGTTCGGCGGCGCGTCACGGAAGTACCACTTCGAGATACCGGTGAGGGCATCATCCGTGTTGGCCGGCGAGAACATGACTGTTCCGGAAGCCGTAACGGTCGAGAGGACGTTCTCCGTCACCGACGACGACTCAGCACCAAGAATGGCAGAGACGTTGTCGCCCAGAAGCTTCTGGATGCTCTGGTTACCGATGGTCGGGTTCGTGGTGTCGCTCGAGTCCGTGTTGATGATGCAGGCCTTCTTGCCGTTGACCCCGCCATTGGCGTTGATCTCCGACAGAGCCTCACCCGCACCGGCAACAGCTGCCGGGCCAAGGGACGCGAGGCTACCGGTAAGCGGCAGGAAGGTACCGAGCCGGAAGCTCGAACCCGCCGCCCCGCCACTGGAACAAGTGCCGGCTGCGGAGAGCACGGCGCCCTTCGCCGGCCCGGATGGTGCCGGGCTCGAACAGCCCGCCAGAGCGATCGCGAGGGCAGTCACGGTGACAATCGTCAGAGTGATGGCGCCTCTCTTTGATCTAGTCATGGAATGTGGTTCCTTTCGTAATTCACTTGGGCAGTCCCCGTCCCCAAGCGGGGGACAGCATTGCAGAGATGGGTCAAGCCATGCCGCATTGCCTCAGGGATGTATTCAGACCTTACTTGGGGATTGCTGGCGAGTCACCACCTGCGTGTGATGCGCGATCCGCCGTGGTGATTAGCTAACCACTGAAAGCGCTTCCGGGCTACAACTTCTGCACGGAGTGAAGCTTCGATACTCGATCGTTGTCTCGGCGCCGCCGCTATTACGCCGGTTGCCGTCACGGCGCCCTCGGGCGGGAACTTCTGCGCCAGGTACTAGCATGTGGGCATCGGACTGTCGAAGCAGTCAAGTCTTCCCCCGGAGCGGTCTCGTGAAACCTCTGGCAATCGCAACTGCAGCGGTCGTCGCCCTCGCGACCACCGGCGTCTCGATTCCGCCCTACGTGATTCCTGGCTCGATCGGCATCGTCGTGATTGGTGCGATTCTGCTGGTCGTCACGCGGCTGCGGCGTCGTCGCGACGGCAGCGGTCAGAAACTCTGCGCCGAGTACAGCGTCGAATATCGGCCACCCGCCGCAAGCAGGTTCTTGTGTGTTCCGATCTCGACGAGCCGGCCGGCATCCAGCACCGCGATTCGGTCAGCGGCCCGGATGGTCGACAGGCGGTGCGCCACGATGAGCGTCGTGCGACCGCCCATGAGCCGCTCCACCGCATCCTGCACCAGCTTCTCCGACTCGCCGTCGAGCGCAGAAGTCGCCTCGTCGAGCAGCAGCACTCGCGGGTCCCGGATGAGGGCGCGCGCGATCGCGATCCGCTGACGCTGCCCGCCCGACAAACGCGCACCGCGTTCTCCGACGATCGTGTCCCAACCATCCGGCAGCGCATCGACGATCTCGAGCGCGTTTGCCCCGCGCAGGGCATCGAGCACGGCAGCGTCGCTGGCGTCGCTCAATCCGTAGGCGACGTTGTCACGGATGGTGCCCTCGAACAGCACCGATTCCTGCGGCACCACCGACACCCGGGAACGGAACGTGCGCAGGTCGAGCGTTTGCGTGTCGACACCGTCGAGAAGCAGGCGGCCGCTGGTCGGACGCAGGAAACCGAGCACGACATTGAGCAGTGTCGACTTGCCCGAACCCGAAGGGCCGACGAACGCGATCGTCTCACCGGGCGCGACCTCGAGCTCGATATCACTGAGCGCCGGCTTCCCCCGCGGCGTGTATCGATAGCCGAGCCGTTCGAAGCGCAGGTTCCCGGCGACGCTGGCAACGGCCCGCTTACCGACGTTGAGCTCGACGTCTGGCTCCTGCAGGACCTCCGCAATCGACCGCATCGATTCACGCGCCTTCGTCATGACGGGCAGCAGGTTGAGGAGATTGACGATCGCTCCGGTGAGGATCGTGAAATATCCGCTGAGCAGGACCACTTCGCCCGCCGTGATCGGGATGAAACGGGTGAGAGCCGCAAACGACGCGGCGACCAGGCAGAATACGCCGAGGCTTTGGTATGAGATCCAGGTAATCGAACCGAACCTGCCGTTGAACTTGTCGAGCGCGACCGCGGCCGAGCGCACATCTTCGACGCTCGTCGAGACCCGCTCGAGCGCGACATCCTCGAGCGCGTGCGCGCGCGTGATCGGCATCAGCGCGGCCATCTCGCCGATCCGCGACGAGAACGTTTCGACCTCGTGCCGCAGGGACTCATTGAGACTGCCCGATCGGCGCCTCAGCATGATGAGCAACACCGCCGCGATCGGTACGATCACGACGAATACGGGGACGAAGCTGGGGACGCGAACGGCGGTCGACACCAGCGCGCCAACGAGGACGCAGATCGCCGAGAGACCGACTCCGTACGACTGGTTGAGAGCGAGCTCGACGTTCTCGGCGTCGCGCACGACCTTGCTCTGGATGACGGCCGCGCTCGTGCGCGAATGAAATCCGATCGTGAGCAGCTGCAGTCGACTCGACATCCCGTTGCGCAGATCCGCGGCAACATGGCGCACGGCGTTGCTGAACCGGCTCACGTAAAGGACGTTGAGCGGATAGTTCATCACCAGGATGATTGCGGCGATTCCCGCGTTGAGCCACAGCTGCTCGACCGGCTTGTGCTCGACGACTACGTCAATGATGTTGGCGGTAAGGATCGGCAGAATCCAGATCGGGCTGTCCTTGATGACGAAGACAACGGTGGCCAGAAGCATCGACGCGCGGTAGGGGCGGAACATCGCAATGAGCGAGCCGATCGGCCTGCGCTTGTCGACCGAGATTGTCGATGCGCTGCGCTGGACGGCCACGTTGCCAGTATGACTCGTCTGCAAGAACATTACGAATCGACGCAATTCCTTGGCAAGAGCCGCTGCCTACAGCTGCTTTCCGTAGCAGAGGAAGAACGGAATGGGCGCGTAGAGCCCGAACCGCTCGATTTGCCGATACCCGATCGCCTCGTACAGCGCGATCGCTTCGACCTGGCGATCGCCGGTTTGAAGGATGAGTCGTTTTGCCCCGGACTCTCGGCCGATGATCTCGAGTTCGGACATCAGTTGCTTCGAAATGCCGCGCCCGCGGTACTCGGGCAGCACAATGACTCGCTTGACCTCGAGGTCATCCTCGAACGGCCGAAGCGCGGCGTGACCCACGAGCTTCTCGCCATCCAGGGCACCGATGGTCGCGATCATCTGCTCGGGATGGACCGCGAGCGAAGCACCAATTGCGGTGCGCATGTCGTCGTCGAACGACTCGTCGACGCCGGCGTACAGCACGCCCATCTCCGCATCCATCGCCTCGCGGATGACTATGGCGCGCGGATCGTTGTAGTCGATCCGCCGAATTTCGATCGTCAAGCTACTTCTTCGACTCCGTAGCCGAGGCGTTCGACTCGTACGAGGTGTTCGTCGACTCGAAGAAGTTCACCAGTTGCAGGGTGTCGTTGGCTGCCGCCATCCACTTCGCCGGATTCGACACGTTGTACTCGGCCTCGAAGCCGAGTTCCTCGAGCCTGCGGTCGGCCAGGTACTTCACGTATTGGTTGATGTAGCTGGCGTTGAGGCCGAGGATGCCGCCGGGAAGCAGATCGCGGTTGTATTCCTCTTCCATCTCCACGGCATCCAGGATCATCTGCTTGATCTCCGCAGCGAATTCTTCGGTCTGAAGGTCGGGATTCTCTTCGAGCACGGTGAGGATCAGGTTGATACCGAACTTGAGATGCAGGGATTCGTCGCGGACCACCCAGTCCATTAGCGATCCGAAGTTGCGCAGCAGGTTCCGCTGGCGGAACGACAGGGCGACCATGAAGCCCGAATAAAACCAGACGCCCTCGAGGATGACGTTGTACGCGACGAGGTTGCGGACGAAGTCCTTCTTGCCCTCGGTTGTCGTGATGTCGAGAGTCTGCTCCGTCATGCGACGGATGTACTTCAACTCGAATTCTTCTTTTCGAGCCATGGACGGAATATCGACGTGCGCGTTGTAGGCCTCGTTGCGGTCGATCGGGAAGGTTTCGAGGACGTACTCGAAACTCATGCAGTGGTTGGCCTCTTCCCACATCTGCTTGGCGAGATAAAGGCTGCATTCCGCGGCACTGACGTACGGGTAAACCCCGAAGGCGAGCGCCTTGTTGACCAGGAGTTCGTTCGGATTGAAGTAACTCATCAGGAAGGTTACGGCGTGGCGTTCCTCATCAGTCATCTTCTTGAAGTCGGCGATGTCTTCGCCGAGCTGGATCTCGTTGGGGAACCAGGTGTTGGCGACGGCCTGGTCGTAAAGGTCCATCGCCCACTGGTACTTGATGGGCTTGAGGAGCAGTCCCTCCTGCAAGCCCGTTCCTAGGATTGGCATCTACTGGCAGCTCTCGCACTGGAGGTCGTCCATCGGGTCGACCGGTACGAAGTACTCTTCCACGACACGCGAAGTGCCAACCTGCAGTTCGTTGAACAGGTCCACCCTCAACCCTCCGACTTCGGAGTGAGCCCGCCGAAACCGCGACGTGCGGGGCCCGCGACGGCAGCAATGGCCGAGTCGGTCGCACTGCCCGCCGAATCGGATGCGGTGGCAGTACCCGTCAGGTCTTCTGCCTTGTTCACCTTGACCGTCGACTGTTCGGCGGTGTGACGCGGCTTCATGTGCAAGTAGTAGGTCGTCTTGACGCCGCGCTCCCAGGCGCCGAAGTAGATGTCCATCATGTCGCCGAGATCGCGCGTTTCCAGGTACATGTTGCGGCTGATGGCCTGGTCGATCCACTTCTGGGCGCGCGCGGCAACCTCGAGGAACGAGTACGGCGAGAGCTGGAAACTCGTCTTGTAGGTCGCCTTCACCGCATCCGGGATCGCGGCAATGTTCTGGATGTCGCCCTGGCTCCGCAGGATCGTCTCCTTGGTCGACTCCCAGATACCGAGCTTCTGGAGGTCGTTGACGAGGTTGCGGTTGACCTCGAGGAACTTACCGTTGGAGGTAGCGCGGCTGAAGATCTGAGCGAACTGCGGGTCGAAGCCCGGAGTCGTTCCGGCAACCAGCCCAATGGACGCGGTCGGCGCGATCGCCATCAGCGTCGCGTTGCGCATGCCGCCCTTCACCTTCGCGCGAAGGGCATCCCAGTCGAGGCGAGTCGTGCGGTTAACGGCAATCGGGGTGCCACGATCGGCTTCGGTCAGTGCGATCGAGTCGAACGGCACCATTCCCTGCGACCAGCGCGAGCCTTCGAAGTTTGGGTAGGCGCCGCGTTCCTTGGCGAGGCTGGTGCTCTCGTCGATGGCGGCGTAGGAGACGTGTTCCATGATCTCGTCGATCAGCTCGTAGGCGGCTTCGCTCTCGTACGAGATACCCATCCGCTCGATGATGTCGGTGAAACCCATCACTCCGAGCCCCACGGCACGGTTCTGGTGGTTCGAGAAGTCGGCCTCCTTGACGGAGGAGCGAGTGATGTCGATGAGGTTGTCGAGCTGACGGATCGCGAGCCGCGCGCTCTCCTCGACCTTTGCGAAGTCGACGGACATGGTCGGAAGCAAATGCTGCGACAGGTTGATCGATACCAGGTTGCAGACCGAGACGTTGTCCTTGTCCTGCGGAAGCGTGATCTCCGTGCAGAGGTTCGACAGGTGGATCGTGCCGGTGTTGTTGTTCAGGGCGCGGTTGTTGATCGTGTCCTTCCAGGTCAGCCACGGATGGCTCGTCGTCTGGAGGGAAATCAGGATGGACTTGAACTGCTCGCGCGCGCCAAGCTTCTTGAACATCCGCATTTCGCCGGCCTCGGCCTTGGCCACGTATTCGTTGTAGCGGACCGAGAACGCGCTGCCATAGAGCTCGTTGAGGTCGGAGACTTCGAGCGGGTCGAACAGGTACCAGTCGTCGTCGTTCTGCACGCGCTTCATGAACTCGTCACTGATCCAGACGGCGGTGTTCGCGGTGCGGGTGCGGCGGTAAGGGTCGCCGGAGTTCTGTCGCAGGTCGAGGAACTCGGGAAAGTCGAGGTGCCAATTCTCCATGTAGAAGCACAGGGCGCCGAACTTCTTGCCGCCGCGGCTGACGGCCCGAAGAATCGAGTCGATCGTGTGCATGAACGGAATCGGCCCCGTGGAGGTCGTGTTGTTTGAGCGGATGGGCGAGCCCTGGGCACGCAGCTTCGTCACCGACAGCCCGATGCCGCCGGTGCCCTTGGTCAGCCACATGACATCGCGCGTCGTCTTGGCGATGTGCTCCATGTCGTCCTGCATCTCCATGACGAAGCAGTTCGCGAGTTGCGGATACGCGGTGCCCGCGTTGACGAGAGTCGAGCCGGCGGCGATGTACTCGAGCCTGGACATCTTGTTGTAGAACGCGAGCGCGTGGGTCGTCGGGTCGGACTCGTTGAGCGAGAGCCCCATCGCGATCCGCATCCAGAAGTACTGCGGCACTTCGAGCGCGTCGCCGTTGCGCCCCTTGATGCCATAGCGGTTGGCGAGCGTGACCAGCCCGATGTACTTGAGCAGCTCATCGTTCTCGGGCTCGAGCGAGTCGGCCAGCTTCTGGAGATCGAACATCTCGATCAGGCGCGAGTCGAGCAGACCCTCGTCGACTCCGCGACGGATGTTGGTGGCGAAGTGCTCCTTGTGCAGTTTCTTGAGCTCGTCGGCGGTCTCGTAGTCGCCGAGTACGCGCTTGTAGATCGTCTTAAGCAGCAGCCGGGCCGCGACAACGTCGAATGCGGGGTCGTCTTTGACGTTCTGCAGCGCGACCTGGATGACGGCCTCGTCGAGTTGCTGGGTCGTGATGCCGTCGAACAGGGTGAGCTCCAGTTCGGAGGCGATCTGGGTCACCCACGTGATGTTCTCGTCGAGACCGGCGCTCGCGTTCTCGATCGCGAGGTTGATCTTGTTCGCGTCGTACGGCTCACGCTGGCCGTTGCGCTTGACGACGGTAATTGTCACGAAAAACTCCTTATCAATGCTGCGGCGCGCCCGGCAATTTCGATGCCGATTGCGCCGTGAACATCCCGTTGATTAAACAACGAAATGCCCCTGGATATTGCCATTCCAACGCCCCCGACCCGGCGGCTCAATCCCTATATCTTGGGTCTATTCAACCCGATCGACACTAGATATCGTGGCGTGTCGTCCACAATTTCTCAACAACTTGCCACTACTTCTGCACATTTGCCCGTGTTTCCTGTGCACAATTCCGGGGTGCCTGTGGACAACCGTACGAGTGGCCACCGACGCCCACGCTCAGTGGATCACGTGGTCGATAGACTGGGTGCGAAATGAGGCCCCAGTGAGCACATACGGGAGTCTCCTGAGAACCCCCGGGGTCGCGCGAATCATCGCGGCGCAGCTCACTGCACGGCTCCCGAATGGGATGCTGTCGCTCGCGTACCTGCTGCGCGTTCAGTACGTCACGCACTCGTACGGGGAAGCGGGCCTCGTTCTCGCCGCGACGAGCGTGGGCCAGGCCATCGCTGGCCCGCTCACCAGCCGATGGATGGGTCGTTGGGGCATGCGTCCTGTTCTGATTCTCACGACGCTGGTCTGCGCCGCGACGATTTTCTCGATCGCGTTCATCACACTGACCCTGCCCATGTACGTGGTCATCGGATTTATCGGTGGGCTGAGTACTCCACCGGTGCAGCCCGCCGTTCGGACGATCTATCCGAAGATGGTCACGTCGTCCCAGCTCACCAGGCTCTTCGCTCTTGACGCGTCGGCGCAGGAGATCATCTGGATCGCGGGCCCGGTCGTCATCACCTTTGTATCGATCCAGGTGTCGACGGTGATCGGCGTTCTGATTCCCGGGGTCTTGCTGCTCGGCGGCGGCCTGTGGTTCCTGCTGTCGCCCGAGGTAGGCAAGGTGCGCATTCCGCGTAGCCGCCGGTCGCTGGGCGCCGTTTTGCGCAAGAAACCCGTCATCCTCGCAACGCTCGTGGGCCTTCTGCTCATCGGGGCATGCGCAGCCACCGAGGCGGATGTCGTTTCCGTGTTCGGGCACCGCGGGCCCCAGGCCGGCATCGTCCTCGCGGTCTGGTCCATCGGTTCGCTCATCGGTGGTCTGGCGCTCGGCAGCCAGCAGCTCGATCGATGGGCGCTGTCACGGCGGATGGTCGTGATCGCGATCGGAATCGGGCTCGCGACGGTTGCCGTGGCCCTGCAATTCGGCGGCACCTTCTGGACCCTGACCGGCGCGCTTCTCGTCGCCGGCCTCGGGATCGCCCCGGCCCTCGGAGTCATGTCGGCGATCGTCGCATCCAGCGTTCGATTCAGTGAGACGGCGGAGGCCTACGGATGGGTCGGCACGGGCCAGCTCATCGGCGCGGCTGCCGGGTCGGCCGTCGCTGGCTTCTTCATCGACGGGCACGGCGCGATCGGCGGATTCATCGTCGCGAGCGTTCTCGCGGTGCTCGCCGCCCTGGTCGCGATCGCGTTCCACGGCTGGCATCCCGACCTGCGCGGTCGCGACTCGAGCCCGATCCCGGATACAGAACCGGTCGGTGTCCCGCGCGGCTAATCCCCCGAGGGGCGGCAAAAGGCTCTAAAACCGCGCCGGTTAGAGCCTTTTGCCGCCCCTCACGAGAAGTATCAGGCGGCGGTGACGATTTGGCTGCGCAGCGGCTCGAGGCGGATCGCGAGCTCGGCGGTCACGCTGTCCGAGATGCCGACATCGCGAAGCGATTCCAGGAGATGTTCGACGGCCGCGTCGAAGTGTTCGTTGCGTAGCGAGAACCGCAGGTGCGCCTCGCGCAGGTCACGTCCGAGGTAGAGATCAGGCCCGCCGAGCGCCGCGACGACGAACGTCTGCGCATGCCGCTGAACGCGGACCTGGTCGACGCCCTCGAAGGTCCAACCGAGGAGCGGATCGTCGACCATCCGTCTCAGGAACAGCGCGACAGCGCGGGACACGGCGTCCGCGTCCGCTGGCAACTCTGTGTCGACCATACGGGGGTCCAGATCAATGTCGAGAGCGCGCGATTCGCGCTGTTGTGAATCGCGGCCCAATTCTAGCGATTTGATGCTCCCTAACGGGGGCGCTAACACTTTTCATACGCCCGGGTAATTAACCACTTGTTTATTTATCCATTTGGTTTATTATGGCTTTATGGCCACAGATCAACTCAGCCGGACGTTCGCGGCTCTCGCGGACCCCACGCGGCGCGCGATCCTCGCCAGGCTGGCACAGGGCCAGACCACGGTCAATGAACTCGCGGCACCGTTCGCGATGAGCCTGCCGGCGGTGTCGAAGCACCTCCGCGTTCTTGAGTCGGCTGGCCTCATCGCCCGAGGTCGGGATGCCCAGTGGCGACCCGCGAGGCTCGTCGCCGATCCGCTTCGGCCCGCGGCCGATTTCATCGACCTCTACCGGCGGTTCTGGGAGCACAGCTTCGTCGAATTGAACCACCACCTCACGGCACTACAGAAAGGCACGACGCATGACTGAATCAGAAGGCGCCACCATCACCCGCACTTTCGCCGCGCCACCCCAGCTCGTCTTCGACGCCTGGGTCACGCCCCAGCACTTCGCGAAATGGTTCGGCGGCAGCGGAGTTCACGTTCCCGACGACAGCGTCTCGATGGATGTTCGCCCCGGCGGCGCGTGGAAAGCAACCATGATCATCGGCAACGATGTGCCCGACATCCACTGGTACGGCGAATTCCTTACAGTCGACCCACCGACGAAGCTGGTGCTGACTCTCGCCGATCGTCCGGGCGATGCCCGCGAGACCGTCACAGTCACCCTGACCGCGGTCGACGGAGGCACCGAGATGCTGTTCCGCCAGACGGGCGGCAACCTGTCGCCCGAGGAGTACGCGCGCACGGCCGAGGGCTGGGGCGCGTTCTTCGACGCGATGGCTGACCTGTTCGCGTCTGCGTAATCCCCCCGTGAGGGGCGGCAAAAGGTCCTAACCGGGACGGTTTTAGGACCTTTTGCCGCCCCTCGGGTTAGGTGAGCATGCCTCGGGCGGGAGTGAGGATAGCGGCAAGCGTGTGGAGCTCGTCCAGCTCGCGCTCCAGGATCGCGGACTCCTTCTCACCGGCGTGGAAGACGCCATCCTCAATCTGCGTGCCCGCGAAGCTCAGTTCCACGTTTGCACCGACTCGCACGAGTCCGAGGCCAGTGATCACCGGCAGGATGGCCGCCGCGCCCCGCGTACCCGATGAGACGCCGCCGTAGCTGACGAACCCGAGCGGCTTGCGCCACCACTCCTTGTTCAAGTAGTCGAGAGCGTTCTTCAGTGCGGGCGAAAAGCTGTAGTTGTACTCCGGAGTGACGAACAGGAATGCCTCCGCGGCATCCACTCGGGCGGACCAGTCGCGGGTGTGCTGGTGCGTGTATTCCTGGAGCCGCGGATGCTTCGGCTCGTCCATGAACGGAAGGCCCAACTCCTTGAGGTCGACGAAATCGATCTCGAAGTTGCCGGTCTTCTCCGCCTCGGCGCGAACCCACTCGGCAATCGGGAGGCCGATACGACCCTCACGAATGCTGCCGACGATAATCATTAGCTTGGTCACGTTTGATTACAACGGTCACTCGATCTCAGAATTCCCGTGCGTTGGCCTGCACCGTGAGGCTCCGACCCGGGTAACCCAGCGATCAGTCTTCGAGCGTGACTCCGGCCGGGCCGATTTCGGTGACCGGTCGATCGCCGTTGTCGACGTCCTCGGGGTTCGGGAGTGATGACAGGAATCGGTAGAAGATGATGCTCGCGACCAGTCCAGCGGCGCCCGCGAAGAGAAACGGATAGGTGAGATTGATGCGACCGAGCAGGCCGCCGAGCACGGATCCGATCGGCATCGTTCCCCACAGGAGCGTGCGCCAGGTGCCATGGACCCGACCGAGCATCCGGCCGGGCACGATGCTCTGACGCAGGGACATGATCAGCACGTTCCAGATGAGGATCGCCAGAGACGAGACAAGAAATCCGGCCGCTGCCGCCCAGATCGATGGGATTGCTCCGACCACGAGCAGCGAAATGCACGCGACGAGGTTGGCAAGGGCCATCGTCGGGCCGGCGCCCAGCTTCTTCTTGAGGCTCGCGGCAAGGAGGCTGCCCGCAATTCCGCCCACGGCGCCGGAGAGCAGGAACGTCCCGAACAGGCTCGGTGGCAGCCCCTCGTGCTTGATGACGAAGAGCACGAGTCCGGATGTCGCCGCCGAGAAACAGAGGCCGATGAACGTTGTGAAAAACCAGAGGGTGCGGAACATCCTGTTGGCCATGATGAAGCGATATCCGTCCACGAACTGCAGGTACCACTTAGGCCTCGGCTCGTCACCCACATCCGTGAACTGTTTGCCGGAGGCGGCGCGTGGCAGGAGCAGCGCGAGCACCACGGCGAGCGCGTAGAAACCGATGTTCGCGCCGAGCGGGATGAGCACGGCAACCGCGAACAGCAGCGAGGTGAGCGGGGCGGCCAGGAAGTTCTGCAGGATGAGTTCGCCGGCCTCGATCCGCGAGTTCGCGCTGGGGAGGCGATCCTTTGGCACGATGCCGGGCATCATCGCCCTGATCGCGCCGTCGTAGATGGTTTCGCAGGAACCGTCGATGAACACAACGGCGTAGAGCCACCAGATCGTGAGTGAGTGCGTCGCGAACAGCAGCACGAGCCCGGTCGCCAGCACCACCCGGATGCCGTTGGCGATCTTCAGGGCGGTGCGTCGGTCGATCCGGTCGATCAGGATGCCCGACGGAATCGCGAAGAACAACCACGGCAGGAGCGCGAGCGCGGCGATCAGCGAGATCAGCAGCGGGTCGGTCGTGAGTCGCACCGCGAGCAGTGGTGCGGCGGTGCGGATGACTCCGTCACCAAGGTTGGTGGCGAGGTTCGAGACGAAAAGATTCTGGAACGGGCGACCGAGTTTGGTCGGCGACGCCGCGGTCGCCTTGTCTACCACTTCGCTGCCAGCTCCTTCGCGAAATAGCGATCGTAGATCTCTCGCACGCGCTCGTCGAATTCGGTCCCGAGCGGCTCCACCGACCCGGCGGCCGCGTTTGCGCGAGCCTGCTGCGGCGTGCGCGCTCCAGGAATCACCGTGCTCACCCCGGGCAACTGGGCAAGCCACGCCAGAGCCGCGGTAGCCGGCTCCAGCCCGTGCTCGTTCGCCAGCGCCGCGAACTCGTGCGAGGCCTCGACGCCCTGTTCGAAATTCACGCCAGAGAACGTCTCGCCAACGTCGAATGCCTCGCCGTTGCGGTTGAAGTTGCGGTGATCGTTTTCGGCAAACGTCGTTTCGGCTGAGTACCGGCCGCTGAGCAGCCCACTCGCTAGTGGAACCCGAGCAATGATGCCGACCCCCGCATCCTGGGCTGCCGGCAGCACCTCGGCGAGGGGCTTGAGCCGGAACGCGTTCAGGATGATCTGCACGGTCGCGACGTTCGGCCGCGCGATTGCGGTCAGCGCCTGTGCGCTGGTCTCTACGCTCACGCCGTAGTTCGCGATGGCGCCCTCCGCGACGAGGTGGTCGAGTGCGTCGAAGACCCGATCGCTCGAATAGACGGATGTCGGCGGGCAGTGCAGCTGCACGAGATCGAGCGTGTCGACTCGCAGGTTCGAGCGCGAGCGGTGGGTCCAGGCGCGGAAGTTGTCGAGCGTGTAGTTGTCGAGCTCCTGATCCACGCGGCGGCCCATTTTGGTCGCAACGAAGATGTCCGCATCCGGATGATCGGACCGGTATCGGCCGATGAGCTGTTCGCTGCGACCGTCTCCATAGACATCCGCGGTGTCGAACATGGTCACACCGGCATCAACCGCGGCAGCCAGCACGGCGGTCGCATCGTCTTCCGAAACCGTGCCCCAGTCGGCACCCAGCTGCCAGGTGCCGAGCGAAATCACCGAGACTCCGCGGTTCGTTCGTCCGAGAATCCGCTGCTGCATGGCTTCGAGACTATCCCCCACAAGAGACGCCAAATCGTGATTCGCTACCCACGAAACTTCTGGCACAGTTGGGACATGCTCACCAAGCGACGAAGTGCGGGGCTCGGCGCGATTCTGCTCGCGGTGGCGATTTCGGTCGCCGGATGCTCGGCCTCCGGCGGGGGCGCTTCGACCGCTGGCAACGGTGCCGCGGTGCCGGGCGTCGGCACAGATGCGCACGTTTCGACCGGCGCCTCCAAAACCGCCGGCGACGCGGTCACCCGCCAGGTGGTTACCACCGGCAGCGTAGTCATCCGCAGCGCGCACCCGATTTCCGCAGCCGGCAAGGCAGCGACAATCGTCGACCATGCGGGCGGACGCGTCGATGACCGCAACCAGACGGCCGCCACGAAGACGACTCCCGCGGATGCACGCCTGACGCTGCGCATCCCGGAGAACAGGCTCAGCCAGACGCTCGCCGCGCTGAAGAAGGTCGGCAGCGTGGTGTCGATCAGCCAGTCGACGGATGACGTCACGACCAAGAGTGAAGACCTCGCTGCCCGGATTACCGCGCTCCAGACTTCAATCACCAGGCTTCTCGCGCTTGAAGCCAAGGCGACAAACACCTCGGACCTGATCGAACTCGAAAGCGACATCTCGAGCCGCCAGGGTGATCTCGAGTCGCTCGAAGGGCAGCAGCGCTACCTCAACGACCAGATCGCGATGGCGACGATCAAGCTGCACCTGATCGCGCCATCGGTGGTCATCGCGACGACTGGGCCGCCATCTCCAGCAAGCGCATTCTTCGGCGGGCTATCCGGTTTCGGCGTGTTCTTTACCTGGGCGTTCCTGGTGCTGACCTATCTGCTGCCGTGGCTCGTGCTCGGTGCCGTCATCTGGATCGGAATCGTCGTCCTCCTGCGGATGCGTCGTAAGCGCGTCGCGAAAGTGAGCGGCCCGTCGTCCGTTCCCTAGACTTGGTTCCATGACGGTCGTGGCCGCGGGACACGCTGCATGATCGTCGTTGTTCTCGGCCTCAGCGGCGCGATCTTCTATGGGGCTTCCGACTTCCTGGGCGCGTTCGCAGCACGGCGCATCCCGCTCGTCACCGCAACCCTGTTCAACTACGTAGTTGCCACCGTCACCATCTTCGGAGCGCTCCTGCTGGTCGGGGGAACCTGGTCCGTTGGTGCTGTCGAAGCCGGCACGGTCTGCGGTGTGCTCGCCGTGTTCGGACTGCTCGCGTTCTACGGTGTTCTCGCGATTGGGCCGATGAGTCTGCTGTCGCCGCTCATCGCCCTCATCCAGTCGGTTGTGCCGGTGGCCGCGGCCGTGATCACCGGACAGGCGCTGACACCGATCGCGTGGGTCGCCATCGGGCTGGGAATCGTCGCCCTCCTGCTGCTGGCACCGCGCAGCGAACCGGGACGCACACACATCACTCGCCGAGGAGCGGCGCTCGCCGTCGCCTCCGGCCTGCTGCTCGGGTCCTCTCTCGTTGCCCTCGACTTCGCCCCGCACAATTCCGGCGTCGTCCCCTCGGTGCTCGAGATCGTGGCCGGCCTCGTCGTGCTTGCTATCGTGTGGCTCGCCATCCGCTTTATCCCCCGCCGCCGCGCGCTCGCCTTCCTGCAGCCGGGATCGGATGCCGTCGCGACGCTGTCCGCCCACCGCGCCTGGATCGCCGCGGCCGGATCGGGCGTTCTCGTCGCCGTGGCGGATGCGCTCATCATCCTCGACCTGCACGTCGGAAACCTCGCGATCGTATCGGTGCTGGTCGCGCTGTATCCCGTGCTCACGGTGATCCTCGCCGCCACCGTCCTGAAGGAACGGATGACGAAGCTGCAGTTTGTGGCGGTCGGCCTGGTAGTCGTCGCCTCGCTGCTGTTCAGCGCGACGACCACCTAGCTCCTTCCGGACGCGGCGCCTGCCCGCTCCGCCGCCGTGCGGATGAAGTCGAGGAGTTCGCCCTGACCCTCCAGCGTGTACGCGACGCCCGCGGGTACCCAGGCGAGCGCGCCGAACGCATGCTCAGGCGACTCGGCCTCGACGCGCCACCGCGTCTGTGTCGCAGTGAGCGCATCCGCCTGCGATCCCCATGGTCCGAAGGCGGCACGGGCTTCGGCGAGCGGAAGCTCGAGGATCACGTCCAGCCTGATGCGACGGCGGAGCGCCCCAACGGACTTCGTGACGTACGCGGCGGCGCCGCCGGGCAATTCACGCGGCGGGAATCGGAGGCGAGTGCCGAAGAACCGCGAGATCCGGTCGACCCGGAAGGTTCGCCAGTCACCGCGGCGAAGATCCCAGGCGACGAGAAACCAGTTGCGAGACGCGGCGACCAGCGCGTTCGGTTCGACGATCCGCTCGGTCTTCTCGCCTCGGCCATCTTCATAAGAGAACCGGATGCGTTCACGGTCGCGGCAGGCGAGCGCGAGCGATCCGAGCACATCCTGCGACACAGTCGGGCTGCGCGGAGTCTCCGCCTGCACGCTGGTCGCGAGTGCGTTGACCCGCCGGCGCAGCGCACTCGGCAGTACCTGTTCGAACTTCGCGAGGGCCGTCTGGGTCGTCAGCTCCCCATCGACGAGTCCGTATTGCGCGGCGACTCGCAGCCCGATCGCCATCGTGACGGCTTCGTCGTCGGTGAGCAGCAGCGGCGGGAGCTGGCCGCCGGCTTCGAGCCGGTAGCCGCCGAGAGGCCCTCGAACGGCATCCACCCGGTAGCCCAGCTCACGCACCCGATCGACATCCCGGCGCAGTGTGCGCTCGGTCACCCCGAGCCGGTCAGCCAGTTCCGGACCACTCCACTGCCGATGCGATTGCAGCAGATTGAGGAGCTGGAGCGTGCGTGAAGTCGTTTCTGCCACATCCGCAATTCTCGCCCTATTCAGGACAGAAAGTGACCTATATAAGCGAGAGGCTGGGTGTATCGGGTTGACCGCGACAACAACGCTCGAGGCCACACGACAAGGAAAGCACCCCCACAAACAGAAAGGTTCCGGCCATGGACTGGAAAATCGAACTGGTCGCCATTCCGGTGAGCGACGTCGACCGCGCGATCGGCTTCTACCGCGACCAGGTCGGCTTCAACCTCGACCACGACCACACCGTCGACGGCGGCATCCGTTTCGTGCAGCTGACGCCGCCGGGATCGGCCTGCTCGATCGTTCTCGGAACCGGCATCACCGAAATGGCGCCCGGTTCGCAGAAGGGCGTGCAGATCGTGATTACCGATGCGGATGCCGCCCGCGCCCAGCTCGGCGCGGCCGGAGTCGGCGCGAGCGACGTGCAGGACATGCCGTGGGGACGGTTCGTCTATTTCTCCGACCCGGAGGGCAACACGTGGTCGCTTCAGGAGCTTCCCGCCCGGGGCTGACGCGGTCTCGGCACGGTGCGGCGCTCCGACCGATTCGCGGGGTGCCGCACCCTTACCTGATCCAAACAATTGGCTGATCAACGCCGAACCTCGCTCGGGCACTGTTACGGAGGTCGGACACTCGGGTCCGACCCGTGACAACACCTCGGGAGCAAGACCATGAACCGCATTCTCACCACCTCGCTGATCGGATCGGCCGCGGCGATCGCCCTGGTCGCGGGCAGCTGCGCTCCGGCATTTGCCGATGGCGCCACACCGGCGCCACACGGTCAAACGCTGGCTGACATCCAGAAGTCCGCCAGCATCAAGACCACGCAGCGCATCGGCTCGCTGAACACCGCGATCGCGCGGGTCAACGCCGCGAAGGACATCACCACAGCGGATCGCGCGACCATCCTCGCCACACTCAACGCGGATGTCGCCGGCATGAACACGGTCGAAGCAAAGATCGCCGCGGACACCGACGTTGCCACCGCCGCTGCGGATTACCGGACCATCTTCCTGACCTACCGCGTGTACGCCGTCGCGATTCCGCAGGCACGGTTCGCAGCGGCAGCCGACCGGATGACGGGAACCGCCATCCCGCGTCTGACGGACGCCCAAACCAGGCTGGCCGCGGCCCTGTCCGGACCGGATGCCGGCAAGTCCACACCCGCGCTGCAGGCCGACCTCACCGACATGCAGAACCAGATCGCGGCGGCAACCAGCGGACTGAACGGTGTCGCTGCGGCATCGCTCGCCGTGACACCCGCCGACTTCAACGCGAACCACTCCGTGCTTGAGCCGGAGCGCACCTCCGTCAAGTCGGCGCTCGCGGACATCAGGAAGGCAGTTTCGGACGGCAAGACGATCCTGGCGGCGATCAAGTGATCTCCTCGGGGTTGCGCTCTCGCGCGGTGCGGATCGGGGTGACCGCTGCGGCGGTCGCCCTGGTCGGCGCCTCGCTGGCCGGATGCTCGCGGTTCCGCGGCGACGCTCAGCCCGTCGCTGCTACCACTCCCGCGGCGATCGCGCCTACGAGCACCTCGACCGCGGACTCGAGCGGATCCGCTTCTGCGCTTGCCAGCATCCAGGCGGACCTCGACTCCGCGAACTCGTCTGCATCGAGCGCCGCGAGTGATGTTGCCGCTGGCGAAGCAGCCGCCGCGACGAACGACAACAACTAGGCTGCAGGCCCAACTCCTCGCCCGTCGGCGGTAGCTCCCAACAGGCTGGACTAGCAACGACTGGTGTTTTTGCCATGGCACCATCGCCGACCGAGGAATCGCGAACCGAGGAGACATGCGTGAGCGACCGGAAACCGCCCAGGCCTACCGCGCCGAAGGCGCCCGCGACTGAGCCGACCACCGTTCCGCCCATCGTGCCCGCACCGATAATCACCGCTCCTGGGGTCGCGAGCGCTGCTCCTTGCCTTAGCGCTTGCGGGCGCGCGCAGCCATCGCCGCACCCAGATTGTGGATGTTGCCGGCGGCATCCAGCGCGGCCGGTGTCCCGTAGCGCGTTCGTTCGAACGGGTAGAGCAGTGGCTTCACGTCAACGGCGTAGGACACCTGTGTCGACTGCGAAGTGAGCGACTTGAGCGTGAATGTGCTGGTGGGACGCGACGGCCCGTTGAACACGGTGAGCTCGAGTTTGCCGGGACGGTCGTACCGGGAGATGCGATAGTCGGCCTTGACCGCCTTGCCGGTCGCCGACTTCACCGTCTGCGCCCAGACCGCTCGCTCGGTGGGTCCGGCAGCGAAAATGACGCTGACCACCTCGGGTCGCCAAAGCGAATTGTTCGAGCCGTCGACGAGAAAGTCGAAGACGTCGCCGATTGGATAATCGACTGTGACGGTTTCGGATGCGATAGCCACGACACCTATCATCGCTGGCCAGACGCGCGGCCGCATCGCACTTGAGATAATTGCACTCGAGGATCCGAACGCTCCCGTGGACATCAGAAGGGCGGCACTGTCAATGTCTGACGCAACCTGGACGCCTGCACAGTTCGACGAGCTCACCACGGCCGAGGAACTCGTGCTCGTGATCGCCCGCGCAGGGCACGACACCCTGCGCTTTCCCGTCTGGATGGTGACGGTCGGCGCAGCGGCATACGTACGCTCCTATCTGGGAGTCAGCAGCATGTGGTTCCGCCGCGTGCAAGCGGAGGCCGATCAGGCGATCTCATTCGACGGTGCCGACCTCGAGGTTCGTTTCGAGAATGTCGACCGACTGGATCCGGTGAATCGGGCGATCGACGCCGAGTTCGACCGCAAGTACGCGAGCTTCGACTACGTCGACTCGATGTCGGAGCCGGCAGCGGTCGAGGCGACCCTGCGCCTCGTGCGTCGCTAACCGCCTCTCGCGAGTACGGTCTCGATACGGGCGGAGCGACCCTAGGCGTTGTCCTTGCGGAACGTGCGAGTTCCGAACCACAGGCCGAGCCCGAACAACACCAGTACCCAGACCGCGCCCCAGAACGTGGTGACGTTCCAGAATCCGCCGGTGAACAACTGCCGCAGCGCGTTGACCAGATACTTGATCGGCATGAAATCGCTCACGGTTACGAGCCACTGGGGCGCACCGGTCGCGATGCTGATCGGCAGGAGAATTCCCGACAGCAGCAGCACGGGAAGCGCAATGCTGTTGAGGATCGGGGCAAGTGCATCCTCGCTCTTGAGGGTCAGCGCAAGACCATACGAGGACGCCGAGCACGCACCGCCGAGCAGCAGGATGAGGACCAGGCCGAGGATCATGCCGGGGATCGACCCGTTCATCCCGAACACGAAACCGAGGCCGATGAGGATGATGCCCTGCACCAGCAGCAGCGTGAGGTCGCGCAGCACCCGTCCGAATAGCAGCGCCGCGCGATTTGCCGGTGTCACGCGCTCCGCCTCGATGACGCCCTCGCGCCACTCCGAGACCAGGCCGAACCCGGCAAACAGAGCGCCGAACAACCCGAGCTGGATGAGCAGCCCTGGCACGAAGAACGTGTACGCGTTCTGGGCTCCGATGTGCGAGGCGAGCGGCTTGAGCAGCGGACCGAACAGTGCCAGATACAGCACTGGCTGGGCGAGACCGATGATCACCCAGGCGGGATTGCGTACCGCGAGTCGAACCTGACGGCGGTAGATCACGCCGGTGTCGTAGAGAAAGTTCATGATGTGCTCCAGTTGTCGTGTGGGCTCAGTGATGGCGGGGTGACTTGTCGCGGGACTCAGGCATCCTCGCGCAGCGAGCGCCCGGTCATGGTGAGAAAAACATCGTCGAGCGTCGGCCGACGAACCTCGATCGCGGTGAGCGGAACCCCGGCGCTGTCGAGCGAGCGCAGGAGGCCCGGCAACTCGGTGCCGGCATCCGGAATTCGCATGCTCACGACGAGTCCGGAGACATCCGCTGTCGCGGAAGAAGTCGCACCCAGCTTGCCCAGCTGCGCCGCCGCGGTCGCTACCTGCTGCTCGTTTGCGAGAGTCAGCTCGACGAGGTCGCCCGCAACCTGTCGCTTGAGGGCGTCTGGCGTGTCGGATGCGACGATCACGCCGTGGTCGATGACGAGGATGCGGTCACAGAGGGCGTCCGCCTCGTCGAGGTAGTGCGTTGTCAGGAAGACCGTCGAACCAAGCTTGGTGCGCAGGTCGGAAATGTGGGTCCACAGGTTGGCGCGGGCCTGCGGGTCGAGCCCCGTGCTCGGCTCATCGAGGAACACCAGTTTCGGATCGTGCACGAGTCCCATCGCAATGTCGAGACGGCGCCGCTGGCCACCCGACATCGTCTTCGGCTGGCGCGCCCACATCCCGTCGAGTTCGAGCTGCTCGAATAGTTCCTTGCCGCGCTTCTCTGCCTGCCTGGCGTTGATGCCGTAAAGCAGGGCGTGGTCGATGATTTCTTCGCCGGCACGGGCGATGCTGGCGGTCGAGCCGCTCTGCGACACGTATCCGATCGACTTGCGAACCTTGATCGGCTCCTTCGCGAGGTCGTAGCCCGCTACCGTCGCGGTGCCGCTCGTGGGCTTCAGCAGCGTCGTCAGCATCCGAAGGGTCGTGGTCTTACCGGCGCCGTTCGGGCCGAGGAAGCCGACGATCTCTCCTTCTTCAACATCGATGTCGACGCCTCCGACGGCGTTCACAGCGACTCGTTCGCGTCCGCGCTTCGTATCGAACGTACGTGCAAGGCCTCGAGCGTGAATCACGGGCATGCTCCTTCAGAAATGTCGGATGGTGGATGATGGCGGCGGCGATGGAAAGGAAACGCGATATATCGCGAATGCTCGCACTCACGATATATCGCGAAGTTCACGCGCGCAAGCACGACTTTCGCAGCGGTACTCTTCTGCACAAGAAGTCGAACCCTACGACTAAGGAAACCGCGTGATCAACCTAGCGGCATGGCACGACGTTCTGATCGCGTCATCGGCCGCGGCAGCAACCCTCGCCGGTCTTATCCTGACGGCGATGGCGGTGAACATCGACGCGATCCTGAAGTACCCGTCGCTTCCCCCGCGTGCCGGTTCAGCGATCGGCTCGCTCGTGTACGTTCTCGTGCTGAACGTCGCGGCGCTCATCCCTGGCGGCACAGCGAGCACACTGGGCTGGCTGACTCTCGGCGTCCTTCTCGCCCCGCTGGCAATCCAGGTGGACGTGATGGTGCGTCAGCTGCAGATAAGGCCGCCGCAGAGCTTCTCTCGGCTCTGGAGCAAAGTCGCGCTCGGCGTCGGTCAGGTCGGGCCTTTCGTCGTCAGCGGCATCCTGTTCCTCGACGGATCGACCCTCGGACTCACCTGGATGGTCATCGGGTCGATTACCGTCTTCGTGGGCTCGGTCGTGACCTCATGGGTCTTACTCGTCGAGATTCGTCGGTAGCCGCACTCGGGCTGCTACACCAACACGGGCAGGGTCACCGATGACGGATGCTCGGCATCGTGGAATACCGCCTGTTCGGCGACGAACAGCTCGGTGCCTTCCACCTGCTCGTCCGCGCTGCCCAGGTTGCGGGCAAATCGCGGATGCGCTCCGCTCGACACCTGGACGCGGAACCGATGGCCTCGCACGAACAGTTGGGCCGTCGGCGCGAGTCGCACGCGAATGAGCCGCGGCGCATCCGACGCTGATTCGCTGTCCGGCAGGGTGACCCGAATCAGTCCGTCGGTCACGTTGTGGGATCGGCCGCGGGCATCGACATCACAGAGCCTCACGAAGACGTCCCAGGTCGGCCGGCTCGAGGTCATCCAGACATCTGCGGTGAGCTCGCCCACAATTCGCAGGTCGTCGGTCAGCGGTGCCGAGGTGAAGGTCAGCACGTCGGCTCGAGCCTCGAGCGAACGGTTGTTCTTGCGTCCCGCCCCGGTGAGCAGCAGGCGACCACCGACGGATGGCGTCGGGTCGGCGGGATCGTAGCGATACCGGCTCGGCTCGGCAGCCGCATCCGGGCGCTCGGCGAGCCGTCCATCGCCGGCCAGGTACCACGGTGTTGCCACGGATTCCCGCGGCGGCCAGGCGTCGAAATCCTGCCACTGGCGTGACCCCATCACGTAGACGTGAACGGGTGCGCGAACGGGCACCCCATCGGGCACTCGACCGGACGCGGGCGCACGGCCCGACTGGATCCCGCTCCACTCGATCGTGTCGCGAACGGATGCGACCGAAACTCCGAACGCCATGTGGGTCCACGGCCCGACAGTCAGTCGCGACGGGGTACCGGCAGACTGCATCGCCGCGAAGTCGGCGAGCTGGTCGACCAGGAACGGGTCGTACCATCCGGCAAGAAAACTCGCCGGAATGCGAACCCTGGGCACATCGACGCTGCGATTCCATGGATGCCAGCGCGGATCATCCTCGAGCCGAACAATCGTGTCCTGATAGAACGGCCATGCCCGACCGATCATCTCCGTGTCGATCACGTTCACGGGAAGCGTGTTCAGTGCGCGGTCGAGCTGCTTTCGGTCAACTCCGAGCGCAAGCCGGGCATTGGCTCCGCGCAGCTCCTGGCGCGCCGTGAAGTACGACCATCGAGCGGCAGTGTCGAGCTCCAGCGCGCCGGTGACCGTGAAGTTCTGAGCGAGCCGCGCCGACGTGATGTGCGGATGCATGGCGATGACATCATCCGTCGCCTCCGCAGCAACCGCCCACTGGGTGTATCCGAGGTAGCTCGCGCCGGCGAGAATCAGCGAGCCTCGATACCAGGGCTGTGCACGCAGCCACTCCAGAACCGCGACCCCGTCGTCGTGCTCGTGGTGCATCGGATAGAAGGGGCCCCCTCCGGATCCGAACGTGCCCCGCGAATTGACGATGACCGTCTGGAAGCCGCGCTCGGCGAGCGATCGACCGACCAGCGCCCAGAAGGCCTTGCGCGAGTAGCAGGTGCGAACCAGAACGGTCGGAACATCATCCGCAGGCCCGAGAGGCGCCCAGCGGTCGGCGAGAAGTTCGACGCCGTCCGGCATCCGAATCGCGAAGTCCAGCTCGCCGTCGATGTCGCGGGATGTTCGCTTCGGCAGTCCAAAAGTGGCACCGAACAACACTCGAGTCAGACGATGCTGACGCGTGGTCGACTGTCGCGTCATGGTTACCGTCGCGCGCGCCTCACGACAGGATGTCCTTGGTGCTGAAGCGTCCGTACGCGAGAGCGCCGAAGACGACGATGTACCCGAGCTGCAGGAGCCCATTGGTGCCGAACGACGTCCAGGAAATCGGATCGCGCAGCATGTCCGCGAAGCCCAGCCAGTAGTTACTGAAGAGCCACGGATGCAGCCAGTCCAGCTGCGGGAGCTGGTCGAGCACCTCTGAGGTGACCGAGAGGATGATGGTCGCCGCCATCGCTCCGACCGGAACGTCGGTGAGTGTCGACAGGAATAGTCCGATCGCAGACAGGCCAAGCAGCGAAACAGTGACGTACAACGCGATCAGCACGGACCGCCACAGCGCGTCGCCCACCGACACCGTGTCTCCGGACAGCAGGGTCACCGATCCCGACGGGAACAACGCGAATCCGATCACGGCGCCTGCGATGCACACGACGAAAGTCGCCGCGAGGCTGAAGACAGCAGCGCCCACGTACTTAACCGCGAGAAGACGGATGCGGCCGGCCGGGGCGATCAGCAGGTAGCGAAGAGTTCCGTTCGAGGCTTCGCCCGAGATGGTGTCGCCCGCGACCACTCCGATGGTGAGCGGGAGAAACAGCGGCACGCACACTCCCAGCGCGACAAACACGGTGAAAAGTCCGTTGTTCTCGATGCGGTCGAGGAACGCGGGACCCTGGCCCGCACTACCGGCGTGCGTCACCCGAACGGCGATCGCGATCAGGATCGGTACCGCCGCAAGCGCAGCGAGCATCGCCCAGGTGCGGCGGCGGCGGAACAGCACTGACAGCTCCGATCCCAGCAGCGCAAAGCCGCTGGCTGGGCGCGCGCGGGCGGCGTCGGCAACGGACGGCTCCGAACTCGACAGCTCAGTGGTCAACGTTGAACCCCTCACCCGTCAGCGAGACGAAGCGATCCTCGAGGCTTGGCGTCTCGAGGGCGAATCCGCGAACGCGAACCTTCGCCTTCACGAGCGCGGCGACGATCACATGCGGTTCGACCGCCTTTTCTCCCATGGTCGCGACGACTTCGAGCGGGTCGGTGGTCGCCAGTACCGACATGCCGAGGTTCCTCAGGACGGCGCTCGCCGGCCCGGTGTCGGGGGTTGCTACTCGAGCCCTGGCCCGACCCACCTGCCGCAGCTCGTCCAGCGTGCCCTGCGCGACCAGGTCTCCCGCGCTCATGACTGCGGCGTGGGTGCAGATCTGTTCGATCTCGGCCAGCAGGTGGCTCGAGACGAAGACAGTGGTTCCGGATGCCGCGAGCGAACGAACCAGGTTGCGAACCTCGCGCGTTCCCTGCGGGTCCAGACCGTTGGTTGGTTCGTCGAGGATCAGCAGCTCTCGCGGAGTCAGCAGCGCGTTCGCGATTCCCAGTCGTTGCTTCATGCCGAGCGAATAGGCCTTGACGGTCTTGTTGGCTGCCGACGACAACCCGACCCTTTCGAGGGCATCCGCGACCCGCGCCCGCCGGGTCTGACCCGGGGCGTAGCGATCTGCGGAATCCAGACGGCGGAGGTTGGCCGCACCGGAGAGGTACGGGTAGAAACCGGGGCCCTCGACCAGCGCACCGACTCGAGGCAGAATGTGCCCGCGGTGAGTCGCAATGTTCGAACCGAGTACGCGGGCTTCCCCGCTGGTGGGTGAGGCGAGCCCTAGCAGCAGACGAATCGTGGTCGTCTTACCAGATCCGTTCGGCCCGAGAAATCCGAAGACGGCGCCGCGCGGGACGCGCAGATCCATATCCTTCACGGCCGCGTAGGAGCCGAATTTCTTCGTCAGTCCCCGCGTCTCAATTGCAAGGTCGGCGGAATTCACGGCGCTGGAGTTGCGTCTGGTCGATGGGCAATGGCCGACCGCGGATTGTCGATGGTCACTACTGCGCCGCGACCGCTTGCAGGCGGTCAACGGACACGGCACCGGCAATGATTCGACCATCCGAGCTGAACAGGATGTTGAACAATGACGTGTGCAACACCCGCCCGCCCGCGACCGGCGTGGTCAATTCGGCGAACTCGGGCGACGTCGACAGCTTGCCGAGTTGCCCCGCCTCGCTGCTGGTCGCCGCGATCGTGACTACGGCGTCCCATCCGTGACCGGTGACTTTCTCGGTCGACTGGGTGTTCGGCTTCGCGTTCGGTGCATGAGTCGGTCCGACCGGGCGGGTGAGCGGCGACTTCAATTCCTTGACCTTCGCACCGGCGGGCGGTGTGAAGTCGAAGAGCGAGGCATCCGGCTTCGACAGGTCGAGCGAGGTGAACCCGATGCTGACGGCCGGGTCCTTTTGACCAGCGGCCATGACCTGCACCTGGAGCGGCATCCCAGTGTCGGCATCGACAGCGATCGCTACCGAACCCACGAGCGTGTCGGTGGCGTTCGGTGTGAGCACCAGGTCGTAGGCGGCTCGCCCGGCAACGCGCAGATTGTCATCGACGCTCAGTGTGCTCGTCGACTCGAGCTTTGCGACGAGCTCCTTGGCAAGACCGTCGGGCGTCTGCGGGATCGAGGGCTGACTAATCCGGGGCTCAGCGATCGAGGGCTGTCCGGGCGTCGAGGGCACGACTCCCGGACGGGAGAAGTGCTGGTTCGGATTCACGGTCAACGTCGCGTGCTCAACCGAATTTGACTGCGAGTCGTAAGTCCACAGGTCTTTGCCGTCACGGATGACATCGCGCTCACTCAGCGAACCGAGGTCCTGGAGTCGGAGGTTTTTCGGACCATCGACATACACCCGCAGGCTGTTGCTGCCGGTGAGCAAGGCGAGATCGGATGCCAGGCTGCTGTCTGAGCCGCTGCCCTCGGCAGTTGCGCCGGTCGGAAGAGACGGGAGCCCTAGATCAGAGGTCTCCGTGATCTCGCCCGAAAACGCCTGTACTCGGCTCGACTCCAGCAGCTCCAAGACCTGGGCCGGAGTCTTCGTCGGGAGACTCACCGATGCGTTGGCGGCAACCGGTACCGCGATCGCGACTCCGGCTACGACTACTACCGCGACGGCCGCGGGAGTCCATTTGCCCCATTTGCGTGAAACGCCCTTGCCGGACAACGCTGCGCCGGACGAGACCCTCTTGGACATGACTGTCCACAT
>DATAXD010000006.1:0-47301 GCA_036266835.1 Galbitalea sp. | reverse complement strand
CCCCCCCAAAAAAGACGGAATTCGTCGAAATCGGGGTGCAAAACGCGCATAGAGCGCGCAAATCCTGCTAACCGAGGGCGGCATCGACGATGGTCCTGGCCTCGGCCTGCACCTTCTTCAGGTGCTCGGGCCCGTCGAAGGACTCCGCGTAGATCTTGTAGACGTCCTCGGTGCCGCTCGGTCGCGCGGCGAACCACGCCCGGTCGGTCTCGACCTTCACGCCGCCGATTGGTGCACCATTTCCCGGCGCTTCGCTGAGCCGTGCGATGATCGGATTGCCCGCGAGCGTGGTCGCGCTGACGGCCGAGCCATCCAGCTTTGCTAGCCGCGCTTTCTGCTCCTTCGTCGCTGCCGCATCCACCCGCTCGTAGGCGGGATCGCCGAATTCGGCGACCAGTTCGGCGTACAGCTGCGACGGACTTTTCCCAGTCACGGCAAGGATCTCGCTCGCCAGCAGTGCGAGCAGGATTCCGTCCTTGTCCGTCGTCCACGCCGTGCCGTCCTTGCGCAGGAAGCTGGCGCCGGCGCTTTCTTCGCCTCCGAACGCGACCGAGCCGTCGATCAGTCCGGGCACAAACCACTTGAATCCGACTGGCACTTCCCACAGTCTCCGACCCAGCGAGGTGGCCACCCGATCGATCATCGAACTGGAGACGAGCGTCTTGCCGACCGCGGCGTCCGCGCTCCAGTCGGGACGATGGGTGTACAGGTACTGGATCGCGACGGCGAGGTAGTGGTTCGGGTTCATGAGCCCGCCGTCGGGCGTGACGATGCCGTGGCGGTCGGCGTCGGCGTCGTTGCCGGTGACGATGTCGAACTCGTGCTGATGCGCGACGACGGATGCCATGACCGACGGACTCGACGGATCCATTCGAATCTTGCCGTCCCAGTCGAGCGTCATGAACGGCCAGGCCGGATCGACGCCCGGATTGATCACCGTGAGGTCCAGCCCGTAGCGTTCCGCGATCAGCTGCCAATAATGCACGCTTGCGCCGCCGAGCGGGTCTGCACCGATGCGGATGCCTGCCTTCCGGATCGCGTCGACGTCGATGATGTTCTCGAGGTCGTTCACGTAGTTGGATCTGAAGTCATAGGTCTCGACCGCACTCGGCTCGGCCCGGCGCACGTCGTGGCTCTCGTTCGCGATGATCTCGTTGGCACGCGTAGCGATCCAGCCGGTCGCGTCGCTGTCGGCGGGACCACCGTGAGGCGGGTTGTATTTGAAGCCGCCGTCCCGCGGTGGATTGTGGCTCGGCGTGATGATGATCCCGTCGGCCTTGCCTCCGGTCGGGCCGGTCGAGGCCGAGCGGTTGTAGTTGATGATCGCGTGGCTGAGCGCGGGCGTCGGCACATAGTCATCGAATTCGTCGACGAGGACCCGGACGCCGTTTGCCTCGAGGACCTCCAGCGCGGTCGTCTCGGCCGGCCGACTCAGGCCGTGGGTGTCCTTGCCAATGAATAGCGGACCGGTGACTCCCTGGCCGTTGCGATACTCGACGATGGCCTGGGTGATCGCGGCAATGTGGGTTTCGTTGAATGCGGAATCGAAGGATGATCCACGGTGGCCACTGGTTCCGAACACGACCGCCTGCTCCGGCTTGGAAACGTCCGGCACGAGGTCGTAGTACGCCCGGACCAGCTCATGCACGTCGATGAGATCGGACTTTTCGGCTGGCTGGCCGGCGCGGGACGTCATGGTTCCCAGTCTGGCACCGCGCGCCCTCGGCGAGGTCGAGTGGGGTGGGGATGATGGCGACGGACGTCGATTTGGCACCGAATTGGTCGAAGTGATCTTCGATATTAGTGTACACGGAGCGGTTCCTAGTGTAGAATACTTGTATCGTGCCAACGAGTTCCAAGAACGATCGGATGGCACGTCGTGGCAGTCACTGCAGGAGCTTCCCGTGCGGGGATCTCCGATGCCGGCGAGATCGCTGAGGCCATTGCCAACGCCGAGCGGCAACTGCGTCGGATTCACGGGGCCGACCTACGCACCACGACCGACGACGAGCTTTGCGCCGTTTTGAATGCGGCAGAATCGCTGGCGCGACTACTCGCGTCGACGCAGGTGGTCGGCGCCGCAGAAGCGGCGCATCGATCGCGGTCCGAACTCGGCACCGATGGTCTCTCGCAACGACACGGTCAGGTAAAGCCCGCGCCATTTCTTGAGCGGATACTGCGCATCTCGGGCGCCGAAGCGGGTCGGCGCATCCACCTGGGAACCGCACTTCGCGGCGATACCGCGCTCTCTGGCGAAATTCTCGAGCCACGATTCCCGGAGCTGGCGGAAGCAGTGGCTGCTGGCGAGGTCGGTGTCGAGGCCGCTTCAACGATTGTGCGCGCCCTCGATGCCGCACGCCGCACGGCAAGCATCGAAAATCTGACGATCGCCGAATCCGGGCTTGTCGAGCACGCGAGAAGAAATCCGGTAGAGCAGGTAGCCGACCTCGCGCGGGCGATCAGGGATCGCCTGGATCCGGATGGGGTGCTTCCGCGAGAGGAAGAGACCCGCATCCGCCGGGGCATTCAGCTCGGGCGCGAGCGCAACGGCATCGTGCCGATCAGTGGCGGACTCGCTCCCACAAGCGCCGCGCTTCTGAAGTCGGCCTTCGACGAGGCCAACGCACCCGGGGCGCAGCCACGATTCCTATCCGACGAGGATCGCATCGCGGGAACTCAGACCGGGACGGATGACGACGGAAACGAGATCACGACGCTTCGTGACACACGAACCCGGCCGCAGCGACAGCACGATGTTCTTGACGGACTCCTGAAGGCGGGCATCCGCAACACCGGGCTCGAAAACGGGCAGCTCCGCTCGACCGCCGAGATCACCGCGCATGTCTCACTGAAGGATCTTGAGGCGCACACCGGCGTCGGTTATGTCGAGGGGATTTCCGAGCCCGTCTCCATCAACACAATCGAGCGGTTGTTGTGCGACGCGGTCTTCCGCAAAACGGTGCTCGGCAACGACGGCGAGACCCTGGCACTCGGGAAGGCACAATATCCGTTTACGTCAGCCCAAAAGAAGGCGATCGTTGCCCGCGACGGTGACACCTGTGTGCTCGACTGCGACATTCCCGCCAGTTGGTCCGATGTGCACCATGTGGTCGAATTCAATGCGAATGGCGCTCGAGGCAAGACGAATGTCGACAACGGCGTCATGTTATGCGGCCCACATCACGACTTCGTTCACCACTCCGACTGGCAACTGTCGATGATGAATGGGATTCCGCACGTCCTCGCACCGCCGGGGTTCGATCCGTCCCAGACCTGGAGGCGGATCGGGCGACCGAGACCACCACTGGCCAGCGGCGCTGACTTGGCTGCTGCATTACCGTTCGTTTCCCTCGAACGCTGAGCATTGCCGCGCCCCGGTAAGCTCTGGGGTCATGCCGAACACTGCCGCAGCGGAGGATGAGGATACCTACTCGTATCTGGGCCCGGCCGGCACCTTTACCGAAGCCGCCCTCGCGCAGGTGCCCGAGGCGGCCGGCAAGCCCTGGCGGCCGGTTCACAACGTCGGCCAGGCGCTCGACGATGTCGTCAAGGGGCGCAGTGTCGCCGCGATGATCGCCATCGAAAACACGATCGAGGGCGGTGTCTCTGCGAGTCAGGATGCTCTCGCCACCATCCCGAACCTCCGAATCATCGGCGAATACCTGGTGCACGTCAACTTCGTATTGGTCGCCCGCCGGGGCACGACGCTCGCTCAGGTGAGCGTCGTGAACGCGCATCCGGTGGCCTACGCCCAGACCCACCTGTGGATGGAAAAGAATCTTCCGGCCCACGAACACATCCCCTCGTCGTCCAACGTCGCCGCCGCAGCATCGCTGCTCGACCCGTCCAGTGCCTCAGGAACCGGATACGCCGATGCCGCCATCGCGCCTCCGACCATCACGAACCATCACGACCTCGCGGTTCTCGCAACCGACATCGGCGACAATCCGGATGCTCAGACCAGATTCGTCCTCGTCAGTCGGAGCACGAAGCTGCCGGAGCCGACCGGTTCCGATAAGACCAGCATCATCGCCGAGCTTCCCGACAACACGGCTGGTCGGCTCCTCGAAATGCTCGAACAGTTCGCGACCCGTGGGGTCAACATGAGTCTGTTGGAGTCCCGGCCCATCGGTGATGCCCTCGGAAGGTATCGCTTCGTGATCGACCTCGACGGCCATGTTCGCGACGAGCGGGTCGCCGATGCCCTGCTCGGTCTGAAGCGGTTCAGCCCGAACGTGATCTTCCTCGGGTCGTACCCGCGCGCCGACAAGCAGCAGATCACGGTCACGCCGCGTTACGACAACTCCGCGTTCCAGGCTGCGCGGTCCTGGCTGGACTCGCTGGACTCCTAATTCCCTGGAGTCTGCACCGCGTCCGCCGGAACCATGACACGCAGCCCAAGGTGATCGACCCAGGCCTTCAGGGCGATCGCTTCACCGAACGGATCGCCGTCAAGCTCGAACTCCTCGGGTCGCTCCAACCGAAGTGTGAGCTCAGTACCTCTCAGGTAGCGAAGCGCGCGAATCTCACGCGAGAGGCTAATCAGCCGACGGCCGACGGTGCTTCGGCGCAGTACGCCGTTTTCCCAGAACAGCTTCACCGAGATCTGAACCCATCCGACGAATCCGCCGGGCCGGAACGCGACGATATCGAAGATGCCGTCATCGATTTCGGCATCGGGAAGAAGCAGGACGTTACCGGGGAGCAGCCCGCAGTTACCAACGATGACCGTGTTGACTGTCGCCGAACGAGTCGGGCCCCCGTCAACCGAGTAGCGAACCTTCACACTGTTGTAGTCGCGCAGCGACCGGGCGATGGCGTCGACGTAGGCGATCCATCCGGCCCGCGCCTTCAGGATGGCGTTGGTGTTCGCGACCATCTGGGCGTCCAACCCGAGACCGGCCATCGTCAGGAACGCGTGGGTGCTGCGCGACCCATTCGCCCGCTCCGCCTCGACGACGCCGACGTCGATGCCGCGCGGGCGGCCCGTAAACGCGATATCGACGGCCTGGCGCAGGTTGTTGAGGGTCACGCCGAGGTTGCGGGCGAGCACATTCCCGGTTCCGGAAGGCAGCAGCGCGAGCGGCACTTCGGTCCCGCGCAGGGATTCCGCGACGGCGCGCACGGTCCCATCGCCACCGGCGGCCATCACGACGTTGGCGCCCGCCGCGAGCGCCCGCCTGGCTACTTCGCCACCGGGATCGAGCACACTCGTCTCGTACCACAGCGTCTTGTCCCAGCCGGCATCCGTCTCGGCGGTCTTGACCGCGGTCTTGAGCGCTTTGACTTTGACTTTCGAAGGGTTGTAGATCACGGCAGCGACCCGAAGACCCGTCGCCCGCGACGGGGTCGCTTGCGACTTCACGGTGGCCATGAATCCACGCTAGCGCGCGCCGGCCCCGCCGAAGTAGCCCCACCCACCAAAGTAGACTTGGCGCCGTGATCGACCCACAGCTGCTCCGAGAGAACCCGGACGCTATCCGTCGCTCCCAGGAGGCGCGCGGCGCATCCGTGAAGCTTGTTGACGACGCGATCAGTGCGGATTCGGCCAGGCGGGCCGCCATCGGTGAATTCGAGAATTTGCGTGCCGAACAGAATTCCTTCGGCAAGACAGTCGCTTCCGCGCCCAAAGACGAGAAGCAGCAGCTGGTCGCGCGGGCGCAGGAGCTCGCGGCGCGCGTGAAGTCGGCCCAGCAGACGGCTTCGGACGCGGATGCCGCCTTCGAGCGCATCGTGGGATCGATCGGTAATCCGGTGATCGATGGGGTGCCGGCCGGCGGCGAGGAGAACTTCGTCACGCTACGCGAGGTCGGCACGAAAGCGAAGTTCGACTTCGAGCCACGCGACCACGTCGAGATCGGCGAACTGTTGCAGGCGATCGACATCGCGCGCGGCACCAAGATCAGCGGAAGCCGGTTCTACTTCCTTCGCGGCGTGGGTGCGCGCCTTGAACTGGCGCTCATGAACCTTGCCCTCGACAAGGCGCTGTCGGAGGGATTCGTACCTCTTATTACGCCGACCCTGGTTCGACCCGAGATCATGGCGGGCACCGGGTTCCTGGGCGAGCACTCCGACGAGATCTACTACCTGCCGACAGACGACCTATACCTGACCGGCACGAGCGAGGTCGCTCTGGCCGGATACCACTCGGATGAGATCATCGACCTGACCGACGGGCCACTGCGCTACGCCGGCTGGTCAACCTGCTATCGGCGCGAAGCCGGCGCTGCGGGCAAGGACAACCGCGGCATCCTTCGGGTGCACCAGTTCAACAAACTCGAGATGTTCAGCTACACGATCCCTGCGGATGCGGAAGCTGAGCACGAGCGTCTCGTCGGCTACCAGGAGTCCATGCTCCAGGCCTGCGAACTTGCCTATCGCGTGATTGATGTGGCAGCGGGCGATCTCGGGTCGAGCGCTGCGCGCAAGTTCGACATCGAGGCGTGGGTGCCCACGCAGGGAACGTACCGCGAACTGACTTCCACGAGTAACTGCACGACCTATCAGGCGCGACGACTCGACATCCGCTATCGCGGGGACGGCGGCAAAACCACACCCGTCGCGACCCTGAATGGAACTCTCGCGACAACGCGATGGATTGTGGCCATCCTCGAAACGCATCAGCGAGCCGATGGTTCGGTCGCCGTTCCGAAGGCGCTCCGACCGTACCTCGGTGGGATGTCCGTGCTCGAGCCAGTTCGGTGACCGCGGCCCATCTCAGCAACAGGTGGCTCATCGCCCTGGACGTCGACGGGACCGTTCTCCGTGAAGACGGAACGCTGAGCGCCGTGGTGGCACAGCAGATAGCTCGCGTTGCCGCTCTCGGGCACGAGCTCACCATCGCGACCGGCCGTGCGGTGGCGACCACTCTTCCGCTCGTCGAAGAACTCCGAATCCGCCCCGCGTTCCTGGTCTGCGCGAACGGCGCGATCACGATGCGGAGGGATCCGGATGCCCAGCCGGAAAGCGCCCAGGGTGCCTACGTTCGCGACACCGTCGAGACCTTCGATCCTGCGGAAGTCCTCACCACCATTCGCGGCCACCTGTCGACCGCGCGCTATGGCGTCGAGGACGAGAACGAAGAATTCCTCTACGCCGGCGGCGAGTTCCCCGAGGGTGGACTGCAGCCGGTGGGTCGTCGAGTCGAGTTCGAAGAACTGCTCGACGTGCGTGCGACCCGAGTGGTTGTCATCTCCCCAGAGCACGCCGTCGAGGATTTCCTTGCCGTCGTCGAGCGGATGGGGCTGCACCGGGTGACGTACACGGTCGGCTGGACCGCGTGGCTGGATGTCGCACCCGCGGGTGTCAACAAGGCGGTCGCGCTGGAGCGGGTACGCCGGCGATTGCGGATACCGCGCTCGCGGGTTATGGCGATCGGAGATGGCAGGAACGACATCGAAATGCTCGAGTGGGCGGCGGAATCCGGCCGCGGAATCGCGATGGGCCAGGCGCCCCCCGAGGTGCGGCTGGCCGCGAGCGAAACCACGGGCGCCGACATCCGTGACGGTGTCGCAACGGTACTCGCCGGCTTCTGATCAGGAGAAGGCCGTTGCCGTCGGGGCATCGGCAACACCGTCTCCGGGATTCAGGTTCGGCTCGAACCCATGGGTTACCATGGTGGCTGGCCCAGGGAGGGCTGTCCGAGCGGCCGATGGAGCCAGTCTTGAAAACTGGTGATGTGAAAGCATTCGTGGGTTCGAATCCCACGCCCTCCGCGTAGTTCGACGGTCACCAACGGTGTGAAAACGGATCGACTCCTCGATCGCGGAAACGAAAGGGATCTGACGTGAGTGACACGCGCCCCCGCAACGGTGGAACTTCCGGTGTCAGCGGAATCGCCCGTCACGGTCGCCTGAAGGCGCCCGGCGCCGGCTCAGGCATCCTGTCGATCATCGGGGTTGTCCTTGCGGTCGTCGTCGTGGCGAGCCTTTCCGTTGTTGGAATCGTTGGTTTCCAAAAGGCCGCGGAGCTCAAGCAGAACAGCGTCGACATCAACCCCCACGGGTCACCGGCTCCGCCGCCGGGAATTGGCGTATATCCGGGCGGGTTCAACATCCTCATCGTGGGCGACGACACCCGCGCCGGCCAGGGGACCATCGGTGGCGGCATCCAGGCGGACAGGGGTGCGCTCAACGACGTCACAATCCTTCTGCACGTCTCGGCGGACCATACCTTCGCAACCGCCGTCAGCTTCCCCCGAGACATGATCATCCCGCACGCGAAGTGCTCGCTCGGCGGTACCGCGGCAGGGCTGCCCGTAAACACGGCCTTGTCGTACGGCGGCCTCCCGTGCGTTGTCACGGAGATCGAGAATTTCACGGGGGTCACCATCCAGTTCGCCGGACTCATCACCTTCGACGGGGTCATCGAAATGTCGGATGCCGTCGGTGGGGTTCAGGTCTGCACGACTGGGCCCCTGATCGACAACTATTCGGGAATCGACTTACCGACCGCCGGCGAGCACCTGCTCCAGGGCGGACAGGCTCTCGCGTTCCTTCGTTCACGGCATGGCGTTGGCGATGGAAGTGATCTCGGACGGATCAGCTCGCAGCAGGTTTACCTCTCGGCGCTGGTGCGCAAGATGGAGGCGGCCGGTACTCTGAGCGATCCGGTTACCGTCTACAAGATTGCGTCTGCCGCGACATCCAGCATGCAGCTGTCGTCGAGCCTCGATTCGATTCCGACACTGATCTCGATCGCATCCACCTTGAAGAACATTCCATCGAGCCACGTGGTCTTTGTTCAGTACCCCGGGACGACCGGGGGCTCGGGAATCTTTTCCGGCAAGGTGCAACCCACGCTGAGCTCCGGCAACGCATTGATGGCACTTATCAAGGCCGACAAGGCCTTCACTCTCGGCGCCGAGGGCGACGATCGCGGCTCGGTTGTGCAGTCCAAAGGCTCCACTGCCATCAAAGGTGCGACTGTGGTCAATGGCCTGGTCGGCCAGTCGGCCGCCACGGTTACGTGTGCGAAGACGCGACCGCTCATCGATCAGTAAGTAGTCTCGCGGCGCGTCATCCGGCGTTCCTAAGAGCGGCGCTCCTAAGACCGGCGCTCCTAAGACCGGCGTTCCCAAGAGCGGCGAGCCATTAGGTGGTGGGCCTCCCGCCGCGTACCCAGTGCGCGGGAAGCCCACCGTCTCACTCAGCTACGACCCGAACTGTCTGCTGTGTGAGAGTGGCGCTGGTTGGCTCCGACTTGAGTCTGGAACCAACCAGACAGGCGTTCGCTCACGGCTGTCTCGCGGGCGCGAACGAGTCTCGCACGGGCGGGTCGAGAGCGGGGCACGGGTAAGCCTCTTGAATAGGATGACGCAGGTTCGGGTCCGTCGGCTCTCCCCTCGGGTAAGGGAATGCTCTAGCGTCACCGATGACTCTAGTCTGTCCACCAAACGGGGGACAAGTCGGCGCGCGAGGAGATTTTCACCGATTTTTCGCCTCGGTTCGAATTCGGCGGGCGACTGGTCGCCAGCTAGGATTACACCGCAACAAGGAGACGTCGCATAGTTCGGCCTAGTGCACCACCCTGCTAAGGTGGAGAACCCTTTTTGGGTTCCGTGGGTTCAAATCCCACCGTCTCCGCTCATGAAAAATGTGGCCCCTCCGGGGCCATTTTTCATGAGCGGAGACGGTGGTACCAGAGCCGGCGAAACGGCGGACCGAGCGACTGGTCCGGAAGTCTCATCACAAGGCGCGTGCGTGGCGCGAAGCGACACGCCGCAAGACCACCGTCTCATTCCGATCTGCAGTAAATCCTGGGCGTCGTTTCATTTTCACTGTCCGATCCGTTCGAAGCTATTCGTTGTCTGTGTGACGGCGTCCAATGTGGGCGTCGATCACGAGGAGCAACAACGAAATGAAACTAACGACCATCACGCAGCTCACTCTTGACGGTGTGACGCAGGGTAACGGTGCATCCAGCGACGAAGATCGCGCGGGCGGGTTGGACCGCGGTGGATGGGCAAAAGGAGCTGGCGACGACACGACGCGCGCCCACATCGCGGCGACCTACCGGCGCGCCGACGCATTCCTCTTCGGCCGCAGAACATACGACTTGTTCTTCGAATCCTGGGGCACGAACGAGGAGATGAAGCTTCACCCCATCGGGGCAGCACTGAACTCGAAGCCGAAGTATGTGGCATCCAGAACACTCACTGACCCGGGCTGGGCGAATACGACCGTTCTCGGCGATGACCTTTTCGCCGCCATCACCGAGCTCAAGGCCGGCGGCGACGGTGAGCTGCAGGTGCCCGGGAGCAGTCTCGTGGTGCAGTGGCTGCTGGAGAAGGATCTCATCGACGAGATGGAACTTATGATCGTCCCCGTGGTCCTCGGACAGGGCGCCCAGCTGTTCGCGGGCTTCGGTCGCGATGTCAGGATGAACCTGATCGGCTCTCGTACCGATTCACAGGGTGTGATGATTCAGACCTACCGACCCGCTGACCGCCCGTAACACGGCAGCCAGCCGATCGAAGGAATTCTGCCATAGGTTGTCCGATCGAAGGGGAACGGTTCGTAGTACGGGTGAGTGGCAGTCCACGAAGGGCGCCCCGGAGTATAGGAGATGAGTTTCATGCAGTATCTGGTTTCAGTAATCGATGACGGCCAGGCCGATGCGGTCGACAGTGACACTCCCGCGAGCTCGGCCGAGCAGGCCGCGATCGACGTGTTCAACGAGCAGATGCAGACCGACGGCTACTGGGTGTTCGCGGGAGGCCTTGGCCGGCCGGTCGGGGCCACGGTCGTCGATAACAGGGGCGAGACGCCGATAGTCACCGATGGTCCGTTCGTCGAGTCGAAGGAGTTCCTTGCCGGCTTGTGGATCATCGAGGCGCCGGATCTCGACGTCGCGCTGCGCCTTGCACACGGCGCGTCCAAGGCGTGCAATCGCAAGATCGAGGTGCGGCCGTTCCTGCAAGTCTGAACGTCGTCGAAGCTGCGATCACTCTGGCCCATCGCGAAGAGTGGGCCAGGGTGGTCGCGACTCTGGCGAGACGCTTCGGCGACCTTGGCATCGCCGAAGAGGCTGCAAGCGAAGCCTTCACGATCGCGGTCGAGCGGTGGCCCGTCGATCGCGTCCCTCCGAATCCCGGAGGCTGGCTGACGACGACCGCGAGCCGTAAGGCAATCGACCTGATCCGCCGAGAGAACAAGCGCGCGAACAAACACAGAGAAGCAATGATGATGATCGACGACGAGCCCCTCCAGCCGTTGGGGGCGATCGATGACGACCGGTTGCGGCTGATCTTCACGTGCTGTCATCCGGCCCTCGCGATGGAGGCGCGAGTGGCGCTCACGCTTCGGATGCTCGGCGGTCTCACGGTGGCCGAAATCGCTCGTGCCCTTCTCGTCGAGGAGACGGCGGTGGCGCGACGAATCACCCGCGCGAAGGTCAAGATCCGGGAAGCAGGCATCCCGTTCAGAGTGCCGTCATCGGGCGACCTTTCGGAGCGTGTCTCCGGCGTTCTGGCCGTTCTGTTTCTGGTTTTCAATGAGGGCTATCTGGCGACAGGGCCGGACACCGACCCGATCCGGGACAGCCTCACCGCTGAGGCCATCCGACTGGCTCGGCTGATCCGAGAGCTGATGCCAGAGGATGGCGAAGTCGCTGGGCTGCTAGCGATGATGCTCCTCATTGAGGCACGGCGTCGCGCTCGGCTATCGGCGAGCGGCGAACTGGTCACGATCGACGAACAGGACCGCGGCGCCTGGAGTCGTGCGCTCATCACAGAAGGGCACTCGCTGGTACGCGAGCGCCTGAATTCCGGCGAGCTGCCGGGGAGATACCAGATACTCGCGGCGATCAACGCGGTGCACACTTCGGCTCTTGACGGTCGCGACACCGACTGGTCTCAGGTCGTGGCACTCTATGACCAGCTGGTTTGGCTCGATCCGTCTCCGGTCGTCGCCCTCAATCGGGCGATTGCCGTTGCCGAAGTCGATGGTCCCGACGTCGCGCTGGCGGAAGTCGATTGTCTCGGTGCCGCGTTGGACACCTACCACTCCTTCCACGCAACGCGCGCGGACCTTCTGCGCCGACTGGGTCGAGGCCGCGAGGCGTACGAAGCGTACGACCGCGCCATCGAACACTCAGGCAACACCGCCGAGACCGCATACCTGATTCGTCGCCGCGATCAGCTCGTGGACTGATAGCGAGCACGACCCACCAGGTCAGACCCGCTGGCCCGCGATCCAAACTCCGCGGATGCTGCGGGTCGCGGAAATGTCGACGAGCGGATCCTCCTCGAGCAGCACGAGATCGGCTCGAAGTCCGGGGCGGATGCGACCTCGATCAGCAAGACCGAAGTGGTCTGCCGGGAGCGCGGTCGCGGCGTCCAGGATTTCCGCCGGTGAGAGCCCCGCGTCCACGAGCAGCTCGAATTCGTGATGCAGGCTGTCGCCAAACGGCGGTGACGATGGTGCGGCCGGCGTGGCGTTGGCGTCTGTGCCGGTCAGGATCGGCATGCCGGCGGCGTGGAGTGCAGCCACGGATACACGGGCCGGCTCGTAGGCCGGTCCCGGGATGCCGGCGCGCTTCAGTCCCTCGACGAGTCCCTCCATCATCGCCAGGGTCGGCACGATGATCGTCCCCGCCGCGACCAGCGCGGCCGCCTGCGCCGCGTCGATCGGACGATCGAGCGGCGCGTGAGTCAGGATGTCGACGCCCGCAGCCTGCGCCATCGCGACGGCATCCAACCGCGACGCGTGCGCGACGACCTTGCGTCCGCGCGAATGGGCTGCCGCAACCAGGGCGTTGACCGTCTCCTGATCGAACCCGGGCAGATCGATGACGACCTTGATGTAGTCGGCGCCCTCGTCGACCCGAGCGGCAACCCAGGCGTCAGCCTCGGCGGGCGAAGCGACGAGAACGATGGGTGCGGCGTTCATCCGCTTGGCGTGGGCACTTTCCGGTGAGGTCGCCGCGACTCCGGCGGCCCGGAGATCGGCGACGCCAGGCAGTCCGCGCAGCGGCGCGAGCAGCGGCATGGGGTTGGCCATGTCGAGGACCGTTGTGATGCCGTAGTGCGCGAAGGTTTCCAGCGTCCCCCGGCCTTCAACGTGAACGTGGCAGTCGATGAGCCCCGGGATGAGATAACCGCCGGACTCGGTGTCGAGTGCGCCGTCGGCGTCCGCGCCGATGACCGAACCGTCGATGACCACGACTTCCGGGTCACCGAACCGGCCATCGCGGTAGACGCGAACGTCGCGCAGCGCACTCGACGCCATCGTCAGGCCTTCGCCGACGCGCGCGCGAACGCCAGCTGCGAGTTCTGGAACTCGTCGCTCGGCAGGTGGAAGTCGATACAGTGGCCGGCCCCGAGTTGAAGCTGCGCGTCGACGGACGGAGCCGAGGTGAACCCGGCACGGTACGCGTCCACCTCGCCCTGGTCGACAACCCACAGGTGGTCGAACTCGGCAGACCGGTGGTGCACGGGAACCGCGACCGCCGCGCAGGTCTCGGCTCGCCGCGCGATCCATCCACCCGTGATGTCGAGCAACTCGGCCTTCGGCACGAGCGTGTTCGATGGGTAGCTCGCGGCGGGCATCTTGTCATCGTACGTTTCCGGCGGCCCGAACATCAGCTGGTCCTTGAGCGGCACCGGCAGGTCGATCATCGGGATGTCCGGAAGCGCCGCCCACGCGCCCGCGGATTCTGCCGGCACCCGCACGAGGCATCCGGATGTTGCGAGCCCGAGCAACGGCCAGGACTGTTTCGTCGCGGCGATGATGGTCGCGATCGCGCCACCGATCGAGTGGGCAACCAACACCACCCCGGCGGCGTCCCCGCCGTAATCGGAGAAGATGGAACCGATCGCGTCGCTCAGGACGGTCGCATTGTCGACGATGATCGAACCCTCTGACGTGAGCGGGCTCGATCCCAGATAGTTGGGCCGATCGATCGCGATGACCCCGATGCCTTGCTTGGTCGCGTTGTCGAGCAGCGAGTGGCCTGGGATATCGAAGTACTCGGACGAGTACGTTCCGCCGTGCAGGGCGATAACCAGCGGATCGCCCGCGCGTGGTGCGAGGTTGCTTCCGAGGTTGGTGCGTCCGGTGAAGGTGAATCCGGCGGCGGCGCCGTTGCTGCCGACGCTATGAGTGAACGGTTCAGACATCATTGTCCTTTCAAGGGGTGGATAGGTGCTTACTGGTGTTGCGGTGTGGAGGGTCGTGGCGCGAGTGCATCGCGAACGTGGGCGCCGACTGCCAGCGCGGCATCAAGGTCGCGGCCGGAAGCGCGGAGTCCGAGGATGGCGGCACCGCGCAATTCCGGCGCGAGGTCGGCCCCGCGCGCGATGACCAGGAAGTGGAAGTGCGGGTAGTTCTCGCCGAAGCTGAGGAAATACACTCCGCTAGCCCCGGTGGCGGATCGGATGGCGGCGGCGATGCGCTGCGAAACGGGTCCGAAGCGTTCCAGTTCGGATGCGGTCGGTCCGTCCCAGCCTTCGGCGTGCCGACGTAGTCGAAGGATGAACCATCCCGGCACGTCATAGCCGTCGGCGATTTCGCAGGACCAGTCGTCGTCGCGGTAGACAATCGCCGCCGACTCCGCCGCCTCAAGATCACAGGGCAGGCAGTCGCTCATACCGACGGCCTCCTTGCTACTCGCTACGATATATCCTAGATGCTAGGGCGAGCGCAGTACTTGCACAAGTGACCTGCTGTCGGTCACGGAATCGGCCTCGATGCGACACTGAACCACGGCCTCATCCGTTCAGAACTCAAGGGAGAGAACATGCAAGGCGCTCCCGCACCTCGGCACCATCCCGTCGTGGTCGTCGGTGGCGGGCCGGTCGGACTGACCACCGCGCTCGAGTTGTCGTTCCATGGAGTTTCGGTACTCCTCGTCGAGCCACGAATCGTAGTCGAGCACTCGCGACCGCGGGCGAAGACCACCTCGGCACGCACGATGGAGCTATATCGCCGGACCGGTGCGGCCGAGGAAATTCGCCGGCGCGCGCCCATCCCGGTGTCGTGGTCGGACCAGATCCGATTCTGTACGACGGTGACCGGCCACGAGATTACCCGCCTCACCGGCGTGCTCGGGCTGGATCTCGTCGGCTCGGACCTGACGTCCGAGGGTGCCCAGCAGGTCACCCAGCCAATCGTCGAAGAGGCGCTGCGAGCGATGCTCGAGCGCCGTCCCGACGTCGTCACAGAGTTCGGCAGCCGTGTAATCGCCGCGGAGCTCGACGGTGACCGCCCACGAGTGCAGATCGAGTCGGCGGATGGAGTTGTATCCACGGTCACCTGCGATTACCTCGTCGGCGCGGATGGATCGCGCAGCATCGTGCGAACTGCACTCGGCGCGAATTACGTGGGGGCAGCGGGCGGTCGTCCCAACGTGAACATTACGTTCCGATCTCGCCGTCTCGCTGAGCTTCTGGCCGATCGTCCGGCGATTCACCACTGGGTACTCAATCCCGAATTTCCCGGTGTGATCGGCCCGCTAGCCCTCGACGGTACCTGGTGGGCGATCGCCACTGGCACCGAGACCATCGCTGACGATGCCGAGGCCACCGCCCTGGTGCGGGGACTGGCCGGAACCGATATCGACATCGACATCCTCGCGACCGATCCCTGGCAGGCTCGGATGCTGCTGACCGATTCCTATGGCTCGGATCGCACCTATCTCGTTGGCGACGCCGCTCACCAGAATCCGCCGTGGGGCGGGCACGGCTTCAACACCGGGGTGGGCGACGCGATCAATCTCGCCTGGAAGATCGCGGCGATCCTGCACGGGTGGGCCCCGGCGGAATTACTTGCAAGCTATGACGCTGAACGCCGGCCGGTTGCCGAGCAGACGATCGAGCTCGCGTCGACGAACATGCGGGCACTGGCCATCGACCTCACGTCGCCCGAGTTGATGACGGATGACGACTCCGGTGAACGCGCCCGCGCAGCCGCAGCCGCGGTCATCGAGGATGTCAAGCGCGCCGAGTTTTACAGCCTGGGGCTCGTGCTCGGGTACGGATATGGGCCGGACTCTGCGAGGCAATCGCCCACCGCCGAGGACTACACGCCGATCGCCGCGCCGGGCAACCGGCTCCCGCATACCCGCAACGCGGCCGGAGAATCGCTGTTCGACCTTCTCGGGCCCGAGTTCACCCTGCTCGGAGCAGCCGACCAGTCCTGGCTCGAGGCCGCAGATCGGCGCGGCCTTCCGCTGACGCTCGTCGACCCGGCCGGGCAGGGATTTCCCGCCATCGATGGTGATCACCTCGTGCTTGTCAGGCCCGACCAGCACATCGCCTGGACGGGACCGGCGGCTGCCGATCCCGGCCCGGTATTCGACTCGGCGCTCCGCGGATTCACGCGAGTCGCGTGACCAACCCACCCGCCGCAGCCTGAAAGGACGAACTGATGCGCATTGCCAACAACACTGGTCGACTCGCGCTCGTGAAGAACGAGCGCTTCCTTGATGTCGAGACGGCCAGCGGAGGTGAGTTCGCGGCGGATCCGGCAGCGGCCTTCGCACGCTGGGGCGCGCTCGGAGCCTGGGCGGCATCCTTTGACGTCGACGCTCACGAGGGCGCGGCGCCGCTCGCGGGCGCAAGGCTGGAGGCGCCCTCGCCGAGCCCGCGCCAGGTAATCGGGATCGGCCTCAACTACGCAGACCACGCCGCCGAGTCCGGCCTTTCACTCCCGGATGCGCCGGTGGTTTTCACCAAATTTCCGTCGTCGGTTGCCGGTCCCGACGTCGACGTGGTGCTCCCCGGCGCGACGACCGACTGGGAGGCGGAACTCGTCGTCGTCATCGGGACGGGCGGTCGCGACATTCCCATCGACGGGGCTCGCTCCCACGTTGCCGGCTTCACCGTCGGGCAGGACCTTTCGGATCGAACCGTTCAGTGGCAGGGGCAGCCAGCCCAGTTCAGCATGGGCAAGTCGTTCGAGAACTTCGCGCCGATCGGCCCGGTCATCGTGACGCTCGACGAGTTCACGGACCCTGACCGTCTCACCATCACGACGACGATTCTCGGTGCGGATGGCACCCGGACAGAGGTGCAGCACGGCAGCACGGACCAGCTCATTTTCGGAGTCGATGAACTCATCGCGCGGCTTTCGCAAACGATCGAGCTGTTCCCCGGCGATCTGATTTTCACCGGAACCCCGCCGGGAGTCGGGGCGGGTCGGGATCCCAAGCGATTTCTGATCGCGGGAGAGACCCTGGTCACCGAGATCGAGGGCATCGGCCGGATCACTCAGCGATTCCGGGCACATCGTTGAAGATCATTGCCCTCGAGGAGCACATTCTGCCTCGCGACATTCGGGTGCTCTCCGGGTTGAGCAACAACCTCGAAGCACTCAGGGGCATCTGAACTCACGCGAATCGAAAGCTAAGGACCAACGCAAATGAGCATCGTGATCGAAGCAGGCAACGGAACCCTCACGTCGCACTTCATCAACGGAAAATGGACGGCGACATCGGGTTCGGCGTTCCCGGTGTACAACCCACTGAACGATGAGCTCGTTGCTCGCGTGGCGGCCGGTACCGCCGCGGACGCCGAGACCGCGGTTGCCGCGGCCGCTGCGGCGTTTCCGGCCTGGGCGACCCTCGCGCCCGGCGCACGGCAGGCCCTGTTCCTGAAGGCCGCCGACATTGTCGAGCGCCGCACCGAAGAACTCGTCCGGCTCATGGCGCTCGAGGGTGGAGCGAGCCGCGCCTTCTCGACCTTCCAGATCCGACTGTCCGCCGCGATGCTGCGCCAGGCGGCCGGATGGGGATACCTGCCGCAGGGGGACGTCATTCTCAGCGACACACCCGGGCGAACCGCGACCGTCACCCGCAAGCCGCTCGGAGTAGTCGCCGGATTTACTCCCTGGAATGGCGCGTTCTATCTCGCCTGGCGCACCTTCCTGCTGCCGATGGCGTTCGGAAATACCACGGTAATCAAACCGTCGGAGCTGGCGCCGATGTCATCCGGCCTGGTTCACGCCGAGATTCTTCAGGAGGCCGGGTTCCCGGCAGGCACATTCAATGTGGTCACCAACGCGCCCGATGGCGCGGCCGCCATTGCCGATGTGTTCTTCAACAGCCCTGCGGTGCGGTGCATCAACTTCACCGGTTCGGACAAGACGGCGCGCATCCTCGGCGAACGGGCCGGGCGCGCACTCAAGCGGATGGTCCTGGAGCTCGGAGGATTCAATCCGGCAATCATCCTGGCTGACGCGGACATCGAGGAATCGATCAGGGCCGTGACGTTCGGCGCATTCCTGCACCAGGGGCAGGTCTGCATGAACACCCGCAAGGTGTATGTCGCGCGTTCGTTGCACGACGAATTCGTGTCCGGTCTCGCGGCGCGCGTGCAGGCGCTCAAAGTCGGAGACCCGATAGATCCCGACGTGATCATCGGGCCTCTCATCGGCGACGCTGCCGTCGAACAAATCGGCGTTCGGGTGAAGGATGCGCTCGATCGCGGTGCGACGCTGGTCACCGGCGGCCGGGCCGATGGTCGTCTCTATGAGCCAACGATTCTCTCCAACGTGCCGGACGACGCGATCTGCACCACCGGCGCCGATGAAACGTTCGGACCGCTCCTGGTCGTCGAGGCATTCGATGACCCCGAGTTGGCCCTGGCGCGTGCGCAGGACACACCGTACGGGCTCACCGCGTCGATCATGACGGGCGATCGGGCGCGCGGGCTGGCGATGGCGGATCGGTTTGACAGCGGCATCGTCCACGTCAACGGGCCGACGATGGCAAGCGAAGCCGCGCTTCCGGTCGGGGGCGTCAAGAACAGCGGCTGGGGTCGATCCGGCTACTACTCGATCGAGGACTTCACCGAGCTGCGCCTGACGACAGTGAGTACCGCGCCCGGGCGATATCCGTTTTAGCGAGACAGGCCGGATCGAAACGAGTGCGAAACGAGGCGATGTGAAACTCACCGGCAACACCATCCTCATCACCGGCGGTGCGTCCGGGATCGGTCGCGGCCTGGCCGAAGCGCTTTTGGCGCGAGGCAACACGGTGATCGTCGCCGACCGCAATCGCGAGGCGCTCGATGACATTGTGACGGCCAATGCGGGGATGCAATCGGTCTATCTGGATGTCGGTGAGGCGCGCAGTATCGCAAGCGTCATTCCTCAATTGCTGGGAGACTATCCGTCCCTGAACGCCGTATTCAGCAATGCCGGGATCATGTTCGCGGATGACCCCACGCGGCCCGTCGATGACGAACGACTTACGTCGATCGTTGCGATCAACCTTCTCGCGCCAATCCGACTCATCTCGGCCCTGATCGATCACCTTCGCGCGCAGGAGTCGGCGACGATCGCGGTGACGACCTCGATGCTGGGATATGCCCCGCTCGCCTCATCGTCGATGTACTCGGCGACGAAAGCGGCCCTCCACTCGTACGTGCTCTCGCTGCGCTACGCCCTGAGTGACTCGTCGATCGACGTTCTGGAGATCGCGCCGCCGTACACCCGCACCGCGCTCATGGACGTGAACCTGAGCGACCCGCGGACCATGCCACTCGAAGAGTTCGTCGCCGAAACTCTTGAACTCCTCGGAACTGACGAGGTAGAGATTCTGGTCGAACGTGCGCGGGTTCGTCGCGACGAGCAGCGCCCGGACGAGATCGGTATCACGACGCGCTTCAATGACACAATGCGAGCTACGGGGTGACAATGGAAAGGTGACGTGTGACGGTCCATCGCCGCACCAGTCAGTCACCGCAGAACAGGAACGTCGATGACCACCTCAAACAGCAACTCACCGCGCAACTCCCATCCCGAGATTCACCCGGACGAAAGGGAGTCCTCGACGACGCATCCGCTGATGTCTCCCGAGCAAAACGTCGGGCGCATCATGTGGACGGGTACGCTCTGGTTCGGCGTGATCGTCGCCTCCGTCGCCGTCGTCATGGGGCTGCTGCTCTCATCCGGCTGGCGCCCGTCCGCGCTCCCCGCCGGCCTCGGCGTGCTGTGGTGGTTCGGAGCCGTGCTTGTCGCTCTGAGCGTCGCCCTGGTCGGATGGTCGGGATGCCCGGTGCTCGAGGTGAGCGTGCCGGTCGCCGATCGCAACAAGACGCGCACGATGCAGCTGGGCACGCTCCTGTTTATCGTTGGCGGCGCGCTGTCCCTTGCTGCCGTTCTACTGGGGCCCGCGCACTAGACCGATTCGAGCACGGTGACGTAGTTCGCGATCGCCAGCCCGCCCATGTTGTGGACGGCCGCCCGCTTTGCGCCGGGAAGCTGCATGTCGCCCGCGGTGCCCGCCAACTGCATCGAAGTGATCGCGATCTGTGAGACGCCGGTTGCACCGACCGGGTGTCCCTTCGCCTTGAGGCCACCGGACAGGTTGATCGGCAACTTGCCGTCACGGTAGACCCACCCCTCATCGATCGCACGCACGCCCTGGCCACGCGGTGTGAGCCCGATGACCTCGTACATGATGAGTTCGGCGATGGTGAAGCAGTCGTGAACCTCGGCAAGATCCAGGTCGTCGAGCGTCACGCCCGCCATCTCGAGCGCACCATTCCAGGCGGCGACCCCGCCGGCGAATTCCGTCGCATCTCGCTTGCTCGCGGGCAGGAAGTCGTTGGCCTGGGCAAAACCGGTCACGCGCACCGCGGGAGCGGCGGCGCCAGGCGACGGTTTCGTGCTGAGGATGACCGCGGCGGCGCCATCCGAGACCGGCGAGCAGTCGGTGCGGCGAAGCGGAGCCGCGACCATCGGATTCTTCTCGGACACCGTTCGACAGAACTCGACCGTCAGCTCCTTGTGCAGCTGAGCGTACGGGTTCGCCATGCCATTGTGGTGGTTCTTCGAGGCGATCGAACCGAGCACATCCGACACCGGACCGTACTTCTCTTCATAGGCGTTCGCGGTGGTCGCGAAGAGCCCGGCGAAACCGCTCACCGACTCCTTGCCGGCCATCTCGTAGTCGGCACCGAGCAGCGCCGCGCCAACGAGCGAGGCGGGTGCCTGCGTCATCTTCTCGGCGCCAATTACCAGAACCGTTTTCGCGGTTCCCGCCAGCAGCGACTTCGCGCCCTGCTGAAAGGCCGCGGATCCGGATGCGCAGGCATTCTCGACCCGCGTCGCCGGCACGTTCGCGAGGTCATCGGATACCTGCAGCGCGAGCGAGGACGCGAAGCCGAGCGGCAACAGCCCGGAGTTGAACTGGCCGAGATAGATCTCGTCGATGTCCTTCGCCTCGATGCCAGCCGACGCAATCGCCTCGCGCGCGACCTTGACGATCAGCGATTCGAGCGTCTCGTCATCCAGCTTTCCGAACAGCGAATGACCCCAGCCCGTGATCAGTACGTCTGTACCGAACTTCTCGCGAACGGTCACTTGGTTGCCTCCAGCTGCTGATGGACGGTAAAACTCGCGCCCGTGACGGCCCGAAGGTCCTCGACGGTGAGCCCGGATGCCAGTGCCGTGAGCACAAGCCCGTCGTCGGTCACGTCGAAGTCGGCGAGGTCGGTGATGATTCGCTGCACGACGTGAACGCCGGTGAGCGGAAGCGTGCACTCGGCAACGATCTTCGCCGAGCCATCCTTCGCAACGTGATCCATGAGAACCACGACGCGGCGGGTGCCGGCGACGAGATCCATCGCGCCGCCCATTCCCTTTACCAGCTGGCCAGGGATCGACCAGTTGGCGAGATCACCCGATCCGGTAACCTGCATGGCTCCGAGGAACGCAATGTTCACGTGCCCGCCTCGGATCATCGCGAAGGATGCTGCAGAGTCAAAGATGCTGCCGCCGGGCAGGATCGTCACCGTCTGCTTGCCCGCGTTGATGAGATCCGCGTCCTCGTCGCCCGCGAATGGGAACGGCCCGGTGCCCAGCAGTCCGTTCTCGCTCTGCAGGGTCACCCTCACACCATCGGGAATGTGGTTGGCCACGAGCGTCGGAATGCCGATGCCGAGATTGACGTAGTCGCCGTCTCGAAGTTCGGATGCCGCACGCATCGCCAATTCGTCGCGAGTCCAGGCCATCGCTAGTTCGCTCCCTTCGCGTTCGTCGCTGCGGGTCGGGGCAGAACCGTGCGCTGCTCGATGTCCTTCTCGCGGGTGCTCGCGCGCACGATCGTGTGCACGTAGATGCCCGGAGTCACGATGACGTCCGGGTCGATCTCGCCGACGCCGACGAGCTGTTCGACCTCGGCGATGGTGATGCGTCCCGCGGTTGCGACGGCCGGATTGAAATTGCGCGCCGTAAACCGGTAGGTCAGGTTGCCGTCTGCGTCGCCGCGGTGCGCACGTACGAGCGCCACATCCGCGGTGATCCCGCGTTCGCGGACATACAGTTCGCCATCGAATTCCTCGACCGGCTTGCCCTCGCCCACCTCGGTACCGGCTCCCGTTCTCGTATAGAACGCCGCGATGCCGGCGCCACCCGCCCGAAGCCGTTCGGCGAGGGTGCCCTGCGGAACGAACTCCACGTTGAGTTCGCCGGAGAGGTACTGGCTCGCGAAAAGCTTGTTCTCGCCCACGTAGGAGGCCACGACCTTGGCAACCTGCTTGTTCTCGAGCAGCACGCCGAGGCCCTTGCCGTCGATACCCATATTGTTCGAGACGATGGTGAGGTCGCGCGCGCCCGAGTCACGCACAGCGTCGATCAGGTCGACCGGCACCCCGCAGAGGCCGAAGCCTCCGACGGCTATCGTCATGCCGTCGGCGATGACTTCTCGGATGATGTCCGCGGCGGTTGCGACTGGTTTGGTCACGCACTCCTCCTCATTGAGATGGGCGCTCGTGGCGCCACATTTCGAGGATAGGTCCCTTCACGCCCGCGTCCAATCCGCGCGGGTATGCGCCTTCCCCAACCTCAGTACAACTCGGGCAGGAAGATGTCCTTTGGGATCACCGCGGGTGCATACTCGCCAGCTCGGCTGCGACGGTGGATCTCCTTGAAATCGAGCCCCTGATCCCGAGCCTCGACCAGTTTCTCAGGGTCAAACCACGCCCCGATCGGGTTTTCTGCGAACTCAAGAGCAGACGAGATCCACTGTTTGGAGTCTTCCCAGTTTCCGAAGCAGTCGACCTGGATCTCGACACCGTTCCCATCGGGATCCTGATAGTAGACCGACATCGTGATGCCGTGGTCCAGGTACAGGAAGGGCATGATCCCCTGGTCGCGCAGGCGGATGTAGTTGTCGATCCACTGGTCGAACGTGTTGAACTCGAACGCGGTGTGGTGAATGCCCGTGGTGTGACCCTTGTCATCGGGATGTTTGAGACCGGGAGGGGACAGGAACGCGATCCGGTGGTTCGCCTCATCGTTTGTCAGCCAGGCCGCCTCCTCGAAGTGGAAGGACGGAATGAGGCCGACGGCATTCTCGTACCAGGCGACCATCTCGTCGAGGCGCTTGGTGGTAAAGGTCGTGTGGTGCAGCTTCGGCGCGATGATCGGTCGATGGGTGGCACGGTTGGTAGGCATCTTTGACTCCAGTCTGGGGCGAAATTCGCTAGGTGCTATATCCTAGCGCTCTGGGATCGAACCTCGAAAGCGCGTTTAACTTAGCGAACCAGGTCAAGGCCCGCGCGCACGATGCTGTCCACGTCAATGCCGTGGTACCGGTAAACGTCGTCCACGTCTCCGGACTGTCCGAAGTGGCTCACGCCGAGGTTGCGGCTGGGGACACGGTTGATGCCGGCGAGGAACGACAGGGTGTGCGGATGCCCGTCGATCACTGTCACCATGGGCGTGGAGCGCTCGCGCGGAAACACCTGGTCGAGGATCCAGTCGGATCCCTCGTCCTGCCCGTTGCGCGCCTGCATCGCCTCGAACAGCAGGCCGGCGCTCGTGACGCACACCACCTCGGCGCTGGTGCCCATCGCCTCCAGCCTTTCCGCCGCAGCGAGGGCTTCCGGGATCATCGCACCCATGCTCACTATCGTCAGCTCGGGAGCAGCCGCACGGCGCAGCACGTATGCTCCGGCCACGACCTGTCGGCGCCGACGCTCGCGCGCGGCGGGATCATCCGGCACGTCAGCGAGCTTCTGGTCGACTGGTCGGGTGGACAGCCGCAGGTACGCCGACTTACCGCCCGGCCGACCGAGCTGGCCCATCGCGGCGAGCAGCGTCCACTCGACATCCACCACGAACGCCGGCTCGTAGCTGACGCACTGGGGCTGCTCCAGTCCGATCGACGGCGTCTTGATCGACTGGTGCGCTCCACCCTCGGGTGCGAGCGTCACGCCGGAAGGCGTTCCGACGAGGATGGACTGCCCGCCCGCGTACATCCCGTACGACCACGGCTCGAGCGCGCGTTCGACGAATGGGTCGTAGATGGTCCCGATCGGAAACAGCGTCTCGCCCCAACGGCTCCAGGTGGCTCCGAGTTCGCCGATCAGGCTGACCAGATTGACCTCGGCGATGCCGAGTTCGATGTGCTGGCCGGTTGGACGTTCGCGCCAGTGCAGCATCGTTTCGGCGTCGTCGTCGAACCAGTCCTTTCGTTCCTGGGTCGACCAGACGCCCACCTTGTTGATCCAGCCGGCGAGGTTCGTACTGGACGAGACGTCCGGGCTCACCGTGACCACCCGTCGAGCCGCATCCGGTGCAACGCGGGTCAGGTCGAGCAGTGCGCGGCCGAGCGCCGCCTGGGTCGTCGCGGATCCGGTTGGTGTGTGGCCGAGATCGGTGGGAACCGCGGGTGGAGCAGCGGCGACCAGGGCAGGGCGAGAGAGACGCGCCGCGGCCGAAGCGGCGAGCCGCCCAGCAGCGGAGTCGGCGGCGAACCGTTGCCACGGCGCGTCCACGCTCTCGCCCAGGTCGGTCGCGAGCTCGGAGTACTGCTCGATGGTGAGCAGCGAGGAATGGTTCTGCGGATGCCCCTCGATCGGCAGCCCATAGCCCTTCACGGTGTACGCGAGGATCACCGTCGGGCGAGTGTCGTCGATCGCGGAGTATGCCTGCTGCATGGCGTCCAGATCGTGGCCACCGAGATTTCGGATGGCCCGGAGCAGCGTTGCGTCGTCCAGCCCGGCGATCAGCGCGGCGATGGGCTCCGCATTCGCGCCGCTGCCCGGAAGGCGCGCTCGCAGCTCATCCGCGTGGCACCGCAGCAGGCGCTGGTATTCGGGGTTGGTCATGTCGACGATCCGACGGCGAAGAGCCTCACCGCCCGGCCTCGCCATCAGCTCCTCGAGCAGGTGCCCGAACTTGAGGGTAATGACCTGCCATCCGGCGGCCTCGAACAGCTTCTCGATCTTGCCCGCGGCAATGTTGGGAACGATCCGGTCGAGCGACTGGCGATTCAGATCGACGATCCAGACGATCTCGCCGAGCTCGGCAACGGATGAGTCGAGCACCGCCTCCCAGATCGCGCCCTCGTCGAGTTCGGCGTCTCCGAGAAGTGAGTACTGGCGACCGCGGTTGCTGACACTCGTAACTGCCTCGACGTAGCGGCGTGACATTGCGCCCCAGATCGGCGCGGTCGCCCCGATGCCTACCGAGCCGGTCGAGTAGTCGGCCGCATCCGGATCCTTGGCGCGAGACGGGTAACTCTGAAGGCCACCGAATTCGCGGAGCGTCGTGAGGTACTTCTCGTCGAGGCTGCCGAGCAGATAGTTGATCGCGTGGAGCACGGGCGACGCGTGGGGCTTCACCGACACTCGATCTTCGCCGCGCAGCTGCGTGAACCATAGCGAGGTCATGATGGTGACCATCGACGCGCTGGACGCCTGATGGCCACCCACTTTGATGCCGGAGTTGTTCGGCCGCACCTTGTTGGCGTGGTGCACGATCGACGTTGCGAGCCAGAGCACTCGTCTCTCGATGTCTCGCAGCGCCTCGCCGCTCGACGCGTCCGTCGCGGCCGAAACCACGATCTCATCCGACGGCGCGTGGATGATCGGGGTGCTGGTCATGGGCATTCCTCTTTGAACGAGACTCTCGGCAGGGCGAAGGAACCCCACCTGATATGCCACCACTTGTGGATGCGATGCACAATATAGCGGTCGAATATTGAGCAGAATGGTCATCGAGTCCGCCTTATCGAGTCAGAGAGTGAGCACAATGAACACGCACCGCACCGCCGACGAGATCGACGCCGCGCTCCTGCGAGCGCTGGTGAAGCACCCGGACGCGACGAACCTCGCGCTCGCCGAGGCGACCGGACTCGCACGCAACACGGTTCGGGCCCGCCTGGCTCGGTACACCGCCGACGCGACACTGCGACCATTCGACCGCAGAATCGATCCCGCATTCCTCGGCTTTCCGATGCAGGCGTTCATCATGACCACGGTGCGGCAGCGTAACCTTGCGGCGGTCTCGGCCACGTTGGGCGAAGTTCCCGAGGTGCTCGAGGTGCACGGACTCACCGGAGTGGCCGACCTGCTCGTGCACGTTGTGGCACGGGATGCCGACGACCTCTACCGGATCGCCGGCCGCATTCTCGACATCGACGGTGTCAAGCGCACCGTCACGGGTCTCGTGATGGGCGAGTTCGTCGGCTACCAGATCGCACAGCTCATCGGTGTGGCGTCCGCGCGGACCGATGATCGTCACGGGCGCGATTCGCGTCGGCCGACGGATTCCGTGGGAAGGATCGTGCGCGGATAGCGCTGGCTCGGCCGCTCTCGGGACTACGTTGTGGCCGGATCCTTTGACTTTCGGGCCGCGATCTCGGTCAGAGCGTCGATGCGCGCCCTGATCTCGTCCTCGTTGAAGGTGAAGTGTTCGACGAGTCCGGCCTGAAGTGCTCCCGGATCACGCGCGACGCCGCTGGCGAGCAGTTTCGAGTGGCGCTGGTAACGCAGTTGCCGTTCCTCTTCGGTGATCGGCGTTGGGTCGAACACGAGATGCGTGTAGCGCTCGGCGGCCGTCCACAGCAGGTCCAGGACGCGCAGATCCCAGGCGGAAGCCGCCGGCGAGACCAGCCCCGCGTGGAAGTCGTGGTGCCCCTTCCAGGCGATCTCGGGATCGGGATCCCGGCTCAGCTCCAGCCACCCGGAAAGCTTCTCGAGGTGTTCCGGCGAGTACAGCGGCACCGATTTCGCCGCCAGCTGCGGCTCAACGGCGAGTCGAAGGTTGTAGATGGACTCCATGTCTTCGGTGTTCAGCGAGGCGACCGTAGCGCTCTGCGCCTGCTTGAGCACGATGAGGCCCTGGCCCTCGAGCCGACGCAGCGCCTCTCGGATCGGAATATGGCTGACACCGAGCTGTCGAGTCAGTTCGCGGATCGAAAACGGCTCGCCGGGCGGGAGCGCGCCAGTGAGAATCGCGCGGCGGATCTCGGCCGTTACGAGGTCGACCGTCGATACCGTCTGCCCCGAGATCGACCGAACAGAGGGTTCCGCTGACACCTGGCAGTCCGCCTTTCGAAAGGTCCGTGGTCAATGTTCGCACACGGTGAGTCCCCCACTAGGCTAGCCGATTCAGCCCGAAACGGTAGCTGATATAGCATCTGGCCAGAGCCCGACTCAGTCGCGCGCGAGGGTAAGGCCCAGCCACGACGCAAACCCGTCGAGTTCTTCGTCGACGGCGGCTCGCGTCGCGTGATCGAACGGTTCGTCTTCGTGGACGCGATGCACCACGAACCGACCGCTGTCGCGGTCCGAGCGCGCGTCGACCTTGCCGACGAGACGGTCGCCGTGCAGGATCGGCAGCGCGAACTGGCCCCACCGCCGGGTCTCGGCCCTCTGGTACAGCTCGAGCGTGTAGTCGAACTGGAACACCCTCGCGACACGCTGCGGGTCGGTCATCAGGCGATCAAACGGCGACAGGATGGCGGTCCGGCCCTCAAAACTCCGATCGAGCTGCGACGGATCGACCAGCCACCGCCCTGGCACTCCGGCGATCGTGACACTCTCGCCAACGCGATCGTTACCGTGCAGCTCCAGTGGTGAGACCGCGATGCTGTCGCGCATGATCCCGCAGGCCGCAAGCAGCCGCTCACTCCGGATGCGGCGCGCTTCGCCCGCGGGAACTTCGGCGACCGCCGGGTAGACCCGCTCGGCGAGATCCCAGACGCGCAGGCGGCCCTCGCGGCCGACAACCGCCAACTGTCCGCTCATGTGCAGGCACTCGAGCATCTTTGTCACGTTGCGGTTGTTCGACCAACCACTCGATGGCCACGGAATCTCGGCGGCATCGGGGAGCTCGCGCGACGTCAGCGGGCCATCCAGTTCGATGCGCTCGAGGATGCCGCGCGCGAATGCGTCATTCGCCTCGACCCAGGTCCTCGCCCCGGCCCGGTCCAGCCAGGATCGCATGCCGGCGAGATACAGACCGAGATCGGACATCGGGCGAAGCATCCAGCCGCGCTCGAACAGCCGGCCAGCGGCAACAGCGTCGTCGATGTCGGGCGACCTGAAGTCACGGCCGAGCCGAGACCACAAGATGTGTTCGGCGGATGGCTCGACGACAGCGGTGAGCTCGATGCGCAGCATCCCGAGCGACCCAATCAACTCCACGAGCTCGACCGGTCGGTGGGCGTCGAGGAGGGCCGCGCGTACGGCGATCCGGCGGGCATCCGTCCGGGTCAGCTCAGGCACAGGCATGACCGATCTACTCCGGTTCAACCCCGAATGCCGCCGCCAGTTTCAGGATCTTCTCCGCACGGCCCAGACGCGGAAGGTCGCTTCCGTCGCGGACCACACGGTCACGCGCCTCGAACTCGTCCATGAAGTCCTTCGCCCAGCGAACATCCGATCGGGTGGGACTGATCGTCTCGTTGATGACCGGGATCTGGCTGATGTCCAGGCACAGCTTGCCGGTGAGCCCGAGCACGACCGCGTGCGCCGACTGCTCACGCAGGAACGAATGGGCACTGCCCACCGTGGGGCCGTCGATGGGACCGGGCAGCGATCCGATGCGGCTGGCGACGACGAGCCGCGAGCGCGGGTAGGCCATCGCCATATCGTCCGCGCTGGTGCCGGTGTCGCGTCGGTAGTCGCCGCTGCCGAAGGCGAGGCGGAAGGAGCCTCGCGCTCGGGCGATGGTGACGGCCTCCTCGATGCCGAGTGCGGATTCCACCAGCGCAAGGATGGGCGTGGACCCGCCCAGTCGATCGAACGTCTCGGTGACGTGCTCGCCCGCCTCGGTCTTGGCCAGCACGACGCCGGCCAGCCCCGGCAGCCCCTTGAGGGCATCGATGTCGTCGGACCAGAACGGCGTGGATCGGTCGTTGATCCGCACCCACGTCGGCGCAGACGTCTTCAACCATTGCGCGACGCCATCCCGGGCTTCGGGCTTGTGGGCGGGATCGACCGCGTCTTCGATGTCGATGATCATCTGGTCGGCCTGCGAAGCGCGCGACGGGTCGAACAACTCAGGACGGCTCCCGTTGACCAGCAGCCAGGATCGTGCGATCTCGGCGCCGCCGGGAATCGCGGCCGTGGTTGATAGAGACATGGTGGCCTGTTTCTGCTCAATTATTTGCTGCACGCAGCGAAACCAAGTTTGTTCGCGGACTTCGCGGTTTGTCCAATCGGCGCGAGAGGATTGAGCGAAGGAGGTGCTCGACGCATGCGACCACTACCGTTCACGAACCTTGGCGCCGGTATCGCCTTCGTCGTCGTGATCATCATCTTTGCCGTCGTGCAGCTCGACTCCGGCAGTGGCACGCTTCGGGGTGGTGGATGGCGCCCCGGTCGCTCCGACCGCTTCGATCGCGGTTCACTGCTCGTCGTGATCGTCAGCGGCGGCGTGGGTGTGGCACTTTCTGCGATCTTTGCGACCAAGCTGGAGTTCGCCACAATTGCCGCGAGCAACCCGGCGGTGCGGTGGGTGGTTTTCGTCGTCGGACTGGCCGCGATCGTGGGTGGTTCGGCGTTGCGCGAGTGGGCGGTGCGAACCCTTGGCGCGTCATTCACCTTCGACGTACGAGTCGCTGCCGACCAGCGAGTCGTCACGGGCGGACCGTATCGTTTCCTGCGTCATCCGAGCTATACCGGCCTGATCGCCTCGTACGTGGGCCTTGGCCTCACGTTTGGCAACTGGCTGTCGCTGGCCGTCATAGCGATACTTCCGACAGCAGGTCTGGTCTACCGCATCCGGGTTGAGGAGTCGGCGCTGCGCGAGAAGCTCGGCGCAGCATACGCACAGTTCGCGTCGGGAAGAAAGCGAATCATCCCCGGCATCTGGTGAGCGGGCGCGCAGCCCGCCGACGGGTGACTACCCGAGTCGGTGACGTCCGTGGGTGAGCAGCCCGTCGCGCAGCTCGAGGATGCGGTCGGCGCGAGTCATCAGCGACGCGTCGTGCGTCGTGAGGATCGCCGACACGCCTTCGGCCCGGACGGCGCGCTCGAAGAGTTCCATCATGGTTGCCGCGGTGGCACTGTCGAGCTGGCCGGTCGGCTCGTCCGCCAGGAGCACCCGAGGACGCGTCGCCAGCGCGCGAGCGATCCCGACGCGCTGTTGCTGGCCGCCGGACAGCTCCCCGGGCCGCTGGGCGGCACTCTTCGACAGCCCGACCAGGTCCATCAGCTCGGCGACTCTCGCATCCCTCAGCGCCGGCTCGACGCCGGCGAGCCGCAGCGGAACCTCGACGTTTTCGGCTGCGGACAGCACGGGAATCAGCGCAAAGTCCTGGAACACGAATCCGAAATCCCTGCGCCGGACCTCGACCAGTCGCTGTTCCGGTGCCTTCGAGACCTCCAGGTCGCCGAACAGCACCGATCCCGAAGTTGGTCTTTCAAGTCCCCCGAGCAGGCTCAGCAGTGTGGTCTTGCCGGCGCCGGATCGACCCCGGATCACCAGCAGTTCGGCAGGGTGCAGCTCGAGGCTGACATCCCGCAACGCGGTCACGGCGCCGCCAGCCGCGCCGTAGACCTTCGTCAACGAAACCGCCCGCAGCAGACTCGGATCAGTCATCGTCCTGCGCCTCCTCGGCGGCTGCTGCGGACACGGCCGGGAGGGAACGGACCGCGCCGGGGTAGACACCGACGTGATCGGATTCGAGCGAAAGCCGCACCCGGTCGCGGAGGGCGAGGTCCTCAACATATTCTGCGGGAAGCTGAAGTCGGCCGAGCGAATCGATCACCGTGAACGACTCCGCGGCGACGTGCGGATCGGTGAAGCTGCCGCTTGCCGATTGCCGCAAAACCTCGGTGGAGGTACGGCCGTCACGGATCTGCACCGTTCGTCCGACATGCTCGGAGACGGTCGCGTCGTGCGTGACGATCAGGGTCGTCGTTCCCAGCTCCCGGTTCACCGCCCGCATCGACTCGAGCACCTGCACCGATGTCGCCTCGTCCAGTTCGCCGGTCGGTTCGTCGGCGAGCAGAACGCGGGGGGAATTCGCCAGCGCTATCGCAATCGCCACGCGCTGGAGTTCGCCACCGGACATGTCGGCGGGTCGCCGATGTGCCGCGTGGGAGATTTCGAGGAGGTCGAGAAGCTCGCCAACTCGGCGCTGTCGATCACTCGCCCCAGTGCCAGCCAGCAGCATCGGAACCGCGACGTTCTCGGCGGTGTCGAGATAGGGCAGCAGATTCCGCCCGGTCTGCTGCCACACGAATCCGACGCCGAACAGGAGGTAGTCGGTGCGTTCCTTTCTGGTCAGCGAACCGAGGCGTCGGCCGGCGACCGTCGCTGATCCCGCCGTTGGTCGATCCAGACCCGACAGGATGCCCAGCAACGTGGACTTACCCGACCCGGATGCGCCGACAATTGCGACGAGTTCGCCGTTTGCGATGCTGAGGTTGAGGCCCTGCAGTGCCTGCACCTCGACGCCTTCGGACGAGTAGATGCGCACAAGGTCGGTGCAGCTGATCGTCGCGTCCGATGCGACGGCGGCGGTCCTCGCCGCACTGTCTCGCTGTTCGCTCATGGTGGCCACTAGTCTCCTGCTTCCCGAAGTGTTACCGAAGTTGCGGCGCGTGCAGACAAGGCGGCCGTCGCGAAAACCGCGACAAGCGCGCTGAGCGCGAAAGCGAGAACGATGACCCCGATGAGCACGGGGTTGGTTTCGAACTCGGGGGGCTGGGTCGACCCGATGAACGTTGTCAGATTCACTACCGAAAGAAACACCAACGGCAGTCCGAGGCCGGTAACGACCCCCACCACAACTCCGAGCAGAGTCATCGGGCCGATCTCCCAACCGACGAGACCGGTCGCTTGCCGTCGCGAGAACCCCAGCGCCCGAAGCCGTCCGAGAACCTGGTTTCGTTCGCGAGCACCGGTGATGAGTGCGAGCATCAGCGCCAGTACGCACAGGATGAACGACAGGACGATTGCCGCCCCCATCAAAAACTCGAGACCCGCGACCAGCGGCGCCTCGGTGAGTGTTCGCACCTGGGTATTGGCCACCTGCACCGTTTCGCTCGGGCCGGAGATCCGCGCGATCCGCTGTTGGAGGGCAACCTGATCGGTGCCCGACGACACCCTGATGAGGACGGCGCTGACCTGGCTGGCGAGGTGAAGATCCTTCGGAGCCGCGGAGCTGTCCATCAGCAGCCAGGGCACGGCGCCAATGAACTTCGGTGGCGTCCGCGTGACTTTGATTGTCGCGATTGCCGAAGCGCTGGAGTCCGAAAACCTGGAAACGGAGTGCAGCGGGCTCGCGAACCCGCCACCGTAGACAACCGGCCGGCCGCTCATCCGGGTGCCGAGCTTCCCGAACAGTTGCTGATCGGCCGGCAGCACGCCCTCGACCGCAACGAGATCGCTCGCGTTCACGGTATAGATCGCGATGGTCTGGCTCTGCCCTTCGATCAGAGCACCGCCCCTCGAGTGGATTGCGGCGAGGTTCTCTATGCCGCGCAGGGCACGAAGCCTTGAGACGGTCGCTTCGGATATCGGCGAGCCGGAAATGCTGATGTCCGCGCCCGCCTGTTCGACCGCGGCGGCCCGGATGCCCGTCTGTTCCGTCGTCAGGATCGACGAGGCGAAGATCGAGACACTTAGGCCGGTGAGGACGGCGAAGACCGGCAGGAATCGTGCCCCAGCGCGCGCGGAGTTCGCGCGGCCAACCAGCCCGACCACTCCGCGGCCGCGTCGAATCGCTCGGCCGAGGCCGCGCAGGGCAAAAGGAACGATGCGGAGCACGACGGCACAAGCGGCCGCAGACACTACCAAGGGGAGCGCGGTGAGCAGTGGATCGGGGCCGAGTCCGGTCGACGTCGTCAACCCCCGCTGCAGAAGAACGAAGATCGCGAGGACCGCAAGCAGGATCAGGATGGTGTCGCTGACCCAGCGCCACCGGCTGGGTTTGGCGACCCCTCCACGAGCGAGAACGACGGGCGCCGCCCCGCTCGCACCTGCCGCGAAGAGCGGGGGAAGCACGGCGACGGTCGCAGCGGCCGCGAGCGGCGCGATGCCGAGCGCTCCACCCGTCGCCCATACCGCGATGCCGCCCCCGATGATCGCGCCGGGGATTGTCGCCGCCGCGATGTGTGTGGCCATTTCGAAACGGAACCGTCGGGAAGACGCCCCCCGCGACCGCAGGAGGTCGGTGATCCGGCGGCGTCGATCGACCACCGACAGCACTGCGAGCAGCAGCAGCGCGGCACCGGTGCCGATCGGGCCGGCCTCCACAACATCCAGCACCGCGGTTCCCGCGCCGGCCCTGGCGACATAGCTTTCGAGGAGGTCATCGAGGCTCGCGATGTACCGCACCTGGATGTTCGCCGAGCCGCGGCCAACGGTTCGCGGCTTCGAGACGAAGCGCTGGATGTCCCCGCCGAGGGCGGAGACCTGGTCGAACCGCAGTCCGCTGCTAGTCACCGGAAACCAGGTCGTGATCGACTGACCGCTGAACTCGCCCGAGACCACCGGCCACGTCGCGGCGTCCATCCATACGGTTCCGAAGTAGCTGATTGTGTCGCCGTCGGTGGAGGTGATTGACCCAGCGTGGGCGCGCGTGGGATCTACCTGCCAATAATCGGAGTCCGCATCGCGGGGTCGGATCGTTCCGACCAGAACAACAGGCTGCGTTACCTGCGACCCGTCCAGTGCCATTGCCTGCACCTGGCCGATCTTCCAGTCAAGCGTTTTCGCGGCGCTCACCGTCGTGACGAGCTGAATGGGTGACAGCGACTCGTCTGTTCTCACGCGGCCGGGCCACGAGCCGGCTACGAGCACGGCATCCAATCGCAGGTCGGGATCGGCCTCAATTGAATAGCTGTAGTTCCGATCCGGAGGCTGAGTCGGTGGTCCGGAGGCGCGAATTCCGTTGCCCGTCCCGGCATCGCGGCCGACATAGCGACCGGCGCTGGTGATGTTGCGCAGCGCCGACGGCATACTCGCTCGCACGGATGCGAGGAACTTCGGCAGTTTCTTGACAGTCCCGGCAACCGAGACCGGGATGCCGGCGTCCGTGAAGTACGACACCGTAGTCGACGACTGAAGATCGCGGACTTCCGGACTGGTCGTGCCGAGTCGGTAGTGCAGATCCTGCTGCAGGATGTTCGCCTGCTCCGCGAGGCCGGCAACAGCCATTGCCGCGACGATCGCGGAAATCACCGCGACGATCACCAGACTCCCGATGGATTCGACGATGCCGCGAGCCACCAGGCGCGCACCTGTCAGACGCGCGTTCACGGCCGTCCTCTCGCCTGGCGACCTACTGCGGCACCGTACCCGAGCCCACTGAATACTAAGGCGATGACCAGCAATCCGGCCGTGACGGCGAGCGGCACGGGATCGAGTTCGAGCCGAAGCGGCAGGGCCGCTGGCGCATCCGGAGTGGATAGTCGTGCCATTGTCGCCGTGACCAGCGCCGACACCGACGCACCAGACACCAGTCCGCTGGCCAGGGCGACAGTGGAGACGACCCAGAGTTCGCGTCGACGCAGGGACGACTGGCGTCGCGCGTCGAGGCCCATCGCACGCAGTGCCCGCGTCTCGACCGCGCGACGACGTAGCAGGGCGATGACCGCGGCGACGAGGGCGATTACCGCGAACGCGCTCGCACCGATTGTGCCGATCCAGAGCGCCGTCGTGGCGCTGTTCACAATGTCGCCACCGCTTGCTGCGCCCGCGAGTCTTACCTGCGCGCTCGGCATAACCGCCTGGATCCGTCTCCCGGCTGAGGCCGGATCCGCGGACGACATCCATACTTCGTCGGCGCTCGGGATCTGTTCTGAGGTTTCCAGCCAGCCCCGATCGAGGGCGGGGAGGCTCGCGATCATGGAGTCACCGGATGCGACGCCGGGAACACCCGCGACGATGCCGGTCACGATCCCATCGAACGATGCCCACTGCCCGGCAACGGATACCTTGCTTCCGACGACCAGCCCGGTGGCGGTCGCGAAGGAGCGACTGAGCACCACCGCGACGCGGCCGGTGTCGGACGGCATTATTCGAACGCCCGAGCTTCCCGCCCCGCTCGGGACAAAAGTGGTGCGGTCGAACCCGATCGTGCCAGAACCACTCGCGGTGTCGGTGCCATCGCCGAACACGCCGTCGCGCGGAGTCCACTTCGATGACGGCGGGATCCCAACGGAGTGCACCCCGGACGGGGTTCGAGCACTCAGCGCGGCGATCCGGAACCGAAACTGGGAGATCGCGTCGGTTGCGTCGACGCTCGCGTCGATCGCCTCGATGACCCATGGCCCGCCCGATGTGGGGAGTGGTGCCGTGAGCGACTTCCCCGCCGTGGCCGCAAGCGGCACCGACCGGAGGTTCGCGGTGATCAACTCGCCGCGCGCATCCCCGAGCCAGAGGGTGGTCTGCACGCTGTCGGCAGAGGGATGCGCGGTCGTGCCGCTCGCTTCGATAGTGACGGTGAGCGCGGATGCGTGCGCGGGCAGCGCGAGACCGACCGTCGTGGCTGAGCCGAGCTGGTCGGCCAGCTGGGTCGGGTTGGCCACCGTCGAGTCGGCACGGATGAGGTGGGGCAGTTGCGTCGCCGCGACCGCGACCAGCGAAACCGGGATGTCGCCGAAAGTGTCCGACTGCCAAGCAGCGAGCGCGGCGCGGTCGACGCCGGGTATTGCCGCGAAGTCATCGAGCCCCACCGGGTCACCAGCGTCGTTCACCAGCGGGTCCACATCCACCGTTGCGCGGAGATCGCCGCCAGTCGTCAGTTGCTGGGAATCGGTCGCGAATCGTTGCCAGGTTCCCCCGTACGCGCCGGTGACTGTGGCAATAGCCAGCGCGATGGCGAGCAGAGCCGTCGGGCCAACGATGATCGCGATGTGGCGGTTCACCGATCTCACCGGGAACACTGCCACGGTCGCGCGATGCCGCAGGACAGCCTCGATCCGTCCTGTCAGCTGCCCGGCGAGGAGCAGACAGAGCAGGACCGCGGCGCAGAGCAGCGCACCGGGAGCAAGTGCCGCGCTCGGATCCGAGTCGAAGGACGCGCCATCCGTCCCGCTCTGCTCAAACCGCCAGAGCGCGATCACCACAACGAGAACCCCGAACCCGGTGATCGTGAGGGGAGCCGCGGCGCGGCGGCGGCCGGACTCGGATCGCGGTGCGCCGGATGCCGATCGAGCCGCGAGACCCGCAACAGTCAGGGTGATGGCGAAGGCGATGACGAAGACGGCCACCGGTGGAATTACGAGCTCGGGCAGCGCCGGCACGATGCCGAACAGGTACAGCAACCCGGCCTGCGCGACTGAGGAGCCAGCAATGGTCCCGATCGCACATACGACGAGCGATTCGCGAGCGTCGAGGGCCGTCACCGTGCGACCCGACGCGCCACGCGACCGCAGGAGTCGGGTCTCGTTTTGCCGAGAGTCGGTGAGCAGGCTCCGCGCAAGCAGCAGGGCAACAATTCCAGCGAGGACAAGGGCTGTGATGGGAATCGGCTCGATCGTCTGCTGGGCGCCGACGGCGCGTACGAGCGTGGTGATGGTCGTCGCGCCGTGGCCGGACAGCCCGACGCCGGGCGATCGCGCCGCACGGGACTTCGTGACCGCGGCCTCGATGCCTGCGTCTCCGTGGCGAAGGCGCGCGAGGTCGGCGACGGTCGTTCGTTGCGCGACGGGTGCAATCGTCCAGCGCACCACATCCGATCCGCCGGCCGACACGGTCCTTGCTACTTTCAGCGGTGCGCCCTCGAACACGGTCGCGATGACGGCGCGAACCCCGGCATCCTGCGCGCTCGCGTCGTGCGCGAGCGGAGCGCGCAGCGTGACAGAGGCGTCCGAGGCCGGCACCGACGCGAGGGTCGAGCGGATTCCGGATTCCGCGGCATCCGCGAGGAATCCGACCGTGGCAGACACGCAGAACGCCAGCACGCATACCGTTGCGCCGATCGAGAGCAGAAGCGATCCGGCACGCGCGCGACGTCGGCTCCAGGCTCGTTGCCCGGCCAGCGGGTAAGCAGCTCGCGCCAAACGGATTCCCGCCTCATCGTGGGTTGGATATGGTCTCCACCCTAGCGACGTGCTCGCCGCGAGCAGGATGCGGCAGCATTCGCGGAGCCGCTGCGGAGGTATTGTCGGCAGCGAACCCCCAAGGAGCTTCCAAATGAGAATCGCAAACCTGTCGGGACGAGCCGTTCTCGTCTTCTCCGCGGCGGATGGCATGGACCGCGCCGTCGATATAGCCGAGGCTTCCGACGGACAATTCGGACCGGACCCGCAGGGCCTGTATGCACACTGGGACGGGTTTTTGGCGTGGGCATCCTCCGCGCCCACGGCCGGCGCGAGCTTCGAGCGTTCGGATCTCGGACCTCCGGTACCTCGACCGCAGCAGGTCTTCGCCATCGGCGTGAACTATCGCGAGCACGCCAACGAGGCGGGCTATCCGGCCGACTCCATCCCGATCACATTCACGAAGTTTCCGAGCAGCCTCACCGGGCCGTTTGCGGAGGTAGCGCTTCCGCCGGGATCGGTCGACTGGGAGGTCGAACTCGTCGTGGTGCTCGGGCGCCGCGCCGAGAACGTTGCAGCTTCCGATGCCTGGAATTACGTTGCCGGTCTGACGATTGGCCAGGACCTGTCGGAACGAGAGGCCCAGAACGCGGGAGCGCGGCCGCAGTACAGTCTCGCGAAGTCGCACACCGGTTTCGGTCCGATGGGACCGTGGGTCGTGGCGAGAGGCGATTTCGCCAATCCGGATGACCTCGCGATCTCCTCGACTCTGTCCGGCGAGCTGATGCAATCGAGCCGCACCTCGGAGATGATCTACTCGGTCCCGGTGCTCATCGAAAGGCTGTCGTCGGTACTCGCGCTCTACCCAGGGGATGTCATCTTCACCGGGACTCCCTCCGGTGTTGGCAACGCCCGGACGCCCAAACGTTTCATCGGTCCAACCGACATCCTGCGCAGCGAAATCGAGGGCATCGGGTTCATCGAGAACACCTTCCGCGCCAGCTGAAGTGCCGTTTCGGGCTCGTTGGCACCGCTGAAAATTATCCGGGGTTTACTCATGTAAACGCTTGCGGAAAAGCTGGTGCGCGCGTCAACTCTCTGCCAAACTTGACCGTCTGTCTCGCCGCGTCGCGACAGTCCCCCGTCCATCGAAAGAGCACCGTGACCCGCATCGTTTGCCGCCAGCTGGCACCAGTGCTCGGCGATCTCGATGCGAATATCCGGCTGACGCTCGACGCGATTAACGACAGTGTTGCCAACGGAGCGAACCTCGTCGTCGTTCCCGAGCTCGCGCTCTCCGGTTACATGTTCGCCTCGACCGACGAGGCCCGCGAGGTCGCGATCACTCCGGCGCATCCGGTTTTCGGAGCGTGGTCGGATGCCGTGCGCGAGGCGGGTGCTGTCGTGGTCGGTGGGTTCGCCGAGCTGGGCGACGACGGTCTCGTGTACAACAGCGCGGCGGTCGTGGACGGCACCGGTGTGCTCGCGGTGTACCGAAAAATCCACCTGTGGGATAAGGAGAAGCTGGTCTTCACGCCGGGTTCGACTCCGCCACCGGTCGTCGACACCTCGGTCGGAAAGCTGGGCATCCTCATCTGCTTCGACCTCGAATTCCCCGAGATGCCCCGCACGCTCGCGCTCGGCGGCGCGGAGTTGCTGGTCGCCCCAACGAACTGGCCGCTGGAATCCGTACCAGCGGGCGAGCGCATCCCCGAGCTGACCGCAGCGATGGCCGCGGCGTACAGCAACCGGGTGGGAATCGCCGCGTGCGATCGCACCGGCCTCGAGCGCGGGCAGGACTGGAATGCAGCCAGTGCCATCGTCAACGAGAGCGGCTGGATCGTCGCCAACGTCGATGAGCATGGCATCGCATCCGCCGACCTGGATCTCACCCGATCGCACGACAAGAGCCTCTCCGAACTGGTTGACATGTTCGGAGACCGACGGCCCGAGCTTTACGGGGCCGTCACAGCACCACAACCCTGATTCACCCGTCTCGTTGTTTCAAAGGAGAAATAAGTGAGTTCTACCAAGACCCAGGAACGCTCCGGCGGCCTGGAAGTCCGATCCATCGACTACGTGCCCAAGGCCGAACGCCACGGCAAGGTCTGGCATATCGGCCCGCTGTGGTTCATGAGCAACGCGCAGATCGCGACCCTTGCGGTCGGGACCACGAGCTTCGCGCTCGGAGGCAACCTGATCTGGTCGATCATCGCGATCGCGGTGGGACTCATCATCGGTACCTTCTTCATGGCCGCGCACTCTTCGCAGGGCCCGAAGCTCGGAATTCCGCAGATGGTTCAGTCGCGACCGCAGTTTGGCTACATCGGTGCACTGCTGGTCTGGCTCTTCGCGTTCCTGCAGTACGCGGGGTTCAACGTGTTCAACACGGCGCTCGCGGGTGAGTCACTCGGTGATGCCGTGCACACGCCTCCCACGTTCGGGTGGAACGCGATCTGGATGATCATCGTCACCATCGTCGGTGCCTTCATCGCCCTCTACGGGTACGACCTCATCCATCGGATGGAGCGGTACCTCGTGTACGCCACCATCCTGATCATGGCGCTCGTGACGATCTCGGCGTTCGTTCACCTGCCGATCCCCGCCGGAGCGTTCGACCTCGGCAACTTCTCGCCGCTCGCGTTCTTCGCGCAGCTGGGTGTTGCGGCTGGCTACCAGATCTCGTGGGCGATCTACGTGTCGGACTATTCCCGTTACCTGCCGTCGACGACCTCGACGAGCCGCACGTTCCGCTGGACCTTCTGGGGCAGCGCGGTCGGCGGCGCCTGGATCATGTGGCTGGGTGCATACCTCGCCGCAGTGATCAAGGGCTTCAACGCGGATGACCCGGTTGCCGGCATCCAGAAGGTGTCGGACGATCTGTTCCCCGGCTTCGGTACGATCGCGCTTCTGATCTTCGCGTTCGGACTCATCGCGGTGCTCATCCTGAATGTCTACGGAGGTTCCCTGACACTCATTTCGTCGGTGGACAGCTTTAAGAAGGTGAAGGCGACCCTAAGCATCCGAGTCGTCACTATTGTCATCATTTCGGTGATCTCGGGCGTACTGGCAATCTTCGTGACGGGAAGCTTCGAGGGGTACTTCTTCAACTTCCTGGAGCTCGTGCTGTACTTCTTCATCCCGTGGACCGCGGTCAACCTGACGGACTACTTCATCGTGCGAAAGGGTCACTACGCGATTTCGGAGATCTTCAAGCCCCGTGGCATTTACGGCCGTTGGGGCTGGCGGGGAATCGTGTCGTACCTGGTTGGTTTCGCAGCCATGATCCCGTTCTTCCACATTCCGGGACTGTGGGTCGGATTTGTCTCCCAGGCCATGAACGGCGTCGACATCTCGCTGTTCATCGGGCTTCCGGTGTCGGCACTGCTCTACTGGATCCTCAGCCGCAGCCTCGACCTGAAGTCGGAGCGGGCCCTGGCCGACTCTCAGGCCGACGCGCTCGAGGTGCCGGACACCGAGGCCGAAGACCTCGCCGGCCACGTGATCGACTAGCTGCTTCACGCAACGAAACGAGGGGCCCGCGACATACCAGTCGCGGGCCCCTCGCGTTAGCGGTGCGCCAATCCGCCAGCACATTGGAGCGTCAGCCGTACCGATCGGTCTGTGCAGTGCTATATTGCGCGTGAACAAGTCCCGCGACCGACGGACTCCTCTGGGCGGCCGCACGTCAGTGATCAGGAGCCTACGGATCCGCTCTACAGGCTGGCGTGCGGTCCTTACCTGGGGTCGACCGCATAACCATGGTCGGGACTAGTCGACCGCATTGGCCTCTAGCCGCGCGAGTTCGGCTCGCGTGGGGAAGCCTTCCCAATCGCCGATGTGCAGGCAGGCGTACGCGCCGACGGCCGCTGCCGTTCGCAGTCGTTCCGCCGGCGACGAACCGGAGATGAGTTCGGCGAGGTAGCCCGCGACGAACGCATCGCCGGCCCCGACGGTATCGATAGGGGTGATCGACAGCGCCGCCTGTGTGTAGTCGACGCCATCGATGTGGGCGACGCAGCCACGCGCGCCGAGCTTGATGATCACCTGGCTGGGCCCGGCTGCGGCGATGGCGGTCGACTGCTCGGCGGGAGAGCCGGCGTCGGGAACAAGGATGCGCGCCTCGTCGTCGCCGGCGAACACGATGTCGGCGGCGCTCGCGAGCTCCCGGTACACGCTGGCGTGGTCGCGATCCCGCCAAAGAGATCCGCGGTGATTGACGTCGAACGAGATCGGCACGCCAGCCGCCTCGGCGACGCGGATGGCGCTGAGGACGGCGTCGTGCGCGGTCTCGGAGAGGGCCGGCGTGATGCCGGTCACGTGGAGCAGCGCGGCATGCTCGATGTCGGCGGTCGCGACATCGTCTGGCGTGAGACGACTGCCCGCGCTGTTGGTTCGGTAGTAAATGACCGGGCGCGCGTCCGACGTGCCCTGTTCCTTGATCATCAGGCCCGTCGGGGCGGAGGGATCCGTGATAGCCACGACGTCGACGCCCTCTGCCTCCAGTTCCCGGATGATGCGGTCGCCGATGCCGTCCGACCCGACCCGACCGACCCAGCGGACCGGCGTGCCAAGGCGTGCGAGGCCGATGGCGACGTTGCTGTCGGCTCCCCCAAAGCCGAGCTCGAATTCGGTCACCTGGGAGAGCGGTCCCGGCGTGACGGCGCGGAAGAGCCCCATCGTCTCGCCGAGGGTGACGACGGGCTTCATGGCCGCGTCAGCGCCACGGCTTCGCGCGCCAGCCGAGCAATCGATTCGAAGTCGCCGGCGGCGATGGTGGCACGGCTGGCCATCCAGCTTCCGCTAATCGAGTGGATGGCCGGATGCTCGAGGTATTCCCGCGCGTTGCCAGGGCTCACCCCGCCGCTCGGCACGAAGCGCACGTTCGTGAACGGCGCCGCGAGCGCGGCAATGGTGGAAAGGCCGCCGAGCCGGTCCGCAGGGAAAAACTTGACGACCTCCAGTCCCGCCCGAACTGCGCGCTGGATCTCTGAGGCCGTGGCGACGCCGGGCAGCACATCAATCCCGTGCGCCTGTGCCGCAGCGACCACATCGTCGTCGAAGCCGGGGCTCACGATGAACCGGGCGCCGGCATCCACGCACGCTTCGACCTGTTCAGCCGAGAGCACAGTTCCGGCTCCGACGACGAAATCCCCGACGCCAGCGGTCGCTTTGATCGCCGCAAGGCCATCCGGCGTTCGCAGGGTAATCTCGGCACACCCGATTCCCCCCTCGACAAGCGCCGCAGCCACATCCGGTGCCTTCGCTGCATCGTCGATCACGACCACCGGAATGATCCGGATCGCGGCCAGCGAATCGAGCGCCCCGTTCGTCCCACTCGCGTTCATCTGCCCAGCCAACCACCGTCGACGGGCAGCGTGATACCCGAAACGTAGTCGGATGCCGCAGACGCGAGAAACACGGTCGCTCCGCCGAGATCGCGGGCATCGCCCCAACGGCCCGCCGGAATGCGCTCCAGGATCGCCCGTGAGCGATCGGGATCATCCTGAAGAGCCTGCGTATTGTCGGTGGCGATGTAGCCCGGCGCGATCGCGTTGACCGTGATCCCCTTGCTCGCCCATTCGTTGGACAGGGCCTTGGTGAGTCCGGCGACCCCCGACTTGGCGGCCGCATATCCGGGCACGTTGATGCCGCCCTGAAAACTTAAGAGCGACGCCGTGAAGATGATCTTGCCGTGACCGCGCTCGATCATCGTGTTCGCGATGGCCTGGGTAAGCACGAACTGGCTCGACAGGTCGACCTCGATCACGCGGTCCCACAGCTCCAGCGGATGCACCGCGGCCGGCGCCCGTTCGATCGTTCCCGCGTTGTTGACGAGGATGTCGACGGGCAGCTCGGCGAGGCGCCGGCCCAGAGCCGTGACCGCCTCCCGATCGGCAAAATCGCAGGAGATCCCGGTGAAGTCACGCCCGTGCGCACGAACCGCTTTCTCGATTGCGCTCCCGGACTCCTCGAGACTGGCGCTGACGCCGATGACGTCCGCACCGGCTTCGGCAAGCGCGTCCGCCATGGCGAACCCGATTCCACGTCGCGCGCCGGTAACGACGGCGAGCCGGCCGGACAGGTCGAAAAGCCCCGTCACGAGAGCGCCTGCACGTCGACCAGGATCTTCATTGCGAGACCGTTCTCGAGATCGGTGAACGCGGCCTGCGTCTCCGACAGCGGCACGATTTTGGTGATCAGGAGGTCTGCCGGGATGACGCTTTGCGCGAGCAACTCGACGGCCTTCTCGAAGTCCGTGCGCTGGTATACCCGTGCTCCGAGGATGCTGAGCTCGCGCCAGAACACGCGCTGAAGGTTGATCTCGCGGGGAGTCGGATGAATCGCGACGACGACGAGCGTCCCGCGCACTTTGGCCAGGTCGGTTGCGCCGAGCACGGCCGCCGCAGCGCCCGAGACCTCGAACACGACGTCCGCACCGGCGCCGCCGGTCCATTCCGTCACCCAGGCGACCTGGTCGACCTCGCGTGGGTCCAGGGTCTGGAATCCGAGCTCGCCGATCTGGGCGCGCCGGTTCGGGTCGAGCTCGATCACGACGACATCGCCACCGAATTCACGTGCGACGGTCGCGATCAGGACGCCAATGGGCCCGCCACCGATGACGACCACCCGGTCACCATCGCCGACACCGCCGCGCCTCACATCATGAACCGCGACCGCTGTTGGTTCCACGAGCGCCGCGTGGTCGAGGCGGAGCCCCGCGGGCAGAGCGACCAGAAATTCCGCGCGAACGTTCCACAGTGCCTGAAGCGAACCGGGCGAGTCGATGCCGATGAAGTTCAGGTTCTGGCAGATGTGCTGGTTGCCGGCCAGGCAGGCCGGGCAGGTACCGTCCCAGTCCAGCGGCATCACGGTGACGGCGTCCCCGACGGCCCATCCGGACACTCCCTCGCCGACGGCAGCGATCGTGCCGCTCATCTCATGCCCGAAGACCAGCGGAGTCTTCACGCGGGCATCCATGTTGCCGTGGAGAATGTGCAGGTCGGTGCCGCAGAGACCGGTGTAGGCAACTCGAACTTGTACCTCGCCGCTTGAGGGCGGTCGCTGGGCCGCCTCGGCAACCGTGATCGTGCGGTCTCCCGTGTAGCTCGCTGTCAACACTGACGGTGCTCCTCAAATTGATCTGATGAATTTCACGCTGCGACCCATTGTGCCTTATTTCACCCGCCACACCGGATTGAAAAGTGCCTATTGCAGCATACGTCACATGTATGATGTACTTTCACAACCCTGCATTCCCGGCAGGCCCCCAGTCGTCAACGACGTCGACCAAGTAAAGGACAGTGCCATGGTTCATCAGCAATCCAAGACGCGATCTTTCACCCGAAAGGTTCGCACGATAGCGGCAGTAGCCTCCGCGGCAGCGATCGCCCTGATCCTCGCCGCATGTTCTGGCGGATCCGGTGGAGGATCCTCGAGCTTTGGCTTCACCGAGGCCAAGCAGGGCAAGGGTGCCATCACGGTGTGGGTCGACGCCACGCGCGTCCCCGCCGCCAAGGCGTTCGAAACTGCGTATCCGAAGGACAAGATCAAGATCGTTACGTACGACGGCAGTGCGAACGGAACAAACTCGTTCCAGACGAAGATGGACCTGTTCGACAAGGCGGGCAGCGGCTGGCCGGATGTCGTGTTCTCCAGCCAGGACAACGATGCGTCGTGGGCCAGCCAGAAGGATGGTAAGACGCAGGCATTTGCGGCGGTGCTCGATCAGGGTTACGTCAGCAAGGCAACTCTTGCTGGATTCACCCCGAGTTCGCTGAACCCCTGCACCGTCAACGGTCATGTCTACTGCCTCCGGAACGACCTTGCACCCAACGTGTTGTGGTACAACCAGACCCTGTTCACTCAGTTCGGGTACACCGTGCCGACCACCTGGGAGCAGTACGAGGCGCTCGGTGTCCAACTCGCCAAGGATCACCCCGGCTACATCGTGGGTTCGGTAGGCGACAGCTTCGAGGGCCCCGAAATCTACATGTGGGGCGCCAAGTGCCAGGCCAATGACATCACCGGTCCGCGCGCTGTCACGGTGAACACGACTTCAGCGAACTGCAAGCGTGGCGCTGATCTCATGGACACGCTTACCGCAAACGGCACGCTGACGCAGGACAGCCTGTTCTCCCCTGACTTCGTGAAGAAGTACACGGGCAAGGTTCTCATGACGCCCGGTCCGGCATGGCTGGGTGGGGCTATCTTCGACTCGAAGACCTCGCTCAACGTACCGGCTGGCCAAATCGGCGTGGCCGCGCCGCTCACGTGGGGCTCCGAGGCCCCCGCGACCGGTGATGTGGGTGGCGCGACCTGGTTTGTGTCCAGCCACTCAAAGAACCTGGCCGAGGCGAAGAAGTTCGTCGAATTCGTGACGACCGCCCCGAACTACCAGGCCAAGCTCGCCCCCGGCCTGCCGGCGTACTCCAGTGCACAGAAGCAGTGGCTCGCTGCGCAGGAGACGAGCGGCTACTACGTCACGTCGCTGAGCGCACTCACCGCGGCCGCGAGTGTCGTGTGGTCGGGCTGGGGTGCCGGTCAGTTCAGCCAGGAAGCAATCTGGTCGAAGACGATCATCCCCGAGGTAGCGGCTGGTAAGAAGGTGGTGGACCTGCTTCCTGAGTGGGGAACCGCGATCTCGAACCAGGCTCAAACGCTCGGATACAAGGTGACATCGAAGTGATCTCTGCTCCAACAACCGTGGCCGGCTCTGTTTCGCGACAGAGTCGGCCACGGCCGCACCGGGTGAGTCCAACGCGAACTCGCGTCGGGTACTTCTTCGTTTCGGGTTACGCACTCCTTCTCATAGCCTTCGGCATTGGTCCGGCGCTGTACGCCCTGTACCTGTCGCTGACCACAGCGGACGGCGGATTTGCGGGGCTTGCAAACTTCGCTCAGGTGATGGGCGACTACCGATTCGTGCCGGCGATCATCCACGTTGGGTCGTATCTCGTTATCTGGATCGTCGTGCTGGTTGTGCTCGTCGTAGTCCTCGCACTCATCGTGCACTCGATCCGGTCGCGCTGGCTTAGCAGCGCAGCAAGGTTCATCTTCTATATTCCCGGTGCGTTGGCCGGCGCGGCCAGCGTCGTGTTGTGGATCTTCGTGCTCGATCCTGTCGCCAGCCCTGTTGGCTTCCTACTCAATGCCCTCGGCCTGCATACCTTCGTTCAGACGATCTCCCCGGCGAACCTGCCTGTAGTTTTCTCGATCATTGCCTTTTGGACCGGAGCTGGCGGCTGGATCGTGATCATGTACGGAGCTCTCAACAACATCAGCACGGACATTATGGAGGCCGCGAGAATCGACGGGGCGAATGCGATCGAGACGGCCATTCATATCCAGCTCCCGATGATGCGCAAATGGATCACCTACATGGTCATCCTGTCGGTTGCCGCAGGTACCCAACTCTTCGTCGAGCCCCAGCTGGTATCACAGGCGAGCATTGGCGTGGTTGGCAACGACTACTCGCTCAACCAGCTTGGTTATCTCTACGCGTTCCAGCAGAACAACTTCAATGGCTCTGCGGCCCTGTCAATCCTGTTGCTCCTCGTTTCGTTGCTGCTGTCCACCTTCTTCGTCGCTCGCGGCGGCCTGTTCGAAAGGGAACAGTGATGACGACACCCCAGATCTCCCGGCTCGAACGCGATGCCGGTCGGCGCCTCGACCCGATTGCCCTTGGCGCCAGGGGCGTGGCAGTGCTGGTACTGCTCGCGTTTGCCTTCTTTTTCGGAGTTCCGATCGTTTGGCTGATTATCGCCACCGGGAAATCCCCGCACGAACTCCTTACCGCTGCGCCATTCGCCCTTGGAAACTGGAACTCGTTTGTCGCAAACTGGAACGCCCTGTTCGGTTTCCAGCAGAGTGCGATTGTCGGGTGGCTCGGAAACTCCACGTTGTACGCGTTCGCGGCACTGGTAATCGTGCTCGTCGTCAGCATTCCGGCGGGCTTTGCTCTGGCACTCACTGACTTCCGTTTCCGGCGAGGTTTGCTCGTCGTGACACTCGTCGTCATGTTGATCCCGAACACCGCGCTTGTGCTGCCGATCTTTCTCGAGCTGAACACGGTCGGCCTCATCGGCAATGCGCTTGCGGTGATCCTGCCGTTCTCGTTT
>DATAXD010000071.1:0-17541 GCA_036266835.1 Galbitalea sp. | reverse complement strand
GCCCGTCACCAGCACGAGTCCACGGGGCAGGGTCGCGAACTGCGACACCGTCTCGGGGACGCCCAGGTCTACGAGGGTCTTGATCTCCGTGGGAATCAGTCGGAAGGCGGCTCCGATCGCTCCGCGCTGCTGGTACATGTTGACGCGGAATCGGGCGTTTGCCGAGATTGTGTACGCGATGTCCAGTTCGAGCTCTTCGTCGAAGCGCGCCAGCTGGGCCTCGGTCAGGATGCTGCGCAAAGCGGTGGTGACCTTCTCCCGGCTCCACGGCGTCGTGATGCTGCGCGGCCCAAGCGTGCCATCCACGCGGAACATCGGCGGCGTGTTCACGGCGACGTGAAGGTCGGATGCGTTCAGGAACAGCACCTCGGACAGCGCGCTGATCAGGTCCTGGTCGGCCACGGCGAGCGTCGAGGAGACGCCGTCAGCGGCAAACATCTGCTCGGCGAAGCTCATGCTCTCGGCCGTCGGCGGCGCGAAGCCAGCGTCCGCCGAAGGCGGCGGGAACGAGAGGTCAGCGGCGGCGGGAGGCACGAACTGCTCGGCGGGAGGCGACGCCGGCTGCGGGGCGGGCGTTGCAGCCGCCCACGCCCCATCCGGCATCGGTGCGCTGAATGCGGCCGAGGCATCAATCGCGCCCGACGCGGCAGCGTGCCCGGCGGACGGTGCGGCGGCCGGTGCTGCGGGCGCGGGCGGCGGAGCCAGCGACGCGGGTGCTCCGAGCGCGCTCCCGTCGGGAGCCAGCGTTGGTGGCGGTGATGTGAACGGCGCCTCGGGTGCCGACGAGTAGGTCGGTGCGGCAGGGTGACCCGCCGCCGGAGGCGGTGCCGTGGAGAGGTTGCGCGGACGTGCGTCGCGCGCGGGAGGCGGGAAGCTCAAAGGCTGCTCCGACTCATCCCCATTCACCGGGATTTCGTAAACTGGCTTGCTCATTAGCTGTCTCCCCCCAGAGAGATCACGCAACCACTCGAAGAATCTCTTCGATGGCCGTATATCCGAGCTGGGCCTTGGCCCAACCGTCCTCGCGAAGCGTAAGCATCCCCTGCTCACGGGCGACGCGGGCAATTTCTGCGCTGGACGAACGCGCAACTGCGAGGCGTTCGATCTCCTCGGTCACCGACATCACCTCGTGAAGGGCGATGCGACCGCGGTATCCGGTGTTCGAGCAGCTGGCGCAGCCCACCGCCTGGAACAGGGTCGGCACGGGCTGGGACGGGTCGTACCCGATGCGAAGCGCGGCAAGCGATGCCGGGTCGTGGCTGTACGGCGTCTTGCACCGGTCGCACAAACGGCGGGCGAGCCGCTGGGCGACGACGCAGTCGAGGGCCGACCCGACGAGGAATGGTTCGATGTCCATCTCGGTCAGTCGCGTGATGGCACTCGGCGCGTCGTTGGTGTGCAGTGTCGACAGCACGAGGTGGCCCGTCAGCGAGGCTTCAATCGCGATCTGCGCGGTCTCGTGGTCTCGGATCTCACCGAGGAGCACGACATCCGGGTCGGATCGAAGGATCGACCGAAGGGCGCTCGCGAACGTGAGGCCCGCCTTCGGGTTCACCTGCACCTGGTTGATGCCCTTCATCCGGTACTCGACCGGGTCCTCGACCGTGATGACGTTGATCTCGGGCTTGGCCACTGCGTGCAGCGTGGTGTAGAGCGTGGTCGACTTTCCCGAACCCGTTGGTCCGGTGACCAGGATCATGCCGTAAGGCTTCTGGTACGACGTCCGGAACGTCTCGAAGTTGTGCTCGAGAAGGTTGAGGTTTTCCAGCCCCATGCTCGTGGAACTGTTGTCGAGGATTCGCATGACGACTTTTTCGCCATACACCGTCGGCAGCGTCGCGACTCGGAGGTCGATCTTGCGTCCACCGTGACTGACCGACATGCGGCCGTCCTGTGGTTTGCGGCGCTCGGCGATGTCGATGTCCGACATGATCTTCAGGCGCGAGATGACACCATTCTGGATCGACTTCGGCGCCGGCTGCATCTCGTGCAGCACGCCGTCAATGCGGTAGCGCACGCCGAGATCGTGCTCGCCCGGCTCGATGTGAATGTCGGATGCCTTGTCCTGGATGCCCTGGCTGATGAGCAGGTTGACGAAGCGAACAATCGGAGCGTCATCCTCGTGCGCCTCGCCGCCCTCTGCCAGCGCAATCTCTTTCGAGCTGCTCTCTTCTTCCATCGCCTCGCTGAGCGAGTTGATTTCGTTATCGGCACGGAGGTAGCGGTCGATGGCGGCACGGAGATCGCCGCGCTCGGCGACGACGGCGCGAGCCTGCATCCGAGACGCTGCGCGAACGTCGTCGAGGGCGAAGACATCGCCCGGATCGACCATTGCGACCATGAGGTAGTCACCGGCGATGCCGATGGGAAGAACTTCGTGGCGACGGCACATCGCCGCGGGAATGAGAGCTACGGCGACGCGGTCTACCGGGTACTCGAGGAGTTCGACGTAGGGAAGGCCTGCCTGGGCTGCACGAGCGGAAGCCAGCTGCGACTGGGTGACGACACCCTGGTCCAGCAGCTGAAGGATGGCCTGGTCATCCTGATCGCGCTCGCCAGAGATCATGTCGAGCTTCTCGATGGGCACGATGCCTCTGAGAATCAGAATTTCTGTTAACGACGCCACGCCACTCCCCCCCTCCCCAAGGACGCTGGTGTACTTCGGGTACACACCAGAATGCAAAACTATCCGCGGCGTGTCTCGCGCGCCATACCCGCTAAAGGGGGGCTATCCTTCCGGCTCCATCGCGGAGGGGTTAAAGCCCTCGTGGAGGGTGTTGTGCGACCCTCCACGAGCGCACAACACCCTCCACGAGCAAAATGATTGCTACTGGTAGGTACCGGGCGTGTAGTCGTCCGACGAGAAGCTGTCGAAGTCGACGAAGCTCAGGTCGGATTCGTTGAACACCGAGTCATCCGTGAAGATGCGGTTCGGGTAACGCTCGGCCTTTGCCTCTTCTGTCGCCTCGACGGACACGTCGCGGTACTTCGGAAGGCCGGTACCCGCGGGGATCAGCTTTCCGATGATGACGTTCTCCTTCAGGCCCATCAGCGGGTCGGACTTGCCCTCCATGGCGGCCTGCGTGAGAACACGCGTGGTCTCCTGGAACGACGCGGCCGACAGCCACGACTCCGTCGCGAGGGACGCCTTGGTGATACCCATGACCTCCTGGCGAGCGGATGCCGTCTGCTTGCCCTCGGTGAGAGCAGCGCGGTTGAGCTCGTTGTACTTGAGCCGGTCGACCAGTTCGCCGGGCAGCAGGTCGGTGTCGCCGTGCTCGACGACGGTCACCTTCCGCAGCATCTGGCGAACGATGACCTCGATGTGCTTGTCGTGGATCGGCACGCCCTGCGAGCGGTACACGCCCTGGACGCCGTCAACCAGGTGCAGCTGAACCGCACGGACACCCTTGACGCGAAGAACTTCCTTCGGGTCCAGGTTTCCGATGTGGAACTGCTGCCCGAGCTCGACGTGCTGCCCGTCCTCGACGAGGAGGGTCGCGCGGCGAAGCACCGGGTAGATGTGCGGCTCGTCGCCGTTGTCCGGTGTCAGGATGATGCGACGGCTGCGATCAGTGTCCTCGATCGTGACGCGGCCGGCGGCCTCGGCGATCGGGGAAGCACCCTTCGGCGTGCGCGCCTCGAACAGCTCGGTGACACGCGGCAGACCCTGCGTGATGTCATCGGCCGACGCCACACCACCGGTGTGGAAGGTACGCATCGTCAGCTGGGTTCCGGGCTCACCGATCGACTGGGCCGCGATGATACCGACGGCCTCACCGATGTCGACAAGCTTCCCGGTCGCGAGCGAGCGGCCGTAGCAGACCGCGCACACACCGACGGCCGACTCACAGGTCAGTACCGAACGAACCCGGATGTCATTGACACCGGCATCCATGAGAGTCGACAGCAGCACGTCTCCGACATCGTCGCCCGCCTGAGCAATGACCTTGCCCTTGGCGTCGACCGCGTCGGCAGCGAGGCTGCGGGCGTAGACCGAGTTCTCGACGTTCAGGTCGCGCACCCAGTTGCCTGCGGCATCCTGGGTCGCAATCGGCATGTCGAGCCCCTTGGTCGTGCCACAGTCGTCCTCACGGATGATGACATCCTGCGAAACGTCGACCAGGCGACGGGTCAGGTAACCCGAGTCCGCCGTACGAAGCGCGGTGTCGGCGAGACCCTTGCGGGCACCGTGGGTCGAGATGAAGTACTCGGCCACCGACAGTCCCTCACGGTAGCTGTTGACGATCGGACGCGGGATGATCTCACCCTTCGGGTTCGACACGAGCCCACGCATACCGGCGATCTGGCGAACCTGCATCCAGTTACCACGTGCCCCCGAGGAGACCATGCGGCTGATGTTGTTCGACCCGGGAATGTTGTCTTCCATGGCCTTTGCAACCTCGGCGGTCGCGCGGTTCCAGATCTCGATGAGCTCCTGGCGACGCTCTGCCTCGGTGGTCAGACCCTTGTCGAACTGGTCCTGGACCTTGGCGGCCTGCTTCTCGTAGCCCGTGATGATCTCGCGCTTGTTCGGCGGGGTCAGGATGTCGGAAAGCGCGACGGTCACGCCGGAACGGGTCGCCCAGTGGAAGCCGGCGTCCTTGATCCGGTCGAGCGCCGCAGCAACCTCGACCTTGGGGTAGCGCTCCGCAAGGTCGTTCACGATCGCGGAGAGCTGGCCCTTGTCGGCCACCGTCTCCATGTACGGGTAGTCGGTCGGAAGCGTCTCGTTGAAGAGCGCGCGACCCAGCGTCGTGTTCATCAGAACGGTGTCACCCTGAGTGAAGCCCTCGGGCGCCTCGCCTTCGGCGAAGTACACGTGCTCGAGACGGATGCGGATCTTCGCGTTCAGGTCCAGCGTGTGCTGGTCGAGCGCGAGGATCGCCTCGGCTACCGAGGAGAACGCACGGCCCTCACCGGTTGCCCCTTCCTTGAGCGTGGTCAAGTGGTGCAGACCGATGATCATGTCCTGCGTTGGCAGGGTCACCGGACGGCCATCCGACGGCTTCAGGATGTTGTTCGACGCGAGCATCAGCACGCGCGCCTCGGCCTGCGCCTCGACGGACAGCGGCAGGTGGACTGCCATCTGGTCGCCGTCGAAGTCGGCGTTGAACGCGGCACACACGAGCGGGTGCAGCTGGATCGCCTTACCCTCGACGAGCTGCGGCTCGAATGCCTGGATGCCCAGGCGGTGCAGGGTCGGTGCGCGGTTCAGCAGAACGGGGCGCTCGCGGATGATCTCCTCGAGCACGTCCCAGACCTGCGGACGCGAACGCTCGACCATGCGCTTTGCGCTCTTGATGTTCTGCGCGTGGCTCAGGTCGATCAGGCGCTTGATCACGAACGGCTTGAACAGCTCGAGCGCCATCTGCTTCGGCAGACCGCACTGGTGGAGCTTCAGCTGCGGGCCGACGATGATGACCGAACGCCCCGAGTAGTCGACGCGCTTTCCGAGCAGGTTCTGGCGGAATCGACCCTGCTTTCCCTTGAGCATGTCGCTCAGGGACTTCAGCGCGCGGTTACCGGTACCGGTGACAGGACGACCGCGGCGACCGTTGTCGAACAGTGCATCGACGGCCTCCTGCAGCATCCGCTTCTCGTTGTTGACGATGATCTCGGGTGCGCCGAGGTCGAGCAGGCGGCGGAGGCGGTTGTTGCGGTTGATCACACGACGGTAGAGGTCGTTGAGGTCGGAGGTCGCGAACCGGCCACCGTCGAGCTGCACCATCGGGCGAAGCTCCGGCGGGATGACCGGGACGACCTCGAGCACCATGGCGGCCGGCGAGTTGCCGGTCTGCAGGAAGGAGTTGACGACGCGCAGTCGCTTGATCGCGCGGATCTTCTTCTGTCCCTTGCCGTTGGCGATCTGGTCGTGCAGCAGCTCGGATTCAGCCACCAGATCGAAGTCCTGCAGGCGCTTCTGGATCGCCTCGGCGCCCATGAACGCCTCGAAGTACACGCCGAAACGGTCCTGGAGGTCGTGGAACACGGCATCCTCGGGCTTGAGGTCGCCGACCTTGAGGCTGCGGAAGTCTTCCCACACGCGCTCGAGCTGGGCGATCTGCTCGTCGAACGACTTGCGGACCTGTCCCATCTCCTTCTCTGCGCCATCACGCACGCGGCGCTTCTGGTCGCTCTTGGCGCCTTCGGCCTCGAGGGCTGCAAGGTCCTCTTCGAGCCGCGCGAGGCGCTCCGCGATGCGAGCATCGCGCTGGCCCTCGAGAGTCTTGATTTCGAGGCGGAGCTCGTTCTCAAGACCCGGCAGGTCTTCGTGACGCGCGGCCTCGTCGACGGAGATGATCATGTAGGCGGCGAAGTAGATGACCTTTTCGAGGTCCTTCGGCGCCATGTCGAGCAGGTAGCCCAGGCGCGACGGCACACCCTTGAAGTACCAGATGTGAGTGACCGGAGCGGCGAGCTCGATGTGACCCATGCGCTCGCGACGAACGGAGGACTTGGTGACCTCCACGCCGCAGCGCTCACAAACGATGCCCTTGAAACGGACCCGCTTGTACTTGCCGCACGAGCACTCCCAGTCGCGGGAGGGTCCGAAGATCTGCTCACCGAACAGACCATCCTTCTCGGGCTTCAGGGTGCGGTAGTTGATCGTCTCGGGCTTCTTGACCTCACCGTGCGACCAGCGACGGATGTCGTCAGCAGTCGCGAGACCGATCTTGATTTCGTCAAACGCGTGAACGTCGAGCAATGTATTTTTCTTCTCTCTTAGAAACGAAAAGTTGTGAAGGTTGGGAGCGGGGTTGCGACGAAGGGAGCTATCAACTCGCGACGAAGGGAGCCACCGGCACTAAATCTCGTCGATCGACGAAGACTCAAACCGCGTGGAGATGTTGATGCCGAGTTCCTCTGCAGCGCGGAAGACCTCGTCATCCGTGTCGCGCAGGTTCACTGCGGAGCCGTCGGCCGAGAGAACCTCGACGTTCAGGCACAGCGACTGCATCTCCTTGATCAGGACCTTAAAGCTCTCGGGAATACCCGGCTCCTGGATGTTCTCTCCCTTGACGATTGCCTCATACACCTTGACGCGGCCGAGGATGTCATCGGACTTGATCGTGAGCAGCTCTTGCAGTGCGTAAGCGGCGCCGTAGGCCTCGAGGGCCCACACCTCCATCTCACCAAAGCGCTGGCCGCCGAACTGCGCCTTACCACCGAGCGGCTGCTGGGTGATCATCGAGTACGGGCCAGTGGAGCGTGCATGGATCTTGTCGTCGACGAGGTGGTGCAGCTTCAGGATGTACATGTAGCCGACCGAGACGGGCTCGGGGAACGGCTCGCCACTGCGACCGTCGAAGAGACGCGTCTTGCCCGTCGAATCGATCAGACGGTCGCCATCCCGCGTCACTGACGTGGCATCGAGCAGACCAGCGATCTCTTCTTCGAGCGCACCGTCGAACACCGGGGTCGCGACCTTCGTGCCCGGAGCTGCGCTGTGTGCGGCCTCCGGCAGGCGCGCGGCCCACTTCGGGCTTCCCTTGACCTCCCAGCCCTGCTTGGCGACCCACCCGAGGTGGGTCTCCAGCACCTGGCCGAAGTTCATTCGTCCAGGGATGCCGAGCGGGTTCAGGATGATATCGACCGGAGTTCCGTCGGCGAGGAACGGCATGTCCTCGACCGGCAGGATCTTCGAGATGACGCCCTTGTTGCCGTGACGGCCCGCGAGCTTGTCGCCCTCGGTGATCTTGCGCTTCTGGGCGATGTAGACGACCACGCGCTGGTTCACGCCGGAGCCGAGTTCGTCATCGTTGTCTGCGGAGAATTCCTTGACCGCGATGATCGTTCCCGCCTCACCGTGAGGAACCTTGAGTGAGGTGTCACGCACCTCGCGGCTCTTCTCGTTGAAGATGGCGCGCAGCAGGCGCTCCTCGGCTGACAGCTCGGTCTCGCCCTTCGGCGTGACCTTGCCAACCAGGATGTCGCCGGGTCGAACCTCTGCGCCGATGCGGATGATGCCGCGCTCGTCGAGGTCGGCCAGGAGTTCCGGGCTGACGTTCGGCAGGTCGCGGGTGATCTCTTCCTTACCCAGCTTCGTATCGCGGGCATCCACTTCGTACTCTTCGATGTGAATCGACGAGAGGACGTCGTCCTTGACCAGGTTCTGGCTCAGGATGATCGCGTCCTCGAAGTTGTGACCCTCCCACGGCATGAACGCCACGAGCAGGTTCTTGCCGAGCGCGAGTTCACCGTTCTCGGTGGCCGGGCCGTCCGCCAGGACCTGTCCGACCTCGATGCGGTCACCTGCGGCAACAATGACGCGGTTGTTGTACGACGTGCCCTGGTTCGAGCGGTCGAACTTGCGCAGGAAGTACTCCTGCGTACCGCCCTCATCAAGCTGGATGGTGACGACATCCGCGGAGACCTCGGCGACGACACCGGCCTTGTCGGCGGTGACGACGTCGCCGGCGTCGATTGCCGCGAAGCCTTCCATGCCGGTTCCCACCAGGGGGCTCTCGCTGCGCAGCAGCGGAACGGCCTGGCGCTGCATGTTCGCACCCATGAGCGCGCGGTTAGCATCGTCGTGCTCGAGGAACGGAATGAGTGAGGTCGCGACCGACACCATCTGGCGCGGGGAGACATCCATGTAGCCGATGTCTTCCACCGGAATAAGGTCGACCTCGCCGCCCTTCTTTCGGGCGAGCACGCGAGCCTCTGCGAAGTGCGAGTCGGCTTTCAGTGGAGCGTTGGCTTGGGCGACGATGAAGTCGTCCTCCTCGCTCGCCGTGAGGTAGTCGATCGTCGTCGTGACCTTGCCGCCAACCACGCGGCGGTACGGCGTTTCAATGAAGCCGAACGCGTTGATCCGTGCGAATGATGCCAGCGAACCGATCAGGCCGATGTTCGGGCCCTCTGGGGTCTCGATCGGGCACATGCGGCCGTAGTGCGAGGGGTGAACGTCACGAACCTCGACGCCCGCGCGCTCGCGGCTGAGCCCACCGGGGCCAAGAGCACTGAGCCGACGCTTGTGGGTCAGGCCCGCGAGCGGGTTGTTCTGGTCCATGAACTGGCTCAGCTGCGAGGTTCCGAAGAACTCCTTGATCGCGGCGACGACGGGGCGCACATTGATCAGGGTCTGGGGCGTGATCGCCTCGATGTCCTGCGTGGTCATGCGCTCGCGGACGACACGCTCCATGCGTGAAAGACCGGTGCGAACCTGGTTCTGGATGAGTTCGCCGACGGCACGGATGCGGCGGTTGCCGAAGTGATCGATGTCGTCAACATCCAGACGGACGTCGATCTTCTTGCCGTCGCGGACGCCCTTGATCGTCGCGAAACCGTTCTCGTGGCGGGTGACCTCCGGGGACGTCTCGTCGTGCAGGGCGACCAGGTACTTGATCGTGGCGAGGATGTCTTCCACGGTGAGCACCGAGTTGGTCAGCGGGGCGTCGATACCGAGCTTGCGGTTGATCTTGTAGCGACCGACCTTCGCGAGGTCGTAGCGCTTGCCATTGAAGTAGAAGTTGTCGAGGAGGGCGCGCGCGGCCTCCGCAGCGACCTGCTCGCCCGGGCGCAGCTTGCGGTAGATGTCCTTGAGCGCCTCCTCCTTGGTGAGGATGGTGTCCTTCTCGAGCGTCAGCGCGATCGACGGGAAATTCTTGAACTCCTCGAGGATCTGCTCGCTGGTGAGACCGAGCGCCTTCAGGAAGACAGTCACCGACTGCTTGCGCTTGCGATCGATGCGCACACCGACCTGGTCGCGCTTGTCGATCTCGAATTCGAGCCAGGCACCGCGACTCGGGATGATGCGTGCGGAGTAGATGTCCTTGTCGGAGAGCTTTTCGGGGATGCGGTCGAAGTAGACACCGGGCGAGCGCACGAGCTGGGACACCACGACACGCTCGGTGCCGTTGATGATGAACGTGCCCTTTTCGGTCATCAGCGGGAAATCGCCCATAAACACTGTCTGGGTCTTGATCTCACCGGTGAGGTGATTCATGAACTCGGCGTTCACGTAGAGAGGAGCGGCGAAGGTCTTGCCGCGCTCCTTGCACTCGTCGATCGTGTACTTCGGCTCTTCGAGCTCGGGACCCGTGAACGAGAGCTGCATGGTCTCGCCAAGGTCTTCGATAGGAGAGATCTCTTCGAAGATCTCATCGAGACCGCTTTGCGACGGGAGATCCGTGCGGCCAGCAGCTACGCCTTCCGTAACCCGGTGCTTCCAGATGTCATTTCCGACAAGCCAGTCAAAGCTCTCGGTCTGCAGTGCGAGCAGATCCGGGACAGTGAGAGTGTCGGTGATTTTTGCGAACGAGAGCCGCGAAGCTGCGCGGCCGTTCTTGGGGGACTTGTTGGTGGTTGCGTTTTTCGCAGCAGCCAAGGAAATAACCTCCGTGGGCCTACATGGGCCATAGCTGTCGGTAAGAGAGCCGAATAATTGGATGGATTGGCCCACCAGACCGCCCGCATACCTCTGGCGTCAGAGGGATGAAAGTGGGATCTGCCCCGCCGCTATACTCGGGGCGCACGCCTCGCCGTCCGCAATATGACGACAGGAATTATCTGGGAGCGCAAAGAACAACTATAGGACGCAACTGTCCACAGTTGCAAGTTATTCCTTGACCAATTTCTCAAATTGGGCTATAACACCCCTTTTGACCGCCCTCGCGCTACGTCTTACGATGAACCCGCCGTAAAGTTTCTTCTCATGACGATGCCCGACGAGGACGCGCGGCCCACCCGGGCGGCGCTGGAACGTGTCGCGTTCGGACGCGCTCAGACCCCCGCCGAGGTAGCTGCTGCGCACGACGCCCTTCGCCGTCTTGTCGAGGCGGATGCGGCGAAGGCTGCCGCTGCGCGCGCCGCGGCCGAACTCGCGGCAGTCCCAGAGATTGTCGACGTCGACTACGGGCCCGCGCCATCCGAACCCGAACCTGCACGTCGGCGTCGATCGCTCGTCCCGCTGCTCGTCGTCGTCGGGTTGCTCGCGGGTGCCGTCATCGGCATCGTGGCCACCCGCCCGGAGCTCGTGCCGACAACACCCGGTGCGGGGGCCTCCACGTCTCCCACTCCGGCACCGACTCCGAACGCCGCGGCCGCGCTGAAATCGCTGCTGGTGCCCCAGACCAAGGCCGACAAGGGCTATCCATTCCTGGCGGACTCCGGTCGCGGGGCCCTCCAGCCGGGCTCCGGTCGCGCAGCCCTCCAGCCGGCCTCCGTCCACCGCATCACGACGGCGCCGGATGGCGCCGTGCTGTGGGTGGGCCGAAGCGACACGGGCATCTGCATGATGTGGAGCCGAACCGACGCGACGGACAGCGGGATAGCCGGCGCGACGACGTGCGACAGTCCGGGGGACTTCGAGAAGGACGGCCTGACGCTGTCGGACGGTACTGACACCTGGTCGTGGAACGGAATCTACTTCACGACCACCCTGGGTGACTGATCCGGCTCACCCCACCGGTGCCGCGGCAACGAGCTTCGCGTCCGGGTCCGACTCGGGGTCCCACGACCTGGGCATGCCGATCGGATTCGGATACGGAAACAACGACGAGACTGCGCTGGCAACAGGACGTACTTTCACTGCTACCGTTCGGATGTCATCGTCCGTGAGCGCGGCAAGTGGTCCGAGGGCGAGCCGATTTGTGAGCTGCTCAGCCCGCGCGAGCAACTCCGTACCTGCCGCCGTGGTCCGACGATCGGCGTGGAGCAAGCCGCTCGCGACCAAGCGATCGGCTTCGGCATCCCACTCCTCTTCCGTCCAGCCGCGTGCCTTTCTGGTGTAGTCGCCATCGAGATCGACACCCGCGCGGAGTAGCAGCGTCGTGATCCCGCCGAGCTCCAGCGACGCGAGCGCGATGACGTGGCCGTCGCCGCGGTGCTCGCGCAGCGTGCCCGCGACCTGCCAGAGCCGGCGATAGGGGTCATCTTCGAGCGGCAGGGCCGCATACCCCGCCGACAGCGGGCGACCAACGATGTCGAGGTCGCCGACGAGGGGAACCAGCGCGTCCGCGGCAGCTTCGACGGTCGCGGCATCCGGCACGATCGCGCGAAGGGTGTTCGCAGCTCCCACGTAACGCGCTTCGATGACCTGCGCTGGCGTCACGATCTGCCAGGCAGCCGGCAAGGCGCGATTCACCAGAAACGGAGCAAACCCGCTGAACATCGCGACGACCGGCGCACCCGATACCTCGCCCACCGGCGCCGCGCGCCCGGCGAAGTAGCCGTCCCAATACCGCGGCAATCCGACCTCGGCGAGCGCATCGCGCGCCTCCGTCGAGAAGTAGGTCACTGCGTGCACCGGTTCGAATACCGTCCACAGTGCCCGGGCGAGGTGTTCACGTGATGCCATGCATCGAGCTTAGGAGCGGCGCTACCGCAGCCGGCCCGGGTGACGGGAAGTTAGGAGGAATGCACCAAAGCGATGGCCTGGGCTCGGTCGCGAACGCCCAGTTTCGCAAAGATGGCGTTGATGTGGGTCTTCACGGTGGCGACCCCCACATAGAGGCGCGCAGCAATTTCGCTGTTGCTCAAGCCCTCCGCGATCAGCTCCAGTACCTCGTCCTCGCGTGGCGTGAGGTTGAAGCGAGCAGCGAGGTCTGCCTTGCGCCCGACCCGCGCATCGGCTGCGAACAGTTTCGATCCGATGCCTGCCCCGAGGGTCGTGTGACCCTGGGCAACGGCGCGGATGGCCGTGGCGACCTCGGCCCGATCCGCGTCCTTGGTGAGGAATCCCTTGGCACCGGCACGCAGGACGTCCATCGCCGAGGCCTCATCGGCGAACGTGGTGAGGATCAGCACCCCAATTTCCGGATGCGCTGCGGTGATGACCCCGGTCGCTTCAAGGCCGCCCATGACCGGCATCCGCAGGTCCATCAGCACGACATCCGGCACCAGCGAGTCGACTAGCTCGGCACCGGCCGAACCATCACCCGCCTCGCCCACGACCTCGACATCGGGCAGCAGTGTGAGTACCGTCACCAGTCCCTCGCGCACGATCGCCTGGTCGTCGACGACGACAACCCGGATGACTTCGCTCACGCTATTGCCGCCCGAGCGGTGACCACGAACCGTCCCCCATGCACACCCGAGCTGACCGCGCCGCCGGGCAGGGCCGAGAATCGTTCGCGCATGCCGACGAGGCCGTGACCGCCTCCGCTCGCGGCCGTTTGGCCGGCAAGCGGATTCGAGATCTCGACGCTCACTCCGTCGGGGCGCCAGCGCAGGGCGACTCTAACCGGCGCTCCGGGAGCGTGTTTTCTCGCATTGGTGAGACCTTCCTGCACCGCCCGCCGCAACGCCATCGCGAGTGGTCCACTGATCTCCTCCCGGTGACCGCTCTCCGCGAGACGCGCGTTGCCGCCAAGAGATTCGTGCGCGCTCACCAGTGCGGCGATATCCGCGGCAACGGCATCGCCGCGCACCCGATCCGGCTGTCCGGCCTTGGGCGCACTCAGCGCGGCGACGGCGCGACGCGCGTCGCCGAGCCCGTCTTTGGCCAGCGCACGGGCATCACGCACCTTTGCGGCTGCCGCTGCGGTGTCGCCGGAATCCAGCAGTGCATCCACCGCGTCGAGCTGGATGACCAGTCCGCCCAGACTGTGGGCCAGAACGTCGTGGATGTCGTGTGCGAGTTGCGCTCGGGCGGCCAGGACGTCCGCTCTCGCGTGCTCCTCGATCAGTTCGCGCGACCGCGCATTCGAGAGCACCGTCTGCCGCCGAGCCTGTCCTCCGAGGAACGCGACCATCGTCCCCGCCGCCATCGCGACCAGTCCGAGCGGAGCGATCGGCGCGAACAGGTCCCCGACCAGGACGAGCGCGATCGTGATCACACCGAGCACCCCGCCCATCCAGCTGGGTCGACCGATGTCCCGCGTCAGCCACAGCACCGCGATCAGGGCGGGGATCAGCCCGACCCCGTTCACGGCGCAGGCGCTCAGCGCGCCGCCCCCGACCATGACGGTGATCAGGGTCGGCGCGGTGACACGACCGCGGAGACGCAGTGGGATCAGCACAAACCAGGCCAGAGTGGCAGCCAGTGCCAGGGCGAGTTCCCACTCGGGCAACTCGTGACGAACGTATTGCGCGATGACCGCCCACGCGATGACGACGACGCCGACGGTGTTCAGCCCCCGGCTCAGCCAGCCCTGGTTCGGGCCGAATTCGTCGTTCATTCCTTAATCATCCCGGGTGCGGCCTCAAGCAGCGACGAGCTTTTTGCGATCCATTCTGTAGAGGATGATCGCAACGCGCGCGACCCGGTTCACGGCGATCACGAGGAGGATGACCCCGGTCGACGCAATCAGAGCCGAGTTGTCGATCGACCGCGCCCCGAACTCGATCCCGACGCGAACCGCGATCATCACGATCCACAGCGCGGCGCCCCATCCGCCGGTGCGCGACTCGACTACCGTGCGCATCGGGTCCCAGCCCGACGATTCACCGGTCGGCCGACCCGATGCGACGTCGCTCTCGCGCTGGGGTCTAGTGCGAAACTGAGCCAGGGCACCCATTGCCACGCCCACACCGAGCGCAATGACCAGCTCGCCGCCGAGGATCGCGAAGTCCACGCCGGAGACCGTCGTACCGCCCTTGACCTGGGCGAGCTCGACGACGCCGATGACGGCGAGGATGAGAGGCATCCGCCACATCCGACTGGGGTTGACGACCTGCCAGGTGAGCTGGCGATAGATCACCCAGCCGACGACGGCGAGGGCGATTACTGCGGTAGTGAGACTCTCAACGTTCATGTGGTTCCAGTTTCCTTGTTTGCTTTGTCTCCCAAGCTTCGCCGATCGACATCAGTGGCGGCTCAGCCGGTGGGTGGAGTTTCGGGTGGAGATGGCGGTCGGAGTCGCCGCACGGTTCGGCGCTCCAACCTGGAGGATGATCGAAGGGTGGCCGAGCACCCTCACGCGATCCTGAAGTCCAGCGGGTACCTTGCGGTGCTCGAGCCCGACCGGTGGGTCAAGGGCGGCTACATGCTCGTCGTCGATGGTACGCCGCAGTCGCACGTCAGCACCGAGGACCCCAGCCAGCTGTTCTTCGAGTACGTGCAGCGCATCGGGCACGTGATCGACCAGCTCGGAATGCCCGGTGAGCCAATCACCGCCGTGCACTTCGGCGCGGGAGCGATGACCCTGCCGCGCTACATCCACGCCACCAGGCCCGGCTCACGACAGCAAGTCATCGAACTCGAGCGCGAGGTCGTCGACCTGGTGCGCTCGGAGCTGCCGCTGCCCAGGGGCGCCTCCATTCGCATTCGATACGGGGACGCGCGCGCCGTGCTTGAGCGCCTGCCGGCGGGGCTCTTCGGTATGGTCGAACTCGTCGTGGTCGACATCTTCAGCGGAGCGCACACGCCCGCGCACGTCACGAGTCTGGAGTTCTACCGCGAGGCAGCGAAACTGCTTGCGCCGAACGGGGTGATGGCAGTAAATATCGCCGATGGGCCAGGCTTGCGTTTCGCGCGCTCGCAGGTAGCGACCCTGGCGATGGCGCTGGTTGATGTCGCGGTGCTGGCCGAGACCCAGGTCATCAAGGGGCGCCGTTTCGGCAACTTCGTGATCATCGGATCCAAGGGGACGCTGCCCCTGGATTGGATGCCGCGGCTACTGGCCGGGGGACCGCATCCGTCGAAGGTCGTCTCTGGGGCCGAGCTGAAGGACTGGATCGCCGGTGCACCGATCACGACGGACGCCACGGCCATCCCCTCGCCACCACCGTCGAAGAGCATCTTCCAGGCGCGGCCGAAACAGGAATTCCACTGAGCACCACTCCTTCCCTGTGCGGATGCGGCGCCGGGCTTTTCGCGTGTCGTGCGCCGTCCAGCAGGAATCCGGTGGCGCGGCATAACCTCGAAGCGTGGCAGAGCTGGACCGGGTGCGAAGGTGGGCGGAGGCGCTCATCGCGCTCCACCTCGACCCGAACGTGTGGTCGTTCGGATTCGACAACGCGAAGACGAGGGCCGGGTTGTGCAGCTTTGACAAGCACCGGATCACCGTGTCGCGCTACCTCGCCGGCCGCTATGCGGATGACGAGGTGCATCAGGTTCTGCTGCACGAAATCGCGCACGCGCTGGCCGGCCCCCGCGTCGGGCACGGAGCTCGCTGGCGGGCGATCGCCGGGGACCTCGGGTATGACGGTAAGCGCACGCACGATGGCGCCATCGCGCACGAGTTTGCACCATGGGTGGGAACTTGCCCCGCCGGGCACCTGCACTACCGCTACAAGCAACCGCGCGGCGTGCTCGCGTGCGGGCGGTGTTCGCGCAAATTCGACCTGAGATACGAAATCTCCTGGCACCGGCGAAGCGTCTCGGCTGCGGCGCGCCGACCGGCGGGTCCCGGGGATGGCCAACCGTAACCACTTATCATGGTTACGTGACTGGCGGGCAGTGGATCGATTCCCCGGATGGGCGGCGCTGGTGGTTCGACGCCGGCGCAACCGCGCTCGACTTCGTCTACACGACGCGTTTCCGCACCGATTTCGGCTCATTCCGGGCGTCCGCGAGCGTACAAGAGTGGATGTTGGCGCGATTTGAGTCGATCAACTCCCAGTTCGGCGAACGCGAGCTCTCTGACGCCAATGCCCTCCGAGAGGCCATCGCTTCGCTGGCTCGTGCCATCGTCGGCGACGGTCCGATCGATGCGCACGACGTCGACACGGTCAACCTGTACGCAGCGACCCCGGATATCCCTCCGGTCCTGTCGGGTTCGACGCGCCAGGCCGGGCGCTCCAGTCTCCGTCCGGCACAAGCGCTGTCGTCGATCGCGCGAGAGGCGATTTCGCTGTTTGGCCCGCTCGGCCGCGATCGCGTTCGCGTATGCGAGGCGGATGACTGCCAGCTCATCTTTTATGACGACTCTCGTGCTGGGAGCCGCCGCTGGTGTTCGATGCAACGGTGCGGCAATCGGGCGAAGGTTCGAGCGTTTCGCGCGAGAGTCGGTACTCCGGCGCCGCCCGACCAGTTTGCGTCCGATCAGGAGAACCAGGGCCACTACCCACCACCACGATCGACTCCGAAATAGTTGTCCACAGGTGTTGCCTTTCTCGGTTTCGGGGTGAACTGGTGTTCTAAACTTGGGGTATGTCGGCAGCCGTCCCGGTTCTTGAGCGTTACCGCTCGATGGTGGGTGGGTTGGCGGATGCCCGGGTTGACACCGGTGAGCTGCGGACCCTTTCGGAGGCTGACCTGCTGGAGGTGAACCAGTTGCACACCGCGGGCGCTCGCGTATGGGGGTCGGCTGGTGCGGCGATTGCTGTGAGTTGGCGTATCGGTCGCGTCCGGAGTTGGGTGGGGAGGGTCTGGCCAGGCGTACCGGCCACCGGACGGTGGAGAATCTGCTGAAAACCACTACCGGTGCCACCAGGGAGCAGGTGGTCACCGTGGTGGCCGCGGGGACCCTGCTGGTGGAGACCGCGGACGAGGGCACGGTTGACCAGGCCACCGGTGGGGTCAGTGTTGTCTCGCAGCCGTGGTTGCGTCCGGTGGCGGTGGCGGTCGCGGCGGGCTCGGTGTCGGTTTCGGCGTCGCAGTCGATCGCCCGCGGCCTGGGTGTCCCCAACTCGGCGGTCACCGCCGAACAA
>DATAXD010000066.1:0-30090 GCA_036266835.1 Galbitalea sp. | reverse complement strand
GCCGGGTTGACCATCCTTCCCGGCCTGGTCGACCTCCACACCCACCTTCGCGAGCCGGGATACGAGCAGAGCGAAACGGTTCTCACGGGTTCGCGTGCCGCTGCTGCCGGCGGATTTACTGCTGTACACGCGATGGCGAATACCTCGCCCGTCGCCGATACCGCCGCGGTAGTCGAGCAGGTGGAGTCACTCGGTGCGCGACACGGCTATGTGACCGTGCGACCCATCGGTGCGGTCTCGGCGGGTCTCGAGGGCGGGCGGCTGAGTGAGATCGGCGCGATGGCGCGATCCCGCGCCCGGGTGAGCGTGTTCTCGGATGACGGCAAGTGCGTCTCGGATGCTCTGCTCATGCGACGAGCGCTCGAATACGTGAAGACGTTCGGGGGAGTGATTGCCCAGCACGCCCAGGATCCGCGACTCACCGAGGGTGCGCAGATGAACGAGGGCGAGCTTTCCGGCGAGTTGGGACTCGGTGGGTGGCCGGCCGTGGCCGAAGAGTCCATCATCGCGAGGGACGTTCTCCTCGCCCAGCAGGTGGGAGCGCGCCTGCACGTGTGCCACGTTTCGACCGCGGGCGCCGTCGACATTGTCCGCTGGGCGAAGGCGCGGGGAATCGAGCTGACCGCAGAGGTCACGCCGCATCACCTGCTCCTCACCGAAGAACTCGCGCGCTCGTACGATTCCCGATTCAAGGTGAATCCACCGTTGCGCAGAACCGAAGATGTCCAGGCGCTTCGCGAGGCTTTGGCCGACGGAACGATCGACATTGTGGCCACTGACCATGCCCCGCATCCGCCGGAGTCCAAGGAGTGCGCGTGGGACGAGGCATCCTTCGGCATGGTCGGACTCGAGTCGGCACTCAGTGTCGTGCAGACCGCAATGGTCGACACCGGGCTTCTCGGCTGGTCGGAGGTCGCGAGAGTCATGTCCTCGAAGCCCGCTGCGATCGGGCGAGTGCCTGGATACGACGCCGCGTTCGCCATCGGTTGCGTCGCGAACTTCACTCTGTACGACCCATCGGCGAGCCGGGTCTTCGGCATCGACGACCTCCGGGGCAAGAGCGCCAACTCCCCATACTTCGGCCTCGAGCTACCCGGCCGGGTCGTTACCACCATCCACAACGGCTATGCGACGGTGCTCGACGGCACTCTCGTCGACGCCGACGAAGTGGCCGCGCGCGCCGCTGAGAGCCAAAGGAACCCCGGTGCATAGCGTCTTCACCCTCGTCGCGACTCTCAATATCGATGACAACGCCACGCGAACGAGGCTTCTGATTTATGTGCTGATCGGCTTCGTGGTCATCATCGGTCTCGCGGTCCTCGGGTGGATGACTCGCCGCCGCCGCCAGCGCAGCATCCCGGCGACCGTGCCGATGCCCGCCGACGTCGGCGAGCTGATCGCGGAATTCGAGGGCTTCTACGTGTCGACAACACTCGACGGCCAGCCTCTGAATCGTGTGGCGGTTCGAGGCCTGGGATTTCGGGCTCGCGCGACTATCGCAGTCGCCGCAGCCGGAGTGGTTCTGGATCTGCCCGGCAACACCGTCTTCATACCGCGCGCTGACATCCGAGAGGTCACGAGATCCAACTACACGATCGACCGCGTGGTCGAGCCCGGAGGCCTGGTCCTTCTCGCCTGGACGCTCGGGGACACGAAACTCGACAGCTATCTGCGAGTGACAGAAACCGAGGCCCTCGTGAGCGCAATTGCACAGCTCGTTCCCTCATCCACCGGAAAGGCGGCGTAGTGCCACTCGATCCCGCGATCCTGCTGCTGGAAGACGGCACCCGGTATTCGGGCCACGCCTATGGAGCACGTGGACGCACGTGTGGCGAGGCGGTGTTCGCGACCGGGATGACCGGCTACCAGGAGACGCTCACCGATCCGAGCTACGCGGGCCAGATCGTGGTGATGACCGCGCCGCACATCGGCAATACCGGTGTCAACGACGAGGATCCCGAGTCCTCGCGCATCTGGGTGTCTGGCTATGTCGTGCGTGATCCGTCACGCGTCGTCTCCAACTACCGCGCCACGGGCTCGCTCGACGACCAGCTGGTCGCGGATGGCGTAGTCGGAATCAGCGGAATCGACACCCGCGCGATAACGCGCCGGCTTCGCGACGCCGGCGTCATGCGCGCGGGTATTTTCTCCGGCGCGGATGCGCGGTTATCCGCCGCAGAGCAACTGGAACTCGTCCGCGGGTCGGCCGAGATGACGGGCCGCAACCTGTCCGCCGAGGTTTCCACGATCGACGGTTATGAGCTGTCGGCCGAGGGCACTCGAATCGGGTCAGTCGCGGTGCTCGATCTCGGGGTCAAAGCCGCAACTCTGCGTTACCTTGCGGCGCGAGGTTTCGACGTGCGCGTCGTGCCGCAGTCGATCACGCTCGACCAACTGCTCGACAGCAAGCCGGATGCGGTGTTCTTCTCCAACGGACCGGGGGATCCCGGTGCATCGGATCGACACGTCGAGCTCCTACGAGGCGTGTTGACTGCCGGACTGCCATTCTTCGGCATCTGTTTCGGAAACCAGTTGCTCGGTCGAGCGCTCGGCTATGGAACCTACAAGCTGCCGTTCGGCCACCGCGGCATCAACCAGCCGGTGGTCGACGTCGCCACCGGTCGTACCGAGATCACGAGCCACAATCACGGGTTCGCCGTGGACGCGCCGATCGGCCTGATTTCGGAGTCGCCGGCCGGGTTCGGTCGAGTCGAAGTGAGCCACGTCAACCTCAACGACAATGTCGTCGAGGGATTAAATGCGCTCGATATCCCGGCGTTCTCAGTGCAGTACCACCCCGAAGCAGCAGCCGGCCCGCACGATGCCAATTACCTCTTCGATCGTTTCCGCGACCTCGTCGTGCGCGGTCTCGATGCTCCGCAAGCGGCTACCCCACCAGCGAAGGGTAGGAACTGATGCCAAAGCGCGACGACATCAACTCGGTTCTCGTGATCGGATCCGGCCCGATCGTGATCGGGCAGGCCGCCGAGTTCGACTACTCCGGAACGCAGGCCTGCCGAGTTTTGCGCGAGGAGGGCGTGCGCGTCATCCTGGTCAACTCGAACCCGGCGACCATCATGACGGACCCCGACTTCGCGGACGCGACCTATGTCGAACCGATCACCTGGCAGGTGATCGAAACGATCATTGCCAAGGAGAAGCCGGATGCCATCCTGCCGACCCTCGGCGGGCAGACCGCGCTCAACGCGGCCATTCAGCTTCACGACCACGGCATCCTCGAAAAGTACGACGTCGAGCTGATCGGCGCCAACTTCGAAGCCATCAACAAGGGCGAGGACCGGCAGATCTTCAAGCAACTCGTGATCGACGTTGGCGCGGATGTCGCAAGGAGCCACATCGCGCATACCGTCGCAGAGGCGGTCGGATTCGCGAGCGACCTGGGGTATCCGCTGGTCATCCGTCCTTCGTTCACGATGGGCGGCCTCGGGTCGGGGTTCGCCTACGACGAGACGGAACTCATCCGGATGGTCACCGACGGACTACAGCAGTCGCCAACCACGGAGGTACTGCTGGAGGAGTCGATCCTCGGCTGGAAGGAATACGAGCTCGAGTTGATGCGGGACACCGCGGACAACACGGTCGTGGTCTGTTCCATCGAGAATGTCGACCCGGTCGGAGTGCACACGGGTGACTCAATCACCGTCGCCCCGGCGCTCACTCTTACCGACCGCGAGTATCAAAACCTGAGGGACATCGGCATTGACATTATCCGTGCGGTTGGCGTCGATACCGGTGGATGCAACATCCAGTTCGCGGTCAACCCGGCGACCGGCCGCGTGATCGTTATCGAGATGAACCCGCGAGTGTCGCGGTCGTCCGCTCTCGCCTCGAAGGCGACGGGGTTCCCGATCGCGAAGATCGCGGCGAAGCTAGCGATCGGCTATCGACTCGACGAGATCCCGAACGACATCACCAGGGTCACTCCAGCATCCTTCGAGCCGACCCTCGACTACGTCGTCGTCAAGGTTCCGCGGTTCGCCTTTGAGAAGTTTCCTGCCGCCGACACGACCCTCACGACCACGATGAAATCGGTCGGCGAGGCAATGGCGATCGGACGCAATTACACCACGGCCCTGCAGAAGGCGTTGAGGTCGCTGGAGAAGCGCGGCAGTAGCTTCCACTGGAACGACCGTCCCGGCAACAAGGACCTCCTGCTGACGCTGGCGAGCGTTCCCACGGATGGCCGAATCGTGACGGTCCAGCAGGCGCTTCGCGCGGGCGCAACGCTCCACGAGGTGTTTGAGGCCACCGGAATTGATCCGTGGTTCATCGACCAGATCATTCTCATCAACGAGGTGGCAGCCGAGGTCGCAACGCTTCGACCACTGGATGCGAGCTTGTTCCGACTGGCCAAGGATCACGGATTCAGCGACGCCCAGATCGCGCAGCTGCGCGGCCTCGAGGAAGACCAGGTGCGTTCGGCTCGATGGAGCGTCGGAGTGCGCCCGGTCTACAAGACCGTCGATACCTGCGCCGGAGAGTTTCCGGCGCTCACGCCGTACCACTACTCGAGCTACGACCTCGAGACCGAGGTGCTGCCCAGCGACCGGCGCAAGATCATGATCCTGGGATCCGGGCCGAACCGCATCGGGCAGGGCATCGAGTTCGACTACAGCTGCGTGCATGCCTCCTTCGCGCTGTCGGATGCCGGATTCGAGACGATCATGATCAACTGCAACCCGGAAACCGTGTCAACCGATTACGACACGAGCGACCGCCTGTACTTCGAGCCTCTCACCCTCGAGGACGTACTGGAGATCGTGCACGCGGAGTCGCAGAGCGGCGAACTCGTGGGCGTGATCGTGCAACTGGGCGGGCAAACCGCGCTCGGGCTTGCCCAGGGGCTCAAGGATGCTGGCGTTCCGATTCTCGGGACGACCCCCGAGGCCATCAATCTCGCCGAAGAGCGCGGGCTGTTTTCAAAGATTTTGGACGAGGCGAAACTGCTGGCACCGCGCAACGGAACCGCGACCAATGGCCGCGATGCGATCGCCGTCGCCGAGGCGATCGGCTATCCGGTGCTCGTGCGTCCTTCGTACGTGCTGGGCGGCCGCGGCATGGAGATCGTCTACGACACCGACGCCATGACGGACTACTTCGATCGAATGGGCGATGCGGGGATCATTGGCCCCGGTTCGCCGCTGCTCGTGGACCGATTCCTGGATGACGCCATCGAGATCGACGTCGATGCCCTCTACGACGGGCAGGAGCTGTACATCGGTGGAATCATGGAGCACATCGAGGAAGCGGGCATCCACTCCGGCGACTCGGCGTGCACCCTGCCTCCGGTGACACTGGGGCGCGATGTGCTGGTCCGGGTCCGCGAGGCGACCCTTGGTATCGCGAGGGGGATTGGCGTTCGCGGTTTGCTCAACGTGCAGTTCGCGATCGGCCAGGGAGTGCTCTACGTGCTGGAGGCCAACCCGCGAGCATCGAGGACTGTGCCATTCGTCTCGAAGGCCCTGGGCATCCCGCTCGCCAAGGCCGCTTCGCTGATCATGGTCGGCCGATCGATTCGAGAGCTCATCGGCTCCGGAATGCTTCCGGCACAGGACGGCTCCTCGGTGCCGATGGACGCTCCGGTCGCGGTGAAAGAGGCCGTCCTGCCGTTCCGGCGATTCCGTACCCGGGAGGGCAACGTCGTCGACTCGGTGCTCGGCCCGGAGATGCGATCGACCGGCGAGGTCATGGGCATCGACTCGAACTTCCCGCGTGCCTTCGCGAAGAGCCAGGAGGCGGCGTACGGCGGCCTCCCGGCCACGGGCTCGGTGTTCGTGTCGGTTGCCGACCGCGACAAGCGCGCGATCATCCTCCCGGTGCTTCGGCTGAGCCAGCTGGGATTCACGATTCTGGCTACCGAGGGAACCGCGGAAATTCTTGCGCGCAACGGAATCGAGGCCAGGGTCGTCCGCAAGTACGGACTCGGGCAGGCGGGCGTCGAGGGCGAGCCGTCCATCGTCGACCTGATCAACTCCGGCGAGGTGGATGTAGTGATCAACACCCCGAGCGGCCGAAGCGCACGGGCGGACGGCTACGAGATCCGCACCGCAACCGTCGCCGCAGATAAGCCCATCTTCACGACGATCGCGCAGCTCGGCGCCGCCGTCGCGTCCTTCGAGGCGATTAGAGAGGGGTTCGATGTGCGAAGCCTTCAGGACTATGCGCTCGATCGTGCCGCTCGCTTGGAATCCTCCGCGGGTCTGGTAACGACCAAAGCACGCGAATCGACACCGGCATGACCGAGGCGTTCGGCACGCGACTTCTCGCGGCCTTCGCCGCGAGCGGACACCTGTGTGTCGGAATCGATCCGCACCCGTACCTGCTCGACCGCTGGGAATTGCCGGACTCCGGAAAAGGTCTGAAAGAGTTCGGTCGTCGGGTGGTTGAAGCTGCGACCGGGTCCGCAGGCATCGTGAAGCCGCAGGTTGCCTTCTTCGAGCGGCACGGGTCCGCAGGGTATGAGGCGCTTGAGGTGACGATCGCTGCTGCCAGGAACGCGGGGCTGCTGGTCATCGCCGACGCCAAGCGCGGCGATCTGGGAACCAGCGTCGAGGCATACGCGCAGGCCTGGCTGCGCGACGGATCGCCACTCGAGGCGGACGCGATGACGGTCAGCGCCTACCAGGGCGTCGGTTCACTTGAGGCACCGATGATCCTGGCTCGCGAGTACGGCAAGGGGCTGTTCGTGCTCGCTGCCACCTCGAATCCCGAGTCGTTCGCGACCCAGACAGCGGTCGTGCGGGCTGGCGCGCGGGCCCGCCGCACAGTCGCCGCGAGTATCGTGGATGAGGTGAACAAGAGCAACGTGCCACCGCTCGGTTCCTACGGGGTTGTCGTCGGCGCGACCATCAATCTCGCCGACTTCGGTATCGAGCCCGGGGAGCTGGCGGCCACGCCCATCCTCGCCCCGGGCTTCGGATATCAGGGTGCGGCTTTCGATTCTGTGCAGTCGCTGTTCGGCGTATCGGCCGGGAATGTGATCGTCAGCTCCTCGAGAGAGCTCCTCGAATCCGGTCCCGGCGGTATCCACGAGGCAGTCGAACGAGCGTCGCAGCGCCTCGCCGAGGTCTACGCGGCATGAGTCCGCGTCCCGATCCGCCCGACGTCGACCGTGTTGCCGCGTCACGCGCGGCGGTTGCTGCTCGGCGCGCGAGAGCGGCCGTGAAGCACGCCGTTGCCACGCACGCGCGAACGGCCGCGGATGTTCTCGAAACGGCCTGGACGAATGCGGAATCCCCCGAGGCGGGCCTTCGCGTCCGCGAGTTGCTCACCAGCGTCCCGACTCTGGGCCCCGTTCGGGCCGCAAAAGTCATGATGCAGCTCGGCATCGCCGAATCCAAGCGCGCGGCGGGCCTTGGCGTGCGTCAGCGTACCCAGCTGAAGAGTTACCTGGTCGCGCGGGAGGGCGCCAGCACCCGGGGCCGACTCGTTGTCCTCGCCGGCCCGACCGCCGTCGGCAAGGGGACCGTGTCGTCGTACATTCGCGAGAACTATCCCGAGGTATTGCTCAGCGTTTCGGCGACGACCCGTCCGCCGCGTGCCGGCGAGATCGATGGAGTGCACTACTACTTCGTGAGTGATGCCGAGTTCGACCGGATGGTCGCACATCACGAGCTGCTCGAGTGGGCAGTTGTGCATAACTCCTACCGGTACGGCACGCCGCAACCTCCGATCGACGCCGCACTGGCCGCTGGCCGAGAAGTGCTTCTCGAGATCGACCTGCAGGGAGCGCGCAACGTTCGGGCGGCGCTTCCGAGTGCCATCCTGGTGTTCCTGCTGCCACCATCCTGGGATGAGCTCGTTCGACGTCTCTGGTCACGGGGCACAGAAGATCCGGTGGAACAGGCCCGGCGCCTCGAGACCGCGAAGATCGAGTTGGCCGCGCAGGACGAGTTCGATTACCGTGTCGTGAACACCGACGCACGTGTCGCGGCACACGAGGTCGTACAATTGATGGCGGCGCGCGGGGGCAAGGCCTGATCGCGCCGACCTTCGCACCCAATTAGGGCGCGCACCGACTTCACGCACCGACCAACTTCAAGGAGTATTTCCATGGCTGAGAAGCAGACTGGAATCATTGACCCGCCCATCGACGAACTTCTGTCGAAGGTCGACTCGAAGTATGCGCTGGTGATCTTCGCTTCCAAGCGAGCTCGCCAGATAAACGACTACTACGCGGACCTCCACGAGGGAAGCCTGTTCGACAACGTCGGCCCTCTGGTCGACTCGACAATCGATGACAAGCCACTGTCGGTGGCTCTGCGCGAAATCAACGACGACCGGCTCGTGCTCACGTCGCTGATCGAAGAGTGACACTGCCTAACGCCTAAGTACCCGGTCGTATCCCGTGAAGATCGTCGTTGGCATCACCGGGGGCATTGCCGCGTATAAGGCGGTGAGCGTGGTGCGAGCATTTGTGCTCGGCGGCCACTCGGTACAGGTCGTCGCGACGGATGCAGCGCTACGATTCGTCGGAAAACCGACACTCGAGGCGATTAGTCGCAATCCCGTTTACACCGAGTTGTACGAGGGTGTCGCCGAGGTGCGGCATGTCGCCATCGGGCAGGCGGCAGACCTCATCGTGGTAGCGCCGGCGACGGCGAATTTCCTTGCGCAACTGGCCGGCGGATTCGCGGCGGACCTTCTGGGCAACACGATTCTCGCCAGCGAGGCGCCGCTGGTCGTTGCGCCGGCAATGCACACCGAGATGTGGAACAACGCCGCGACCGTTGCCAATGTCGCAACCCTGCGATCCCGCGGCATCACAATCGTCGGTCCCGCGGTCGGACAGTTGACCGGCTCGGATGCGGGCCCTGGCCGGATGTCGGAGCCCGATGACATCGTCGCCGCAGCTCTTGCGGTTGCGGACGCTCGCGGCGACCTTGCCGGTAAACGCATCCTGGTGACCGCTGGTGGAACCCGGGAACCGCTTGACCCGGTTCGGTTCATCGGTAATCGGTCGAGCGGAAAGCAGGGGGTGGCGATCGCGCTGGCGGCCGCGGCCCGCGGCGCTGACGTCGAACTCATCGGCGCAAACCTCGAAGTCGACGTTCCGCCGTCGATTCGCGTCGAGCAGGTCGGCACGACCCTCGAGCTGCAGAGGGCGGTCGTGGCGGCGGCGAAGCAGGCGGACGTTGTGATCATGGCCGCGGCAGTTGCCGATTACCGCCCGGAATCCGTCGCTGAGTCGAAGATCAAGAAGGAGCAGCAGGGTGATGAACTTCGCCTTACCCTGGTGAAGAACCCGGACATCCTGCAGGAACTTTCCGCATCCCGCCGCAAGGGCCAGATTGTCATCGGCTTTGCGGCCGAGACCGAAACCGACACCGGGAAGCTGCTCGAGCTGGCGCGCGCCAAGGTGGCTCGGAAGGGCTGCGACTATCTTGTCGTCAACAGCGTCGGATGGACGTCGGGCTTCGCAACGGAGGGTAACGCGATCACGGTCGTGTCGGCGTCCGGCGATATAGTTGGCGAGGCCGAGGGCAGCAAGCGGGTCGTTGCGGACCGCATCCTTGATGTCCTGAAGTGAAGTGTCCTGAAGTGACGTGACGTCTTACCTGGAGAGAAACGGTCGATGAGTAACGATCTTCGATTGTTCACCTCGGAATCGGTCACCGAGGGGCATCCCGACAAGATCTGTGACCAGATCAGCGACAGCATCCTGGACGCGTTGCTAGCCGTCGACCCACGCGCGCGGGTAGCGGTCGAGACACTCGTGACGACCGGGCTCGTGCACGTGGCGGGCGAGGTTACCACGACCGGCTATGTCGACATCCCCGGCATCGTTCGCCAGCGCATCACCGACATCGGTTATACCTCCTCTGACGTCTGGTTCGATGGCAGGTCGTGCGGGGTGGAGGTCTCGATCGGCGGCCAGTCTCCCGACATTGCGCAGGGGGTCGACAAGGCGCAGGAAGCCCGTGAAGAGAAGAGCACGGATGCCAACGACTCCCAGGGCGCGGGGGATCAAGGCATCATGTTCGGTTACGCGACGACTGAGACTCCGGAGTTCATGCCCATCCCGATCTGGATCGCGCATCGAATGGCAGAGAAGCTCGCGGAGGTTCGCAAACAGGGCGTAGTGGACTACCTGCGCCCCGACGGCAAGACCCAGGTGACAATCGGCTACGACGGGGTAGTGCCCCGCACGGTCGACACCGTTGTGGTATCAACCCAGCATTCGCCTTCGATCAGCATCGGTGACCTACGTGAGCAGGTTCAGGAGTTGATCATCGATCCGGTGCTCGAACGCGTCGAGCTCGATTCCGCGTCGAAACGGGTTCTCATCAACCCAACCGGTGTCTTCCACATCGGTGGGCCGCAGGGCGACGCCGGACTCACCGGTCGCAAGATCATCGTTGACACGTATGGCGGTGCCGCGCGCCACGGTGGGGGAGCCTTCAGCGGCAAAGACCCGTCGAAGGTCGACCGCTCTGCCGCCTACGCGATGCGCTGGGTCGCGAAGAATGCTGTCGCGGCCGGACTCGCGGATCGGCTGGAGGTGCAAGTGGCCTACGCGATCGGCAAGGCCGCACCGGTGGGGCTGTACGTCGAGAGCTTCGGCAGCGGTCACGTCGATGACGACGCAATCATCCGCGCCATCCGCGAGGTGTTCGACCTGAGACCGGCCAGCATCATCCGCGAACTCGACCTGTTGCGCCCGATCTACGCGCAAACCGCGGCGTACGGCCACTTCGGACGCGAGCTTGTCGACTTCACCTGGGAGAAGCTCGATCGGGCCGACGCGCTGCGCGGCGCAGCCGGCCTGTAACCATGGATGCTGCACCGACGAGTGCAGGTCCCACGATCGCGCGGGTCTGGATCGACTCGCCACTTCCGCAATTGGATCGGCTCTTCGACTACCGGATTCCGCCGAACCTCCTTGGTGAGATTTCCGTTGGCGTGCGTGTGCGAGTGCCGTGGCGTTCGGCCGGTCGATTCGTCGACGCCTATGTTGTCGAGCTCGCGGACAGCGTCGAATTCACCGGGGCGCTGAGCACCGTCGAGGCGCTCGTCTCGCCCGTTCCGGTCTTGGCTCCCGAGATTGCGGTGCTGGCTCGCCGGGCAGCGGACAGAGCGGCGGGATCCGCGATCGACATCGTGCGTGTCGCGGTGCCCTCCCGACAGGCTCGAGTTGAGAAGGCCTGGCTGGCCGACGCGCATGAAACTCCATTGCCGGTTGTAGTTGCGCATCCAATCGGCGGATTTCCCGCGGGCGTGATCGAGACGGCGATCGCGGACGGCACTCGGCTGGCGGTCGACGCGATCCCGGTCGGCACCGAGCCAGCCGCGGGTTCATGGGTCGGAAGGTGGGCGGTCACGCTCGCGGAGGCGGCCGGCCACGCCGTCTCGTCGGGACGTTCGGCGATCCTCGCGGTTCCGGACTTTCGCGATCAGGAGCAGCTGTCGGTTGCGCTCACGGCGCTGCTTCCGCCTGAACGGATAGTTCGTCTGGACGCGCGGCAGTCGAATCCGGATCGCTATCGCGCGTTCCTGCGGTGCCTGGGCGACGAACCCGTGGTGATCATTGGGAACCGCTCGGTGGTGTACGCGCCAGCCCGCCGGCTCGGCTTGATTGCGCTGTGGGACGATGGCGATCCGCTGTACGGCGAACCGCTGGCACCGTACGTGCACTCGCGGGACGCGGCGCTCCTGCGACAGGAGCTGCAGGACTGCGCGCTGCTGTTCCTCGGCCACTCCCGCAGCACCGAGGTCGAGCGATTGGCGGAAGTCGGGTGGGTGACGTCGGTGTCGCCCTCGCCGGCGGTACTGCCCAAAGTCATCCCTACCGCACAGCAGGCCGGAGGTGATCGGCTCGCGGCCCAGGCACGCATTCCCTCGTCGGCCTGGGCTGGCGCGCGAGCGGCGCTTGAGAAGGGTCCGGTTCTCGTGCAGGTCGCTCGGCCGGGATATGCGCCACGACTCGCGTGCGCGGACTGCGGCCAGTCGGCACGCTGTCTGCGCTGCGAAGGTCCGCTCGCACAAGCTTCGGCCAGGTCGACTCCCGCCTGTGCGTGGTGCGGTGCTCTTGCCGTCGATTGGCGCTGCGCCAACTGTGAGGGCACGAGGATGCGCCTGGTCGGAGCCGGCGGCGCGAGCAGAACCGCCGAGGAACTGGGTCGGGCGTTCCCCGGTACCCGCGTGATCGTCGCCGACGGTGAACGGACGATCCTCACGGTTGGCTCCGAGCCAGCCCTCGTGATCGCCACCCGGGGTGCGGAGCCGGTCGCGACCGGCGGATACCGGGCCGTCCTGCTGCTGGACGGCGAACGGATGGCCGCGAGAGAGAGCCTCCGGGTCGGCGAGGATTGCCTTCGCTGGTGGTCGAACGCGGCGGCACTGGCCGCGCGGGGAGCCCCGGTCTATCTCGTGGGAATCGGCGGAGGTCTGGCATCCGCCCTGGCGACCTGGCGCCAGGCAGATTTCGCATCGGCTGAGCTGGCCGATCGCCGACGCCTGCGTTTCCCGCCCGCGGTGCGGGTCGCAACCGTCACCGGGTCTCTCGGCGCGGTCGCGGCTGCGGTCGCAACGGTGGGGATCCCGCCGGCCGATGTTCTCGGACCGGTCGAGATCGCGCCCGGAACCGTTCGCACGATCCTCAGGTTCGACTACGCGTCGGGAGCGGCGATCGCCGCTGACCTGCGTGCAGAGGTCATCCGCAGCGGCACGGCACGCCGGCGGACCATCGCCGCGAAGTCCGGTGGTGCGCGTACGCAAGTGAACCTTCGGGTGCGTTTGGACGATGTCGAACCATTCGAGAGTGGCCTGTGAGAATGGAAGGATGGCGCCCCTGAAACTGGTCTTCGCTGGCAGCCCCGCCGCTGCGGTGCCGAGCCTGCGCGCCCTGGCGGCCAGCGAACACACGATCGCAGCGGTCATCACTCGCCAGGATTCGCCGCACGGCAGGCGGGGCACCCTCACTTCCACTCCCGTCGCGCTAGCTGCCGATGAACTCGGACTGCCGGTGATCAGGGCGAACCGGTTGGCCGGGGCAGCGACCGAAGCTGTGAGCGCGCTCGCACCCGACCTCGGAGTCATAGTCGCGTATGGCGCCCTCGTCAGGGAGCCGTTGCTCTCCGCGCCCAGACTGGGCTGGATCAACCTGCACTTTTCGCTGTTGCCGCGGTGGCGCGGCGCGGCTCCCGTGCAGCGCGCGATTCTCGCTGGGGATGACATTTCGGGAGCGAGCGTGTTCCAACTCGTCCCGGAACTCGATGCGGGGGACGTGTTCGGGCAGTTGACTCAGCCAATTGGAGCCGTGGAGACGGCGGGTCACCTGCTGGACTCGCTCGCGGAGTCCGGTGCTGAGCTTCTGCTTCAGGTCGTGGGCAATCTCGCCGACGGCACCGCTCGCGCCGAAGCGCAGTCGGGGGATGTGACCCTTGCACCGAAGCTCACGCTGGAGGACGGCCACATCGACTGGTCCGCCAGCGCGGTGGAGGCAACAAACCTGATCCGCGGAGTCACGCCGGAGCCGGGCGCGTTCACCACCGTCGGTGCCGCTCGCCTCAAAATCCTGGATGCCGTGATCGCGCGTGACGCACCGCGGCTCGCGTCCGGTGAACTGGTGCTCGATGGGCGGCGACTGCTCGCTGGAACCGCCACCGATCCTCTTGAACTCGTCACCGTCCAGCCCGCGGGTGGCAAGGCAATGGCCGCGGGGGCCTGGTGGCGCGGCCGTCCGGCTGGCGCCGTGCGGATCGCGCAGTGACGAAGGAGTCGAGCGCGCAACCGGCCAGGCGAGTCGCGCTCGATGTCATCATGGCGGTGCGTGATTCGGATGCCTACGCGAACCTGCTGCTCCCGGTGCGACTCGACCGAGCAGGCCTTAGCGGACCCGATGCGGCGCTGGCAACCGAGCTCACCTACGGCACCCTGCGCATGAGCGGGTATTACGACCGGGTGATCGAGCTCGCGGCGAAGCGGTCGTTGTCAGAGATCGATCCCGCGGTCCTCGACGTGCTGAGACTGGCGTGCCACCAGCTGTTGTCGATGCGAGTCCCCGCGCACGCCGCCGTCGATGAGGCAGTTTCGCTGGCGCGCGCCGTCGGTTCGCGGTCCGCGACCGGGTTTGTCAACGGGGTCCTGCGCACCGTTACGCGAACCACGGCAGACGACTGGTTAGGCCGAGTACTGGCGAACGCATCCGGCGACGACGACCGTCTCGCTGCCCGCTTCTCGCATCCGCTGTGGATCATCCGTGCGTTCCGACAGGCTCTCGCGGCAGAAGGACGCGAGTCCGAGCTCGAGGCGCTGCTGGCCGCGGACAACATTGCGCCACGAGTAGGTCTCACCGCTTTGCCGGGGGAGTCGAGCGTGTCCGAGCTTGGGGGTGACCCAACCCGTTACTCGCCGGTCGGCGCAGTGGCCGCGGGCGGTGATCCTGCTCGGATCCCCGCCGTCGGCGATGGGCGTGCGCGCGTCCAGGACGAGGGTTCACAGCTCGCAGCGCTGGCTCTGAGCCGCGCGCGCGAGATTCGACCGGGTGAACGCTGGCTCGATCTCTGCGCCGGTCCGGGTGGCAAGGCTGCGCTGCTTGCGGCGGAAGCGTCCGCCGGTGGTGCGACGCTCGTCGCGAACGAACTGGTGGCCGCGCGAGCACGGTTGGTTCGCTCGGCGCTGGCGGTCTTCGACCCGGAGCCCGAGGTCTGGGAACTCGACGGCACGACAATCGGTCAGGCCCATCCGGAGCAGTTCGATCGCATACTGCTGGATGCGCCGTGTACCGGGCTCGGCGCTCTCAGGCGCCGACCGGAGGCGCGCTGGCGCAAGCAGCCGCGGGACGTCGCCGAGTTGGCGGATCTGCAGTTTCGGCTTCTGCGCTCGGCAGTGAGCGCGCTGAAGCCGGGCGGGCTGCTCGCCTATGTCACCTGCTCGCCGCACCTCGGCGAAACCCGCGTGGCAGTGCAATCCGCGGTCCGTAAGATCGGTGAGCAACTGACGGTCGTGGACACCCAACGAGTACTTGCCGACGTCACGCTCACGCCGTTGGAGCTCCCGGAGGCACGCCATGTTCAACTCTGGCCGCATCGACACGGGACCGACGCCATGTTTATCCAGCTGATGGAGAAGACCGCCTAGCTATCCTTAGGTCTTATGGTCGTTCGCATCAGCCCCTCCATCCTTTCGGCCGATTTCGCGAACTTCGAATCAGAACTCCAGCGCATCGCGACCGCCGACCTCATCCACGTGGACGTCATGGACAACCATTTCGTTCCGAACCTGACCTTCGGCTTGCCCGTGGTCGAGCGGCTGCAACAAGTCACGCCGAAGCCCCTCGACGTGCACCTGATGATCGATGACCCCGATCGCTGGGCGCCCGGCTATGCGGAGGCCGGAGCATTCTCGGTGACGTTTCACGCGGAGGCGGCCACCGATGCCGTGGGCCTGGCCCGGCGCCTGCGCGGAATCGGAGCGCGCGCCGGCCTCGCCCTCAAACCGGGAACGGATGTCAGTGCGTACCTCGATATCGCCACCGAGTTCGACCAGATCCTCGTCATGACGGTCGAGCCCGGATTCGGAGGACAATCGTTCATCGAGGCGGTGATGCCCAAACTCGTCACGCTTCGGCGCATCGTCGATTCGACCGGCGCTGACATCTGGCTTCAAGTCGACGGCGGAATCAACGAAGAGACCATCGCCATTGCGGCTGATGCAGGCGCCGACAATTTCGTCGCCGGTTCCAGCGTCTTCGGTGCGGACAACCCCTCCGTCGCCATCCACAATCTCCGGCAGGCTGCGACGGCGCACACTCACTAATCTCCTCGACCGAAACCCGGGAGCACGCGGCACCATGATTTGATGGAGCTATGACGGACACGAATCGCAACAAGCCCGAAGTCGACTTTCACGAAGGTTCGGAGCCGACGGAGCTCGTTATCCGCGATATCGAGGTCGGTACCGGCGCACAAGCCGAACCGGGCGACACCGTGGACGTTCACTACCTTGGGGTCGACTTCGAGTCCGGCGAGGAGTTCGACTCGTCGTGGAGTCGCGGGGAGTCGATCGCGTTTCCGCTGTCCGGTCTGATCAAGGGCTGGCAGGAGGGAATCCCCGGAATGAAGGTCGGTGGCCGCCGCGAGCTGATTTGCCCGCCGCACCTCGCTTACGGGCCGGCGGGTGGTGGTCATCGGTTGTCGGGTCGCACTCTCGTTTTCGTGATCGACCTGCTGGGTGTGAAGTAGGTCGGACCTCCCGCCGCACTTACCTGGCAAGTGCGGAGATCGTGGCCGTGTTGCGTTGTGCGACGAGTGAAGCGGGACTGGGTGCTCCACCAGCTAGCCTTGTCGGGTGAAATCCTTCGAGGAGCTGTTCGCTGAGCTGAGCGATAAGGCGTCGTCGCGCCCGGACGGTTCAACGACCGTCGCGGAGCTCGATGCCGGGGTTCACGCCATCGGCAAGAAGATCGTCGAAGAGGCCGCAGAGGTGTGGATGGCCGCTGAGTACCAGTCCGAGACGGAGACCGCTGAGGAGATTTCGCAGCTCATCTATCACCTGCAGGTGCTCATGATCGCGAAAGGGCTGACCCCGGTCGATGTCTACCGACATCTGTGACATCGGCCTTCGTGTTCCCCATTCGTTCGATCGAGAGCTGGATCATGCTGAGAATCGCACTACCCAATAAAGGTTCGCTGAGCGACACCGCGGCAGAGATGCTGGTCGAGGCGGGCTACGCCGGCCGCCGAGATCTGCGCGCGCTCACCGTCGCTGACCCTCGCAACGATGTCGAGTTCTTCTACCTGCGTCCGCGTGACATCGCGACCTATGTCGGCTCCGGTGCCCTCGATGTGGGAATCACCGGTCGCGATCTGTTGCTGGATTCCGGATCCGCCGCCGAGGAGATCTGCGCTCTGGACTTTGGTGAATCGACGTTTCGGTTTGCCGGGGCGACGGGACGTTTCTCCGCGCTCTCGGATCTTCAGGGTGTGCGAGTGGCGACGAGCTATCCGGGGCTGGTCGGCGCTTTCCTGCGCGAGAATGGCGTCGAGGCCGAACTCGTCGCACTCGACGGCGCTGTTGAATCGGCCGTAAAACTGGGAGTCGCGGATGCGGTGGCCGACGTGGTCTCCACCGGTTCTACCCTGCGCGCGCAGGGCCTCGAGATCTTCGGGCCGGTCATCCTCGAATCGACCGCGGTCCTGATCAGTGCGAACAAAGACTTACCCGGTATAGCAATTCTTCAGCGGCGACTTCAGGGGGTACTCGTCGCACGTCAGTACGTGCTGGTCGACTACGACGTTCCCGTGAAACTGCTGACGGCGGCGACCGCGGTTACGCCGGGAGTCGAGTCACCGACAGTCTCGCCGCTCCAGGACCCGGAATGGGTGGCCGTTCGGGCGATGGTGCCGCGGGTCGACATCAATCACGTCATGGACGAACTGTATGACATTGGTGCACGGGCCATTCTCGTCGGTTCCATACACGCGGCGCGGATCTAGCGCAGTGACCGTCGCGATTCGTGTCATCCCGTGCCTCGATGTGGCCGCCGGTCGCGTCGTGAAAGGCGTCAGATTTGCCGGCCTTCGAGATGCGGGCGATCCAGTCGAGCTCGCACGCAGCTACTACGAGCAGGGCGCAGACGAACTCACATTCCTGGACGTGACGGCAACCGTCGAGGAGCGTGCGACCGTTTATGACGCGGTGACCGCAACTGCCGAGCAGGTGTTCATTCCGCTGACGGTCGGAGGCGGCGTGCGCAGCAGCGAGGATGTCGCACGCCTGCTATCGTGCGGCGCCGACAAGGTCGGCGTCAACAGTGCGGCAATCGCCCGCCCCGCCTTGCTCGACGAGATAGCGGATCGATTCGGCGCCCAGGTGCTCGTGCTCAGTCTTGACGTGAAACGCGCTGCCGCAGACTCACGAGCCGCAGTCGACTCGGGATTCGTGGTGACCACGCACGGGGGGCGGGACGAGACGGAGCTCGATGCTCTTGACTGGGCGCGGGAAGCTGTCGAGCGCGGCGTTGGCGAACTGCTCGTCAACTCGATCGACGCCGACGGCACCCGGGAGGGATTCGATCTCGAACTCATTAGCGCAATCCGGCAAGTCAGTTCCGTACCCGTGATCGCCAGCGGCGGAGCCGGTTCGGTCGACGACTTCGCCCCGGCGGTGGCCGCGGGGGCGGATGCGGTGCTCGCGGCATCCGTTTTCCACGACGGTGACCTGCGAATCGGCGAGGTCAAGGCGGCTCTGGCACGGGCGGGAGTTCTGACGAGATGAGCGCGGAGAGCACGGGTCGAGGCGATCTCCAGGCGATCCTGGATCGGGTGACCTTCGATGAAAAGGGGCTCATTCCCGCGGTTATCCAGGCCGAGGACACCCGAGAAGTGCTGATGGTCGGCTACATGAACGCGGAGGCGATCGGCCGCACGCTCACCTCCGGTCGCGTCACCTTCTGGTCGCGCAGCCGCGGCGAATACTGGCGCAAGGGAGATACGAGCGGCAACCGCCAGTACGTTCGCGCGGCGGCCCTCGACTGCGATGCCGACGCCATTCTGGTGACCGTGCATCAACTGGGTCCGGCCTGCCACACGGGCGCGCACTCCTGTTTCGAGGTCGATCCACTCGATCCCGTGCTTGGATCAGAGGATGACGACCAGTAACGGCTCTGACCTCGCCGAACCCGAGCACGGATCGCTGCGGGTCGCTCGAGCGCGGCGGCTGCGACTGTGGACCATCCTGAGCATCGGCGTGATCGCCGGTTTGACGCTGATCACGACGACGCAGACCTGGTGGACCCTGAAACTTGCCATGCAGTCGCTGGCAATCGCGGGAACGGTCGCGGCACCCGCCCTCGCCGCGCTGTCGCTGTGCGGCCTCGTCCTCGCCGCCGCGCTTGCGCTTGCCGGGCCGGTGTTCCGGCTCATTCTCGGGCTGCTTCAGCTGCTGCTCGCCTTCACGGTGGTTCTGACGACGATCCTGTCACTGACCCGCCCGGACCAACCATCCGAATCGGCGGTCAGTACAGCGACGGGCGTTGCCGGGTCCGCGTCCATCGCGAAGCTGATTGAGAGTGTGACCCTGACTCCGTGGGGGTTCGTCGCGACTGCACTGGGTGTGGTCGCGTTCCTCACAGGACTGTGGCTCCTCGTCAGTTTTCGGTTCTGGCCGAGCGCTTCGCGCAAGTACCAGGCCGTTCGATTCACTCCGGCAGACGGTCCCCGCGATGCCGTCGTCGACTGGGACGCGCTGACCGAGGGAACCGATCCGACGGATGATCCCGAGCCGGTAAAGTAGAACCGATCCGCAGCGCGCGGCGTCATCGAAGTCGCTCACGGGCAGCAACAATCCCATCCAAGGAGAATCGTGTCAGCAGGCACCATCCCGGGCCACGGCAATTCGCCGGCCGCATGGACCGCGATCAGCATCATGACCCTCGCGTTCGCGATTGGCACGCTCGCGTTCTGCCTCAACGCAGCGCTCATCGTGTGGGCGTCAGCCGGATTGTTCGTGCTCGGCGCGATCGTGGGACTCATTCTCAAGCTCGCCGGGTTCGGGGTCGGCGGAGACCGGCTCAAACCCAAAGAACACTCGTAGAGCCGACACATTTCCAACGACATGCTTGCCGAGTTGGTAGCCGGAGCCCTCGAGGATGCTTCGGATCGACGTGACGCCGTAAGCCTCGCCGAAGTTGAGGCTGCGGCGACCGCCCGCCCGCCCGCACTCGATGTGGTTACCGCGCTCGCGCCCGATGAGCGAGTAAAGATCATCGCCGAGGTGAAACGCGCCAGCCCTTCTCGTGGCGTTATGGCGGAAATCACGGACCCGGCGGCACTCGCTGCTTCTTACGAGACCGGCGGCGCGAGCGCCATCAGCGTGCTCACCGAGGGTCGTCGGTTTGGAGGCTCTCTCGAGGACCTGGAACAGGTGAGGGCGACAGTCTCAATTCCGGTGCTCCGCAAGGACTTCATCGCCGACCCTTATCAGGTCTTTGAGGCGCGTGCGGCGGGGGCAGACCTGGTTCTGCTGATTGTCGCGGCGCTCGAGCAATCGGCGCTGAAGCAGCTCTACGATCTCATCGGCGAACTCGGAATGACCGCTCTGGTCGAGACACACTCGGCTGAAGAGGTATCGCGCTCGCTCGATATTGGAGCGCAGGTCGTCGGCGTGAACGCGCGTAATCTGAGCACCTTCGGACTCGACCGGGATCTCTTCGGCAGTCTTGCGGATTCGATTCCGTCCGGCGTCATCCGCGTGGCTGAGTCCGCGGTGAAGACGCCTGCCGACGTCGCGCACTACCGTGCAGCGGGAGCCGACGTGGTCCTCGTCGGTGAGGCGCTCGTCACAACCGGTGACCCGGCCGCTGCGATCAGAGACTTCAGGTCGGTATGACCGCGCTGCGCGACAATCAGGGCCCCTATTTCGGCGAGTACGGCGGGAGATTCGTTCCCGAGTCCCTGATCGCGGCCCTCGATGAACTGGATGCCGCGTACCAGTTCGCGAGGGTCGACCCGGTGTTCCAGGAGGAGCTCGCGACGCTCCAGCGCACATACACCGGTCGTCCTTCGATCATCACAGAAGTGCCTCGATTCGCCGAGCACGCGGGGGGAGCCCGCGTGATCCTGAAGCGCGAGGATCTCAACCACACAGGCTCGCACAAGATCAACAACGTCCTCGGGCAGGCGCTGGTTGCTCGTCGACTCGGCAAGACGCGACTGATCGCCGAGACGGGTGCCGGCCAGCACGGTGTCGCGACCGCGACGGCCGCCGCGTTGTTCGGTATGGAGTGCGTCGTGTACATGGGTGAGGTCGATACCGAGCGCCAGGCGCTCAACGTCGCCCGAATGCGTCTGCTCGGTGCCGAAGTCATTCCCGTGAAGACCGGATCGCGCACTCTCAAGGACGCCATCAACGACGCGCTGCGGGACTGGGTCGCCAATGTGGACACCACCCACTACCTGCTGGGGACGGTCGCCGGGCCGCATCCTTTTCCCACCATGGTGCGCGACTTCCACAAGCTCATCGGCGAAGAGGCGCGCGCCCAGGTCCTGGAACTGACCGGAGCGCTTCCGGATGCCGTGGCCGCGTGCGTCGGCGGCGGCAGCAACGCGATGGGAATCTTCCACGCGTTTCTGGATGATCCCGAGGTCGGGCTATACGGGTTCGAGGCCGCCGGCGAAGGTCATCTCACCGAGCGCCATGCGGCGACGATCACGCGCGGCAGGCCGGGTGTACTGCACGGCGCCCGCAGCTACCTCCTGCAGGACGACGACGGCCAGACGATCGAGTCGCACTCGATCTCGGCTGGGCTCGACTACCCGGGCGTCGGCCCGGAGCACGCCTGGCTCGCCGACCTCGGCAGAGCCAGCTACCTGCCGATCACCGATGACGAGGCGATGCAGGCACTCCGCCTGCTCAGCCGCACCGAGGGCATCATTCCGGCGATCGAGTCAGCGCACGCTCTTGCGGGCACGATCAACCTCGGAAAACAACTCGGGCCGGACTCGACGATTCTCGTGAACCTGAGCGGACGCGGTGACAAGGACATGGAGACAGCCGGCAAGTATTTCGACATCCTCGACGCCGAGGCGTTGGCAAACGAGGATCGCGCGGCTGTGCGAGCAGACGAGCTCGGCACGGGAGCCAGCGAGTGAGCCGTGTCGCGGATGTCATCGCCAGTCGCAAGAAGGATGGTTCGGGCGCGCTAATTGGCTATTTACCAGTCGGCTATCCCGACCTGGCTACCAGCATCGAAGCCGCGGTGGCGCTTGCGGACAACGGCGTCGATGTCATCGAGCTAGGGCTGCCGTACTCGGATCCCGTAATGGACGGGGTCGTCATCCAGAGGGCGACGCAGGCGGCACTCGCCGGCGGATTCCGGCTTCGCCACGGTTTCGACGCAGTCGCTGCGATCACCGCCCGAGTCGACGCGCCAGTACTGCTGATGACCTACTGGAATCCGGTGCTGCAGGTTGGCGTGGACACGTTCGCCGATGAGCTGGTCGCCGCCGGTGGCGCCGGATTAATCACCCCCGACCTCATCCCGGACGAGGCTGCCGAGTGGCTCGCCGTGTCCGATCGCACCGGGCTCGACCGCGTCTTTCTCGCGGCGCCGTCCTCGACGGACGCGCGCCTGAAACAGGCGGTCGCTAGCAGCCGCGGCTTCGTCTATGCGGTTTCGACCATGGGTATCACGGGCGCGCGCGCGGATGTCGACGTCGCCGCGCGCGGCCTGGTTGCGAGACTTCGAACGGCGGGCGCCACGAGTACCTGCGTGGGCCTCGGAATCTCGACTCCCCAACAGGTGCGCGAGGTTCTCGGCTACGCAGACGGTGCGATCGTGGGCTCGATGCTGGTGAAGGCGCTGGCGGACGGGGGAGTGGATGCCGTAGCTTCCGCGGCCGCTCTCCTCAAGTCGGGGAAATAACTCAAGCGTGAGGCAGTTAGGCTTACCTAGTCCACCTGACGACATCCGGATCCGGTACTGAAAGGCCCCGAAAAACTTGTTTGCTTCCCTGCCGTCTTCGATGCTGACGTACGCGCCCGCGAGTATTCCGAGTCCCCCAAAGGCCTGGGCCGACATCTACATTCCGATCGGCTGGCTGCACCCGGTGCAGGAGTGGTTGCACTCGTTCATTCACTGGTGGCCCCTCACCAACACGCTCGACATCAAGACGTATGCCCTGTGCCTGCTGGCGGGCATCATCGTCGCGGTCGCGTGGACGGGTCGTCGGCTGACCCAGCGGGGTGCCGAGCCCGGGATCGTCCTGGATATCGCGTTCTGGGCGGTTCTGTTCGGCATCGTCGGGGCGCGCACCTACCACGTGCTGACTCACTGGAACGACTACTTCGGTCCCGGCCAGAATCCTCTCACCGCGTTCTACATCTGGCAGGGCGGCATCGCGATCTTCGGGTCGCTGCTCGGGGGTGCTCTTGGTGTCTTCATCGGATGCCGGATCACCGGCGTCCGATTCTGGAGCTTCGCGGATGCCCTGGCTCCGGCGATGTTGCTGGCGCAGGCGCTAGGCCGGTTCGGTAACTATTTCAATCACGAACTGTACGGACAGCCGACGAGCCTTCCGTGGGGACTGCAGATCGAGTCGAGCAACGCCGCCTATCCGATTGGCTTGCCGGCCCACACGCTATTCGGCCCAACGTTCCTCTATGAAATGATCTGGAACCTGCTGGGGATGACGGTCCTGTTGCTCCTCGAGCGCCACTATCACTTCCGCTGGGGGCGGCTGATCGGCCTGTATTTCATTTTCTATGGCGTCGGACGCGTGTGGTTCGAGTCGATCCGCATCGACCCGAGTGTCGTGTTCCTCGGGTTGCGCAGCAACGTGTGGGGCGCGCTGGTCGCGATCCTGCTCGGCGTCGTGATCTTTACCGTTCAGCGACGTCGCCACCCGGGAATTGAGCCGAGCGTCTATCGGCCGGGTCGTGAGTGGTCTCCCGAGACGTCTAAGGTAGACTCCGACGAGACCTATTCGGATAGCGACGACGACGATGATGCCGTCCGCAAACCAGAAACGTCTCGGAAACGCGTCGCCGCCACAAGCGGAACCAGCGCCTAGCGTTCATTCGAGCCGGGGAGAATCAATCCCACGGCCGCGCCAAGTTCTTCAAAGCCGCAATCATCCCGGTGCGCTCACACTCATTCCTTACTTTGGGCCGCCGACGTCCCGATACGAAACCTCTCGTCTCGTGAGGACGGTATTGCATGGCTACGCCACCCCGCTCGAACAGCCCCGGACTGCCTGGGGCAAGCTTCAGCACAGTGCCCGCTCGCGCCGGTCTCTATGACCCGTCGCGCGAGAAGGATGCCTGCGGCCTGGCCATGGTTGCGACCCTGCGCAAAACCGCCGGCCACGACATAATTCGTCTTGCCCTTGACGCGCTTCGCCATCTCGAGCACCGTGGTGCGATTGGATCGGATGCCGGCACGGGAGACGGCGCGGGCATCGTCACGCAGATCCCGGACGCGTTCCTGCGCGAAGTGGTGGACTTCGATCTTCCCGACCACCTGAGCTATGCGGTCGGAATGGCATTTATGCCCACCGACACCGCCGAGCGGGAGGCACTGCGCGCCGGAATCGCGGCCATCGCTGAGTCCGAGAACCTGACGGTTCTCGGCTGGCGCGGGGTCCCCGTCAACCCGGACCAGATCGGAACCCTCGCACGCGACAGCATGCCCGTGTTCGAGCAATTGTTCGTCGCATCCGGCACACCACAGAAGCTCAGGGGCATCGCCCTCGACCGGCTCACCTTCCGGCTGCGCAAGCGCGCGGAGCGGGAACTGGGCGCATACTTTCCGTCGCTGTCATGCCGCACCCTGGTCTACAAGGGGATGGTCACGACCCTGCAGCTCGAGCCGTTCTATCCCGACCTGTCGGATGAGCGTTTTGCCTCCAGACTGGCCCTCGTCCACTCACGGTATTCGACGAATACTTTCCCGTCGTGGCCGCTCGCGCAGCCCTTCAGGATGATCGCGCACAACGGCGAGATCAACACCATCGAAGGCAACCGAAACTGGATGCGTGCCCGCCAGTCGCAGTTGGAGTCCGAACTGATCGGCGACATCGGTCCGCTCCTGCCAATCGTGACCCCCGGAGCCAGCGATTCCGCATCGTTCGACGAGGTCGTCGAACTGCTCAGCCTCACGGGTCGGTCGCTCCCGCACTCGATCATGATGATGGTTCCGGAGGCGTGGGAGAACGAGACCGACATCGATCCGGTGCGTCGCAGCTTCTTCGAGTACCACTCGATGCAGATGGAGCCGTGGGATGGCCCCGCCGCGCTGATTTTCACCGACGGATCGCTCGTGGGCGCGACGCTGGATCGCAATGGTCTGCGCCCCGGCCGCTACATCGTGACCGATGACGACCTGGTTGTTCTCGCCAGCGAGGTCGGCGTTCTTGACATCGCGCCGGAGAAGATCGTCCGCAAGGGTCGCCTGCGTCCCGGCAAGATGTTCCTGGTCGACACGGACGCGGGTTGCCTGATCGACGACGACGAGATCAAGTCGCTCCTTGCCTCCTCGAAGCCGTGGGGGAAGTGGCTCGACGAGGGACGCATCAACCTCAAGCAACTTCCCGATCGCGAGCACATCGTGCACACTCCGGCCAGCGTTACACGCCGCCAGCGCACATTCGGGTATACGGAAGAAGAGGTGCGGGTCCTCATCACACCGATGGCAACAACAGGAGCGGAGCCGCTGGGCGCGATGGGTTCGGATACGCCGATTGCGGTGCTTTCCGAGCGTCCGAGACTGCTGTTCGACTATTTCGCGCAGGCGTTCGCGCAAGTGACCAATCCGCCACTTGATGCGATCCGCGAGGAAACCGTGACCTCGATGAGCCTCGGTCTGGGCCCCGAGCGCAACCTCCTGACCGCCGGTCCCGAGCACGCGAAGCAAGTCATTCTCGATTTTCCGGTCATCGACAACGACGAACTCGCGAAGATCCAGCACATCGACCCGACGCCCGGCTCCGCCCTGACCACGACCATCCACGGCCTTTATCGCGTGGACAAGGGTCCGCGTGCGATGGAAAAGCGCCTCGCGAAGATGTGCGATGAGGTGGATGTCGCGATCGAGAACGGCGCGCAGTTCATCGTGTTGTCCGACCGCGACTCGAATCGCGACTACGCACCCATTCCGTCGCTGCTCATGCTCGCGACGGTTCACAACCACCTCATCCGCGCGGAAAACCGGATGAAGATCGGCATCGTCGTAGAGGCTGGCGATGTCCGCGAGGTCCATCACGTCGCGCTCCTCATCGGATACGGCGCCTCGGCAATTAACCCCTATCTCGCGATGGAGACGGCAGAGGAGTTGGTGCGCAGCGGAATGATTTCCGGGATCACCGGGGAAAAGGCCGTGCGCAACCTCATCAAGGCCCTCGGCAAGGGCGTGCTCAAGATCATGTCGAAGATGGGCATTTCCGTCGTCGGTTCGTATGCGGGCGCTCAGGCATTCGAGGCGATCGGGCTTTCCCAGGAATTCGTCGACCACTACTTCACCGGCACCACGTCGCTGCTCGGCGGAATCGGGATCGAGGTCATTGCTGCGGAGAACGCGGCTCGACACTCGGCCGCTTATCCGGCGGACGGTACGGTGATCAGCCACGAGGAGCTGCTGACCGGGGGCGAATACCAGTGGCGTCGGGAGGGCCCGCCTCACCTGTTCAACCCGGAGACGGTATTCAAACTGCAGCACTCGACCCGGGCGCGAAGGTACGACATCTTCCGCGACTACACGAGGCTGGTCGACCAGCAGGCGGAGAACCTGATGACGCTGCGGGGACTTTTCACCCTGCGCGACGACGTCCGAACGCCCGTGCCGATCGAAGAGGTCGAACCGGTCTCATCCATCGTGAAACGGTTCTCGACGGGGGCCATGAGCTACGGCTCAATCTCGCGCGAGGCTCACGAGACGCTCGCGATTGCCATGAACTCGATCGGTGCGAAGTCGAACACCGGCGAAGGCGGGGAAGACGTTGATCGGCTGCTCGATCCGGCAAGGCGGAGCGCGATCAAGCAGGTCGCGTCCGGCCGCTTCGGCGTCACGAGCCTGTACTTGACGAGTGCAACGGACATCCAGTTGAAGATGGCTCAGGGCGCGAAGCCGGGCGAGGGTGGCCAGCTGCCATCGAGCAAGGTGTATCCGTGGATTGCTCGCACCAGGAGTGGCACGGCGGGGGTTGGGCTGATCTCGCCTCCACCGCACCACGACATCTACTCGATCGAAGACCTGAAGCAACTGATCTTCGACGTCAAGCGCGCGAACCCGGCCGCCCGTGTTCACGTCAAGCTGGTCAGTCAGGCGGGAATCGGTGCCGTCGCCGCGGGGGTCGCGAAAGCTCTTGCCGATGTCGTGCTGATTTCGGGGCACGACGGCGGAACGGGCGCGAGCCCGCTGAACTCGCTCAAGCACGCGGGAACTCCGTGGGAGATCGGTCTGGCCGAAACCCAACAGACGCTGATGCTCAATGGGATGCGCGACCGCGTCGTCGTTCAGGTCGACGGCCAGCTCAAGACCGGACGCGACGTCATCGTCGGCGCGTTGCTCGGCGCCGAGGAATTCGGATTCGCGACGGCGCCGCTCGTGGTTTCCGGCTGCATCCTGATGCGCGTCTGCCACCTCGACACCTGCCCGGTCGGAGTTGCGACCCAGAATCCGGTCCTCCGGGAGCGGTTCAGCGCCAAGCCGGAGTTCGTCGTCAATTTCATGGAATTCCTGGCCGAAGAGGTGCGCGAGTATCTCGCCCAGCTCGGATTCCGCAGCCTGGAGGAGGCCGTGGGCCATTCGGAGCTGCTGGATGTCGATCGAGCGGTCAATCACTGGAAGGCATCCGGGCTCGACCTCGAGCCCATCCTCGTCGGGCCGGACTTCGCCGAAGACGAGCCGCGCAGGAACTATCGAAGCCAGGACCACCAGCTCCACACGCACTTCGACAACGAGCTGATCCGACTGAGCAGTGCGGCGCTAGACGGAACCGGCGGCGTTGCAATCGACCTGCCGATCCGCAACACAGAGCGAGCCGTCGGCACGCTCCTCGGCCACGAGATCACGGTCAGGCATGGCGAGCACGGCCTGCCCGCGGGGACGATCGACGTGACTCTTCGCGGATCCGCGGGCCAGTCACTCGGCGCCTTCATGCCGAGCGGCATCCTCCTGCGGCTCATCGGCGACAGTAACGACTATGTCGGCAAAGGACTGTGCGGCGGTGAGATCACGCTTCGGCCCGATCCGCGCGCGACCTTCGCGGCCGAGGACAACGTGATCGCGGGCAATGTGATCGGCTACGGGGCGACCCGGGGCAGCATGTTCATCCGCGGCACGGTCGGGCAGCGCTTTCTCGTTCGCAACTCGGGAGCGACCGCTGTCGTCGAGGGCGTGGGAGATCACGCGCTCGAGTACATGACCGGGGGACTTGCCGTGATTCTCGGCGAAACCGGTCACAACCTCGGTGCCGGGATGTCTGGCGGAACCGCATACGTGAACGGTCTGAAGCGGGAGCGGGTCAACCGCGAAGCGCTCCAAACTGGCGAACTTCGGCTCGAGGCGCTGGGCAGTGCCGACATCGAGATCCTCACCGATCTGCTTCAGCGGCACGCAGCCGAAACCGACTCCGTCGTCGCTGCGCGGATGCTTGCCAACCTGCCCGAGTCGCTTGCCGGCTTCACCAAAGTGGTTCCGCGAGACTACGCAGCGGTCCTCGAGACGAGGCAGCTGGCCCTCGACGAAGGGCTCGATCCGGATGGTGACATCGTCTGGGGACGCATCATGGAGGTCACCGGTGGCTGATCCGAAAGGGTTCTTGAAGGTCCCGGAACGCGAGACGCCGCCGCGCCGCCCGGTGGCATTGCGCCTCATGGACTGGCGTGAGGTCTACGAACAGGGCGACGCCGCCACCCTCAAGCAGCAGGCGGGGCGCTGCATGGACTGCGGCATCCCGTTCTGCCATCACGGATGCCCCCTCGGCAACCTGATTCCGGAATGGAACGATCTCACCTGGCGCGATGAGGGTCGGGCGGCAATCGAGCGGCTCCACGCGACGAACAACTTTCCCGAGTTCACGGGGCGGCTGTGCCCCGCACCGTGCGAGTCGTCCTGCGTGCTCGGTATCAGCCAGGATCCGGTCACGATCAAGCAGGTCGAAGTCTCGATCATCGACCAGGCCTTCGCAAACGGCTGGGTGACTCCGCATCCGCCGGCGCGCCTGACCGGCAAAACCGTTGCGGTCGTCGGTTCCGGCCCGGCGGGACTGGCCGCCGCACAGCAGCTCACCCGGGCCGGACACACGGTTGCCGTCTACGAGCGCGATGATCGGATCGGCGGTCTGCTTCGATACGGCATTCCGGACTTCAAGATGGAGAAGAGTCACCTGGAGTCGCGGCTCACTCAGATGCAGGCCGAGGGCACCCGCTTCCGTGCCGGCGTCGAGATCGGCGTGGACATCAGCTGGAGCGAAGTGAAATCGCGATACGACGCCGTGGTGATCGCAACCGGCGCACTCAAGCCGCGCGACCTGCCGGTTCCCGGCCGTGACCTGCTCGGCGTGCATTTCGCGATGGAATATCTCGTGCAGCAGAACCGAGCGGGAGCGGGCGATTCAGTGCCTGAGCAAGTCACCGCGCAGGGCAAGCACGTCGTTGTCCTTGGCGGTGGAGACACCGGTGCTGACTGCATCGGCACCGCCCACCGCCAGGGCGCACTTTCCGTGACCAGCCTCGCGATCGGCATCCAGCCGCCGGATGAACGGCCGGCTCATCAGCCGTGGCCGATGACGCCGAACCTGTTCGAGGTGTCGAGCGCGCACGAGGAGGGCGGCGAGCGGGTGTATCTCGCCTCGACTGTCGAGTTCCTCTCTAACGAAGTCGGTGAGGTGAGTGGTATTCGCCTTGCCGAGACGGAATATCTCGACGGCCGGCGCGTTCCGCGTGCCGGTACCGAGCGTGACATTCCCGCCGATCTCGTACTGCTCGCACTAGGGTTCACGGGGCCGGAGGACGGGACCATCACCGAGCAGACGCAATTAGCCTTCGATGACAGGGGTAACCTAGCTCGCGATGAGCACTACGAGACCAGTCAGCCGGGAATCTTCGTTGCCGGCGATGCCGGGCGGGGCCAATCGCTCATCGTCTGGGCGATCGCCGAGGGTCGCGCTGCCGCATCCGCTGTGGATCGCTTCCTCGAGGGGACGACCGAACTGCCGTTCCCGATCAGGCCGGCCGATCGGGCGCTGAGCCTCTAGCGGGCTTGTTTCACGCTCCACACAAAGCCGGAGCACCTACCACCCACCACCACAGAAGGATCCAATGAGACGAGCAAAAATCGTCGCGACACTTGGCCCAGCCACGTCGAGCTATGAAAACCTCCGCGCCATCATCGATGCAGGAGTCGACGTCGCGCGCATGAACCTGAGCCACGGCTCATACGAGGTTCACGAAGAGGTCTATAAGAACGTTCGCAAGGCCGCAGAAGATTCCGGACGCGCCGTCGCAGTACTCGTCGACCTCCAGGGCCCGAAGATCCGCCTGGGGAAGTTCGAGGCGGGTCCCTACGAGCTGGCCGTTGGCGACATTTTCAAGATCACCACAGAAGACGTGATCGGGACCAAGGAGCTC
>DATAXD010000070.1:0-85204 GCA_036266835.1 Galbitalea sp. | reverse complement strand
GCGGATTTCTTCCCGAGGATGCGCTTCATGTCCTCGAGTGTCGCGGGACGAGCTTGACGAATCCTATGAGCCGCCTGTGGTTTGGAATTGAACAGTTCGTTGCCTCGGCAGACGGGACCCGACGCGAACCTCCTACGATCGATGCATGGAGCTCACACTCACGGGCAGCGACTGGGCCCCGTGATCCCCGTCTGGTTCGAGATCGTCACCATGTCGTTCATGGTGCTCGTGATCGTCGCCGATCTCGTGTTCGCGTACGTTCGCCGGCATGTACCGTCGCCCCGCGAATCCGCGATTTGGATCGCGTTCTACGTCCTTCTCGCGCTCGCGTTCGCAGCCGGGCTCCTTATTTATGACGGCGGGAATGCATCCGGCCAATTCCTGTCGGGCTGGCTCACCGAATACAGCCTGAGCACGGACAACCTGTTCGTCTTCATCATCATCATGGGGCGATTCGCGGTGCCGAAGAAGCTGCAACAGGAGGTGCTGCTCGTTGGCATCATCATCGCGCTCGTCCTGCGCGGGCTGTTCATCCTGCTGGGCGTGACCCTCATCAACCACTTCGAGTGGATCTTTTATGTGTTCGGCGCGTTTCTGCTCTACACCGCGGTGCAACAGCTCGTGTCGTCGCGTGCCCCAACCGACGAGCAGGAGAGCCGCGTCATCCGGTTCCTGCGTCGGCTCATCCCGATAACGCCGCACTTCAACGGGAATCACCTCACGGTGCTCAAGGATGGCAAGCGGATGCTGACGCCGATTCTCGTGGTCACGCTCGCGATCGGTGTGACCGACCTGATCTTCGCGCTCGACTCCATACCGGCGGTCTTCGGGATCACCCAGGATCCGTTCCTCGTCTTTTCCGCGAACCTGTTCGCACTCATGGGGCTGCGGCAGCTCTATTTCCTGCTCGGACACCTCATCGACCGGCTCGCATACCTGACCTACGGCGTCACCCTGATCCTGGTGTTCATCGCCGTGAAGCTGGTGTTTCACGCCCTCCACCACAACAATCTGTTCTTCGTCAACGCCGGCCAACCGGTGAGCTGGGCCCCGGAGTTCGGCACGCTCACTTCCCTGGCCGTGATCTCCGCAGCTCTCGTTGTTTCGGTCGGCGCGAGCCTGATCAAGTTGCGGGTCGACTCACACAAGTAACTCGCGTAACACGCGAAACTTAGCTGGCCCCCGAAACAGGGAGTCGTCTTGGCCGCTATTTCAGCGTTATCGTGACCCGGAGAGATCCTTTATGTCCAAAAGGAGCGCCACGTGCACACCACCCGAATTGCCGCAGTCAGCCTTGCGGCCGCAGCCTCGCTCGCGCTTGCCGCGACCCTGAGTGGCTGTTCGTCCGCAGCGGGCGGCTCGACGAGCACGCTCGCGAACGCGAAAGCGACCACGCTCTCCATCGAGACCAAGATGGCAAGCTTTATCCCGAAGTCGTCCGTGATTTCGATCATCCAGCCGAAGCAGTCAAAAGTGATCTTCCCGTGCCTCCACAAGACCGACGAGTCTTACTGGCCGAGCACAATGACGATCAGCCTGAAACCGGGCCTGGACACCAGCGGCATCCTCGACAAGATCGGTGATTACTGGACGAATAAGAGCGGGTGGCAGGTCTCCAACAGCAAGGCACCGGATGGCACGCCCACGATGTCGTTCATCTCGAACTCGGGTTATAACCTGACCGCCGAATTCGCGCAGGGACCGGTGTTCACCGTTACAGCACTTTCGCAGTGCTTCCCCAGCGCGGGGCTCAGCGGAAAGTCGTCGTACTAGGCGCGTTCGACCAGCTAGCTGCGGGATCGTCCGGACTTGATCGGTTCGTCGGAGATGCCGCGATCGCTAGGCCGCCGTTGTCAGCGCCTGTCTGCCGATGGGCAGGAGTCCCCATTGCTTACTGAGCAAAGTTCGTGACAGATTTCCCCTAGAGTTGAGCCACCTCTCGGCCTGGCGCTCGATTTCGGACATCCACATCGAATCAAGGAGTAGCGATGGAAGGGGAACTTGCCCTGTCGCTCGGGACGCACTCGGTGCGCCTGTTCGTCAGCGCGTCATCCGACATCGGCAGCACGCGTGAGGTGAACGAGGACAGCTATCTGGCCGGTCCAGCTGTTTTCGTCGTAGCAGACGGAATGGGCGGCCACGCCCACGGCGACCGGGCGAGCGCAGCGGTCGTACGCGTGCTCTCCGAGCACTACGGCAACCAGGTTTCGACGACATCATCCAGCGTTCTCGCCTCGATCGAGGTCGCCAACACGGCCGTTCGCGCCTTGACGCCGAACGGTCGTCAGGATGACGAGATTGCCGGCACGACCCTGACCGGCATTGCCCTCCTCGTGCCGGGGTCCGATGGTTTGCCGTCCTGGATGGCGTTCAATGTTGGCGACTCACGAACATATCTATGGCAGGGGAAGACCCTGGACCAGATCACGATCGATCACTCGGCGGTCCAGGATCTCATCGACTCGGGCCTGATCAGTCGCGCGCAGGCCGAGAACCACCCGGAGCGGAACATCGTCACGCGTGCGATGGGTATCGACGACGAACCGGACGCCGATGTCTGGCTCATTCCGGCCGGTGGCGAGCAGTTGTTCATCATGTGCTCAGACGGGCTCACGAAGGAGCTCTCCGATGCGCAGATCGTCGAGATAATTGGAGACAGCCCGGATCCTTTTGCATCGGATAGTCTCGCCGGCAGGCTGGTTGATGCTGCAGTGACTGCGGGCGGTCGCGACAACGTCACCGTCGTGGCGGTTGGCGCGGTGTGGACAGACGCCGGTTCGGGAGGGTCGACTCCGATGCCGGCTTTTCTCGAAGAGACCGCTCCCAGGAAGTAGGAGAATTCGTGCCCGAAATTCGTTATGGGACCGCGCGCGACCCGAAGTGGATCGCGATGGTGGCCGGTGGTTGTGTGCTGGTCGTGACGGCGGGCCTGCCACAGGAACGGCTCGAAGACCTGTGGGATTTGGTGTCGACGGGGAAGTCCACACAGCCCGTGCTTGACGCACTCACCCGGGGCGGCATCTCAACCACCCCGGATTTCGTGCTGGGAACTTTCGCGCCAGTGGATGGTGTAGCCGCCTTTGAATTCTCGGTGATCGTGCGAGGTTCCCTCGCGGTTCGGGTGCACAGCGCCGACGAGCAGGCCGAGATCTCGGGGGCCGGCGTGTCCACTTGGTTCGAGCGAACGGTACCGAATGCGACGCTCGTCCAGGTTGGCGCGCGCGCGGCGGAATCGTTGAGCGCTACAGCACCGGGGTATGCCCTCGTTGGCGGTTCCGCGCCGATCGCGTGGCTGTCGCTCGGCTCGCTTGCCATGAGCGGTCCGGCGGCCGAGTCATCCGCCATCGAGGCATTGCCGGCCGCGCGACTGCTACCCGCTCAGCGCATCGCGAAGGAGCCGGTAACGGACACGATCGTCGATCCCGGGATCACGATTTCCGATGCCACGATCGCGACGCCTCCGCCGGGCGACGATCCCGATGGCGGCTACGACTTCCTGTTCGGCGAAACCGTCGTTCGCACGGTTGAGGGTGCGGCGGTTCGCGAAGACGCCGGCGCGGTCGCGGGCGATCACGACGGTAAGACGGCGGTCGGGTTAACCGCGGCCGAGCGTCGTGCGGCCCGTGCCGCGAGACCGGCTCGAAACCTTCGCACGGTGGCGCAGTCGAGCTTCAGCCTCGAGTTCTCGACCGGCGAGAAGGAAATCCTCGACCAGACGCTCATCATCGGGAGGGCCCCGAGTGCCGGCAAGGTGAGCGCGTCCAGCGTCCCCAGGCTGGTCACTGTCGGTGGGCCCGACCAGGACATCTCACGCAATCACGTGCAGGTCAGCGTCGAGGGCGAGACGGTGATGGTGACCGACCTCCAGTCACGCAACGGTACCCTCGTCACGTTTCCGGGAAGGCCACCTCAGCAACTGCGCGGCGGCCAGCCGACGGCTGTGCTCGTTGGATCGGTTGTGGATCTCGGCTCCGGTGTGAGCTTCACAGTCGGGAAGAATTGATGCAACGTCCCTCGTCGACACCGCCAGCTCTTGTCGGGTATCAATACGTCAGATTGCTCGGTTCGGGCGGATTCTCGGACGTATTCCTCTACGACCAGGCATTTCCGAAGCGACGCGTCGCCGTCAAGGTGCTGCTGCTTGACGACCTGACCCAGGAGTCGCGCGACGCTTTCGCGGCCGAGGCCAACGTTATGGCGCAGCTGTCGGCGCATCCGTATATCGTCACGATCTTCCAGGCAGCCGTTGCCGATGATGATCGCCCGTATCTCGTCATGGAATACTGTTCGGGATCGAGTCTCGCGGAGCAATACAAGAAGCAGCCGCTGACCGTCGAACAAACACTCGAGCTGGGTGTTCGCCTGTCGAGCGCGATTGCGACGGCACACGCTGCGGGCATCCTGCACCGCGACATAAAGCCCGCGAACGTTTTGACGAACCAGTTCGGCTGGCCTGCGCTTACTGACTTCGGGATTTCGTCCACAGTCGATGAGCAGGCCTCGACGATGACCACGACCTCCCGGTCGCTCGCGAATCCGGGCGCGACGGGCGGCGGAACAGCATCCGTCGGGATGTCGATTCCGTGGTCGCCGCCGGAAATGTTCGACGATGAACCGAGTCCCGATGTGCGCTCGGATGTCTTCTCGCTCGCGGCAACGCTGTACACAGTGCTCGCGGGACACACTCCGTTCGAAATTCCCGGCCGGTCGAACGGCTCGGTCGACCTGATCGGGCGAATCGCGCGCGGATCGATCACCCCGATGACTCGCGCCGATGTTCCAGCATCCCTCCTTGCCGTGCTGCAGAAGGGAATGGCCAACGACCCGCGGGATCGGTTTGCGACCGCTGTGGACTTCGGCCGGGCCCTGCAGCGCGTCGAGGCCGAGCTCGCCTACCCGCAGACGCCGCTTGACATTCCCAACCTGGCGATTGAGCGACCGGAACGTGCCGCATCCGGCGACGAGGCGTCGGCGGATGAGACCCGCGCTCGTGCGATCCCGACTGTGCGCGCGCAGGCGACGGTGCCGATCACTGCGCCGCCCGTTGTTTCGCGGCCTCCTTCGGCATCGTCCGATTCTCCGACCCCACAGGAAACGGTCGTGCGCCGGACACCGGTCGAGGCGGGCACTGCGAGCCCGGAGGCAACGCAGCTGCGGCGTCCAACCGTGGTCGAAGGTGCGACCCAAATGCGGGCGCCGACCGAGCCGAACGGGCCGTCAGCTCCGGCCAATGGCGTCGCGCCGCGGCGACGGCGGCGCACCGCGGTGATCTCGGTGAGCGTCGCGATCGTCCTGATCGCAGGCGTCATCGGAGTGTCCGCCTTTATTGCGAGCAATGCGAACAGCAAGAGCCCGAACCCGAACGCGACGCAAGCGGCAAACGAGGGCCAGGGTGGACAGCCCGCTGGTGAATACGTGTTACCGACCAAGCCGCACACACCCACGGGTGCCATTGCTGCCGGCGGCAAGAGCGTTATGTTCAGCTGGGTGACTCCGAAGCCGGCAAAAAGCGATGAGTACCAGTGGGCGCCCTTGGTAGGCAACACCCAAGGCGCGACGACGACAGTCAAGTCGCCAACCGCAACTGTGCCGTATTCGGGGTCGAAGGTGTGCATCCGCGTATGGACCCTCGACACCGATGACAGCCTTAGGTCATCTCACACGGACGGGTGCTACCCGGGATGAAGCCGCTAAGGATTGAGTTCTGCGGCGAGTGGTATGAGGTCGCTCCACCCAACGAGTTCTTGATCGGCCGCGAGGGCGACCTCGTCATCGACGACAACCCCTACCTGCACCGACACTTCCTGCGGCTGCACGCCGACTTCGGGATGTGGTGGATCGGAAACATCGGCAATCTCCTGGCCGCAACCATCACCGATGGCTCGGGGGGCGTGCACGCGTGGCTGGCGCCGGACGCGCGCATCCCGATCGTGTTCGAGACCATGCACGTGCTGTTCACGGCGGGGTCGACCGCCTACGACTTCACGATCCACTCGTCAGAGGACTACTTCAACACCGCACCATCACATGGCGGCGTCGCCGGTGCCACCACGATAGAACCGATTCCATTAACGACGAGCCAGCGCCAGTTGATCGTCTCACTCGCCGAGGGGGTGCTGATGGAATCGATCCCGGGCAAGGGTGAGATTCCGACATCGGCGCAGGCGACGGAGCGTCTCGGCTGGACGATCACCGCGTTCAATCGAAAGCTCGACAATGTCTGCGAAAAATTGGACAAGATTGGGGTGCAGGGGCTGCGTGGCGGAAAGGGCAACCTTGCTACCCATCGCCGATCCCGCTTGGTCGAGTACGCGGTCGCAACCAGGTTGGTGAGCAGGGACGACCTCGTTTTGCTGCCAACCAAGGATCCGTGAGACTGCGTCCTGCACATGGGTAGCCCTGCCCATCGACATGAGCGTTCCTTGTTGCCACTATCGATCGAGACCTTGTTTCCGGCACCACCACGAAGCCCCCGGAATTGGGGCGTTTTGGAACGGACTTTTCGTAACCCCGCGGAAATCGTTCGTGCTAATTTTGCAACGCGGCGCGCATTCTGGGGGATCGACCAAGAAAGGTAATGCCCGATGAATGCAGTGACCTCGTGGTATCGAGGTCACCGTGTTGTGGCGTCTGTCGTCACCATTTCTCTCATCGTTGGCATTCCGCTCACGTTCGCGGCGATCGATCCGGGTTATCCGGTTGCCGACGTCCAACTCAGTGCGCGGGATGTCTGGGTGACCCGGAGTTCCCATGAGCTCGTTGGACGAATCAACACGCAAGTCGGCCAGCTGGACTCATCCCTGTCGACGGTGTCGCCGAATGTCGACCTGTTTCAGGATGGCGAGAGCATCTTTATGCAGGACAAGTCTTCGGGTGCTCTCCGTCAAGTGGATCCGAACCTTGTCGACACGAGTGTGGCGACGACAACGCAGCTGCCACCAAACGCGACTCTGGACCTCGACGGCGAGGTTCTGGCGGTCGAATCGAGCGCCGGCAAGCTGTGGCGAGTTCCTGTGACGGACGGCAGCCCACTTAACTTCGATCCCGCCTCGACCCCAACCGTCAAAATCCGGCCGCTCGGTTCCGGTGCCAAGATCAGCGTGGAACGCGACGGCACCGTCGACGTGGCAACGACCACGGGCACTTTTTACCAACTCGATGCGTCGACGGGCGCCGTCCGCTCCAGCTCGATCCCGAAGCTCACGAATTACCAACTGAGTTCGGTGGGCAACGTGCCGGTGATTCTCGATACTGCGAACAACAGATTGATCGAGGTCGGCGGCGGTTCACACCCGGTTCCGAATGGTGCCGTGCTGCAGCAGCCGGGGGATGCGAGCTCATACGCGCTCCTCGAGGACGCCTCCGGACTTGCTCGCGTCAATCTCGCGAGCGGCTCTGTCAAGAAGATCGACGTTAAGGGCGCGGCCGCATCCGGTGAACTCGCCCAACCGGTCCACATGGGGACCTGCGACAACGGCGTCTGGTCGGCAACCGCGATCGCCGTTTACGCCTGTGTCGGATCGGCAGTAAAGGTTGTCCCGCTCAGCCAGCCCACTGACAACCTTGACGGCGATCTCTTCATGTTTCGAGTCAACCAGCTCTCCGTAGCGCTGAACGACCTGACCACCGGGTACTCCTGGCTCACCGATTCCAACACCAGGATCGACAACTGGATGAGTGTCGCTCCCGCCCAACAGTCGCCGACTAACGGCAAGACCAACGGCAAGAACATCACCTACATCCAGACTCCGCCGAAGTTCCACGCCGACAATCGGCCACCCACCGCCGTGGACGACAGCTTCGGTGTTCGGAGCGGGGGCACGACCGCGCTGCCGGTTTTGAAGAACGACACCGATCCGGATGGCGATGTGCTTACCGTCACTTCCATCGGCAATACGCCATCCGACTTCGGTGACGTGCGGCTGGGCGCCGGCGGTCAAAGTCCAGAGTTCACGCCAGCCGCCACCGGCAAGGGATCCCAGACGGTTCGGTATTCCATCAGCGATGGTCGTCGAGGCACCGACAGCGCATCAGTAAGGATCACGATTGTGCCCGACGACGTCGACAATCCACCCAAGTCCACTCTTTCCGCAACGCTTCTCGTCGAGGAAGGACAGACAGTCACCTACAACGTGCTCGACGACTGGATCGATGCGGACGGCGACGCCATGCAGGTGACCGCGGCCAGCGTCGCGAGCGGCGACAGTGTGCGATTCACGCCGGATGGGTACATCACGTTCCGCAGTGTTTCGGGCACAGGCGTCAAGACTGTGAAATACACAGTGCAAGACAGCTCGATGGCACAGAAGACCACGACGGGCACATTGACGGTTGACGTCAAGCCAGTTGGATCGACATCACCGCTCGCAGAGTCGGACTACGCGAGCGGAGTTGTCGGCAACGCGATCTCCGTTTCTCCGCTTCTCAACGACAAGGCGCCATCGGGCCAGCCGCTGCACCTGCAGACGGTGAAGGAAGTGTTCAATTCCGGCCCCGCGCCGACGATCAACGCCGACAAGGGCACCATACAGTTCAGCGAGAACCAGTCCGGGTCTTATGAGTTCGAATACACGGAGACAGCCGGAACGAGCTCAAAGTCGTCGGATGCGTTCATCCGTCTGGATGTGACCGACCCGCCCGGCACTCCTCAACCGCCCATCGCTGTCAGCGATGTCGCGTACCTGACCTATCCGGGGAGCGTCACGGTGCCCGTGCTCGACAATGACAGTTCGCCGGAAGGCCTGGTCCTCGGCGTGCAGTCGATAAGTCCGCCAGCGTTGTCTGGGTTCACGGCGCAGCTGGAGAGCAACACCACCATCAAAATCACGGCAACCGGGGCCTCGGCTGGCGACAAGCCGGTCATCATTCCCTACACGATTTCGGACGGAAGCCGGATCGCCACGGCATCCATTACGGTTGTTGCGGTTTCGCAGCTGGTAAATCACCAGGCTCCGATCACGGCGGATGACCCGGTGACAGTGCGCGCGGGCGAGGTCGCCACCGCTTCTGTACTCGACAATGACGTGGATCCGGACGGTGCAGCGATGTCACTCGCGCAGACGCTGGTGCAGCCGCCGTCGGCGGGCCTCGCCTTCGTTACGGGGAACGATGTTCGGTTCCAGGCACCGCATACTCCGGGCCAGTACTCCGCGGTGTACACAGTCACGGACACGAGCGGAGAAAGCAGCACAGGACGGGTCCTGTTCACCGTCACTCCGTCGAAGAAGAAGGGAAACCGAGCCCCACAGCCGGAGCCCATAGTTTCCCGAGTATTTGCAGGTGGCACCGTACGCGTGCAGGTACCCCTTGCTGGGATCGACCCAGACGGCGATAGCGCGCTCCTCGAGTCGATCCCGCAGAACCCGCAGCTCGGCAAGATCACTGCCGTGACATCGACCTACTTTGACTACCAGGCCGCCAAAGGTTCTTACGGCACCGACACGTTCGACTACGAGGTCACCGATCAGTTCGGCGCCACTGCCGTCGCGACCGCGAGCATCGGAGTCATCCCACGGGCAGGTCTGAGCCAGCCCATCGCAGTGGACGACAACGCGAGCCTCAAGCCCGATACAAAGGCAACGGTCAGCGTGCTTGCCAACGACTCCGACCCGAATGGATACTCCATTGCGATCGTCCCGAGGAGCCTAAAGAACCTCGGCAAGAACTCAATTTCGGCCACCATTGTCGGGAGTGATGTCGTGCTGCACGCGGGTAAAGCGGTGGGCGACTACAGCGTGCAGTACTCGATTTCGGACGGCCATTTCAAGCACAGGACGACTGCGACGATTAACATCACCGTTTCAAAGCGTGCGGTGGACCTGCCGCCAATTGCCGTCGACCACGTCCTGCAGCTTAAGGATGTCGCCTCGGGCAAGCCAGTCAAGGTGGTCGCGCGCTCCGGGGCCAGCGATCCGAGCGGTGTGGTGTCGGCGCTTGGGGTCACTCTCGCAGGTAAAGCGATTTCTGCGGCGCGCGTGGCGAGCGGAAAGATCTTTGTCACGCCGGGAAAGAACCCGCTCGCCATCGGGTACACGCTGACCGATCCTCGCACGAAGCTGAGCTCGACCGCGTTCATCCTGGTCCCACCGATTCCGCCTACCGGATGGAATCTTGCCCCGTACATTCGCAAGGATCTCAAGCAGCCGATCGTCCCCATCGGTACGCCCACAAAGTTCACCCTCTCAAACATCGTGACGGTTCCGTCGGGCAAGGTACAAGCCACAATCATCAAGAAGGACCCCCTCACTGCGATGCACGGGACGGTGAAATACGACGACACTGGAGACTTCACGTTCACTCCGACAGACAGGTATTCGGGCCCCGCCTCGATCACCTTCGGGGTTCAGGATGCGGCACACCCGGCGCACACTGCGCTGCTTACCTTGCCCGTGACTGTTGGTGATCCGGATGGCAAAGACCTCAAACCGATATTCACGCCAATTCGCACCGAGGCTGCGCAGAGCGCAACAACACCGATCAACCTGATCAACGCCACGGGGAACTCGAATTGGGTGACGTACTCGGTTACGGGCGGAGCACCCGGCGTCACGGGCAATGTTTCGGGGACAGTTGGCCACACGGTCGGCGGCACACTCAATGTGACAGTGGCGAAGGACGCCAAAGAGGGCAGCACAGTCACCTTCCATGTGACGCTGAAGACGGTAGCTCCGTCGAATTACATCGTCGAGGGTCAGGTGATGGTCAAGATCGTGAAGTCGACCGCGCCTCTCGCACAGGCGATAACCGACAGCGCGCACATCAAGCGCGGGGTGACGACGACAATCGACGCCCTGGCTAACGATGTGAATCCGTTCCCGGGCTCGTCCCTGACGATCACGAAAGTCACGATTGACAACTCCGGTGAGGGCGCAAAGCCGACGACCAACGGCCAGACCGTGACGTTCACGCCGGATGCATCGTTCATCGGCAACGTAAGTCTTCACTACACCGTTGAGGACGCGACCAAGGATCCAGATCGGAAAGTGACAGGCGAAATCCTCGTCACAGTCTGGGACGTGCCTGACGCGCCCGCTGCACCGACGATCAGCGGCTTTGGTGACGGCACCGCAACCATCCGATTCAACACTCCCGACACCGACAACGGCTCGGCGATTTCCAGCTATACGGTGAGAAGCAGCCCCGCATCCGCTGCTCCAACTTGTACCGCCGGTGCCGACTGCACGTTTGCGGGTCTGCAGAACGGTACCGCCTACGTCTTCTACGTTTCAGCAACAAACGAGGTGGGCACCGGTCCCGAGTCAGCGGCAAGCCCATCCGTAACGCCCTATCGCGCCCCGAGTCCCCCGACCAGTGCCAATCTCTCTTCGAGCGGATACGCGCCCGCGACGCTCAGCCTCAACTGGGGTACGCCGGGCGACAGCGGAGGTGGCGACGTCTGGTACAACTGGGCGCTGACCGCCGGAGGCAGCGCGAGCCGGAGCCACGTGACTGGCACTGCAGACTCTGTCCAGAACGCGGGAGCCGGCACTTACTCGTACCAAGTACAGGCCTGCAACCCCGGAGGTTGTAGCGGGTGGACCGCTTCAAACCAGGTGACGGTTAGCAGCCCCCCGCCCAGCGGCACGGTTTTTGACGACGGAGATGAGAACTCGAACACGACATACCGCAACCACTGGCTGGGCTTGAACTACTCCAACTTGCCAGCGGGAACTTACACGGTGGACATGTTTGACAACACGCAAAGCGGAGTGGTCGAGACCGGAACGATAACCGTCCCCGGAGGAAGTGGCTCGATCAAGACACCGCTCTACGGCTACTACACCGACGTGAATAACAAGGGCTGGTTCCAAATTGAGGTCGTGGGACAATTCACGACGCCCGAATGGGTCCCGACCTGGTCGAGTCCCGGCAGCTAACCGAGAACTAGAGAGGCACACAATGGCAGTAACAGAGGCACAGGCGACTTGGTTCGCGGACGCGTTTCAGAAACTGGTCGCGAACATCGACCAGGCGATCCTCGGCAAGGATCACGTGATCAAGCTGGTGCTCACGGCACTGGTCTCGGATGGACACGTACTGCTGGAGGACTATCCGGGCACCGGCAAGACGGTTCTCGCAAAGGCGCTCGCGAACACCCTCGACGGGACCACGTCGCGGATCCAGTTCACCCCCGATCTGCTGCCGTCCGATGTCACCGGTGTCACGATTTACGACCAGGGCAAGGGCAAGTTCGAGTTCCACCAGGGACCGATCTTCGCGTCGATCGTCCTCGCCGACGAGATCAACCGGGCCAGCCCCAAGACGCAGAGCGCACTCCTCGAAGTCATGGAGGAGGGTGTCGTGACGATCGACGGCGTCGGCCACTCCGTTGGCCGGCCATTCCTGGTCATCGCGACGCAGAATCCGATCGAGCAGGCCGGTACCTACAAGCTGCCCGAGGCCCAGCTCGACCGGTTCCTGGTCAAGACCTCACTCGGATATCCAGACCACCAGACCGCAGTGAGCCTACTCGTCGACTCGTCGAACCGCGCAAGGGCGTCGAAAGTGAAACCGATTGTGAAGCCCAAATCGATCGTCGACATGGCCGACATGGCGGCGGAGGTATTCGTCGACCCGAGCATCCTGGAATACGTCAGCGAGATCGCGAACGAGACCCGTAAGCACAAGGATGTCGCCCTCGGTGTCAGCATGCGTGGTGCGCTTGCGCTTGCCAGAGCGATCAAGACCTGGGCGCTCACCTCTGGCCGCACATACGTGACGCCCGACGACGTGCGCGATTTGGTTGTGCCGGTTCTCGCGCATCGTATGATCCTCGATCCCGAGGCCGAGTTCGCTGGCGTAAAAACGGAGGACATCCTCAACCGCATCCTGATCGACGTCGCGCCACCGGCGTACCGCGCCGCATGACAGCTATCACGCCAGACACGTTCGTCGGAGATGACGCGATCGACACGCGGAGCCCTCTGCGGCGTGCTGCGGCAGTCGCCCTCGCCGTCGTTCGGCTGGTCTGGCGTGTGGTCGCACCACGGCTCGCGGTCGTCTCGACCGTCGGATGGCTGGTGCTCGCCGTTGCGGTAGCTGCACTCATTGTCTCGGTGGTGCTCGGCTGGCAGGAGTTCTTCTACCTCGGGATCGCGCTCGTCGCGGCCGTCCTGGCGGCAGTTGCATTCGCTTTCGGCCGCGCGACGTATCACGTCGAGATAGAACTCACGCCGCGACGGGTGGTTGCGGGCGAACGCGCGCTCGGCAAGATGGTTGTCGTCAACAGCGGTCCAAGACGGCTGCTGCCGACCCGCATGGAACTTCCCGTCGGCACCGGCCTTGCCGAATTCGGCATTCCGACGCTGCAGCCGAGTGCGCAGCAGGAAGAGCTCTTCGCGGTCCCCACGGAGCGCCGGGCGGTCATCCTCGCGGGTCCCGCCATCTCCGTTCGCGGTGACCAGCTCGGCCTGATCCGGCGGGTCATTAGGTGGACGCCGACGACGGAACTCTTCGTCCACCCCGTCACCACGCATCTTGCACCATCGCAGGCGGGACTGGTTCGCGATCTGGAGGGCCAGGTCTCCAGGAAGATCACCGACAGCGACATCTCTTTTCACGCGCTACGCGCTTACGTTCCAGGTGATGATCGCCGCTACGTTCACTGGCGTACCTCGGCCCGGACTGGCCAGCTGATGGTGCGCCAGTTCGAAGAAACGCGGCGCTCGCAGCTCACGATTCTGCAGAGCACGCTCGGCTCTTACTACGCCGATGCGGACGAATTCGAACTCGCGGTTTCCATCACTGCATCCGTCGCAGCGCAGGTCATCCGCGACGGCACCGACATGAACGTGGTCACGGACACGCTCGCCCTGCGCACGCATTCCGTCTCCGCAATGCTGGACGATTCGTGCCGACTTCAGCCGGGAAGATCCCCGTTCAAGACGGCCCGCGAATTCGCCCGCGAAACCACGAAACGTCTCCCCGCGCCGAGCGTCGCGATGATGATCGCCGGGTCACGCATCAACGTCGCCGATTTCCGAAGCATGCGCACACTCTTCCCCGTCGAGACTGTCGGCCTTGCGATCCGGGTCGAGAAGGGCGCAGCGCCGAAGCTGGGCGCAATCTCGGGCACGACTATCGTCACCGTGGGCGAGCTCTCCGACCTCTCGGCCGTGCTGAATCGAGCGGGCGCATGACCGAGCCGGAGCAGCAGCGGGCGCGCGTCACTCGACAGGCGTGGATCGACATCGCCGTCCTGTCCCTCTTGTCGATGCTCGGCATCCTGGGATTTGAAACCTCCTTCGGAGGACTCGGATTCCTCGTCGCTGCCGGCGGCGGACTGATCGTCGGCAGCGTCGTCGCGGTGTTGGGTTACCAATTCCGGATGGGTATTCCCCTGACGGCGGTCGCCGGGGTCTTCGCCTACTTCCTGTTCGGCACCGCCATCGCAGTGCCCAGTCAGGGCATCGACTACGCGGTTCCGACCCTCGCATCGCTGGTAAGTCTCGCCACGGGCGCGGCGTACGGCTGGAAGGACATCCTGACGCTCACTACTCCGATTGGTGCGCCGGCATACATTTCGGTCGTGCCGTACGTGGCATCGTGGTTCGTCGGAATCGTCTTTGCGACACTCGCGCTGACGTGGCTGCCACGCCATCCGCGATCGTCCTGGCGATACTCGGTCGCCCTTGCCGGACCGGTTGCGCTGTATGTCGTCGGGGTGCTGGTTGGCACCGATCAGCCGGTCCTCGCCGAGGTGCGCGGCATCAGCTTCGCCGTGATCACCCTGGTTTGGCTCGGATGGCGACGCTCGCCGAACCAGTCGGCCTCGACGGCGGCGAACCGCGCTCTCCTGCGGCGAAAACTGGTCGGCACTCTCGTTGTCGTTGCCGTGGCCGCGGTGGTGGCCGGTGGCGCCGGAGCCGTCGTCCCGCCATCGAGCTTTGCGCGCTTCGTGCTTCGCGACAAGATAACGCCGCCATTCGACCCACTGCAGTATCCGAGCCCGCTGTCGGCGTTCCGCTTCTACAAGAGGACGGAGGACACCACGAAGCTGTTCACCGTCACCGGGATGAAGGATGGCGACTACATCCGGTTGGCTTCCATGGACAGTTACACGGGCCAGTTCTGGAATGTCGTCGGCACGGATGCGAACTCCGACGGATCGGGAACGTTCGACCTGGTCGGCTCGCAACTGCCAACACGGGAGACAGTGAATTCGGCGGCAACTCGAAAATTCTCGATCACGGTTGACGGCTATTCGGGAGTTTGGATTCCAGTCATCGGCGTTCCCCAGACACTCTCGGTTGGGGGAACGGCAGCGGGCGAGGACGTCCACTACAACGCGCTCACTGGAACGGCGGCGCTGACCGGCGCCGATGGCGAAGTCTCGCGTGGCGCCAAGTTCGTCCTGACCACCAGAGTGCTGACCGTTCCCACGCCGGCGAAGCTGGACAAGACTCTCACGGCTTCCCTTCAGCAGCCACAGGTCTATCAGATCGACGCCATTGCGGCCCAGGCGCAGAAGCACGAGGGGTCGGCATCCAATTCGAATTACAGCAAGCTCGTTTCGTTGGCCAATTCTTTGAAGTCTGGCTATCTCAGTCACGGGACCGTGAAATCCCCGTCCGCGTCGGGGCACGGGGCAAACCGCATGATCGAGATGTTCCCGCCCGACGGCACTCTCGTTGGGGATGCCGAACAATACGCCTCCGCCTTCGCCCTCGAGGCGCGCTTCCTTGGGATGCCGGCGCGGGTCGTCATCGGGTTCCGGCCGAAAATCGCTCCCGGCCAGAAGACGGTTACGGTCGTCGGCGGTGACGTCACTGCCTGGGACGAGGTGGATTTCGCGGGCGTCGGGTGGGTTCCGTTCTATCCCACCCCTAAGAATTTGAAAACCCCACCGAAGACTCCGCCGCCGCCCGTGTCGCAAACCCTCACGCAGTCGGTGCAACCCAATCGTGTGGGCCAGCCGCAGAACAATGTGCTGAGCCCCGTCGCCATCAGACAGCCGAAGCCGAAGCCAGCCGCATTCGTCATTCCTGGCTGGGTTTACGTCACGGCGGGCATCGTCGCCACCCCGTTTGTTCTCTACTTCGTTCCGCTCCTGGTGATCGGGTCGATCAAGCGGCGGCGGCGGCGTCGCCGCGAGAACGAGGGCGCCGGCGACCAGCGAGTCGCCGGCGCGTGGGATGAGTTGACCGATCGATTCGCCGAACTCGGCTATCGCGTGCCGCGCCGCCTAACACGGCTCAACGCCGCCCGGGCGGTTCAGCGCCAGTTCCCGCCCAATGCGGACGGTTCCGGCCCTTCGTTGGTCGAGTTCGCGGCGACGACGGATCAGGCGGTCTTCTCTGGGCTGGTTGTTGACAACGATTCCGTGGCGTCCGCCTGGTCCGCGGCAGGCGCGGAGATCGACCGCGCTCGAGCAGCGGCGCCGGGGTGGCGTCGCTGGCTCGCAGGCTTCCGGATCCGCTCGAAGAAAGGGCTGCCACCCGTGCTCAGCTCGATTGACACTGGCGCGGTGACGGACCGCGTGAAGGAGTTGGTGAACCGATGAAGGTCAAACTAACGCTCGTCCGACCCGGCGGCGCAACCGCGGATATCGCCGTTACAACAGAGCCGACAATTCCAATTTCGGATATCGCGCACGAGCTTGCCAACGCCGACCCAACTCACGTGGGAAGCCCCTTCGAACCTGGCGCGCTCACGCTTCGGGTTCACGGTGACGGTGGGTCGAGTCGGGTCGTCGATCCCGCCTCCGCTCTTGCCGACGCAGGAGTCGGCAGCGGCGCAGTCGTCTCGCTGGCCCCCGTGAGCGAGCAGTCGGAGCGATCCGGGTCGGCGGCAGCAACCGTTACCGTTCTGGACGGCCCGGATAAGGGCAAAACGTTCCCGATTCCGGTCGGCTCGAGCAGCGTCGGACGCGCCCAGGACCAGTCGATTGTCCTAACAGATCCGCTGGTGTCGAAGTCGCATGTTCGAATCAATGTGACAGATGTCGCGGAGGTCATCGACCTCGGCTCCGCGAACGGCACAACGGTCAACGGTGAAACTGTTGATCGTGCGACCGTTGCAGGTGGCGACATTGTCGGCGTCGGCGATACGACGTTCACCGTCGCCGTTGCGGCACATCGCGCGAGCGCGGCTCAGAGTGGGAGCGAATACTTCAATCGCTCTCCCAGGCTCGATCCTCACTACCCGGGAATGAAGCTTGCCTCGCCCGAACCGCCCGAACGCGGGAAACCGCAACGCCTTCCGATCATCGCCCTCATCGCCCCGCTGGTCATGGGCGCCATCCTGTTTGCGGTAACGCAGTCAGCGCTCTCGTTGATCTTTATAGGGCTGTCGCCCATACTCATGCTGGCCACCTACATCGACAATCGAGTGCAGAACAAGCGACAGTGGCGGATCGCATCGGCGGACTTCGCCGCGAGCATGGACTCGACGACGTCAACCATCAATAGCACTCACGAGGTCGAACTCGCGTCGCGCCTGCGAGAGACACCGTCTTTGCGCGACGTGGTGGCGGATGTCCAGACGCGCGGACCGTTCGTGTGGACGCGCCGTCCCGAACACGCGGAATTCCTCACCATCCGCCTTGGTCTCGGCGATGTCCCGAGTCGTGTCGCCTTCGAGTTGCCGAGCCAGCGAAAAGGCACGACCGAGCACTGGGAGCTTGTAAAGCAGGCGGCGGAGCTGGCTGCGATCGTTAGAGGCGCCCCCGTTGTCGAGAATCTCGCGAAGTGCGGGAGCATTGGTGTCGCGGGTCCGCTGAGCAATTCGCGCGGCGTTGCGCGCGGACTTGTCGCCCAGCTTGCCGCTCTGCATTCGCCTGCGGAGCTCGTGATTGCCGGCATCGCGTCGACCGACAGCGCGGCGCAGTGGGACTGGCTCAAGTGGCTTCCCCACGTCGGCTCGGCATTCGCGCCGGTTGCCGCTGCGCCATTGGCCACAGGCGGCCAAGGCACGACCGCGCTGGTGTCCGAACTCGAAGCCCTAGTCGAAACGCGCGCGGAGGCGCAAAGCAGCTCATCGGAATCCGGTTCAGAACTCCCAATCGTGCTCTTGGTCGTCGAGGACGATGCCCCCGTGGAAAGGGCACGCCTCGTTTCCCTCGCCGAACACGGTCCGGCAGTCGGCATCCACCTCATTTGGGTTTCGGTATCGCTCGCGCGCCTGCCGGCTGCGTGCCGGACTTTCATCGAAGTCACGGGGTCAGCGGACGCGGCGCTTGCCGGCTTCGTCCACACTGCTGACGGGATTAGCCCGGTGAGTTGCGAGACCATGGACGCGGATGCCGCCCTTCAGCTTTCACGGTCGCTCGCCCCGCTCGTCGATTCCGGTGCGCGTCTCGACGATGCCAGCGACCTTCCTCGATCGATATCGCTGCTGCAGCTCCTCGGCAACGAGATTGCCACGGACCCGGATGCCGTCGTCGGCAGGTGGACGGAAACGAACTCGATCCTCACCGGGCGCTTCGCGTCCTCATCACCGGGTAAATCGAAGCCCAACCTACGCGCCGTCTTCGGGCAGGCGGCGTCTGAACCGTTCGCGATCGATCTGCGCGCCGATGGACCGCACGCTCTCGTCGGTGGAACAACTGGATCCGGGAAAAGTGAATTCCTGCAGGCTTGGGTACTGGGTCTCGCCGCTGCTCACTCGCCGCAACGAGTCTCGTTCCTATTCGTGGACTACAAGGGCGGCTCTGCATTCGCCAACTGCATTGACCTACCCCACAGCGTCGGAATCGTAACCGACCTCAGCGAGCACATGGTTCGTCGGGCGCTTACCTCGCTGAGGGCGGAATTGCGCTACCGGGAGCACTTGTTCCTGCGCAAGAAATTCAAGGACATCCTCGACTTCGAGCGCAGCGGAGATCCCGATGTTCCGCCCAGCTTGGTGATCGTCGTGGACGAATTTGCAGCGCTTGCGACTGAAGTCCCGGAGTTCGTCGACGGTGTTGTTGACGTCGCACAGCGTGGGCGTTCCTTGGGACTGCACCTGATTCTTGCAACGCAGCGGCCAGCTGGTGTCATTCGAGACAACCTTCGCGCGAACACGAATCTCAGGATTGCCCTGAGAATGGCGGACGAGTCGGACAGCGACGACGTCCTCGGTACACCCTTGGCTGGCAGCTTCGATCCGGCAGTGCCCGGGCGCGGCGCTGCGAAGACCGGGCCCGGCCGCATCCGCGGTTTCCAGTCGGGATACGCGGGCGGCTGGACCAGCGACATTCCGGAACCTGCATCGGTGTCCATCGAGGAACTGGCCTTTGGCATTCCCCAAGTGTGGGAGCCGCCGCGAGACAGTGCGGCGGATGCCGCAAAGGCCGCGGCAGCCGAGGGACCCACCGACATCCAGCGAATCGTCTCGAACGTACGTGCGGCTGCGGCGCGTGCGGAGTTGCCGACGCCGCGCAAGCCATGGCTGCCCGTGCTGGCGGATTCCTATGACTTCTCAAAGTTGCCGAATCGCCGCACCGACTCGGAACTGGTTCTGGGTGTGGTGGATGACGCTGCGTCGCAGTCTCAGCCGACTGTCGCATTCAACCCGGATCGCGACGGAAACATGGCGATCATCGGCACGGGCGGAACCGGTAAGAGTACCGCTCTTCGAACCATCGCCGTGTCCGCAGCGGTTACTATGCGTGGCGGCCCGACGCACATTTACGGTCTCGACTTCGGCTCGGGCGGGCTCCAGATGCTTCGGGCGCTGCCGCACGTCGGAGCGGTGATCTCCGGTGACGATGAGGAACGCGTCGCGCGACTGCTGCGCTGGCTTCGGGATCTCGTCGATCAGCGATCCGTCAAGTATGGCGAGGCGCGAGCGGGCACGATCACGGACTACCGACGGATTGCCAAGGCACCGGATGAGCCGCGGATCGTCCTGCTCCTCGATGGGATCGCCGCTTTCCGCGAAACCTACGAGAACAGCGTCATTTCGCCGTGGTTTTCGGTGTTTTCGCAGATCGCGACCGACGGCCGCCAGGTTGGTGTTCACGTCGTCGTCACCGGTGACCGTCCCGCCGCCGTTCCGTCGTCGTTGTCGTCGTCCATTCAGAGACGCGTGGTGCTCCGACTGGCGAACCAGGACGACTACGCGATGCTCGGTGTTCCGAACGATGTTCTGGGTCCAGCGAGCCTCCCGGGGCGCGGCATCCTGGACGAACTCGAGGTGCAGATCGCGGTGCTGGGCGGCGACCCCAACGTCGCAGTTCAAGCGCGCCAGATCGAAGAGCTCGCGGCTTCCATGATCAAGGCCGGCGCGAGTGCTGCGCCCGGCGTGGAACGTCTCGCTGACGTGATCCCGCTGGACGACCTGACCACCGGCGTCGACGGCGAGGTCGCCCTCGGCGTCGCCGACGACAACCTCAGTCCCATCGGAGTGCAGCCGGTCGGATCGTTTGTCATCTCGGGACCGCCCGGAAGCGGCAAAACCGTCGCCCTCGGGACCTTGGCGACCGCTCTCAAGGCCGCACGCCCGAACGTCGAGTTGTATCTACTCAGCGCGAGAAAGTCCCCGCTATCATCGCTTCGCATCTGGAAGTCGGCTGCCGATTCGGTCGCGGACGCGGAAGCACTCATCGGCAAGCTGCAGGCCCAGGTGGCTAGTGCAAAGTCCCAGCCGGGTTCCATTGCACTCTTCATCGAGCGGCTTTCGGAATTCACCGGTACATCCGCCGAGTTTGCGCTCGAGCCGCTGATCAAGGCAGCACTGAAGCACGACGATTTCGTCGTCGCCGAATCCGAGACCTCGACCTGGTCGCAGGCGTACACCCTCGGTCAGCCTCTTCGAGCTGGCCGAAAGGGCCTCATCGTTCAACCTGATGAGGGCGACGGCGACGTACTCCTGAATACCGGGATCGGGCGAGTTCGTCGCGGTACGTTCCCGCCCGGTCGCGGATTCCTGATTGGACAGGGAAGGGCTCGCAAACTACAGGTCGCCACGACCGAAAGCGCGGGGTGAGGCATGGGCAGTGCTGCCCATTTGCCAGCGTCGAGCGTGCAAATACTCTTTGGATGTACCCGGGACCCGGGACGAGATGAATCACAACGAAAGGAACAAATCTCATGGCTGGAGCATTTTGGGGACTCGACGTTGAGGGCGTTCGCGCGCTGGCAACGAATCTCGATCAGGACGGGGACCAGATTGACCAGATCCTGTCGAAGCTGTCGGGCATCCTGTCGAGCACACAGTGGAGTGGCCCGGATGCGGACAAGTTCCGCAGCGACTGGCAGGGCGTGCACTCAACTGCGCTCCGTCAGGTAAGCCAGGCACTTCACGACACTGCGACGCTCGCACGCAACAACGCGGCCGCGCAGGAGCAGGTTTCCCAGTCCTAGTCACCCAGCGGGGCGGCGGTGACAACGCCGCCCCGGACCAACTTCGAACGGAGATCCAAGATGGCGAACATGTACGGTGCTGACGTACAACAGCTCACCGACCTCGCGAGCGCGATGGACCAGGCTGCGAGTCAGCTTTCCGCGACCCGCCAGAGTGTAGGTGCCAAGGTCCAGCAGAGCTCGTGGGTAGGGCCGGATGCGGATCGCTTCCGTTCCAGTTGGGCTTCGACCAACAATGCACGGGTAGCCTCGGCATCGCAGTTGCTGACCGACGCGGCATTAACGCTACGCAAGAATGCCGCCGACCAGACTCAAGCCAGTGCCGCGGCGGGTGGCTCAACGGGTGTCCTTGCCGGGGCGAGTGGAACCTTGCCTGCAACGCCCCCCACTGCGACAGCGAGCGGTTCTGCATCCAGCAGCCCTCAGCCTTCGCTTGAGGATCAGTTCTTCTCTGGAGCCCAATCCGTGATGAACGCCGATATTCCTGGTACTCCCTGGTCCGTTAGCCAGATTGGCGGATTGGTTCCAGGCCTCGGAAACGGCTTCGATGCGATGAGTATTGCGAACTCGATGCACGAAGGACACGTGCCACTCTTCTCACTTGTCGGTGTTGCGGGCGGTGCGCTGCGGGACGATCCGGCGACGTACCTTGGTGGAGTCGCCGTTGGTGTATGGAACACGGTTGGTCAGGACTTGACCACCGCTATAAGCATGGGCCCACCCACGGGGGACCTTAGCTACATTGCTAGTGACCCCGTTGGAGCGCTCGACGCCGCCGTCGGCGCCGAGATTCAGGCACTGCCCGACTTGATCGGCGACTTCCTGTGACCGTTCTAAGCGACGACGAAATCGTCGCGATAGCCGTGAAAGATGGCGCGAGCTGGCCCGGGCCACTGCCGACAATCAACCTTGGTGAGCGTGAAATGCTCCAAGCCATCGTCAGGGGTGTTCGATCGCTCCTTGCGCGGGAACTCGTGACGATGATCGGCATCGACTACGAAGTGAGCGCGGATGTTCGCACCTTGATTGGGCAAGCTACGTTAGCGACGCACGCCGCGTCTGCGTATGTCTCAGAAGTGAGCTCACCCGGGCAGCTGAAGGGCAGTTCAGCGTATCTGTATTTCGGAGAGTCAGGTGCGGTTATCGACCTCGTCACCCTCGGCGGGGTGCACGAAGTCGGCGAGGTCTCCGCCGATGGTGGTTTGAGCGTGCTCACTGCTCTAGCGGATAACGCTCATCGCTTTGGAATCGAAGCAGAGGAGGGAGCCGAGCCGGCGCTCTACGTTCGGTCCACTGCGCATCCCGAGGAGGCGCGACGTATCACGAAAGGGAAGTTGGCTATCGGGCGAATAGTCGGAGAGGGCGCGAAGGTCAAATTTGATTCGACCGCAGAATCGCATTGGGATGACGCGGAGCTCAAGGCTTTTCTGGGCGTGCCAGATTGACGAGTGGCTAGGTTGATCCATGTTTCGGCTAAAGTCCGGCGCAGCCGTTTGCGAGCTCCGGCAGTGAGGGGCCTTGCCAGCGGGGCGGCTGTGGGTCCGATGAGCGAGGTCAGTACAACTCTGAGTCGTGGTGAATGGCACAGAACTTACCCGCAGCGCACCTTGGCTAGAGCTTCGACCGTTAGAGCACAAAGGAAGCGTACGAAGTGAACTGTCCTAGCTGCGGTAAGCCAACGCGCGAAGGCGCATCCTTTTGTGGCGAGTGCGGGCAAAAGCTTCCGGGTGTGGCTATCGCGCCAGGCGTTGCGGAGGCACCTGTCGAGACTCCACCCTTGCGCCGCCCGCCTCCGCCGCCGGATGATGAGCCGACGATTGTCGCCGAATCTGGCCCACCGCAGATCGAGTCCGTTGAATCGGCCGCTACTCCGGCTGCAATTCCAGATGTGTCTCCGATATTGGTCGCGCCGCCGCCGCCGTCGAATGCACCGAAAGTGGTTGAGGTGGTCCCGTTCGGGACGACGGCCGAAGTACCAGTGCGTGAGCGTGAGACATCCGGCATCTCTATTACTGCGCCTCCGGGAATTGGGGAAACGCCACTCGCCGATATTGGCCCCGCAGATGCCACGCCAGAATCCCTCGACGAGACTCGGGCGTCGGTGCGCCGACGTGCAGGCAACCACTGGCGGCTCGTTCTGGCCGACGCGAGGCAGATCGAAGTCACTGGTGCGGTGCTCGTCGGCCGCGATCCTGCCGCCAATTTGACATGGCCGGACGCTCTGATGCTGGCGATCGATGACGACGCGCACTCGATGTCCAAGACGCATGCGGTATTCGAGGCCGACGCGGCGGGGCTTTGGGTCACCGACCTCGATTCGACCAACGGCGTTGTCATCACTCAACCCGACGGAAGCGAAGAGGATCTCGAGCCCAACGTGCGCGGACGCATCCAGCCCGGCGCCGACGTCGAATTGGGCGATTACATCATCCAAGTAGAAAAGGAATAGACACCATGACGGATGTCGCGACGGCAACCTGCGCAACGTGCGGTGCCGAGATTTTCGGAACGAAGTTCTGCGAGAGCTGCGGCGCGGCTGTCGACACTCAGCCGGCCACGACGAGGGAGCCCGCGACAGCGGCGACCGTCGCCGTCGACGCGACTCCGCCCGGCAGCCCCGCTGCTGCTCCCGCGCCGTTCGTCTATCCGGCGGCCACCACATCAACGAGCCGCCCGGGGACCGGTCCTCGCGTGGCAGTGCTTGTGCTGCTGCTCATCGGCACCCTGCTTCCCTGGCTCGTCACGCTCGCGGAGCAGGGCGGAGCCAACCCGGGCTACACACTCATCACGCTTGAGATCACCGAGGTTGTGCTCGTTGTCATCCTGATGATTGCGGCTGCAGCAATCGGCCCCGCATCCCAGGGAGCGAAGGCGGGGGCGATCGTCTGCGCGCTGCTCTATTTGATCCTCGCCCTCATTATCGGATTCGCTTCGCTACAGGTGGCCGAGGCAGGGCCGGCAGTCAGCTTCATCGTCGGCGGCTTGGAAGATCTCGCGTTGTTCTTCGCCTGGTCCCTCGGTCGCCCGTTTCGCGGTCCCGGCTATGTGGGCCTAATCCCTCTTGCGATCGGCATCATCATTCAGGACTATCTCGCGAGCCAAGTGGTCAATTACTTCACGCTCGGCGGCGCAACCTACACGTTCCTTATAGCGCTGTCGGAACTCGCGTCGATCCTCGTCGTCATCGGCCTCTCGGCCCTGCCCGAGCGGGACACCGGGCGGAGCGTTTCGTCGTGAGCGAGGACGGGTCGTCGGCCAAGCCGAAGAAGCCTTCCGCAACCACGCCGCCCGCCGCCGGCAAGACGACCGCCGCGGGCAAGGCAAAGCCCGCGGATGCTGCGGTCGAGACCACGACAAAGCGGAAACTTCAGACTCCCGCGCCCGCCCGCCCGCCCCAAGTAGCCGGCGCGTCGGATACGGCGGAGTTTGCCTCCATCACGTCGGATCCGGATGCCGCGCAAGAAGCACTCGCGGCCCGATCGACGACCAGCGCAGGAGCGGCCGCTGGCACCATCCCGTCCGCCCCGCCCGCGATCGTGACCAAGGCCAGCATGGGTGGGCGCTACGCCGCTCTGATCCTGGTCGGACTGGTCGTGCAGATCATCCTGATCGTGGTCGCTGCAGTTCCCCATCAGAGCTCAGGAACATCCCCTGATTACGACTCGGGAGCCAACAGCTCGAGCTATGGAACGCTGCCGGAGGGCGGGTCGGAGCCGCCATGCCCCGATGGATCGAGCGCTGTGATGTGGAGCGAGTGGGACGGCGGCGCGACAGTTGTCTGTCGTGTCGATGATGGTTCCGGCTACTCGATGATCGTCTGGTCGCAGGCGAGCGCCGAGCAGAGTAACGACGTTACTGTCACGCCCGCCGGCTACTCCTCACCGCTTGCGCAAATTGCCTTCGATGGTTGGATGGTATGGACGCAGGACTCCGACCAGAGCGTTGCGTCGACGTCGTGGGGTACGGGTGGATCGAACTCGGCTGGCAATGGTGCCACAGCTGAGAGTGGCATTCCCGCGTGTCCATCGGATAGCTATCCGATTTCCTTGTCCGTATGGAACGGCGGATGGTTGCTGACCTGCGGCACTTCGTCGAGCGACATGAGCAGCTTCAGCTACCAAGACGGATCTGAAGCATCGCAGGGCGGAGAACTCGAAGCGGCCGGCGACGGGTACTGCGGCACAACGGACGACGGTGTGCAGGTGTGTGTCAACTCGGCGCCAGCACTTGTGCAGATCGGGACCGGCACTTCGACCGTCCAGCTTTCGGTCGCATCGAACTATTTCGCGGGCGCAGGTGTGGGCGGTGCGGGGCAGGGAACCGGCGCCTACGACGTCGACACTCCGAACGATACGGCTACCGCTCAGGTCAACTATCTCGTCGAGATCCTTGAGAAGTCCGCATCCGCGCGCTCCGAGGTCAAGTCCGTGCTCCAGCCCCTCAACGCATGCTCTGTAACGAACGAGGACGTGCAATCGCTGACCGACCTCACCCAGGCACGCACCGACCTGCTCAACGCAGTCCAGTCGACCCCCGTCGACCAGGTGCCCGACGGAGCAACACTCCTCGCGCGCCTCAAGTACGCGCTCAGCCTGTCTGAACAGGCCGATGAGGGGTATGTCTCGGCAGGCTCAACCATGGCATCCGGCGACTGCAGCGACGGCAAGGCGAGCTATCGTTCCGCATTGGCGATCGCGACTCGAGCCGAGCAGGCGAAACAGGCGTTCATCCAGCTGTGGAATGACGAGATTTCTGCCCAGTTCAGTGTGCGGACGTTTACCGCGAAGGACATCTAGCATCGCGCACGATCGCATGCACGGCCGCGACTAGTTGCGCGGATCCCCTTGCCGCGGTCGAGACGCCAGGATGATGATCGCGATCCCGCAGATGAGGAAGTACGCGATGATCAGCCACAGAGCAATGACCGATCCGGGTCCCGAGTCCAGGCTCGCATCCGGATCTGCGGGGATCCCATCGACGGTGCCGATGCCGTAATTTCCGTTGGTAGCGTTGGTGCCGGCATTTCCGTAGTCGCCGTTGCTACCGCTACCGTCTGTCTGGCCGGAAACTGCCGAGCCTTGGTCGGTGTCGCTCGAGCCTTGATCACCGCTGGTCGTGCCCTGCGACGAACTCGACTCGTCGGGGTCGGCACCGGCCAGAATCGACACCGTATTCGACGTGCTGTTGGGAACCACAACGACATTTCCCGACGGGGATGCGTCAACAAAGTCAGGGTTGACGCCGGTGTCTGTCGACGACACAACACTGTCGCTGCGGGTGTCGACAATGACCAGCCGGTTACCCGAGTTGTCGCATATATAGAGGAAATCACCGCTCGGCGAAACATCGATGCCCCAGGGTTTTCCACCCACGGACACGCTGTTGGTCAGGGTTCCCGTGCCCACGTCGATGGTGGACACGCTCCCGTCGCCGGCATCCGCGACGTAAAGCCCACTTCCATCCGGAGCCATCGCCAGGTAGGCGGGTCGCGAACCGGCCGGCATGGTACGGGTGACCGTCGCGCTCGCGAGGTCGATTTCCGCGATCGAGTTGGATGACTGAATCGCGACGTAGGCGAACTTTCCGTTCGGCGCAACGACGATGCCCCACGGCTTCGCGCCCACCGCGATCTGTTTGGATTTTCCGCTCGAACGATCGGCGAGCGTCACGGTGCCCGAACCATAGTTCGAGGTCACAAACTTCGTCGTGCCGGGCACCGTCGCCAGGGCGATCGGATCTGAGCCCACCGCGATGGTTTTCGAGGTCTCTTCGGTGCCGAGATCGACGACAGCGACAGCGTTCCGCTGCGCCTCCGTGACGAGAAGGTCGTGGTCCGAGGAGGTGAGTTTCACCGCTCCGGCCTGCTGGCCGAGCTGGATCGTGCTTGTCACCGACAAGCTTGAGAGAGCGATGACATCGACAGTTTCGCCGTCGAGGGTAGTCACGTACGCCGTTTGCCCGTTTGCTGCGATGGCGGCATCCTGCGGATTCGCCTCCAGATTGAGTGTGGCGAGAGTCGTTCCGGGCGCGTACGAATCCGCAAGAGCGGGCGCCGCACCCGCGAAGGCTAATGCCACCGCAGCAAGGCCGACAATCACCGCACTGTTGCGCATCCTCATACCGAACACTCCGCTTCTCCTGGGGGTTCGTGGATTCCGAACGACAACAAGATTCTGGCAGGAACGGCGGTGCCCCGCGATGGGTAGGCATGCCCATGGTTTTAGGGGCAAGCGGGTCGGTCTTTTCGAACGTGCGCGCGCCGCATCGTCGCCAGCGGATTCGCAGCTCCGCGGCCGAGATGAATGACTTCCGGAGACTGCATTCACGCGGGTGATAACCTCGATGAATGTCCCCGAAAGCTGACTCTTCGGTCGAATCCGGCCGCTCGGGCAAGACGCTTGCCGAGAAGGTGTGGGACGACCATCTGGTCGTCAAGGGCGAGGACGGCACGCCCGATCTCATTTACGTCGATCTGCACCTCGTTCATGAAGTAACGAGCCCTCAGGCGTTCGACGGACTTCGCATGGCGGGCCGTCAGGTTCGCCGCCCGGATCTCACAATTGCTACCGAAGACCACAACACGCCAACGCTGGCAATCGACAAGCCAATTGCGGACATCACCAGCCGCACGCAAATCGAAACTCTGCGCAGGAATGCGCAGGAATTCGGCATCCGTCTTCATTCGCTCGGCGACATCGAGCAGGGCATTGTCCACGTGGTCGGACCCCAACTGGGGCTCACGATGCCTGGCATCACGGTCGTCTGCGGAGATTCCCACACGTCCACGCACGGCGCATTCGGCGCGATGGCCATCGGCATCGGCACCAGCGAGGTCGAGCACGTGCTCGCGACACAGACGCTTCCGTTGCAGGAGTTCAAGACGATGGCGATCACGGTCGAGGGTGAACTGCGACCGGGGGTAACCGCCAAGGACATCATTCTCGCGGTCATCGCCAAGATCGGCACCGGCGGCGGCCAGGGCTATGTCATTGAATACCGCGGCAGCGCCATCCGTTCGCTGTCGATGGATGGCCGCATGACCATCTGCAACATGTCGATCGAGGCCGGAGCACGAGCCGGGATGATCGCTCCCGACCAGATCACGTACGACTTCCTTAAGGGTCGTCCGCACGCGCCGGAAGGCTCTGACTGGGATGCCGCCGTCGCCTACTGGGAGACGCTCAAGACAGATGACGACGCGGTGTTCGACGCCGAGGTCTACCTCGACGCTAATGTGCTGGAGCCATTCGTCACCTGGGGCACGAACCCGGGACAGGGCGTTTCGCTCAGCGAAGCGGTTCCGGATCCCGCAGAATTCAGTGATTTGAACGAGCGGGCGTCCGCCGAGCGGGCGCTCGAATACATGGACCTCACCGCAGGCACGCCAATGAAAGACATCCACGTCGACGCCGTGTTCATGGGCTCGTGCACCAACAGCCGCATCGAAGACCTCCGCGCATTCGCATCAGTCATCAAAGGACAGAAGAAAGCGGATGGCGTGCGCGTGATGGTCGTGCCGGGCAGCGCGCGAGTACGCATTGAAGCCGAAGCGGAAGGCATCGACAAGATCGTCGAGGAATTCGGTGCAGAGTGGCGGTTCGCTGGCTGCTCGATGTGCCTCGGCATGAACCCCGACCAGCTTGCGCCGGGCGAGCGCTGCGCATCCACCTCGAACCGCAACTTCGAGGGACGGCAGGGCAAGGGCGGTCGTACGCACCTGGTCTCGCCGCTCGTTGCGGCCGCTACGGCGATTCGCGGGACGCTCAGCAGCCCCTGGGATCTGGAATCCTCCGATGGTCGAGTAGGAGCAGCCGTATCGAAACCAGGATACGAATCCGGGGACTACGCGTCGGCTGCGGCATCCGGCGACACGGCAAACCGTGGCGCTCGCACACTGGATGTCGACCCCGACTACGTTGACGGTGTTTCGGAGCCCGGGCGATCCGAAAGCCACGAGGTGAGCAACTGATGGACAAGATCACCGTTCTCACCGGAACTGCAGTTCCACTTCAGCGCGCCAACGTCGACACGGACCAGATCATCCCGGCCGTATTCCTGAAGCGCGTCACGAAGACCGGATATGACGACGCCCTGTTCCACGCGTGGCGCCAGGACCCCGATTTCGTCTTGAACCAGCCCGAGTACGCTAACGGCGGAATCCTCATCGCAGGACCGGATTTCGGCACCGGATCGAGCCGTGAACACGCCGTCTGGGCGCTACGCGACTTCGGATTCACCGCTGTCCTCAGCCCCAAGTTCGGGGACATCTTCCGCGGCAACTCCGGCAAACAGGGGTTGCTCACCGGCACGATCAGCGAGCAGGATGTCGAGAAGCTCTGGTCGCTCATCGATACCACCCCCGGAATCCAGATTTCGGTAGACCTGGGCGCGAAGACCGCGACGATTGGCGAGACCACCGTGCCCTTTGAGATCGACGATTACACTAGATGGCGTTTGCTCGAGGGTCTGGACGACATCGGTCTGACCTTGCGCGATGAGGCGCGGATTACAGAATTCGAAGCCCGCCGGGAATCGTGGCGGCCCAAGACATTGCCGGTGAAATAGTTGAGTCTCATGACGGACGCCCAGAAGGCGCGGGAGCGGGTGGGATTGAAATCCGATTCGATCACCATCCACGGCGGTAAGCCGCTGCGTGGACGCATCGAGGTGCGCGGCGCCAAGAATCTGGCCACCAAGGCCATGGTTGCAGCGCTCCTCGGCGATACGCCGAGCAAGCTGATCAACGTGCCCGAGATCAGCGATGTCCGGGTGGTCACCGGGATGCTCGAGGCATACGGCGTCTCCGTTACCCAGACCGCACCGGGCGAACTCGAGCTCGATCCGAGCAACGTGCTCAAGGCGCATTTTGCCGAGATCGACGCGCTCGCCGGCTCGAGCCGCATCCCGATCCTGTTCTGCGGGCCGTTGCTTCATCGCCTGGGCGAAGCCCTCATCCCCGACCTCGGAGGATGCCGGATCGGCGATCGTCCGATCGACTTCCATATGGACGCTTTGCGTGCCTTCGGTGCGATCGTCGACAAGAGCTACGAGGGCTTCCGCCTCACCGCGCCAAACGGCCTCAAGGGCGCCGACATCGAGTTGCCCTACCCGAGCGTCGGAGCGACGGAGCAGGTTCTTCTCACAGCGGTGCGGGCCGACGGTGTCACCGAACTCAAGAACGCGGCAATCGAGCCCGAGATCATGGATCTCATCGCCATCCTGCAGAAGATGGGCGCGATCATCACGGTCGAGGCCAATCGCGTCATCTATATCGAGGGTGTCGAGCGGCTTACCGGCTACACGCATCGCGCGCTGTTCGACCGAAATGAGGCGGCGAGCTGGGCATCCGCTGCGCTGGCGACCGAGGGCGACATCTTCGTCGGCGGCGCCAAGCAGCAGGAACTCATGACGTTCGTCAACATCTTCCGCAAGGTCGGCGGCGCATTCGATGTCCATGACGACGGCATCCGGTTCTATCACCCCGGCGCAGATCTGAAGCCCGTCGTCGTCGAGACGGATGTTCATCCGGGCTTCATGACGGACTGGCAGCAGCCGCTCATCGTTGCGCTCACGAAGGCACAGGGCACCTCGATCGTGCACGAGACCGTCTATGAGAACCGTTTCGGTTTCACCGATGCGCTGATCGCGATGGGTGCTGACATCGTCGTTCACAAGTCCGGACTCGCCGGCTACGCGCGCAGGGTCGCGCGTCGCGAATTCGAGCAGGCGGCAGTCATCACCGGACCGACGCCCCTGCACGGTGCGGACATCACGGTGCCTGACCTGCGCGGCGGCTTCAGTCACTTGATTGCGGCCCTCACGGCAGACGGAACGTCGACCATCAGCAACGTCGGCATCATCAGCCGTGGCTACGAGCATTTCATCGACAAGCTCGAGCTGCTCGGAGCCGACTTCAGTTACGACGGCTGAAAGCTAAGCCGGTGGTGGCCGACGTCCCCGCTTCATCAGCGCACCGTTCCGAGAAAACCGCGATCTGGCGATTTCTGGCCGTCCTCGTCATTCCCCTGATGGGCGCGCTGTCGAGGATCACCATCGTTGACGGCGAAAAGGCGCCGCAGTCTGGCGCATTCGTGCTGGCCCCGGATCACTACAGCGAGATCGACCCGCTGGTCATCGGAGTCGCGATGTGGAAGGTCGGACGGATGCCGCGGTTCCTCGCGAAGGCATCGCTGTTCAAGATTCCCGTGCTCGGCGCCATCATGCGGCGCACGAAGCAGGTGCCGGTGGAGCGTGAGGGCGCAGCCCGCCAGTCCGATCCACTCGCTGCCGCCCGACAGATCACCGAACACGGTCTCGCGGTCATCATCTATCCGGAGGGCACGCTCACTCGCGAGCCGGATCTCTGGCCGATGCGCGGCAAGCTGGGGGCCGTGCGGATGGCGCTGGATGCCGACATCCCGATTGTGCCCGTCGCGCATTGGGGCACGCAGCTGGTATTGCCGCGGTATGGCAAGCTGAGTCTCTTCCCGCGCAAAAACATCACGGTCAAGTACGGCGATCCCGTTGACCTGTCCGCCTATCGAGGCCAGCCGCGGACGACCCGGATGCTCGCCGAAGCAACCGAACTCGTCATGCGGGCCATCACGGCCCTTCTCGAAGACCTTCGCGGCGAGAAGGCGCCCACCGAGCGCTGGGATCCGGTAGCCAGGCACCAGTCCGAAACGGGGGAGTTTTGAATCAGACCAGAGTTGCCGTGCTCGGAGCCGGCTCGTGGGGGACGACCTTCGCAAAGATCCTCACCGACGGCGGCGCCGAAACGGTGCTGTGGGCGAGGCGGCCGGAGCTGGCGCGCGAGATCTCCGAGTCGAAGCGCAACAGTGATTACCTGCCCGGCATTAACCTTCCGCGCGCGCTGCGGGCGAGTTCCGATCTCGCCGCGGTGCTCGATGGTGCCCAGCAGGTGTACATTTCGGTGCCCAGCCAGTCACTGCGCGAGAACCTCGGCGCCGTGGGCGAGTTGCTCCCTGACGACGCGGTCGTGGTGTCGCTGATGAAGGGTGTCGAGAAAGGCACGCGGGCCCGGATGAGCGAGGTGCTCTATCAGGAGCTTCAGCTTCCGCCCGAGCGCATTGCCGTGGCATCCGGCCCGAACCTCGCCCTCGAGATTGCGAAGGAACAGCCGACTGCCGCGGTTATCTCATCCGAGAGTCTCGAGACCGCGACGGCGGTTGCGATGGTCGCGACGAATCCGTACTTCCGTTCGTTCGTGAATACGGATGTCATCGGCACCGAGTTCGGCGGGGTGCTGAAGAACCTGATCGCCGTCGCGATCGGAATCGTCGATGGTGTGGGTTACGGCGAGAACACCAAGGCCTCGATCATCACGCGTGGCCTCGCCGAGATGACCGACTTCTCTGTCGCTTACGGCGCTCGAGTGGAGACACTGTCGGGGCTCGCCGGTCTCGGCGACCTGATTGCGACCTGCGAATCATCTCTCTCACGCAACAACACGGCCGGTCGACTCCTCGGACAGGGGTACAGCTTCTCCGAGGTCATCAAACAGATGAACCAGACGGCGGAGGGTCTCGCATCCGTCGCGCCGATTCTCGAGCTCGCGCTCGCCAAGGGAGTCGAGATGCCGATCGTCAGCCAGGTCGCAGAGGTTCTCGCCGGTACGCTGAATCCGAGAGATATCGCTCCTCATCTCACGACAGATCCGACGCCCCAGGGAGAGTAAGCGTGGCCAAACTGACCGTCGTCATCCTCTTCGGTGGCCGATCTTCTGAGCACACGATCAGCTGCTCGACCGCTGGCGGGGTGCTCGAGGCGATGGATCGGTCTAAGTACGACGTGATACCGGTGGGCATCACCCGCGATGGTGCGTTCACTTTGGAGGACGACGATTCGTCGAAGTTCGTCATGGATCCCGACAACATGCCCGAAATCCACGACAATGGCACCCGCATCCTGTGGCCGGAGTCGGCACTCTCGCGAGAGCTGCGGTACCTGGATGCCGGCGGCCAGCTTCGCTCGCTCGGCGACATCGATGTGGTGTTTCCGCTTCTCCATGGTCCCTTCGGCGAAGACGGCACACTGCAGGGGCTGCTCGAGTTGACCGGTCTGCCGTATGTCGGCAACGGGGTGCTGGCGAGTGCTCTCGGGATGGACAAACACTTCACCAAGAACGCGCTCGCGGCCGCGGGCGTACAGGTCGCACCGTGGATCACCGTCACCCCGCACCAGTGGACCACGCAAAACGAGCTGTGGCTGGGGCGTGCCCACGGGCTCGGGCTGCCCGCCTTCGTCAAGCCGGCACGGTCGGGCTCATCGGTCGGTGTGACGAAGGTATCCGAGTGGGACGAACTGGATGCCGCGCTCGCCACCGCCTTCGCCGAGGACAAGAAGGCGCTCATCGAGTCCGCGGTCGAAGGACGCGAGATCGAGTGCGGCGTGCTGTCGGGTCGGGACGGCGGTCCGACGCGGGTCTCGCTGCCCGGCGAGATTGTGATGGTCGACCGCGAGTTCTACGATTTCGAGGCCAAATACCTGGACCCGGACAGTGCCCAGCTCATCTGCCCCACCGAGCTGCAGGAGGGTGAACTGCGGGAGTTGCAACGAGTGGCCGCGCGAGCCTTCGAGGCGATCGACGGTTCGGGTCTTGCGAGGGTCGACTTCTTTTTCACCGGCACCGACTTCATCGTCAATGAAATCAACACGATGCCCGGATTCACACCGATCTCGATGTTCCCGAAGTGCTGGATGGCCTCGGGGCTGAGCTACTCCGACCTGATCGACGAACTCATCACGCTCGGGTTGCAAACGATCCGCTAGGGCTTGGGCGTTGGTGCAGGAATTGCTGCCGGCGTCGGAGTTGGCGTGCCCGGGGTATTCACGGGCGCGCCATCGTCGAGCGTGGCGACCGGGGCGATGCAGCGGTGCTTCGCGGGAATCTCGGCGACAGCGACCGACAGATCGGTGAGCGCCTGGTTGCCATCCGCCTTCACGTTGTTCGAATCGATCGTCACCGCGATCGCCGGGTCGCGGCCGTAGGTCGTGAACACGAACACGTTGTGCGGCTTCGGATTGCGCAGCCAGTCGATCCCGTTGACCGTCACGCACGGAATCCTGGAGGTCGGGTCGGGCACGGGCACGCCGCACTTGAGCAGGATGTCGGCCGGAGTTCCCCACGCGCCGGTACCCTGGGTGTCGGTCTGGCGGCGGGCGAGGGTCGAAACCGTTGCCGGCAACTGTACGACGACGCTCGCGCACTTCGGATTCGTGGCATCCGGTGCTGCTGGCGTCAACGACACGGTCGGCGAGCATCCGGTGAGAACGCCCGCGATGACGACCACGACGACGACCGTCCCGAGCTTCGCTTTCATCGGGTTCAGGTTATCCGGTGCAAACCCCACGCCAGCCGAGAATGCTGCAAGTTGACTCCGGCTGTGGGCGCGACAAAGAGCAGCGGGTGTGATCTGCTCTTACTTGCGGTTCGTGGCTGCTTCGGTCAGGCCACCGCGCCCACGCGCGCCGGTTCTGCTCGATGGCTAAGAACGACGCCGCGGCCGATGACCTTGCGTCCATCCACTATCCGAAACTCGGTTCCCACGGGGAATTGCTCGAGCACGAGTTCGGGGCAAAGGAAGATGGCAGGAAGCTTGTAGATCTCCCCGAGTTCTGCACGCAGCCCCGCAAGGACAATCCGAGCGTCGTAACCGGTGGCGTCATTCCCCCCGAACAGCGTGCACGAGTAAAAACCGCTGGGTGGGTTAACCGCATCCTTGCGGCCGCCCTCCGCTCGCGTCAGGAAGCGCACACGCAAAACTGCGTCGAACTTCGCGAGTACCTCGTCAATGCTGCTCATGGTTTAAGTATGGAACTCGGATCGCGGGCGCGATAGATACCGGTACCGTTATCGGATGACCGCTTTCGGGGGGCTTGACAGAATAGGCGAAGAGGGAATTCTCGCCCGAATTTTCCCCCGATTGCCCTCCTCATCAGCAACTTTGGTCGGACCGGGCGACGACGCGGCCGTCTTGTCCGCGGCGGACGGCCGATTCGTCGTCACGACCGACATGATGGTTCACGGCCCCGACTTCCGCCTGGCGTGGTCGAGCGCGCACGACCTCGGTTGGAAGGCCGCCGCATCCAATCTTGCGGATATCGCCGCCATGGGCGCTGTGCCCACGGCACTCGTAGTGGCGCTTGCGGCACCGGTATCGACGACGATCGAGTTCCTCGAGGAATTCGCGGACGGTCTGCGCGACGGTTGTGCCGCGATGGCGCCCGGATGCGGCGTCGTCGGCGGTGACCTGTCGGTTTCGCCGACACTGACCATCGCCGTGACGGCCTTTGGCGAACTCGAGGGGCGCTCGCCGGTATTGCGCTCGGGCGCGCGAGTCGGCGACATCGTCGCGGTCTCCGGATCGATCGGCCTGTCCGCGGAGGGGTTGCGCGAGCTGTTTGCGCTGTCGACGGATGCGCCGGTGCGGCGCGGAGCCGAGCATCCGGCGGTCGAGGCCCAGCTCGCGCCCACACCGCCGATCGGGGACGGCCGGCTCGCTGCGATGGCCGGCGCGACGGCCATGATCGACCTGAGCGACGGTCTCGCGCTGGACGCTCGCCGCGTCGGTGACGCGAGCGTGGTTGCGCTCGATCTCTCGCTCGCGTTTGTCGGCTCGCGCGAAGCCCTGGTCGGCGGGGAAGACCATTCGCTGCTCGCGACTTTTCCGGAGGGAACGCTGCTGCCGGGCGGCTTTCGACGAATTGGCCAGGTCGTCGCTGGACGGGGCGTTCTCGTCGACGGGCTGCCATTCGGGGAGCTCGGCGGATGGGATCCGTATGTCGGATGGGACGGTCGCCTCGGATGAGCCCAAATCAGCTCACCGGGCCCGACATCTACGCAGTGCTCGGGGATGCCCGCCGTCGTCGGATTCTCGAGTTGCTCGCGGAGAGCGAGCGGTCGGTCGGGGCGCTTGCCGCAGAGTTGGGCGTGGCACAGCCGTCGGTAACACAGCACCTGAGCGCGCTGCGCGAGGTGGGACTCGTGACCTCCGAGAAACGCGGGACGAGCTCGATCTACTCGATCCGGCGGGAACCACTCGACCAGGTCACTGGCTGGATCGCGTCGCTGTAATCCGCATCCGTCAGAAATATTTCGACGCGCAGAAAAGTTCTCCACAGATCTTCCGGCCCGTCGTTTTTTGTAGTACTGGAGTTCTAAAGTTGAGCTATGCAAAACCAGACGGCGATGGTGATCGAGCGGTACGAAACCGCGATCGCCGTGCTGGCCGAACTCCCGAACGACGTTGCCGAACTGCGCAACCTTGACGAGCGGGTCGTTCTTAAGATCAATGGGCTGCACGCCCGGGCCGCTCGAGTCCTCGGCGCAGCGGGCGCGGCGATCGCCGGAGATCTCGCCCGTCGGTCGCGCCCCGAACTCGGCGGCGATGGGCTCGCGCGTCGCACCGGCCACCGCACCATCGAGAATCTGCTGAAGGCCACGACCGGTGCGACGAAAGAGCAGGTACTTACCGTGGTCAAGGCGGGCACGCTGCTTGTTGAGATTTCCGACGAGGGGCGCGTCGACGAGACCACCGGCGAAGTCTCCACGCCATCACAGCCGTGGCTGCGCCCGGTCGCGGAAGCCGTCGCAGACGGTTCGATCTCGACCTCGGCCTCGCAGTCCATTGGGTCGGGTCTCGGGCATCCGAATTCGGCGATCAGCGCCGAGCAGCTGGAAGCGGCGGCGCGCGAACTCGTTGCACGGGCGATCGCGGGAGTCGATGCCGATCGCCTGTGGCGATCGGCACGAGAGTTGCGTGACGAGCTCGATCTCGCCGGAGTGAAGATTCGTGAAGGTGAGGCTCGTTTGCTTCGCGGTCTGACGCATCACGCGTTACCAACCGGTGGTGGGGTGGCGACGTGGCGCATGGACGCCGAGACGTACGCAACCTTCACCGAAACTTACGACCGCATGACGTCACCCAAGCGTGGCGGCGTCCGGTTCGTCGATAAGGCGAATGCTGCCAAGGCCGATCGGATCAAGTCGGATGACCGCACGCCGGCGCAGCTCGCATCCGATGGCTTCCTGCACCTAGTTGTCGCCGGGGCGAGCGTAGACGACAGAGTCCTGCTCGGTTCGGGTGCACCGGTCATTCGCATCACCGTCGCGGAGGAGGCACTGAGGTCGGGAGTTGGCCTCGCTCGCATCGACGGGCAGTCAACTCCGGTGTCAATCGAGACCGCCGAGCGGATGTTATGCGGCGGCGCGGTGCGACTGGTCGGCTTCGACCCGAACGGTCACTACATCGAAGTCGGAGAAGATTCCCGACTGTTCAGTCGGAGGCAACGTGAGGCTCTGGCCGTGAAGTTCGGGGGCTGTATGGATCCGGACTGCGACAGACCGCCGGGATGGTGCGAAGCACACCATGTTCTTCATTGGGTTCGCGACGGCGGGAAAACGCTCGTTGAAAACGGCATCCTACTGTGCAAGTTCCACCACCTGAAATATCACAACGAAGGATACGAGATACGGCGAGATACGTTCGGCACCTACTGGAAAATTCCGCCCGCGTCCATTGACCCGGAGCAGACTCCGATTGCGATGCCCTTGAAGACTCGCAACATCGCTGACCTGTGGGCCGCGCAGGAACGCGCGGCGAGCTAATGCGGAGCGAGCCAGTACAGCGTCGTATCGCCGTAGTCCTTGCGCCGGTCGAGTACGAGGCCGTCCGGGATCCTCGGTTCTGGCATCCGGGAGCTGCGCTCAAGAACGACCACGGCATCCGGGGCCAGGCGCGGAACCAGGGCGGCGAGCGCGACCTCGACATCGGCGTTCGCCAGGTCGTACGGCGGGTCGATGAACACGACATCCCAGAACTGGCGAGCAGCGGACAGGTAGGCCTGTGCGGGAGACGAACTGGCGTCGACGCTGATGGACATCCCCTTTGGAGCCGCTTTGAGGATATGGGCGGCATTCTTCCGACACGTATCCGCCGCGCGGGCGCTGCTGTCAACGAGCACGACGGATGCAGCCCCGCGCGACGCGGCTTCCAGGCCCAGAGCACCCGATCCGGCGTACAGGTCAAGTACGCGCGCGCCCGTGATCGCTTCCCGGGACTGAAGGGCCGAAAAGATCGCTTCCCGAACCCGGTCGCTGGTGGGGCGAGTACCGGCGGTCGGAACGGCGAGCCTGAGCGACCCGGCAAAACCGCCGATGATGCGAGTCATGGACTCCCACGCTAGTGCACGCAAATCGCGCCGACTGCGCTGTACATTCGTGCCAGCTGCGCTCCGCGACCGGTCGCCGGTCACGGCTACCCTCGAAGGGTGAGCGCGCTGGCGGACGACAAGCTCGAGGACGACAAGCTGAGCGGTGTGCTCGGCGGGCGCACGGCATCCTCGTTTCAGAAACACCTCGGGCTCGAGACGGTGGGCGACCTGCTCAGCTACTACCCGCGCCGGTATGCCAAGCGCGGCGAGCTCACAGCGCTGTCGGAACTCGAGCTCGACACGGATGTCACGATCGTCGCGCAGGTGCTGTCGGGCACCGAGCGCAGGATGAAGGCCAAGAACGGCTCGATCTTCGAAGCAACCATCACCGACGGCAAAGGCATCCTGACTCTGACGTTTTTCAACCAGAGCTGGCGATCGAAGGAGCTTCTGCCCGGAGTTCGCGGCATGTTCGCCGGCAAAGTCGGAGCATACAAGGGCGTTCGACAGCTCACGCATCCCGACTACGAGCTTTTTGCGGCCGATGACGACCGTGCCCAGCTCGCAGAATCGCCCGATGCCGACCGCTGGGTCAAGCAGCCGATCGCGATCTATCCGGCGACGGCGAGCATTTCGAGCTGGAAGATCGCGGGTGCGGTCAAGGTCGTCCTCGACGTGCTGCCCGCTCTCGATGACCCGGTTCCGGCGGATGTTCGCTCCGACTACCACCTGATTTCCTACGTCCGCGCGCTTCGGGCGATCCACACGCCCGAGACCGACGGCGACTGGCGGGCGGCGCGCAAGGCGCTCCGATTTCAGGAGGCCTTCGTGCTGCAGGCGGCCCTTCTGCAGCAGCGCGCTCAACTCAGAGCCAGTGCCACCGCGAAGCGACTTCCCGGCAAGCTGACCGAGCAGTTCGACAAGGCGATGCCGTTCACGCTCACGAACGACCAGAAGGTCGTCGGCGAAGAGATCTTCATGGATCTGGCGCTCGAGTCGCCGATGAACCGGTTGATCCAGGGCGAAGTCGGATCGGGCAAGACCCTGGTCGCGCTCCGGGCGATGCTGGCCGTCGCCGACTCCGGCGGCCAATCCGCGCTGCTCGCCCCGACCGAAGTTCTCGCCGGTCAGCACCTGCGTTCGATCGTGTCCACTCTCGGGCCGGATCTGGCGGCAAAGCTGAGACCAACCCTGCTCACCGGCCAGCTGTCTACCGCAGAGCGCAAGAAGGCGCTGCTTGCAGCCATGTCGGGCTCGTCGAGCATCATCGTGGGAACGCACGCTCTGCTGAGCGACAATGTCGGGTTCTACGATCTCGGCCTCGTCGTCGTCGACGAACAACACCGGTTCGGTGTTGAGCAGCGTGAGACGCTGCGTCAGAAGGGTGCGACACCGCCACACGTTCTGGTGCTGACGGCCACGCCGATCCCGCGAACCGTCGCCATGACGGTGTTCGGCGACCTCGACGTGTCGACCATCGTCGAGCTGCCGGCCGGGCGCATCCCGATCGAGAGCTTTGTCGTGCCCCTGACGGAAAAGCCGGGGTGGGTAAACCGGGTCTGGGAGCGGATCGCCGAAGAAGTCGACAAGGGGCGGCAGGCGTTCGTGGTCTGTCCGGCGATCGATGCGACCTCCGACGACGGGCTCGGCGCCAACGTGGTGGATGTCACGGCATCCGTGCTGGCGAATCCCGTGTTGGCCGGTCGCCGTATTGCCTCGCTTCACGGTCGCATGTCGAGCGAGGCCAAAGATGCCGTGATGCGCGATTTCGCGGCGGGCGACATCGACGTCTTGGTAGCCACGACTGTCATCGAGGTCGGGGTGGATGTTCCGAACGCATCCGTGATGGTGGTGCTCGACGCCGACCGATTCGGGGTCTCGCAGCTTCATCAGCTGCGCGGTCGGGTGGGTCGCGGTCGTATCCCCGGGCTGTGCCTGTTCGTCACGCGCGCCGAGGAGGGTTCGATTTCCCGCGAGAGAGTGGATGCGGTCGGGGCGACCGTCGACGGTTTCGAGCTCGCGCAAAAGGATCTCGAACTTCGGCAGGAGGGCGACGTTCTCGGTCGCATCCAGTCCGGTGGGCGTTCTAGCCTGCGGTTGCTGCGAGTGGCAAAGGACGGGGAGCTCATCGCGGATGCCAGACTGCTCGCTCAGGGTGTCCTGAACGCGGACCCAACCCTGGGAGCTCATCCCGCGTTGAAGGAAGCAATCGCGCGTCGCCTAGACGCCACAGAGGCAACTTTCCTGGCCAAGAATTAGTGCAGGGCAGTGGATTGGCTACTTCGACCGTGCGGAACGAACGCGCCGTTCGGCGCAAGGAATGGGCGCCGCAGGGGCGGCGGCGCCTAGAATTACTGCATGCACATCGCCGTTGTTCCGGGGTCGTTCGACCCCGTCACGATGGGACATTTGGATGTGATCGGCCGTGCCGCGAACATTTTTGACGAAATCCATGTGCTCGTCGTCCACAATCCAGGCAAGTCTGCTCTGCTTCCGATTGCCCAGCGCGTGACCCTGCTCGAGCAGTCGATTGCGGACGCAAATCTGCCGCGCAACATCACGATAACCAGCTGGAGTGTCGGTCTTCTCGTCGACTACTGCGTCGAGGTTGGAGCAAGCGTGATCGCGAAGGGCATTCGTTCACAGCTGGATCTCGCGTACGAGACTCCGATGGCGATTGTGAACCGCAACCTCGCCGCCGTTGAAACGGTGTTCCTGTTGCCGTCCCCGGAGAATGCTCACGTTTCGAGTTCGCTGGTTCGCCAGGTCGCGTCGCTCGGTGGGGATGTTTCGCCGTACGTTCCGCCGGCGGTTGCGGCATATCTGCAGAAGGCCTGACTCGTGGCGGGAACGTGGCATGCGAGCTGAGTTGAAAGCGGCGGATAAGGCCATCCGCAAGGCGGAGAAGGCCCAGGCGAAAGCCGATGAAAAGGCGAGCAAGAAGGCGTACCAGCGCAATCACGCCCAGTTGAAGCGGCAGCAGTCATTCCACGCCGCTCTGCTCGCGGCACAAGTTCGCCGCGGCAAGAAGCAGGCCAAGCGGAACGGCGCAGGATGAACCAGACGAAGACGATCGGCATCCTGCTGTTCGAGAACGTGGAAGAGCTGGATGCGGTCGGCCCGTGGGAGGTTCTGTCCTACTGGACTCGCGAACACCCCGAAGATGGCTACACGGTGATCACGATGGCGGACAGCCTCGAGCCGATCACCTGCGCGAAGGGGCTCCGAATCCTGGCCGACGTTCTGGTGTCGGATGCGCCGGCGCTCGAGGTGTTGCTCTATCCCGGTGGTCGCGGCACGCGGCCACACCTGGTCGATGACGCTCGTCTGGCGTGGGTGCGGGCTCAGCGGGCATCCGTTCCGCTGATGACCAGCGTGTGCACCGGGTCGCTTGTGTATGCAGCAGCGGGAATTCTGCGCAATCGACCAGCGACGACCCACTGGAGGTCGATGGATCGTCTCGTCGAGCTGGATCCGACGATCGAGCCGCGTCCCGACGCGCGCTTCGTTGAGGACGGCGACGTCATCACCTCCGCGGGAATTTCGGCAGGGATCGACATGGCGCTGCGCCTCGTGGAGCGGCTGTCGTCAACCGAACGCGCGCGTGAGGTGCGCAGAGGGATTCAATACTGATTCTCGGCGCGGGCGCCCCTGCGGCGCAGGTAGGCCCGCGCCCGGGAACCGATCCCGATCTGCTCAGTCGAAGATCGGGTCGACGGTTCGAGTGCGTTTGATTTCGAAGAAGCCGGGGTAGCTCGCGACGGCGACAGTGCCATCCCACAACCTGACTGCTTCTTCGCCGTGTGGCGCCGGAGAGATGACCGGCCCGAAGAACGCGACACCGTTCACGGCGATTACGGGTGTTCCGACATCCTGTCCGACGCGGTTCATGCCGTCGAAGTGTGATTCACGCATCTGCGGGTCGAATTCGTCGGTCAGGCTGTACTGGATCAGGTCGGCGGGTAGTCCGACTTCGTCAAGGGACTCGGCGATAACCGTGTCGGGGTCGCGCGATCCACCCGGATGAATGCGAGTACCGAGCGCATCGTAGAGCGGCTTGACGAACTCCTGTCCGTGCAGCTCCTTCACGGCGGCGACCAGGCGCGTGTACCTGAGCGATCGCGGGAAGAACGAGGTTTGGGCCTCGGAGGGATCAAGCTCATCCTTGAGCTTGTCTTCGTTCAGCACCGCGAGGCTCATCACACTCCACGTCACGTCGAGGTCGCGGTACTTCGCCACTTCGTCCACCCACCGGGACGTCATCCACGACCACGGGCACGAGGGATCAAACCAAAACTCCACCTGTGTCGCCATGCTTCGAGCCTACGTCGCCAGAATTCACAGCACCCACCACATCATTAGCATTGGGATATGGCTTCACTCACGGTCGGCTACGCCGCAATGCTCGAGCAGTTCCATCCGACGGAGGTCGTCGAACTCTCCGCCTACGCCGAGAGCAAGGGCTTTTCCGGTGTCATGGCTGCCGATCACTTCCAGCCGTGGGTTCCTCAGCAGGGTCAGAGCGCCTTCGTCTGGAACGTCCTGGCGGCACTCGGTGAGCGCACAACGGGCGACCTCGGGCCCGGAGTCACGGCACCGACTTTCCGCTGGCACCCGGCAATGGTCGCGCAGGCTTCTGCAACGCTCGCGGCAATGTATCCGGGGCGGCACTGGCTCGGTCTCGGCTCGGGTGAAGCGCTCAACGAGCACATCACCGGCGACTATTGGCCGGAGACCGCCGAGCGCATCAATCGGATGTTCGAAGCGATCGACCTCATCAAGAAGCTGTTCTCGGCGTCCATTTCCGGCAAAGACATCAAGCATTCGGGGCCGTTCTTCAAGCTCGAGTCCACGAGGCTGTGGACGATGCCGAAGGTCGCACCGGAAATCCTCGTCGCAACGGCCGGACCGGTCACGGCGAAGCGCGCGGGTAAAACCGTCGACGGGCTCATCACGGTCGGTGCGCCGCTGGAGAAGATCGACGGACTATTCACGCGCTTCGACGAGGGCGCTCGTGAGGTCGGCAAGGACCCGTCGAAGATGCCGAAAGTGCTGCAGCTGCACCTGAGCTGGGCGCAGACGGATGAGGAGGCCATGCGCAACGCTATGGTCGAGTGGCCGAACGGCGGAATGAAGTTTCCGAAGGGCGACATCCGCAGTCCGTTCGAGTTCGAGCAGATGGCGAAACTGGTTCGTCCGGAAGACTTCGAGGGACGGATGATCATCTCCTCAGATCCGGACACCCACCTTCAGAACATCCAGAAGTTCGTGGACCTCGGATTCGATCGCGTCTACCTGCACAACGTCGGACGCAACCAGCGCGAATGGATCGACGTCTTCAGCGCCCAGGTGCTGCCCAAGCTGCACCGCTGATGCCACCACTGTCCTTGGGGTTCAGCGTCTTCGCGCTCGAGGGTATCCCGGAGATCGAGCCGGGGATGGATCTCGGCGAGATCGTTGGCGATGCTATGGAGCGCGCTGGCGGGCCCGATCACGGCGACATCGTCGTGGTTAGTTCAAAGGTCGTCTCGAAGGCAGAGGGCCGAATCGTGAAGGCCATGGATCGTGAGAAGGCGATCACGGATGAGACTGTCCGAGTCGTCGCCACGCGCGAATTCCCGAGAGGCATAACGCGGATCGTCGAAAACCACCTCGGGATCGTCGGTGCGGCGGCTGGAGTCGACGCGTCGAATACGCCGGATGGCACAGTTCTGCTGCTGCCGGTCGACCCGGATGCCTCGGCCGAGGCCATCCGCGCGGCGCTGCACGACCGCTTCGAGGTGACGCTCGGCGTCATTATCACGGACACTCTCGGCAGACCGTGGCGCGAAGGCCAGACCGATATTGTGATCGGCGGCAGCGGAGTGACGCTGCTGGAAGACCTGCGCGGCACGACGGACGCCCAGGGCCGGGTGCTCGATGTGACGGCGCCAGCAGTGGGCGACGAACTCGCGGGCGCAGCGGATCTCGTCAAGAGAAAGAGTGCAGGGCTGCCGGCTGCTGTCGTGCGCGGACTCGGACACCTGGTGGACGACAACGCCGCGGGCGCGCGTGTGCTGATCCGCCCATCCGAAAACGACATGTTCCGCCTCGGCACCGAAGAAGCGTACGCGCAGGGGTTCGAGGCCGGTCAGTCGAGTGGCTGAACCCCGCCACCTCGACTGGACGATTGTGATCCCGGTGAAGGGAACGCCCGCCGCGAAATCGCGGCTCGGTGCCTCCCCGGAGCTGGTGATGGCGATTGCGCTCGATTCGGTCGAGGCAGCGCTTGGTGTGGGGCGAGTCATCGTCGTTACCACGGCCGAAGTGGGTGGCACGTTTGCGGAGCTTGGCGCCGTCGTGGTCGAAGACGCGGGAGGCGGTCTCATTGCCGCCTGCCGTCAGGGCATAGCGGCTGCCGGGTCGGGGCCGACCGCGGTCATGCTCGGCGATCTTCCTGGGCTGCGCTCGCGGGAACTCGCGTCCGCCCTGGAATTCGCGAGCCGCCATCCACTCGCGTTCGTTCCGGACGCCGAAGACGATGGCACCGTTCTGATCACGGCCCTCGATGCGGGAGGGCATGCGCCGGCGTTTGGCGAGAATTCGCGCGCCGGTCACATCGCCGCGGGCTACACAGAACTCCCGGTCGCCGCCACCTCCGGCCTCCGACGGGATGTGGACACGCAGCAACAGCTCGCCGCAATCCCGCCCACCACCCTGGGGCCCCACACGCGCCTCGCACTCTCACGCATTTCGGGCTAAAAGTGCGAATACCCCAGTTCGGGACAACGGCCGCGAAGTCGGTCGACGGGCTGCGCCAAGCCTCTACCCTTAACGGATGACCATGATCGACGGGATGGCAACCCTTGTCATCTCGAGTCCCGATCACCCGGCGTACTACGTGACGCAGGTGCTCGGGCTGGAGCCCGACTGGAGCGCGGAGAAGGGTGACCTGCGCCCGCGCCAGGGCGACACCGGCAACGAGCCGATCCGTCGTCGGGTCTACGACACCTCCATGTGGGTGCTCGAAGTCGACTCGGATCCCGGCACGAAAATGGCCATGGTCGAGGATGACGCCAAGGGCTTCGGTACCCTGCAGGTGCTCGCCGATCGACTCTTAGGCCGAGGCCCGGCGATAGCGCAGATTCGGGTCGACTACACGGTGGAACTCACCTGGTACGGAACCGCCGGCGGGTCGCAGGCCGGTTTCGTGCTTCCGGTGAGCCTTCTCGCCGATCTCGCCGAGCTGGGACTGGATGTCAACTGCACGGTGTACAGCCACGACGACACATCGCCGCGTCCCGGCCTCCACATCAATGAGCATCCGCAGCTACCAGGAGCCGAACTGGTCGGCGACATAGCTGGCGCGGGCGGGCCGGCGGCTGAGACATCGGCAGAAAAGAGTGAGTCGCAGCTCGCCGCCGAACAACTCCTGGTAGACGGCCTGATCGCCCAGCAACTGCTCGAGCAGCAGCTCGCCGACCGGGACTCTCAGGGCGTGTAGTAGCAGCTCTTCGATTGGACGTACGGCTGCGTTTTCCAGGCCGCCAGGGTGGGCGCGGCGCTCAGGGCGGCAGGGCTAACTTGCACCGCGCAGTTCTTCACGATGGTGTCGCCGTTGCCACCGTTTGGATCGCCCGGGTCGTTGCCATCGCCGAAGAACCCGTAGGTTGCATTGGCGCTGGCCCAACCCCAGTAGCCGTGAGCGGGATTCGACTTCAGCACGGCGCCAACTCCGTGCATGGTTCCCGGCAGTCCGATGTAGCCGGGTGCGCACGGTGCCTGGGCGGTCTCATATGCGCCGGAAAACGCGTCCGCCGTGAAATCGAAGGACGTCCCGATTGATGCGTGAGTATTGAACGCGGGTGTCGTCGGATCGAGCGTCGCCGTGAGAGTGGAGTCGACGACGAGCGAGCCGCCGGGGAACAGGGATTGCCAGGTCGGACTGCCCGAGAAGTTGCATTGCTTGTTGAGAAGCGCGGTATCCGCCGCGTTGCCGGTGGTGGGTGCGAAAACGGTCTGGACGAGATCGACGGTCGCACCGTTGGGCTGGATTCCCTGAGCGGTGATACGGAACAGGGCGTTCGCCGGCAGCGGCCCCAGGCTCGCTGGAAATGGTGTGGCCGTGGCCGTAGGCGTAGGCGTGGGCGTTGCGATCGGGGTGGAGCTGGGACTCGCGCCATGGGAGTGATTCGTTCCCCCTGACCCGTGGCCACCGGTTCCGGCCGGCGTGTGCACGGCTGGCGAGCATCCGCTCAGCGCGGTTGCGGCAACAAGAATCGACGCGGCGATGATCGCGGCGCGAACAGGATTTCGCTTCATGGGCACTCCTCAGGTGGCAGTTAGGATACTGCCAGCCCCGAGGATTTCGCAGGTATGTAGCGACTACTCAACTTCGCCGAATCGCGCGATCAGTGTCCCGAGGCAACCTGCAGGGGCAGCAACTTGAGCGACTTACCCGTCGATGCATAACCGGTTGACGCGTGCGCCCGGGCGACCGCAGCCCGCTCGGCGGTCGGCACCCCGTAGGTCGTCGTTCGCTGGTATGCCTCGCGGTCGATGTCCGACGCGAGCGTCTCCAACTCGTCCACGGTCTTTTCCGAACCGTTGTCGGCACCGGCCATCCGACTGATCGTCTCTTCCATGAGGGTGCCGCCGACGTCATCCGCTCCGCCCTGGAGCATGAGCTGGGTCCCCGCTGTGCCGAGTTTGACCCAGGAGGTCTGGATGTGGTCGATCCGGCCGTGGAGCATGAGTCGCGCGACGGCGTGGACGGCCCGGTTCTCCTGCGGCGTTGGCCCCGGTCGAGCAACTCCCGCGAGGTAGACGGGCGAGTTGGTGTGGATGAACGGCAGGAGCACGAACTCGGTGAAGCCGCCCGTCTCATCCTGGATCCGCGACAGTGTTCGCAGGTGCCCGACCCAGTGGCCGGGGTTATCGACGTGCCCGTACATCATGGTCGACGACGAGCGGATGCCGAGCCGGTGCGCGGTGGTCACGATGTCGATCCACGCCGACGCTGGCAGCTTGCCCTTCGTGAGAATCCACCGCACCTCGTCGTCGAGAATCTCGGCGGCGGTGCCGGGAATCGTGTCGAGACCGGCGGCCTGAGCCTCCAGCAGAAAGTCGTGGTAGCTGAGCCCGGTACGTGCCGACCCGTTCACGATCTCCATCGGACTAAAGGCGTGCAGGTGAATTCCGGGCTGCCGCGACTTCACCTCGCGAGCGAGATCGAAGTATGCGGTCCCCGGAAGATCGGGATGGATGCCGCCCTGCATGCAGATCTCGGTCGCGCCGATCGCCCAGGCCTCGTCGACGCGATCCCCGACCTGCTGCATCGACAGGGTGAAGGCGTCGGCATCCGTCCGCCGCTGCGCGAACGCGCAGAACCTGCATCCCGTGTAGCAGACGTTGGTGAAGTTGATGTTGCGGTTGACGACGTAGCCGATGCGGTCGCCGACGGTGTCGTGGCGAACGCGGTCGGCCAGGCCGGCCAGAGCATCAAGGTCGCGTCCCTCGGCGTTCAGCAGCGCGAGGTATTCGGCGTCCGTGAGTCCAGCGGGATCGGTCTCGGCGCGGAGCAGCGCTGCGCGCACGGCCGGGTCGCCGGAGTGGCCTTCGACCCGCCGCGACGGCCCCTGGAACGAGGCCGAAACCGCTTCCCGAAGCTCGGACCAGTCGCCGTAGACGTCCTCGAAGTCGCTGCGGCGGTCACCGGTTCGTCCCTCGGTGTCGATCTCGGTGTGCAGGTTGACCCGGCCGGATCCGAGCCACTCGGGATCCGGTTCCTGCCACGGCTGCCCGACCGGAATCCGACCCTCGACCGCGAGGCCGTCGGGCGTCGCAAGGGCGCGAACGTGCGGAACCAGTCGCGGGTCGAGCCACGGCTCCTCGGCTCGCACGTAATGCGGATGCACCGTCAGCCGCTCGTGCAGCTGGTACCCAGCGGCGGCGGTAAGCCGGGACAGCTCGTCGATCTCGGGCCAGGGCCGCTCCGGGTTCACGTGGTCGGGAGTCAGCGGCGAGACTCCGCCCCAATCGTCGATTCCGGCGCGGACGAGGAGCTCCAGTTCAGCAGGATCGGTCAGATTCGGGGGAGCCTGCAGCCGGGCTCCCGGGCCAAGCACGATTCGGGAGACCGCCACCGCCGCGATGTACTCCTCGAGCGGCAGGTCGAGCTTGCGCATCATCGCGGTGGACAGCTTCGACCGGAAGTTCTGGATGATCACTTCCTGGATGTGTCCGTGGCGTCGGGACGCGGCGCGAATCGCGAACAGGCCGTCGACGCGCTCGGCGTAGGTCTCGCCGATGCCGAGGAGAAGTCCGGTCGTGAATGGCACGTTTGAGCGTCCGGCATCCTCGATGACGCGAAGGCGAACTGCGGGATCCTTATCCGGCGAACCAAAGTGCGCCTCGCCCTTCTCGAGGAACAACCGTGTCGACGTCGTCTCGAGCATCATGCCCATGGACGGCGAAACCGGCTTCAGCCGCTGGATTTCTTCCCAGGTCATGACCCCGGGATTCAGGTGGACCAGAAGCCCGGTCTCCTCCATGATGCGGATCGCCATCGCGCGAAGGTAGCTGAGAGTCGAGTCGTAGCCATTGGCATCCAGCCACTCGCGGGCCTCGGGCCACCGCGCTTCCGGCCGATCTCCCAGGGTGAACAGAGCTTCCTTACAGCCGAGCGCCGCTCCCTGCTTGGCGACCTCGAGGATCTCGTCGGGCGACATGAACATGTCTTTGCCCGCCCGCTTCAGCTGGGCCGGTGACTTGACAAAGGCGCAGTAGTGGCAGCGGTCCTGGCAGAGGTGGGTAACCGGAATGAAGACCTTGCGCGAGTATGTGATGACGCCGGGGCGTCCAGCCTTTTCGAGACCCGAGTCGCGCATGCGACCGGCGGCGAGCAGTAGCCGATCAAGGTCGGCGCCGCGCGCGTGCAGCAAGGTCTCGGCCTCGAGGGCATCGATGGTGACACCGTTTTCGGCGCGCTTGAGCGCTCGTGAGATGGCAGATGCGGTGGGCACGAACCCGGCGGTGGTATCGACGGTCATTGCGAAGCTTTCAGAGTGAGACTCGATTCACCCAAAGCCAGGTGCACAACCAGATGAGACTTTCAGTCTAAGCCCCTCTCCTTTTTCAGGAGGTGGTGTGACTGGGCCAGCGACTTGGCGTCACATCCGCCTCACCAGCCGACACTGGCCACACAGCCTCCTGAAAAGAGAGGCCCGACTCCTGAATTAGGAGAGAGGATTGGGGCGAGCGGCAGCGATTGTGGCGGCGGCCAGCGCAGTGCTGGTTGGCAGGTCGCGCATCCACAGCGGGACGACGGACGCCCGGATGCCGGCGGCGTTGACCGCCGGTGCGAGCTCCGCGTCCTCCTCGCCAATCAGCCAGGCGTCAAGGAGTCCGGCGCCCTCGGATCCGACGGGAGTCCGCGACCCATAGTGGAGCGCGACGGCGGCTGCCGAAGTATCGACACCGATCGCCGTGAGGCACGCATCCGCCATCCCCCGCACGACGGCACCGCCGATGATCGGCGAGATGCCGACGACCGCGGCATCCGTGCGGGCGACGGCATCGCGAATTCCCGGGATGCCGAGAATCGTGCCGATCGACACCACCGGATTGGACGGAGCAAACACCACCACGTCGGAGGCTGCGATCGCCTCGAGAACCCCCGGCGCGGGAGTCGCCGTCGCGACGTTCTGCTGAACGAAAGCACGAACGGGAACGGATGCCCGGTGCCGGGTCCACCACTCCTGGAAGTGCATCCGCGTGCCGTCCTCGGTCTCAACCAGGGTCTCGACCTCGTCGTTCGTTGCCGGCAGAAGTCGAATTCCGATCGGCCAGCGGGAGGCGATGCGATCGGTTGCTTCGGCGAGGCTCAGGCCATCGCGCAGCATCGAGGTGCGTGCCAGATGGGTTCCGATATCGAGATCCCCGAGTGTGAACCACGGCCAGCCGACGCCGTACGCGAGCAGCTCGTCACTGACTCGCTCGCTTTCGCCGACGCGTCCCCACCCGCGGGTTTCGTCGTTCTCGCCAGCGAGGGTGTACATGATCGAGTCGAGATCCGGGGCGATCCGCAGCGCGCTCAGCCACATGTCGTCGCCGGTGTTCACCACAGCCGTGATAGCGGAATTCGACCCGCCCGCGCCATCCGGATCCACATTTCGCAGGTGCTCGCGAAGTCCCCGCAAGAACCGTGCGCCGCCGACCCCGCCGCTCAGAACCGTGACCTTCACCGCAGCAACGTTACTGGCTGAACGCGACTAGGGCGGCTCGCGTGGATCGGCCGGTATCCGTACCGTTACCTTCCAGCGGTTCCGTTTTCGGGTGATTCTGGCAGACTCATGTAGTGAAATCATTCCCCGCGAAGTTCGAGCCGGGGCACGCTGAAGTGCCACTGCCGACCGCGGATCCCATGCCCATCGACGAGTTTCTGGATCACAGCGCCGAGATCGTCTCCACAATCGCAACCGTGATCGACGGCAAGCTCGAGGCAATCCAGATCGCACTGACCGTGCTGCTGGCTGAGGGCCACCTGCTCATCGAGGACGTCCCCGGGGTGGGCAAGACGATGCTCGCACGGGCGCTCGCGCGGAGCGTCGACTGCTCGGTGTCTCGCATCCAGTTCACGCCCGACCTGCTGCCCGCCGACATTACCGGCGTCTCGGTGTTCAACCAGTCCGACCGCGAATTCGAGTTCAAGCCGGGCCCGATTTTCGCCAACATCGTCATCGGCGACGAGATCAACCGGGCGAGCCCGAAGACCCAGTCGGCACTGCTCGAGTCGATGGAAGAGCGTCAGGTCACCGTCGACGGCAAGACCTACCTGCTCGCCAATCCATTCATCGTCGTCGCGACGCAGAACCCGATCGAGATGGAAGGCACCTACGCTCTGCCCGAAGCCCAGCGGGACCGATTCATGGCGCGAATCTCGATGGGATACCCCGACCAGGAGTCCGAGATCGAGATGCTGCGCACCCGTGCAACATCCAGTCCTCTGGATGCACTGACGCCGGTCATCGGTGCCGCGGAACTCTCCTCGATGATCGCAACCGCGCGCGCGGTCTTTGCGAGCCCCGCCGTCGAGCAGTACGGTGTCGCGATCGCCCAGGCCACCCGACGCGACTCGGAACTGCGACTGGGCGCGAGCCCGCGAGCGACCCTCCAGTTGATCCGTGCCTCCAAGGCTCGGGCAGCGCTTGACGGACGCGAATTCGTGCTGCCGGATGATCTCAACGCTCTCGCCGTTCCCGTGCTCAGCCATCGGTTGATCCCCTCGGGACGTGTTGGAGTTACCGTCGGCGGCTACTCCGGAGAAACGATTGCCGAGATCGTGATGCGAATCGTGGCGGAGACGCCCGTCCCGCTGGGCGCGCGACACGGCGACTGAGATCATGCCTCGTTCCAATGGTGGAACCAGCTCCACGTCCGCACGATTGCGCAACGCTTCGAGTCCGAGCGTCGGCTCCGAGCCTCGCGCTCGCAGGAGTTCGACCCGTCCGTCGGCCCGGGGCATCGGACTGATTCTGGTCGGAGTGGCCTGCACGGTTGTCGCCTATGTAACCGGGCGATCCGAGCTCCTGTACGCTACCGGCCTCCTACTGCTGCTGCCGACCTGCGGATTTCTGATCGTGAGGCTGCGCCCCCTTCGGCTCACGGTGACGCGCAGCTTCACGCCGCCGGTGGTGACGGCAGGACGGCCGACCGTCGTTGAGCTCGAGATTCACAACGCCGCAGGTGCTGCCAGTCCCGCGGCGACCTGGACGGACCGGATTCCGTGGTACCCGCACAATGCCGGCCCCGGATTCCTTCCGGTAATGCCGCCAGGCGGAGCCGCGCGTCCGACAAAGGAATCGCGGCTCGGTTACTCGTTGCGGCCATCCGTTCGGGGCGTCTATGACATCGGACCGCTCGACGTGAGCTACTCCGATCCATTCGGGATGGCCGTCGGTCGTTTGACGGCCGGCGGAAGCCAGTCGCTGTACGTGATTCCCGTGGTGATCCCGCTGGGCGAGAGCGTGTCGCTGGCGGTGTCCGGGGAGGGCGCCGCGCGCCTGATCCAGCACATGGCGATCGGTAACGACGACGACCTGATGACGCGTGAGTATCGCACCGGCGACGCGCTACGCCGAGTGCACTGGCGCGCATCCGCCCGGCACGGCCAGCTCATGGTTCGCCAGGAGGAGCAGCGCAGCTACCCGGAGGCGCGGCTCATTCTCGACACGCGGGCGGACGGCTACTCGACTCAGCCGCTCGGGACAGGGCAGCCGGCGGCTGAGTCCGTCGAGGACTCGGACGCCCGGTTCGAATGGGCCATCACCATGATCGCCTCGATCGGGGTTCACCTGCACCGATCCGGATTCCTGGTGCAGGTTCTGGAAACTGGGCCGCGCCAAATCGCACCGCTCGGCGACGCAAACCAGGGCTCGGGACAGGACATCGAGTTCCTGCTCAGCCTCGCCGGCGTCGAGCGCACCCGGCCTCGACCGACCGTCGGCGAGGATACCGAGGAGCGTGCACTCGGCGCGCTCGGACCGATTTTCGCGGTGATCGCCAATCCGCCGGACGAGTCGCTGAACTGGATCGCCGCGCATCGCCGGCCGTACGAGCCCGGCGTCGCGTTCGTCATCAATACCGGGAATCCCGGCGTCGTGGAGACCATGAAGGCGGCGGGCTGGATCTGCGTGCTGGTCGACGAAGACTCCGATCCCGCGCTGGCCTGGTCGGGAGTGTCGACGGTCACCGAGCAGGCACCGACGAGCGAGCGATGAGTGTCGCAGCGGTACGGCCGATCGCCCGCGCGGGTGCGCGGGTTCGTTCGGGCGCGACATCGGTGGGCGGTGACGTCCAGCTCAGTGCGCTGCTGCTGCTGTCACTCGCGGTGGCAATTACCGGGCTGCACAACGTGCTCGAAGACATCACCTGGTGGTTCCCGGCGTTCGCGGTGATGTTCATCGTCTTCACCGTCGCCGCGGTGGTGCGGTTCTACGCTCGCCGCCGATGGGCCGGCACCGTCGCGGCCATCGTCGGCGGGGTCATCGCGCTCACAGTCTTTTTCGGCGCCAACTACTCGTTCCTGGGGTTCGTCCCCACCGCTTCAACGATCGAGCGGTTTCAGGCGCTCATCCAAACCGGCAACGACTCGATTGCGCGACAGACGCTGCCGGCGTTTGCGACATCCGGCATCCAGTTTCTGATTTGCCTCGCCGTCGCGGGAATCGCGATCGGGATGGATGCCGTGGCTATCTGGCTGCGCGCGCCAGCACTCGTCGGAATACCGCTGCTGGTCGTTGTCGTGATCCCGAGCTTCATCATCGCGAGCCTCGCCGACGGCTTCACCTTCGAGCTGACGGCCATCGCTTACCTGCTGGTAATTCTCGCCCGTGGGCAGCGGATCCAGCCCGCCGTCGCGTTGTCGGCGGGAGTCGTCGCGGTTCTCGGCGCACTCATCGCGCCACTGGTGCTTCCGTCAGTGACGCCAGGCGGCACGACCGGATCCGGACTCGGCCCGCTCGCATCGACGATCAACCCGATCGTCAACCTCGGTAACGACCTGCGGAACTCGGATTCGACGCCCGCGTTGAGCTACACGACGACCTCGTCGACGGGTGAGTATCTGCAGCTGACCACCCTCGACAGGTTCGACGGCAGTTCGTGGGCGCCGTCGACACCAAAGTTGCTCTCGTCGCATTCGGTGAAGAACGTCGGCACGGCTTCCGGGTTGACACCGCCCATCAAGGTGCAGAGTGTGACCACTGCGGTTCAGGTGGCCAATGCGCAGAGCCCCTGGCTACCGGTTCCATATGCTCCGCTCAGTGTGACGGGGCTCTCCGGAACGTGGCGCTGGCAGTCCAGCTCCCTGGCAATTCGTTCCGTCGATGCCTCAACCGCAGACCAGCGCTACTCCGTCCACAGCCTCGACATCGAACCAACGACCCAACAGCTCGAGGCGGCGGGCACCCAGAAGTCGAAATCCAACCCGCTGGCAAAAGTGCCGTCCGGGCTCGACCCGATCATCGCCGCGACAGCAAAGAAGGTTGTCGGGAACGCCAAGACGGATTTTGACAAGGCGGTCGCGCTGCAGGACTGGTTCAGGGGCGGCACGTTCACCTACTCCACCAAGGCTCCGGCCAGGGAGGGCTACGACGGCACCGGCCTCGATGTCATCGCGCCATTCCTCAAGGCCAAGAGCGGGTACTGCGTGCATTTCGCGACGGCCATGGCGATCATGGCGCGTACCCTCGGGATTCCCTCGCGCGTCGCAGTCGGATTCCTGCCCGGCAAACTGACCTATCCCGGCAACGGCAAGACGGCCATTTACGAGGTCTCGACGAGCGACATGCACGCGTGGCCCGAACTCTATTTCCGGGGCGTTGGCTGGGTGCGGTTCGAGCCGACGCCGAGCAAGGGCTTCGAGCCAAACTTTCCGTCGGCGCCGGGCCTCGGCGGCGGTGTAACGCCGACCGGACCCTCGAGCAGTTCGCCGACGGACGGATCGTCATCAGCTCCCACTCGACTGCCGAGACTTCCGAACCAGGGGGACAACAACCCGTCGTCCGGTCTCGGCCTCACCGCCTCGGGGCCGACGGCGAGCCTTGGGGGGCTGGGCATCCTGGTGGTGCTGTTGCTGATCGCGACACCGGCGATCATCCGAATCACGATTCGTCGCCGCCGGCTGGACCGCATCCGACAGAGCATCGACCCGGCCGGATGGTCGTGGCAGGAGCTGCGCGAGTCCGCGCGCGACCTCGGCATCGATTCGCGTGAGTCGCTCACGCCCGCCGAGCTGTCGAAGAGGCTCGAGTCCTATCTCGATCGAACGCCGCGGCGAACGGGCGCGGCGAGCGTTGCGCTAGGTGAGTTGCTCGACCTCGTCGAAGACGAGTCGTACGGAGTTCCCGCCTACCGGTACAACGGCGAGCGGATGGCACGTCAGCTGTCGACCGTGCTGCGCGGGCTGCGGCGGGCATCCGCTCTCGCCAGCCGGATTTCGGCGACCGTGATCCCGCCGACCCTTGTTGACCGGTTGGTCGGCCGCAGCGGCCAGCGGGCTTAGCTGTATGCCTAAACGAACGCGCTGAGGCCGGTGATCGCCTTGCCCACAATGAGCGTGTTCATCTGCTTCGTGCCCTCGAACGTGTAGATCGCTTCAGCGTCCGCGAAGGGTTTTGCGACGCCGTGCTCGAGCACGATGCCGTTTCCGCCGAGCGCCTCGCGACACAGCGAAACCGTTTCGCGAGCCTTCGAGGTGACGAACGCCTTCGCGAGTGCGGATTGGGCATCCGTCTGGCGGTCCTCGTCGAGCAGTCTCGACACCTGCATGCACATGGCGATGCTCGCCGTGATGTTGCCCAGGGACTGCGCGAGCAGGTCCTGGATCAGCTGGAAGCTGCCGATCGGCTTGCCGAACTGCATCCGTTCCTTCGAGTAGTGGACGGCCGCCTCGTATGCCCCGATCGAGTTGCCGACCGCCTGCCAGGCGACGCCCGCGCGGGTGAGTCTGAGGACTACTGCGAGATCGCGGAATCCGTCGATCTTCTGGAGGCGATCCTCTTCGGCGACTTGGACATCCGTCAGTGTGATGTCGGCGTTCTGAACGATGCGCAGGGCTTGTTTGTCCTCGATCTTCGTGGCGGTGAAACCGGGCGTGTCGGTACGAACGATGAATCCCTTGACCTTGTCGTCGGCGATGTCCCGTGCCCAGATGATCACGATGTTCGCGAAAGTGGCGTTGCCGATCCAGCGTTTTGCGCCGTTGAGAATCCACTTATCGCCCGTGCGCTCGGCCGTGGTCTTCAGGCCTCGCGCGGTGTCGGAGCCGGAGAGTGGCTCGGTGAGACCGAACGAGCCCATAACCTCGCCGGATGCGAGCTTCGGCAGCCAGTACGCGCGCTGCTCATCCGATCCTCCGACTCCCAAAGCGCCCATTGCGAGGCCGCCCTGCACGCCGGCGAATGTCGTCAGCGACGAGTCGATGCGTGCCATCTCCAGGCCCGACCAGCCCCGGAAGACCGCGCTGTTGGCGAAGTGTCCGGATTCTTCCCACTCGGGCCCAAAGATGCCGAGGGCCGCAATCCCGGGGACGAGCTGGAACGGCATCTCGGCGCGCGCCCAGTAGTCGTTGGCGATCGGTGCGACCTCGGTCTCGAAGAACGAACGGATCTGAAGGACGCGTTCGTTCTCCCGGTCGCTCAGCTGGTCCTGGAAGAAGTAGAAGTCGCTCTCGAGGATGCTTCGGGTGCGTGGGACATCGGTGATCGTCATGACCTAATTACATACCACGCGGTATGCTCCCCGCCGAAACTCTCCGCCGGTGCCGGTTCGGGCTAGCGTGGCGTTGTGGACTGGGAGCTCGGCGGCGGAAACATGAACTCGGTGCGTCGCATCGGCAATACCGTGACGCGTCTCGCGGGGCCGTGGACTCCGACGGTGCACCGTTACCTCACGCAACTCTGGGATGCCGGGGTCACCGGGGTTCCGCGCCCGTTGAGCATCGAGGGCGATCGCGAAGTACTCACATTCGTTGAAGGAGAAGTGCCCGAATACCCGTTGCCCGACTGGGTCTGGGCCGATTCGGCGCTCGGGGAGGCGGCCACCCGCTTGCGAGCGCTGCATGACGCGTCCACCGGGTCTAATAGCGCGAGTGCGGTGTGGCAGTCGGCGGCGCACGCGCCATTCGAGGTCATTTGCCACAATGACTTCGCTCCGCACAACCTTGCGTTCCGGGACGGCCACGTGGTGGGAGTCATTGATTTCGACCTGTGCTCGCCGGGCCCCCGCGTGTGGGATCTGGCCTACCTCGCCACGCGCATGGTGCCGCTGACGACCGAGCCGCACGAAGGAGCTCCGGGCGAAGACCAGTGGGAACGCCGCATCCAACTGATGCTCGACCGATATGGCAGCGATCTCCGTGTGGAAGAAGTGATCCTGGTCGCAGTCGAGCGGCTTCGCGACCTCGCGACCTTTTCGCGCTCGAAGGCATTGGAGATAGGTAAGGCGGAGCTGAACGACCATGCTGCCCTTTACGACCGTGACGCCACGTACCTCGAGCAGACGGTGCCACTGGGTTGAACCGGTGGCTCTCAAAATGAGCCAACTAGGCGATCGTCACAACCGAGCGGCCGACGGTCGTCCCGGTCGCGACCTTCTGCACGGCCTCCGCCGCCTTCGCGAACGGAAAGACCTCGCCGATGATCGGTCGAATCGCCCCGGCCTGTGCGAGTCGGGTGAGTTCGGCGTGCACTTCGGCAACGAGCTCCGGCGCCCTCGTCGTGTACAGCCCCCAGTGAAGGCCGAGGATGCCGTAGTTCTTCACCAGCGCGTGATTGAGCTTCGCTGCCCCGATCGTGCCGCTGGCGAAGCCGACGACGACGATTCGTCCTTCAAAAGCAATGCACTTCGTCGAGCGCTCGAAGACGTCGCCGCCGACCGGGTCGTAGATGACATCCGCGCCGTTGCCATCGGTGAGGTCGTTGACGATCGTGACGAAGTCATCGACCGAGCGGTCGATGACAACGTCCGCGCCGGCTTTGGTCGCGACCTCGATTTTGGCCGCCGAGCCGACTACCCCGACGACCCGCGCGCCCATCGCCTTGCCGAGTTGAACGGCGGCCGTGCCGACGCCACCGGCAGCTGCATGGACGAGAAGCGTTTCGCCGGGTTGGAGTGCAGCACGCCGGTACAGCCCGAAGTAGCCGGTCTGGTAACCGATGAAGAGAGCGGAGGCCTCAACATCCGAGAGCGCCTCGGGAGCCGGGAACACCGCGGATCCGGCGAGCACCGAATACTCGGACAGCAGGCCGATTTTCGATCCGACGACGCGCGAACCGACGGTAACGTTGGCGACCTCGCTGCCGACCTCGATGACCGTGCCGCACAGTTCAAGACCCGGCGTGAACGGCAGTTCGGGCTTCACCTGATACTCGCCCCTGGCCAGGAGTACGTCGGGAAAGTTGATGGCGACGGCCCGCGCTTTCACGAGCACCTCATCCGGTGCGACGACGGGAATCTCCGCGTCGACGAGATTCATCACTTCTCGCGGCTCACCGAGTCGTTCGACCTGCCAGGCTTTCATCGTCATCCTTCTGCCCCCTTGCCACTAGGACCGCGCGGCGGCGGTCGCCAGCTGGGCGCCGACGGCCTCGAAATCCTCGCGAATTTGCCCCGCGGTTACCCGGATGAACTGTCCGCCCGGGGTGGCCAGGAACGGAGTGCCCGCAGCAACGCGAATCCCGCCGGCGGCGAGCTGCACGACCGCATCGCGTTCGTCCTCGACCGCGAGCCAGAGATTGATGCCGTCCGCAACGGCAATCCGATGCCCGTTGCCAGCGAGCGCCGCAGCGATCGCCTCCTGCCGCTCGCGGTACGCGGTGCGCGCGCGAGCGACCTGCGCCACGGTTTCCTGCTCGGTCAACAGGTCGAACAGGATCGTCTGCAGCATCCGCGACGTCCAGCCCGGCCCCAGGATTCGCCTGGCGATGAAGCGATCCATGAACTTCTTCGGGCCGCCGATTGCCGCGATCCGGAGGTCGGGTCCGTGCGACTTCGAGAAGCTGCGGATGTGGATGACGCGGTCGGGCAGGAACGTCCCGAGCGAGACATCCCCAGCCGACGAGATCTCGCCCGAGTGGTCATCCTCGATCACCATCGTGTGTTCGGCGCCATGCGAGGAGCGGATGACCCTCGCGAGTTCGCGCGCCCGCTCGACGGTCATCGAAACGCCCGACGGATTCTGCGTCCGCGGCTGCAGGAAAATGGCCGCTGGCGACTGGCGCAGCGCGTCGAACAGGGCATCGGGCCGCATCCCTTCGCCGTCGAGCTCAACGGGGATTCTTTCGGTTCCGTAGTGCTCGAGCAGGTCGAAGACCGGCGGAAAACCGGGATTCTCGACCGCGACCCGGTCTCCGAACTTGAGTAACAGGTCGAGGGTGCGGGAGATCGCATCCATTGCCCCGTCGACAATCGTGAGCGTTCCCGGGTCGAACGGCCACGACGACAGCAGAAGCGCCTCGAGTTCGGGGATGACCGGGTCGTTGAAGTAGCTGAGCGTCGCCGCCCGGCTGGATACCCGCGACAGCGCGGGCCCAAGGTCGGGCAGCAGCAGCGGATCGGGCGTCCCGGTCGAGAGATCGAGCCGGGCATCCGGAAGTTCGGTCAGGCTGCGGCTCCTCGGCGGAAGCCAGGTGGTGCGTTCCGCACGCACGAACGATCCACTCCGGCCACGCGAGATGATGAGGCCGACGCCGGAGAGAGCCTGCCACGCATGACTCACGGTCGCCGGGCTGACGCCGAGGTCGGCGGCAAGCTCGCGAACTGTCGGCAACCGGTCGCCAGGCGCAAGATCGCCGGATGCGATGAGCCGCGCGATCGTGCCCGCAATGCCGCTCGGGGACGCGTCTTCGATCGCGACCGCTACCGATTTCATGTGGTTCCCCTAGATTTGGGAGGCAAAGTTCTACGATCGGGCTACCGATTTTTCTCGGCCTCGGCAATTCGCACGAGAAATACAAGCGAAATGTTTAGGACGAATAATAACAAAAAGCAAGCTGGAGGTTCGAGATGACCGTAGTTCGCGCAGCAATAACGCAGACCACGTGGACCGGCGACAAGGCGTCCATGCTCGACAAGCACGAGCAGTTTGCCCGGGATGCGGCCAAGGACGGCGCACAGATCGTGTGCTTCCAGGAGCTGTTCTACGGCCCATACTTCGGCATCACCGAGGACAAGAAGTACTACCGTTATGCCGAGCCGGCCGACGGGCCGATTGTGCAGCGATTCGCGACGCTCGCCAAGGAACTGAAAGTGGTGATGATCCTCCCGATCTACGAGGAGGACATCACCGGCGTCTACTACAACACCGCGGTAATCGTTGAGTCGGATGGCACGGTTCTGGGTAAGTACCGCAAGCACCACATCCCCAACCTCGACCGGTTCTGGGAGAAGTTCTACTTCCGCCCCGGCAATCTCGGATACCCGGTGTTCGACACGTCGGTCGGCAACGTCGGCCTGTACATCTGCTACGACCGGCACTTCCCGGAGGGCTGGCGCGAACTCGGCCTGAACGGGGCGCACATGGTGTTCAATCCGAACGCGACGAAGCCGGGACTCTCCAACCGCCTGTGGGAGGTCGAGGGACCCTGCGCCGCCGTCGCGAACGGATACTTCGTGCTTCAGCCGAATCGGGTCGGGCGCGAAGACAACGAGTACGGCGAACTCGCCGTCGACTTCTACGGAACCAGCCAGGTCATCGACCCGCGCGGCAATTTCGTCGGCGAACGCGGTTCGGGGGAGCACGAGGAGATCCTCATCCGCGATCTGGATATGGACATGGTGCAGCAGATGCGGGATGACTGGCAGTTCTATCGCGATCGTCGTCCGGAGAGCTACACGTCGATCCCGAAGCCGTAGTCGCCTCGTTGGTCGAGTAGCGCGCGACGAAGGCGCGCGCGTGTCGAGACCACTTCATCGAAGGAGCAAGTCATGAAGACCCTCATCAAAAACGGAACGGTCGTGAATTCGACCGGTTCAAGCGCGGCAGACGTGCTGATCGACGGCGAGACCATCGCGGCCGTTCTCGCGCCCGGCTCAACGCTTCTCGGCTTCGATGTCGCCTCCAACGTCGACACCGTGATCGACGCTAAGGGCAAGCTCGTCATTCCCGGCGGCATCGATGCGCACACGCACTTCGAGCTGCCGTTTGGTGGCACCGAGGCATCCGACACCTTCGAATCGGGCACGCGAGCGGCGGCGTGGGGCGGAACCACCAGCGTCGTCGACTTCGCGGTGCAGACCACGGGAACCAAGATTCAGGATGGTCTTGCCAAGTGGCATGCGAAGGCCGCCGGCAATTGCGCCATCGACTATGGCTTCCACCAGATCATGGGCGGCGTCGATGAGGACTCCCTGAAGGCGATGGACGGCTTCGTAAACGAAGGCATCACCAGCTACAAGATGTTTATGGCGTATCCGGGCGTCTTCTATTCGGATGACGGCCAGATTCTTCGGGCGATGCAGAAGGCCGCGGACATCGGCTTGCTCACCATGATGCATGCCGAGAACGGGCCGGCGATCGACGTGCTCGCGGCGCAGCTGGTGGATGTCGGCAAGAACACGCCGTACTACCACGGAATCGCCCGCGCGTGGCAGATGGAAGAAGAAGCCACCCACCGCGCGATCATGCTCGGAAACCTCACCGGTGCGCCGCTCTACGTCGTGCACGTCAGCGCAAAGCAGGCTGTCGACCAGCTCGCCTGGGCGCGCGACAAGGGCTGGAACGTTTTCGGCGAGACCTGTCCGCAATACCTGTATCTCTCGCTAGAAGACCAGCTTGGAGCGGACAGCTCGGAGTGGGGCTCGTTTGAGGGTGCCAAATGGGTCTGCTCGACGCCGTTGCGTTCCCGCGAGGAGGGCCACCAGGACTACATGTGGCAGGCGCTGCGCACGAATGACTTGCAGATGGTGTCCACCGACCACTGCCCGTTCTGCATGAAGGGCCAGAAGGACCTCGGAATCGGCGACTTCCGAAAGATTCCCAACGGCATCGGCTCGATCGAGCACCGAATGGACCTCATGTACCAGGGCGTGGTGACCGGCGAACTCACGCTCGAGCGGTGGGTCGAGCTGGTCTCGACGACGCCCGCGCGGATGTTCGGCATGTACGGTCGCAAGGGCGTCATCCAGCCAGGCGCGGACGGCGACATCGTCATCTACGACCCGAAGGGCCACACCAGCATCTCGGCGAAGACGCACCACATGAACATGGACTACTCCGCGTGGGAAGGATTCGAGATCGATGGTCACGTCGACACCGTTCTCAGTCGCGGGAAGGTTGTGATCGACGACAACAAGTACCTCGGGGCCAAGGGCGACGGCAAGTTCATCAAGCGTGGCCTGAGCCAGTACCTGATCTAAGGGTCATCAATGGACTTCGGAGCAGTACTCCAAACGAATCCGCCAGCGTCTCGCACGGTGTACCTGGCGAAGCTCGCCGAGCAGTACGGGTTCAGCCACGTCTGGACGTTTGACTCGCACCTGCTCTGGCAGGAGCCATACGTCATCTACAGCCAGATCCTGAGCGAGACCAACCGGGTGATCGTCGGCCCGATGGTCACGAACCCGGCGACTCGTGACTGGACGGTGACCGCGTCGCTCTACGCCACCCTCAACGAGATGTACGGCAACCGCACGATCTGTGGCATCGGTCGGGGAGATTCCGCGGTGCGGGTCACCAACGGCAAGCCCACCACGCTCGCCGAACTCCGCGAGGCAATCCACGTCATCCGTGAACTCGGCAACTCCAGGCCCGTCGAGTACAACGGAGCGCAGCTGCAGTTTCCCTGGAGCACGGGATCGACGCTGGACGTCTGGGTCGCCGCCTACGGTCCGCTCGCGCTGAAGCTCGCGGGCGAAGTCGGCGACGGATTCATCCTGCAGCTGGCTGATCTCGACATCGCCAAGTGGATGATCACGACGGTTCGCGCTGCCGCCGAGGCAGCCGGACGCGACCCGATGTCCATCAAGTTCTGCGTCGCCGCCCCGATGTACATCGGTGACTCGTCGGACCCCGAGACCATGGCGCACATGCGCGAGCAATGTCGCTGGTTCGGTGGGATGGTCGGCAATCATGTCGCCGACATCGTCGCGAAGTACGGCGCCGATGGGACTGTCCCTCAGGCGCTCACCGACTACATCAAGGGCCGCGAAGGCTACGACTACAACGAGCACGGGCGCGCAGGCAACACGCACGCCGAATTCGTGCCCGACGAGATCGTGGACCGGTTCTGCGTGCTCGGCTCGGCATCCGACCACATCGAAAAGCTCAAGGCGCTTGGGGACATCGGCGTCGACCAGTTCGCCGGATACCTGCAACACGACAACAAGGAAGAAACGCTGCGCGTCTACGGCGAAACCGTCATCCCCGCTCTGGGGGCGCACATCACTGCGAAGGAGCAGCTGTGACCGGCAACACCAGTCCAAAGTTCGACAAGGCCGAGGGCGAGCGGGCGTACGAGCTCGACCGCGCCCACGTGTTCCATTCGTGGAGTGCGCAGGGTTCGCTGAAGCCGTTCGTGCCCGCGGGCGGCAGCGGCACAACGCTGTGGGACTACGACGGCAAGGCCTACCTCGACTTCTCGAGCCAGCTGGTGAACCTGAACATCGGGCATCAGCATCCGAAAGTTGTGGCGGCGATCAAGCGCCAGGCGGACGTCATGACGACGATCGCACCAGCACACGCGAACATCCAGCGCGGGGAGGCGGCGCGGAGGATCCTCGAGCGGGCCGGCGGCCACTTCTCGAAGGTGTTCTTCACCAATGGCGGGGCGGATGCCAACGAGAACGCGATCCGGATGGCGCGCCTGACGACGGGGCGCGACACGGTGCTCTCCACCTACCGCAGCTACCACGGCAACACCGGTGCCGCCGTCGTCGCGACGGGCGACTGGCGCCGGGTGCCGAACCAGTATGCGCGGGGACACGCGCACTTCTTCGGTCCTTATCCCTACCGTTCGGAGTTCTGGTCGGACTCGCCGGAGCAGGAGACCGAACGCGCGCTGCACCACCTCGAGCGCGTGATCGTGAGCGAGGGCGTCGCCTCCGTGGCCGCGATCATTCTCGAGACGGTGCCGGGCACCGCTGGAGTTCTCGTGCCGCCGCCCGGCTATCTTGCTGGGGTTCGCGCGCTCTGCGACAAGTACGGGATCCTCTGGATCGCCGACGAGGTCATGTGCGGATTCGGGCGCACCGGCGACTGGTTCGCGTGGCAGAATCCGACCTTCGCGGGCGTCGAGCCGGATCTCATCGGCTTCGCGAAGGGAGTGAACTCCGGCTATGTGCCGGCTGGCGGAGTAATCATTTCCGACGCGATCGCCAATGCCTTCACCGACGAGGTGTTCCCCGGTGGGCTGACGTACTCCGGGCATCCGCTGGCGATGGCCTCGATCGTTGCGACGCTCGACGCGATGACCGACGAGAAGATGGTCGAAAACGCGGCATCCATCGGAGCGGATGTTCTCGGCCCGGGCCTTCAGAAGCTGGCGGCAAAGCATCCGATGATCGGCGACGTGCGCGGAGTCGGCGTCTTCTGGGCTCTGGACCTGGTGTCGGATGCCGATGACCGCACTCCCGTCACGGCGGGTGTGATTGGCGAGTTGAAGGACCGGCTCATGGCCGGTGGGCTGTTGCCTTTCATCGCCGACAACCGCATCCACGTGGTGCCGCCGTGCAACGTCTCGGCAGACGAAGTGGCCCGGGCCCTGGCGATCTACGACGAGGTCTTCACCGCCGTACAGGCCTAGCCCCTCTCCTTTTTCAGGAGTTGACTCTCATGATTCAGGAGGGGATGTGACGGATGGGGCTGAAGCAGTGCAGTGAGGTCGAAATCGACCGGCTTTCGGCACCCGCCGTGGCCAGGCTCCTGAATTACGAGAGTTGGCCAGTCGTCAGGCCGTGGCGACCTCGGTGAAGTGCTCGACGACCGGGAACGGGTCATAGAAGTGGTGGAGCAGCGCACGCCATTCCTGGTAGGCCGGTGACTCTCGGAATCCGACCATGTGGTCCTCGACGCTGTCCCACTGGACGAGCAGCACGTAGAAGTTCGGGCGCTCGATGCAGCGCGTCAGCGACAGCCCTCGAAACCCGGGCGACGCGGCAATGAGCGGCTTCGCCTTCGCAAACGCCGCCTCGTACTCATCCTCTCGACCGGGGATGACCGGCAACTCCACGTGCTCTGTGATCATCCCTCGATCCTCGTGTATCCAGGTTCGTAACTCATGCAATTCGCGAACTGCGGACGCGCGAGTCGCGAATTCAAGCGGATGCGTCGCGTGTGGATCGCAATCAGCATGAGTTACGCGAGTTTGCATGAGTTACGGAAGTGGGACGGAAGTGGGACGGCGAGGACTACGACACCTCACGTGCGCGGGCCTCACCTGGGGTGTGGCGGCGCATACAGACCCGTCGGGACGGAGTTACGCGCCCGCGGACGGAGTAATGTCTCCTCCCGCGAGCGCGTAACCCTGCCGCGAGGGAGTAGCGTCTCCTCCCGCGAGTGCGTAACCCTGCCGCGAGGGAGTAGCGTCTCCTCCCGCGAGCGCGTAACCCTGCCGCGAGGGAGTAGCGTCTCCTCCCGCGAGCGCACAACCCCGCCGCAGCGCTAGAATCGTCGATCGTGCCATCGAGAGCTAAGAACCCGTACGACATCTCCGTCATCGACATTCTGCATCGCCCAGGGGAAATGCGTGAGAAGACCGTCGAGGTCACGACCGGCGAAGAACTTGGCAACGCCGTGATCGCCGTGCGCAAGGGCACGAAGCTCGCGCTCGAGCTTCGACTGGAGTCACTTCACGACGGAATTCTGGTTTCGGGTGAGGTCGACACGGTTGCTGACGGCGAGTGTGTGCGGTGTCTTGTCGACGTGAAGCTACCGGTCGAAGTCGAGTTTCAGGAGCTTTTCGCGTATTCTGTCGACGAAGCTTTTGACTACACAGTTCAAGACGAGTCTCTGGATCTTGAACCGTTGGTCAGGGATGCGGTGGTGCTTTCACTGCCGTTCCAGCCGGTCTGTCAGGAAGATTGCCCAGGGCTATGCCCGGAGTGTGGGGTGCGGCTTCTTGACAACCCGGGCCACGAGCACGAGGCTCCCGTCGATTCCCGTTGGGCTGCGCTTGCCGGGCTCGATGGGCTGGCTTCCGAAGACAACGTGACGCCGAGGCGCGCGAAACAAGAGAAGAGTTAGACATGGCAGTACCCAAGCGCAAGATGTCGCGGGCGAGCACCCGGATGCGTCGCGCCCAGTGGAAGGCCACTCCGCCGACCCTGGTCAAGACGATCGAGAACGGCAAGACGGTTTACAGCCTTCCGCATCGCGCGAAGGTCGTCGAAGACTCCGCCGGAACGCCTCTGTACCTGGAGTACAAGGGCCGTAAGGTCGCAGACGTCTGAATCTTCTGGGTCCGCCGCTCCTCGCGCGGCGAACCTGGCTTCGCAACTGGGGGTGCCGTTGGGGCCCGAGTTATTAGAACTCGCTCTAACGCACCGCTCGTACGCGTACGAGAACGGCGGAGTTCCCCACAACGAGCGTCTCGAGTTTCTCGGCGACTCCATTCTTGGGCAGGCCGTCACGGTCATGCTTTACACCGAGAACCCCAATCTGGATGAGGGCGAACTGGCCAAGCGCCGGGCCAGCCTCGTGTCCAGCGTTGCGCTCGCGGAAGTCGCGCGGGCGATCGGGCTCGGCGCGCACATCCGTCTGGGTCGCGGCGAAGAACTGACCGGCGGGCACGACAAGTCGTCGATTCTGGCCGACACGGTCGAGGCCGTCATCGGGGCCGTTTATCTCGACTGCGGCCCGGAGATCGCGACGGCATTCGTGCTGCGCCTGATCCGTCCGCTGCTGGAGGATCCGGATCGTTTCGGCGCCGCGATGGATCCGAAAACCAGTCTGCAGGAGCTCAGTGCGCGGCTCGGACGCGGGATGCCCGCCTACGCCGTCAAGGACAGCGGGCCGGATCACTCCAAGCGTTTTCACGCAACCGTCTCCCTCGGAGGCGAGACGGTCGCCGCCGGAACGGGCACCAGCAAGAAGCAGGCGGAGATGTCGGCAGCCCTCGAGGCGTGGACGGTGCTGCAGGCGCCTCCCGAAAAGTCGGCGAAGGCCGCCAAGGCAGCGACCATTTCTAACTCCTCGCCGAGCGTCGACTAGCTGTGCCGGAGCTTCCCGAGGTCGAGGTCGTGCGATTTGGCCTCGCACCGGCAGTCGCCGGCGCGACGGTCACCGCCGTGACGGTGTTCGACGAGCGTTCCCTGCGGAGGCACGGTGCGCCATCCGAGGACTTCGTCGCGAGGCTCACCGGGAGCACGCTGGAGGCGCCCGAGCGTCGCGGCAAGTACCTGTGGATCCCGATTGACGACGAGGCGCTCGTCATTCACCTCGGCATGAGCGGCCAGGTGCTGCTGCGTGAACCCGGCGCGGAGCTCGACCGACTCACGCGGGTGAGCATTGGGCTTGAGCATCCGACCCACGGGGCGCTGCGGGTGGATTTTGTCGACCAGCGCATCTTTGGATCGATGGCCATCAACGACCTGGTCGCGACGACGGATGTGCCCGGCAAGCGGGTACCGACAAGCGTCGCGCACATCGCGCGCGATCCAGTCGATCCACACTTCGACGACGCCAGGTTCCTGTCCCGGCTGGCCGCGCGCAACACCGGAGTCAAGCGAGCCCTCCTCGACCAGACTCTCATCAGCGGTATCGGCAACATCTACGCGGACGAGGCGTTGTGGGCCGCTCGGGTCCACTACGACCAGCCGACCGGCGCGCTCGCCCGGCCTCGAGCGAGGGTGTTGCTCGCGGAAGTCCGCGAGGTCCTCGTTCGTGCGCTCGCCGATGGTGGAACGAGCTTTGACGCGCAGTACCTGAACGTGAACGGCGAATCCGGGTACTTCTCGCGTTCGCTCAACGCCTATGGCCGGCAGGGTCTCCCGTGCGCGCGCTGCGGTCGACCGATCGTCCGCGAGCAGTTCATGAACCGCGGCTCGCACTTCTGTCCGTGGTGCCAGCGGGTTCGCGGTGCTCGTTAGTCGAGCACGTACTTCCACACTCCGGCATAGGCCATCGGCGCGAAGCCGACGGCTTCGTTGACGGCGAGCATGTAGCTGTTCTCCTCGGCGTTCGTGGTGGTGATCGACGGATGACCGGGATACGCCTTCGTGACCGCCTCGATGTTGTCGACCTTCAGCAGCATCCCGAGCCGATGGCCGCGGTGTTCGCTGAGCACCAGGGTGTCGCGCTGGGCGATCGGCCGCCCACGCTCGGGCGGCACAGTCAGCTCGGTGAACGCGACGAGCCGACTGCTGGGAATGTGCTCGATCGCCGAGACGACGAGCGCTCTGGGACTCTGGGCATCCATCTCGTCGTGAGCGCGCTGGCGCTCCGCGTCCCACACTTCATCCCCCATGTCGAGGTCGCCGTGGGGCGCATCCGTGTACATCCGTCCGTGTAGTACGGCGAGGTCGTCGAGCCAGAGCTCGGGCGTGCGACCGGTCCAGCGGATGACGCGGTAGTCGTCGCCGGCTGCCGCCCGCGCTTCGGCGAGGTGGCGGGCAAGAACGTCCGCATCCACCGGAAGGGCGAGGCGACTGTACCGCAGGACCATCTCGAGGTCGTAGCCGCGCCGGATGGCGAACCGGCTGCCCACCGACTCCGCGGGTACCGATCCGAATCCGGAAGGCGACGGGATGCGTGGACCCGGCTCGCCGACACGCGCGTAGAACTCGGTCTGGAAGGTGCGCTTGCCTTGGACCTTCGCAACATCGAAGACGAACGAGTAAAGGGCGCTGCCGACGCCCTGCCCACTGGCCCGATCGAGCACCTCGACGGTGATCCAGGCGATGTCGTCGTCGTCGGTGAATTCGTAGGTCGAACGAGCGACGATTCGGCCGTCGAGCCGGGCGACGAAGAGGCGACGGCGGTCGATCGGATCGAGCCAGCGCGGCAAGAGCTCCTCGGCGTCGAAGGCCAGCTCGTCGGTACCGACGATGTTTGCTTCGATCTCGTTGCGAACGTCGGTCATCGCAACAAAGTCGCTCCATCCCTCGGCCCCGACCTCGGGGGGAATGGCCAATTCTCCGACAGTGAACTCGGTCATCGCTTCAACGAACCATCAGTACGTGGTGCTGTCAAGCGATCGCCGGCGTCACCCCACCCCGGGCAGAGTCACGGTGAACACCGCCCCGCCCGCGACCGCGGTCCCCGCACGGATGCTGCCGCCGAGTCGTGACGTGAGGCGAGATGCGATCGACAGTCCAAGACCGGTTCCGACCGGACGCGAGTCGCGGTAGCGCTCGCGAAGCACTCCGCGCTCGAAGGCGACCGCCGCATCCTCCGGACGCAGCCCCGGTCCGCCGTCGCGTACTTCGATCGAGACGCCCGTCGCATCGGCCCAGCCGGCCAGGCGGATGCTCGACCCGTCCGGGCTGACTCGCAGCGCGTTCTCGACGAGCCCGTCGACGATCTGGCGCAGTCGGCGCGGATCGCTGCAAAGCACCACCTCCTGCGTTTCGACGGTGAGCGTGACGCCAAGACCCGCGGCGCGTCCCAGCCAGGCGTCCCGTGACGAGCGCAGGATGTCGGCCAGATTCACCTGCACCGGCTTGATCGAGAAGTCGTCGGCCTCGAGCCTGGCCAGCTCCAACAGGTCGGCGACGAAGTGGTCGAGGCGTTCGGTTTCGGCGGTGAGTACCTGACCCACTCCCGGAAGGTCTGCGGGACCCACCATGCCGTCCGAGATCGCCTCCGCATATCCGCGGAGCGCCGTCAGCGGGGTGCGCAGTTCGTGCGAGATCGACAGCAGGAATTCGCGCTGTCTGGCCTCGCTCGACGCGAGCGCTCCGTCGAGCGCGCCGAGCGCATCCGCCACCGCGACGACTTCGGCGGGCCCGGTCATCGGCGTCGCAACTCCGCGCTCGCCCCTCGCCATCCGGGCCGCCATTCCGGCTACCCCGATCAGAGGCTTCGCCAGCCAGCGCGCGAAGATCGCGCCGGCGATGATGGCAACGACGAGTCCGATTCCGAGCGCGAGAAGGATGCGCAGAAGTGAACCTTGCGCCTGGGCATCGACGGTGTCGCGGGGGAGAGCGAGCACGAGCGAACCGCCGCCACGCCTCGGTCGCATCTCCACGAGGGTGAGCCCCTGCGGACCGTTGAGCGTAGTCGATACCCTCCTTCCGACTTCACCCAGGCGCACCAAACGCTTGGGCAGCAGTTCCGCGGCGGTGCCGGTAACAAGGCCGGTCGGCGAGACGACGCCGGCCTCGGTGTCGCCCAGCGCAAGGCTGACGCGTGAGTCGAGGTCGCTGAAAGGGGTGGCCGCGGGCAGCTTTGCGAGCAGCGTGGCCTGCGCCGCGAGCCTTGCTCGCGCCTCATCGATCGATGACTGCCGCACGAGCTGCAGTGAGACGCCGCCCGTGACCAGCACGGCAAGCGTTGCGACGGTGATGGTCACGATGGTCACCCTGGAACGAAGTCCAAGCCGGCGATCGCTCACGGTTCGTCGTCCACGGCGGCGTAGCCAACACCCCTGGAGGTGCGAATCGGATTCGGGTCGCCGAGCTTCGCGCGCACCTGGGCGACGTGGACATCCACGGTGCGGCCGCTCGCGTAATCGGCCTGTCCCCACACACTCGACAGCAGCTCTTCGCGCGTGAACACGCGGCCGGGCGCACTGGCGAGCTTGGCCAGCAGGTCGAACTCGGTGCTGGTCAGCGTGACCGCGGTGTCTCCGGACGTGACCCGTCTGCGCTCGAGGTCGATGGTGATCGCGCCGAGCGTCAGAAGCGGCGGCGACTCGGGACCGCCCTGTCGCCTGAGGAGTGATTTGAGGCGGGCAACCAGCTCGCGCGGGGAAAACGGCTTCGTCAGGTAGTCGTCGGCGCCGAGCTCGATGCCGAGGATGCGGTCGACTTCGTCATCTCGGGCGGTCACGAAGATGATGGGTGTCCAGTCGCCGGATTCCCGGAGCCTGCGGCAGATCTCGATGCCGTCGAGGCCAGGCAATCCGACATCCAGCACGACCGCGACCGGACGCAGCCGACGGATGGCCGCGAGCCCGGCCGTTCCATCGCGCTCGATGTGGACGCCGAATCCGGCCTCGGTGAGGTAGAGGCGTTGCAGGTCCGCGATGGCGCGCTCGTCTTCGACGATTACGACCAGACCGCGCGCCTCAGACACAAGCACCATTCAAGCCCACAAAATGCCCGTTTTCGCCGTCCCCGGGCTCCTCTTACATTCCCCTAACGCTGCACTTTGTTGACCATGCGGCCGCGGTAACCACCGCGCGGTCAACAAACTGCGCCGGTTCTAGTTGGGGAGATCGCGGCGCCAGGCTCCCTCGTAGCCGATCGGCGCGAATCCAAGCTGCTCGTTGACGTTCAGCATGTGGCGATTTTCCTCGGCATTGAACGTGATCACGGACGGTCGTGGGTCGAACCTCTGCCGCAGCTCTTCGAGGTTCGCGGCCTTCAGCAGCATGCCGAGTCGATGCCCGCGATACGCGGGCAACACGAGGGTGTCTTCCTGCGTGACCGGCCGATCGAGCTCCGTGGGAACGGACAGGGTCGTGAATCCCGCAAGTGTCGCGGATGGCACGTGCTCGACCGCGGTCACCAGGAATCGACGGGGTCCGCCGGCGAGCCGCTTCTCGGTCTCGTCGAGTCGTCGGATGGTCCAGACATCCTCGGGCTCTTCGAGACCGGCCGTCGGCTCTTCAACGCTCATGGCCTGGTGCATCGCGGCCATTTCGCGTCGCCACTTCTTCGGAGTGCGATCGACCCAGGTGTGCAGCACGAAGTCGTCTCCCGCCGCGACGCGACTGCGGGCGAGCATCGTTTCGGCACCGGGCGCCGGGAGGGGCAGCCGGCTGGCACGCACGACCTGCTCGAGACGATAGCCCGCGCGAAGCAGAAACTTCACCTCCGAGTTGTCCGCGGCGACCGAGCCGAATCCGGTCGGAGCGCACAACTGCTGACCCTGGCCGAAGCCCGAGACCGTGTACACGATGGCCTTACGGATGCCGTCGGTCGCAGCCACGCCCTGCAGCTTCGCGGACAGGGCCGTGCCGATGCCCTGCTGGCGCACTCCGGGCAGAACATCGACCATCAGCCAGGACGTGTGCGGATCGTCGCCCGGCTCGATCTCGTACCGGGCGGCTCCGACCATCCGTTTTCCGTCCCATGCGGCGAAGAGCCTCGTCGGCTCATGTTCCTGGTCGAGATAGTTCGGCAGGGTTTCTTCGGCGGTGAACGCCAACTCATCAGTGCCGTAGACGAGCGCCTCGTTTCCGTAGTGGATGGCAATCGCCGTCGCGAAGTCGTCCCAACCGCGTTCGCCGACTCGGGCCGGAATCTCGAGTTCCGTGATCCGGATTTCGGATGTCGCGTTCATGCCAGCAACCATCCGTTCTCCGCGGCGATGCGAGCGGCTTCCGGCGCATTGCGCGCACCGGTCTTGCCGATGGCGGATGAGAGATGGTTGCGCACGGTGCCTTCCGACAGGTGAAGCTGTGACGCGACTTCGGAAGACGAGCAGCCTGCTCGAAGCGCGATGAGCACGTCGGTCTCGCGCGGACTCAGCGGAGACGGACCCGCGGCCAGCGATTCGGCGGCCAGCGCCGGATCGATGACTCGTTCGCCCGCGGCGACTCGGCGCACCGCATCCGCGAGCTGTCCCGACGGGGTGTCCTTGACCAGGAATCCGGACGCGCCAGCTTCGAGCGCGAGTCGCACGTAGCCGGGCCGACCGAAGGTCGTCACGACCAGCGCTCGGCAGCTCGGATACTCGGTGCGCAGGCGGCGGGCGGTGGCGATCCCGTCGAGTCCAGGCATCTCCACGTCAAGCAGCGCGACATCCGCCTTCGAGGCACGCGCGGCGGCAACCACTTCGTCGCCCCGGCCGACTTGCGCGACGACCTCGAGATCGGGCTCGAGGTCGAGCAGTGACGCGATCGCACCGCGGACCAGCGCCTGGTCGTCGGCGAGCAGGAGGCGGATCATCCGGCCGCCTTGCTGATGCTCAGCACGAAGCCGGAGTCGTCGCGAGCCGCGGATAGTTTCGCGCCCGCTTCGCCCGCCCGCTCGGTGAGGCCCGCAAGGCCGTTGCCCGACTTGCCGCGAGCTCGGTCCGTGACGACACGGCCAGCCACGTGCAACCCGCTGCCGTCGTCGCGAACCTCCAGTCGGCGCGGCGAAAGCTCGACCCAGCACTGCTTCGCGCCGGAATGCCGGATGACGTTGGTCACTCCCTCGCGCAGCACCCAGCCGAAGAGGGGGCGCAGCTCCTCGTCCACCGCATCCCCGTCCTCGGGAATGTGCGGCCGGATGCCCGCCGCCTCGAGCGCGGTTCGGGCAGCTGAGAGTTCGGCGCCAAGGTTCATTTCGCGGTAGCTGCTGACGGCCGCGCGCAGGTCGCTGAGTGCCGTTCGGGCGAGCACCTCGATGTCCTTGATCTCGGCCGCCGCCCGCTTCGGTTCGCGTTCGACCAGCCGACCGGCGAGTTCCGACTTCACCGCCACGACGGTGAGCGAATGGCCGAGCACGTCATGCAGGTCGCGCGCCAGTCGAGCCCGTTCGTCGGCGGCGGCGAGAGTCGCGATGGTCGCGTGGGCGTCTCGGAGGTCCCGGTTCGCCACGATCTGGCGGGTGATGGCAAACAGCGATGCCGCCACCGTCACCGTGACGAACGCCGCAAAGATCGTGCCGTTTGCGAAGCCGGTGGCTGCGGACAGCCCGACCTGAGCAAGCACAACACCGACACAGATCAGCACCGAAGGCAGCAGTGGCAACCAGGAGAAGGCCGTCATCGCGACGACGAGTGTCCAGATCCAGACCAGGTACGGGCCGAGGAACGGCAGGAGCACGAGCGTCACTGCCCAATACGCGACCAGACCGATGACCCTCGCGCGCACGCTCTGCGGCCAGAGCAGCGGTGGAAGCGCGATGTAGCCGACGTAGACGACAGCCAGCACGAGGGTCGCGAGGAGCTTCGTGTTGAGCGGCCACGGTGACGTCCAGACATAGACGATCTCGTAGACCTGGTAGATGAGACCGAAGATGGTGCCGAGGTACCACCGGTACGCAGCGCCATTCAGCAGCCGGGCACGGATGCCTGTCCCCGGCTGCTGAATCGACAAGCTCGACACGCTTGTCACCTTACTTTGCGACTACCTAGGCGCGCGCAGAGTCGCGGCGGTAGCGCCAGGCGATGAGCACCGCGAGCACGATCGTCCAGCCGCCGAGCACCAGCGCCGGCGTGCCGACGTTGCCCGTCAGGCCCGCGCCCATCTGGCCGAGCTTGTTCAGCCAGTACGACGGCGCGACCTGTGCCACGTTGCTGATCCAGTGCGGAAGGATGTCGAGCGGCACCCACAGCCCGCCGAGGAGCGCGAGCCCGAGGAACGTCACCATGAACAGCGGCTGCGCGAACTGCAGCTTGGCGAACTGCGCGATCAGGATCGCGATGAGCGAGAACGGGATGATGCCGATCCAGAGTCCGAGTCCGGCCATGACCCATCCGCCGACCGAGAGGTGAGCGTGCAGCACGATGATCGACACCAGGATGACGACGATGATCGACGCCAGGCCGACCGCCATCGCGGATGCGACCTTCGTGATCATGTAACCGGTGCCCGACAGCGGGGTGATTCGCAACTGCCGGTTCCAGCCGACGGATCGCTCGTTGACGATGGTGAACGCCTGGGCGAGCGCGGCCATCATTGCCCCGTAGGCGCCCATCTGGACGGTGGTGACGATGATCCACTGCAGGTGCGCTTCGTGGTCGTACTGGCTCCCGTACACGCCACCGAAGATCAGCAGCATGACGATCGGCACGGCGAACGTGAAGACGAGTGAACGGGCGTCGCGGAGTTGGCGGGCGATTTCCAGGCCGAAGTAGCGGATGTTCATTTTGTTGCTCCTTTTCCTGTGGTCGCTGAGCTCGTCGAAGACCCTGTCAGCGCCATAAACGCGTCATCCATGCTGCGCGAGACGATTTCGATGTCGGTGGCCCCCGGGAATGCGGTGAGAAGGGCGCGCAGCGTGGCATCCGAATCCTCGGAATGCAGCGACACGCGCGACCCGCGGATGTCGATGCCGTTGGCGCCGGGCAGCCGGTCGAGGCCGGTCTCGTCCGGCGCCGCGAGCGTAAAGCTGAGGGTGCGACCGCTGACAACCGACTTCACTTCGGACGGAGTGCCATCCGCAATCACGCGGCCGGAGTTCATGATCACAATGCGGTCCGCGAACGTGTCCGCCTCATCGAGGTAGTGCGTCGCGAAGACGACCGTCTTGCCCTGGCCGGTGAATTCGCGCATCGAACTCCAGAAGCTGTGGCGCGCCGCGACATCCATTGCGGCGGTCGGCTCGTCGAGAATCAGGAGGTCCGGATTCGAGAGCACGGCGACCGCGAAGCGGGCACGCTGCAGCTGGCCGCCCGAGAGGCTCGCGACCTTCTGTCTGGCGAGGTCGCTGATTCCCGCGCGCTCCATTGCCTCATCCACCGAAAGCGGATGCTTGTGAAGGGCGTGGATCAGCGCGACGGATTCGCGAACGGTTGTGGTCGGCAGCAGCGCGCCGCCCTGCAGCATGGCTCCAACGCGCCCGGTCACGATCGCACGGCGCGGGTCTTCGCCGAAGAGTTCGGCGCTGCCGGCCGTCGGCACCGCGAGTCCGAGCAGCAGATCGATCGTCGTTGACTTGCCCGCGCCGTTCGGGCCGAGCAGGGCCACAACTTCGCCCGGCTCGATCGTGAGGTCGACATCACTCACGGCGGCGAGCGTGCCGAACTTCTTGCTGAGTCCGGCGAGCGTGATCGCTGGGGCCCGATCCATTTGGTTTTCTGTCATAACCCGATGGTCGTCGAGAAGGTAACGCGATACCCATACCGCTTCTCATGACTTCCCCATGACCTTTGTCACGGTCCCACGGTGCGCGTCCCGTGTGACTGGAGGGAGATAGTGCCTCGCGGAGGGAGTTGTTTCTCCCGCCGCGACACCACTTCTCCCTCCGCGAGTGTCACGATCACCCGCCACCCGAGAGGGCGCGGGTCGGGTACCGTAATGGCAGGCATTCGGCCGCGAACGAGAAGGGACGACCTTGTACCTCAAGAGCCTGACGCTCAAGGGCTTCAAGTCGTTCGCGACCAGCACCACCTTCGCGTTCGAACCGGGTGTCACCTGTGTCGTCGGCCCGAACGGTTCCGGCAAGAGCAATGTCGTCGACGCCCTCGCCTGGGTCATGGGCGAACAGGGGGCCAAGACGCTCCGCGGCGGCAAGATGGAAGACGTCATCTTCGCGGGCACAGCGACCAAGGGTCCGCTCGGTCGTGCCGAGGTGCTGCTGACCATCGACAATTCGGATGCCGCATTGCCCATCGACTACACCGAAGTCACGATCTCGCGCACGCTCTTCCGCAACGGCGCCAGCGAGTATGCGATCAACGGCGAGGCGTGTCGCCTGCTCGACGTGCAGGAGCTCCTCAGCGACTCCGGCCTCGGGCGCGAGATGCACGTCATCGTCGGGCAAGGCCAGCTGGATGCCGTGCTCCACGCCAATCCCGAGGAGCGCCGCGGATTCATCGAGGAGGCCGCCGGCATCCTGAAGCATCGTCGCCGCAAGGAGAAGACCCTTCGCAAGCTCGAAGCGATGCACGCCAATCTGACCAGGCTTTCTGATCTCGCCGGCGAAATCCGGCGGCAGCTTAAGCCACTCGGGCACCAGGCCGAGATCGCGCGAGAGGCCCAGACCATCGCCGCGATCGTCCGGGATGCCCGGGCCCGCCTGCTGGCCGACGACGTCTCGCAATTGCGCGAGGCACTGACCCAGTTCGGACGCAGCGAGAGCGAACGCAAGAGCGAGCGAATCGTGCTGCAGGAGCAGCAGGACCAGGCTCGGCTTCGGGTCGGGCGGATCGAGCAGGCCATGGTCGGCGATGCCGTCGATCACGCACGCCAAACCGCCTTCGGTCTCGAGCAGGTTCAGGACCACCTCCGCGGGCTGTACGCGCTCGCGAACCAGAAACTCGCGCTGCTCGGGTCAACGGCCGAGCTTCCCGGCGCTGGCGTGACCATCTCCGAGAGCATGGTCACCGAGGCTCGAGCGGAAGCGGATCGGCTTCGGGGCGATGTTGCCGACGCAGAAGGCTCAGTTGGTGTCGCGGCCGCCGCGAGCGCGACGGCGAAGGCATCGCTCGACTCGCTCGACGATGAGATCAGCGCCCAGAGTGCACTTGTTTCGCGGCATGACCTCGAAATCGCGCGCCTTGCGAGCCAGATCGAGGTCGCGCAATCGCGGCTCACGGCTACTCGCGATGAGCTGGCGCGCCAACGGGCCGCCCTCGCCCAGGCCGAGGAGCGGCGCGAGGGCACGCGAACGGAGTTCGTCGCGCTCGAAGCGGACGCGGCGACCAGCGACGGAGGGGACGGCACGCTCGACTCGCTGTATGAAGCCGCCGAAGCACTCGTATCCGAACTCCAGCAGGACATCGAGACGAAGCGCGATGAGCTGCATGCGCTGGAGCGTGAGCGCGACGCTCTCGCCGCACGCACCTCGGCGCTGTCGATGGCCGTCGATCAGAAGGATGGTTCGGCGGCGATCGTCGGGACACCGGGAATCCGCGGCCTGGTCGCCGAGCACGTTCGAGTCACGCCGGGCTACGAGGCGGCAATCGCCGCGGCGCTGGGAACCCTCGCGGATGCCGTACTCGCCGATGACCACGAGGCGGCGGTCGCTGCGCTGTCGCGCGCTCGCGATTCGGATGCCGGACGCGTGGAAATTGTCGTGGCGGATGCGGCGGACGCCGGATCCCTCGGCTCGCTGCCGAAGGGCGTTTCCCCCGCGAGCGAGTTTGTGGAGGCGCCCGCAGGCATCCTCGGCATCCTGTCTCACGTTGTGATCGTCGACGATCTCGACGTGGCCCGTGCCGCGTGGCCGAAGATCCGCGAAATCGGCGGGCTGACCACGATCACCCGCGCCGGCGACGTGCTCACCGAGTACGTGCTGCGCGGCGGAACCGGGGCGAAGCGGTCCCGGCTCGAACTCGTTGCCGAACGTGACGTGGCAGCCGAGCAACTCAGCGTCGTCAGTACCTCGATCGAGCGCGCGAGGTTCGCGCTGGCCGAGAAGCGCGGCCAGCTGGAGAGCGCGCAGACGGATGCTGCTGCCGCGTTGGCAAACCTGCGCGACTTCGACGCTGCGCTCGCCTCACACGCCGAGCGCCTCGGGCGCCTGCGCATCCAGCTCGAGGCGGCGCAGGCCGAATGGGAGCGGCTGTCCGCCGCGGTCGAACGCGCAACCGAGGCCGAGCGGACGGCGGAGGATGAAGTCCAGAGCGCCACCGCGGAGCGTGACGACTACGCGGCGACGCCCCGCCCAATCCTGGATGTCTCGAGTCGCGACGCGATGGTTGTCGAGCTTGAGAACGCGCGGCTCGCCGAGGTCGAGCTCCGCATTCAACTCGAGACGGCTCGAGAGCGAGTACGCGCCGAGGAGGCACGAGCGAACTCGCTGGCCCAGCAGCTGGTCACCGAGCGGGCCGCAGCCGACGAGCAGGCGCGTCGCACGGTCATCCGTGCCCGGCAGGTGCAGTCGGCGAGGACGGTCCTCGCGGCGCTGCCGGCCGTGCTGGATGCGGTCGACCGCTCGATGTCCGAAGCGAGGGTGGCACTGGCCGCCCGCGAGGCGGAACGGTCATCCCAGAATGAGGAACTCATCGCGCTGCGCACGTCGGAGAGTTCGCTTCGCGAAAGACTGGCGACCGTCGGCGACACGGTGCACGGTCTCGAGATGCAGGTCTACGAGAAGAAGCTCCAGCTCTCGACGCTTCTTGAGCGCGCGGGGGAAGAGCTCGGGCTTGTCGAGGACGTTCTGATCGCCGAGTACGGGCCGGATGTTCCGGTGCCCGAAGACGATTCGCTGGACGACACCGATGGTCGAGTAGCGCTCGGCGAAGCCGAACGCGTATCGAGACCACAGCTAGAGGGGAAGCCCTACGTCCGCACCGAGCAGGAATCCCGCCTCGCGGTCGCCGATCGCAAACTCACGCAGCTGGGTCGGGTCAATCCGCTCGCCCTCGAGGAGTTCGCCGCCCTGGAACAGCGGCACAAGTTCCTTACGGAACAGCTCACCGACCTGACGAACACCCGCAAGGATCTCCTCACCATCATCGACGAGATCGACGAGAAGATGCAGGACATCTTCTCCTCGGCCTTCGAAGACACCAAAGCGGCATTCAACCAGGTATTCCCGGTGCTGTTCCCCGGCGGAGCAGGCAGCATCCACCTGACCGATCCCGAGAACATCCTCACGACCGGCATCGAGGTCACCGTGAAGCCGGCCGGCAAGAAGATCGAACGCCTGTCGCTCCTGTCGGGTGGCGAGCGATCGCTTGCCGCCGTTGCCCTGCTCATCGCGATCTTCAAGGCCAGGCCGAGCCCGTTCTACATCATGGACGAGGTCGAGGCTGCGCTGGACGACTCCAACCTCGGGCGGCTGCTGACGATCCTCGAGGATCTGCGGCAGACGTCCCAGCTGATTGTCATCACCCACCAGAAGCGCACCATGGAAATAGCGGATGCCCTCTACGGCGTTTCGATGCGCGCGGACGGCATCAGCGCGGTCGTCGGCCAGCGCGTCGCGCATCCGGAACGGGCCGCGGGCTGACACGTTTTTGCGCCTCAGATGGGGTACATCGAACGGTCGGGTCGCACCGTAGGCTGGGCTTGATGTCTGCAGCGGCGTGGCTGCGTTGGGGTGGAGCGAGCGGATGGTTATGCGCGAAAAGCGGCTGGTTGGCGGAAAACGGATTGCGGCGATTGCCTTAGGCATCGCTGTAGCTCTGGGAGTTGCGACCGCGATCGGGGTGCCGCTCGAACGTGCTGCAGTTTCGTCAGCCACTTCTACTACGGCTGGATCGACTGCGGCGACACCGACCGTGCAACACAAGCCGCAGCCGCTGGCGATGGGCAGCTATCCGGCGAGCGAATACGCGGCGGCGGCGGCCAAACTGCCCAAAGGTCTCGTCATCGCGGTCAGCCGCGACGTGCACCTCACCGCGGCCCAGTACCTGGCAGATGCCGCTGCCGAAGAGCACGCGGTAAAGGTCGTCGCTTCGCTGAAGACCGCAGGCGTGCACGTGCTCGGTTCGAAAATGGTCGGCGCGAAGCTGGTCGTCAACGTCGCCTCGGCGTCGCAAGTCCGGACTGTAGTTGCCACCGGGGCGACCGCGGTCGTCGGCGCACCGAAGACCCCCGACCTCAGCAAACAGACGTTCCACTCGGTCAGTTCGACCAACATCTACGGGGGCGAGGGGTACTTCTTCTATTCGACCCCCGGCCAGAACTCCGGAGCCGGAGACGGTGACCTGTGTTCGATCGGATTCAACGGTTACAGCGTGGCGACTGGCGCAGCGCAGTTCGTGACCGCCGGCCACTGCGCGACGGTGATCCCCGATGGGAATTCGGTGTTCCTGCGAGTGCAGACCACTTCGGGCGTGTACAAGAACACAGTGAGTCTTGGAGCCGCGATCGGTACCGCCGTGCCAGACGAAGCCGACTACGGCGGCACCAAGGGAGACTTCGCTCACGAAGATGACTACGGCATCGTTTCCGAGGGTGACTCCGGCGTGGTGGCCAACGGCAGCGTCGCCACCTGGGGAGGCAACTCGGGCAGCAGCCCGAGCACCAAGGCGCCGACCGCCTCGACTCCGCTCGGAATCACGGGCGAAACCGCGGCCATGGACGGGGCGACCCTGTGCAAGTCCGGCAGCACGACGGGCTGGACCTGCGGCAAGATCGAGGCGGTCGACAGCGAGGTATTGGTTAGTGGCCAGTACGTCAACACCATCGTCGCCACGACCTGCTTGATTCCCGGCGACAGCGGCGGCGGAGCGGTCATCGGCACCGAGGCCGTCGGCATCGACTCCGGCAGCGACTTCCCACAAACCTTCACCAGCGCAAGCAAGGCGTGCGCCAACCCGGAGAGTAAACCTTCCGACGGTGCCGCCGACGACCCGGGCTATCAGTCGGTGTTCTTTCCCATGGTTTCGGCGGACGCGGGATACGCCAGCGTTCAGAGCGAGCAGGGTGCCAACTGGCAGTTGGGTCTAACGGTTTCCGCTCCCAAGGTCACCTCACCGGCGAGCGGCGCGAACGCGTTCACCACGGGCAACTTCAAGGGAACGCTGGCGAACCCGAACCCCGCGTCGATGGTCTCGCTGTACCTCGATGGGTCGCACACCGCGACCTCCACGGTCTCGGCTTCCGGCGGTTCCTGGTCATTCCCCCTGTCGTCGGTGACCGCGGGCAAGCACACCTATTCGCTGGTGGCGACCTCGGGGTACTCGAAGAGCATCGCGACCACCGGCACGATTGTCGTGCTCGTGCCCATCACCACTGCGGTCACTGGTGGTGTTGGTGATTTCAATGGTGATGGTAATTCGGACATCATGGCGCGGGATGCTAACGGGGCGCTGTGGTTGTATCCGGGTACTGGGTCTGGTCATTTGTCGGCTCGTGTGCAGATTACGGCGACCGGGACGGCGAATTGGAAGTCGATGACGGCGTTGGTGTCGGTGGGGGATCTGACCGGGGATGGGCATCCGGATCTGGTGGCGCGGGATTCTGTTGGCACGTTGTGGTTGTATCCGTGGGCTAGCTCTCACACGTTGAGTGCCGGGGTGCAGTTGGGTGACCCTGGTGCGTTTGCGGGGATGACGGCGATTCAGGGTGTTGCCGATTTCACCGGCGATGGGCATGCGGATATCGTGACGCGGGATTCGTCGGGCAAGGTCTGGTTGTATCCGTTTACGGGTGATGCTGTGATGGGTGCGCCTGTTCAGATTGACGTGGGCTGGCAGACGAAGACCTCGATTGTGGGGGTCGGTGATTTCAACGGGGATGGTAATTCGGACCTGTTGGTGCGCGACTCTTCGGGGGCGCTCTGGCTGTATCCGGGGACCGGTTCAGGGACGCTGGGAAGCCGGATGCAGCTCGGCTCCGGTTGGCAGGGTTACTCGATTGTCGCGGTGGGCGATTTCAATCACGATGGATACCTGGACATTGTCGGCCGGGATTCCGTGGGCAGGCTGTGGTTGTATCGGGGAACCGGGGTCGGTGGCTTCCAGGCACGCGTCGAGTTCAGCAGTGGCTGGTCTGGTTACACGATCGCCGGCGACGGCAGCACCATCGCCCCCGTGGTCATTTCCTGAGCGAACTCGTCATGTCGCGCTCTGGCGCGAAAAACGGGGCTTGGCGAGAAGCGCGGTCGCGCGCCCGTCGGGTCAACGCTTCTTTACGGCAGGTACTCCTGCGACCATCGAGCCGGCATCTACGGGACCGATTACGCAGGCGCCCGCCGCAATCACGGCTCGGTCCCCAACGACAAGCGGGGCCCCGGTGAGCCCGTTGATGATATTCGCGCCGACGCCGACAAATACGGTTTCGCCGATTCGCACGTTGCCTGCGATGTGAACGCCGGGCGAAATCGATGAAAAGTCTCCCACGCGCGAATCGTGGGACACCGTGCAGCCGACGTTGACGTGCACATGCCGACCAAGCGTCACGTCCGTCGTGAGGACGCACCCCGGAAATACCACCGCGCCATCGCCAATCGAGATGCGACCCGAGCGCGTGACTGTCGGGTCAACGATGGTTGCGGCGCGCACGCCCCGCTCCTCGAAGGCGTTCGCAATCCCGCGACGCGACTTCGGGTCGCCGACCGCTACGACGACACGCGAGTCCGACGCGAGTTCCTCATCTTCCAGAAGTCTCACCGGATATCCGTCCACCGGGCTCTTCAGGTGTTTCGAATCATCGACCAGAAAGACGATCTCGGGGATCTCCCGCCAGGCGCGCTCGGCGAGCCACGCGATCTCCCGCCCGTGGCCGCCGGCGCCAAAGACGTAAAGCCTGGAAAAGTCGAGTCGTGCCTCAGGACGCATGGCCGCCCGAGAGTGTTCGGATCATCGCGGCGATCAGCTCGATATCGTTCTCGTTGACTGACGTGCCGGTGGGGAGCACGATGACGCGGCGCGCAATCCGCTCCGTGTTCGGCAGCCGGCTCCCAGCATCAGGATCCTGCTCACGATACGGCTGCATGCGGTGGATGCCCGGCCAGAAGTATTTGCGCGCGAGCACGTTCTTCGATGTCAAACCCGCAACGATGTCGTCGCGGGACGCAAGGCACTCGTCGTCGACCTCGATGGTGATGTACTGGAAGTTACCCGTTTCCGACTCATCGAACTGCGTCAAGTGAATGCCCGCGATGCCAGCGAGCGCGCTCTGATACGCGAGGTAGTTGCGGTGATTGACTGCAATGACTTCGTCGACGCTCGCAAGGTTGGTGAGCCCCATTGCGGCGCAAATCTCCGTTAATTTCCCGTTGGTGCCCCGTGTGGTCACGTTGTCGGGCCCCTCGAACCCGAAGTTGCGCATGTGCCGGGCCTGGTCGGCGACATCGTCGTCGTTCGTCACGACGGCGCCACCTTCGAACGTGTTGAAGAACTTTGTGGCATGGAAGCTGAACACCTCGGCCCGGCCGAAGCCGCCGATTCGCTGTCCATCCAGCGTGCAGCCGAATGCATGTGCGGCGTCGAACATGAGTTGTAGCCCGTGCTCGTCCGCAATCTCCTGAAGCTCTTTCGCCGGCGCCGGTCGCCCCCATAGGTGCACACCGATGATGCCTGAGGTCTTCGGGGTAATCGCCGCGCGCACCGACGCGGTATCGAGGTTATGCGTCGCGGGATCGATGTCGGCGAACACCGGTGTTATACCCAGCCAGTCCAACGCATGGGCCGTTGCCACGAACGAGTATGACGGGACGATCACCTCACCCGTCAGACCGAGAGCTCTGATCGCGATCTCAAGGGCCAGAGTTCCGTTGTTCATTGCAATGCAATGCTTCACACCAATGAACTCGGCGATGCGCGCCTCGAATTCCTGCACAAGCGGGCCGTCGTTTGAGAGCCAGCGCCGCTCGAACATCTGGTCCACCATCGAATCGAACATTGCCCGATCGCCGATGTTTGGGCGCCCCACGTGCAGCGGATTTTCGAAGGCAGGCAGGGCCTCCCACGCGAGCGATCGCTCGTCCGCCGGACCAGGCCCAGTCCCCATCCCGACTCCTTCCGTGCCGACCACATGGGAGCGTCCTGGTCGGCTCTTCAGCTTACGCGACGGTCCGCGACGACCCGGCGAGCGTGAGCGGCCGATGTGAGGTCCGGATGCGCTGTGGCGGGCGGCAGCTGGGCGCGCTTTTTCGATTGCTTCGCTTCGCAACACGAGCACGACCAACTCCTAAGCTGTTCGCATGGCTCCATCGTGGTCGCTGTCCGGTGCCCTGCGCGGCATGTTTTCGCGCAAGACGATCGACGACGAAACCTGGGAGGGCCTCGAGGATGCCCTGATCTCGGCCGACTTCGGGCCGGACATCACCGACTCGGTGATCGACGAGTTGCGCGCGAGCGTCGCGAAGTACCGCACCACAGACCCCGCCGACCTGAAGCGGATGCTCCGCGAGAACCTCGAGGAACGGCTCGTCAGACTCGACTCCACCCTGCTCCTGAGCAACCGGCCAGCGGTGGTGCTGGTGGTCGGCGTCAACGGCGTCGGGAAAACGACGACCATTGGCAAGTTCGCCAAGTTCCTCACCAATTACGGGCGCAGCGTGATCGTGGGAGCGGCGGACACCTTCCGCGCGGCTGCCGTCGAACAGGTTGCCACCTGGGCTGTGCGTGGCGGGGCACAGATCGTGCGGCCACAGCATCCGGGGCAGGATCCGGCATCGGTCGCCTTCCAGACGGTCGAAAAAGCCCAGCAGGACGGCATCGAGATCGTGCTTATTGACACCGCCGGACGCTTGCAGACCAAGAGCGGGCTGATGGATGAGTTGTCGAAGATTCGGCGGGTGATCGAGAAGCAGGCGCCCATCGCCGAGGTGCTGCTCGTGCTGGACGCGACGACCGGCCAGAACGGGCTCAGCCAGGCCGAGGCCTTCATCGAGCACGCAGGCGTCACCGGGCTTGTTCTCACCAAGCTGGATGGTTCGGCCAAGGGCGGCTTCGTCCTTGCCGTGCAGGAGAAGACCGGCATCCCGATCAAACTCATCGGACAGGGCGAAGGCATCGGCGACCTCACCGGTTTCACCCCACACGTTTTCGTGCAGGGCCTCGTAGGCTGACCGCCCAAGCTGGTTCTGTGAGGGGCGGGGGGGGG